>NZ_JBIWIF010000002.1:0-672416 GCF_044764505.1 Kitasatospora sp. NPDC094019
CCAGGCGAAGCTGAGAACTTAAGCGCCAGTAAACGGCGGTGGTAACTATAACCATCCTAAGGTAGCGAAATTCCTTGTCGGGTAAGTTCCGACCTGCACGAATGGCGTAACGACTTCTCGACTGTCTCAACCATAGGCCCGGTGAAATTGCATTACGAGTAAAGATGCTCGTTTCGCGCAGCAGGACGGAAAGACCCCGGGACCTTTACTATAGCTTGATATTGGTGTTCGGTTCGGCTTGTGTAGGATAGGTGGGAGACTTTGAAGCCGTGACGCCAGTCATGGTGGAGTCGTCGTTGAAATACCACTCTGGTCGTGCTGGATGTCTAACCTGGGTCCGTGATCCGGATCAGGGACAGTGTCTGGTGGGTAGTTTAACTGGGGCGGTTGCCTCCTAAAGAGTAACGGAGGCGCCCAAAGGTTCCCTCAGCCTGGTTGGCAATCAGGTGTTGAGTGTAAGTGCACAAGGGAGCTTGACTGTGAGACTGACGGGTCGAGCAGGGACGAAAGTCGGGACTAGTGATCCGGCGGTGGCTTGTGGAAGCGCCGTCGCTCAACGGATAAAAGGTACCCCGGGGATAACAGGCTGATCTTCCCCAAGAGTCCATATCGACGGGATGGTTTGGCACCTCGATGTCGGCTCGTCGCATCCTGGGGCTGGAGTAGGTCCCAAGGGTTGGGCTGTTCGCCCATTAAAGCGGTACGCGAGCTGGGTTTAGAACGTCGTGAGACAGTTCGGTCCCTATCCGCTGTGCGCGTAGGAGTGTTGAGAAGGGCTGTCCCTAGTACGAGAGGACCGGGACGGACGAACCTCTGGTGTGCCAGTTGTCCTGCCAAGGGCATGGCTGGTTGGCTACGTTCGGGAGGGATAACCGCTGAAAGCATCTAAGCGGGAAGCCTGCTTCGAGATGAGCACTCCCACCTCCTTGAGAGGGTAAGGCTCCCAGTAGACGACTGGGTTGATAGGCCGGATATGGAAGCCCTGTGAGGGGTGGAGTTGACCGGTACTAATAGGCCGAGGGCTTGTCCTCAGTTGCTCGCGTCCACTGTGTTGTTCTGAAACAACGACCCCCGATCCTGGCCAGGATTCGGGTGCGGTTGACAGTTTCATAGTGTTTCGGTGGTCATAGCGTGAGGGAAACGCCCGGTTACATTCCGAACCCGGAAGCTAAGCCTCACAGCGCCGATGGTACTGCAGGGGGGACCCTGTGGGAGAGTAGGACGCCGCCGAACAATCATTGTGAAGAACCCCCGTCGGGAAACCGACGGGGGTTCTTTGCGTTTATGGGACGCTTCTCGGTGCGTTCCGCTTTCGGCGCGTCAGCCGTTGTAGGAGCCGACCGTGGCGTCGTTGAGGGCGTTGATGGCGTCGTCCCCGGCGACCTGGTTGTCGTCACCGACGATGACCGTCCCGTAGTTGCCGCCGGCGGCCTGGGCCGAGTCGACGGCGGTGCCGGCCACCCCGCTCGAACCGTTGTGGGAGCCGACGGTGGCGTCGTGGCCGGCGTCGATGATGTCGTATCCAGCGACCTGGTTGCCGTCACCGACGATGACGGTCCCGTGGTTGCCGCCGGAGACGACGTCGGCGCTCGCCGCGGTCGGGATCGCGGCGAGGCCGAGTACGGCGAGCAGGGCCAGGGTCCGGCCGATGTGACGGTTCATGAGGTTTCTCCGCTTCTGTCCGAGGATGCTCCTGATCGGTACAGAGGTGACAGTAGGTGCGGTATCGGGGGTGGTGAGCGATGGTCCGCCGCCCGTGGCGTGTCGGGCCGGGCGGACGACGGGCGTTCAGACGGCGGGGAGCAGGGTGCTCAGGAAACGGGTGGCGGCCGGAAGCAGGGCGAAGCCGTTGTGGGCGATGCCGGGGACGACCTCCAGGGTGGCCGGGATGTCCCGCTCCAGGAGGTGCTGGTGCAGCGCCAGGGTCTGGCCGAGCCGGGTGGCGTGCGGAGGACTGCGGAGCGGCCGGGTGTCCAGCGCTCCCACGGTCAGGTGCATTGGCAGGGCAGACGGTACCGGCATCGACGGCGGAAGCGGGGCGAGCGGGGCGAGCGCGGTGATCGGCGAGTGCGGCGTGTTCAGTGGGTGCTCGACGCCGAACTTCTCGGCCACGTCCGCGATTCCGGCGGGCCAGGGCAGCGCCGGGTCGAGCCGGGTGATCGAGCTCGGCGCGCCGACCGACACCCCGGCCAGCCGCTCGGGGTGCAGGTAGGAGAAGCGCAGGGCGAACTGTCCCCCGCCGGAGTAGCCGTGCAGCAGGAAGCGGTCCGCGCGCACCGGCCACCGGGCGGCGGCCTCCTCGACCATCCGCAGCAGCACCAGGTCGAACCGGACGTCACGGCGGCGGAGTCGCTTGTAGCTCAGCACGTCCTCCGGTTCCGGGACGCCGACCGGGAACAGCGGTGCGAGGACCACGCACCCGTGGGTGTCGCCGAAGTCCGTGAGCGCGTCCCGGTAGCGCTCGGCGGTGCGACGGTCCCCGTGCACGACGACCAGCAGCGGTCGGGGCCGGTCCGGGGCCCCGGGAGACACGGGCGGCACGTACAGGCAGTAGGAGAACCGGGGATCCGCCCGGCAGGCGAGGAACGGCGTCCGGCCGCGCTCCAGCCGCTGGGTGTGTCGGACGGCGAGGCTCATCTGACCTCCGGAATCGGTGACGGCACCCGACATCCTGGCGGTCGGGCCGGGGGAGCGCGGCACCCGGCCGACGGAGATCACCCATTGGGGTGAGCGAATATGACTGGCCGTCAGCAGCTGTGCAGACTGGTGGCCGTCAAGCCGGAGACCAGGGACTGGAGCGTCATGGGTGGGGTAGTCGAGAAGCCGGTACGGGTACCGGCGCCAGCACCGGTTCCGACGCCGACGGTGGTGGTCGAGCGGGCGCTCGCGGCGCACCCGGGCGTGCTGGACGCGGTGGTGGCGCCCGTCGGCGCCGGGGTCGGCGTCCTGGTGGTGCTCGACGAGATGTCCACGGCGCTGGAGGTCCGCGAGGACCTCCGCGCCTCGCTGGTCGCGGCCGGGCTGGAGACCGAGCCCGCGGTGCTGCCCGTGGCCCGGATCCCCGCGCCGCCGCTCGGGACGTTCGAGGAACTCGCGGCCGGGGCCGCCGTGTCCGGCGGCGCGGAGGTGTCCCGCTACGAGGCGCCGGCCGACGGGCCGGAGGCGGACCTGGCGGGCCGGCTCGCGGGGTTCCTCGGCCTGCCGCGGGTCGGCGCCCTGGACGACTTCGTCGAGCTGGGCGGGGACTCGCTGGTCGCGGTGGCCTTCCTGCACGCCGTCCAGGAGGCGTACGACGCGCCGCTGGGCGTGGTCGAGCTGTTCACCGCCGGCACCGTCCGCGGGATCGCCCGGCTGCTGGCCGCACGGCCCCTGGCCGCCCCGCGGGTGGCGTGACGTGCACGCGCTCCGGTTCGCGGCGGCGCCCGCGCTCGTGGACGGCGTCGACGCCGTACCCGCCCCGACCGTCGCCGCCGGCCTGGAAGCGGTCCGGCGCGGCCTCGCCGGGCCGGACAAGGCCCTGGTCGCGATCCTCACCGGGCGCGGCCCGGCCGGACTGCTGGCGTATCTGGGGGCCCTCGACCTCGGCCACGCCGTCCTGGTGAAGGAGCGGCCGGACCTGGCCACCCGGGACGCCCTGCTGGCCGCCTACCGGCCGGAGTTCGCGCTCGACGCGGGTGACGAGCCGGTCCCGGCGGGGTACCGCGCCGTCGGGGAGCCGTGCGGGGCCAGGCTGCTCGGCCGGGTCGGGGCCGCCGGGAGCGCGATCCACCCCGAGCTGGCGGCGCTGATCACCACCTCGGGCTCGCTGGGCCGTCCCAAGGCCGTCCGGCTGTCGTACGCGAATCTGGCGGCCAACGCCGGGGCGGTCGCGTCCGCGCTGGGCATCGGGCCGCAGGACGTCGGCGTCACCTCGCTGCCGTTCGACTACAGCTTCGGCCTGTCCGTCGTGAACTCCCACCTGGTGGCCGGCGCACCGCTGGTGCTCTCCCGGCTCAGCCCGACTTCGCGGCGGTTCTGGCAGCTCGTCGCGCGGACGGGCGTGACCGACCTGGGGGCGGTCCCCCTCACCTACCGCCTGCTGCACAGCACCGGCTGGCGGCCGGACGCGTTCCCCGCGCTGCGGCTCGCCTACCAGGCCGGCGGCCCGCTGGAACCGGCCCTGGTCGAGCACTTCGGGCGGCTGATGGCCGGGCGCGGCGGCGGGTTCTGCCCGATGTACGGGGCGACCGAGGCCACGGCGCGGATGTGCTGTCTCGACCCGGACGAGCTGTTCGAGCACCTCGGTTCGGTCGGGCGTCCGGTGCCGGGCGGCCGGATCCGGCTGGAGGGCGCCGACGCGGACGGCGTCGGCGAGATCGTCTACGAGGGGCCCAACGTGATGCTGGGCTACGCGTCCGGCCGGGCCGACCTGGCCGAGGGGCGCAGTGTGCCCGAGGTGCTGCACACCGGCGACCTCGGCCGGCTGGAGCGCGGGATGCTCTACGTCCTGGGCCGCAAGGACCGGCAGTTGAAGCTGTACGGCAAGCGGGTCCTCCCGGACGAGATCGAGCGGCGGCTGGCGGCGGTCGGCCCGGCGGCGGTGGTGCCGACGGCGGCCGACAGTGCCGTGGTCTTCGTCGAGGGCCGCACCGAGCCGTTCCGGGACGCGTGGCTGGACGTGCTGCGCGAGCTGGGACTGCCGGCCGAGTGTCTGGCGTTGCGCGCGACGCCGGGTCTGCCGCACACCGGCTCGGGCAAGGTCGATCTCGGCCGGCTGCGGGAGCTGGCCGATGCGCTCTGAGCCGGGAGCCGGGGCGCCGGTGGTGGAGACCGGTTCGGGCCGGGTGCGCGGGGTGGAGGCCGAGGGGGTGACGGCCTTCCTCGGTGTCCCGTACGCGGCGGGGACCGGGGGTGCGGCCCGGTTCCGGCCGCCCCGGCCGCACCAGGGCTGGGCCGGGGTGCGGGACGCGGACGCCTACGGCCCGGCCTGCCCGCAGCGGCCACTGGCCGAGGCGTTCGGGGCGCGCCCGGCGGTGGTCTCGCTGCTGCCGCTTTTCGGCATCCCCGCCGAGGCGGGCGCGCAGGGCGAGGACTGTCTGGTGCTGAACGTCTGGACGCCGGGTGTCCGCCCTCCGGCGTCCCGTCCGGTGCTGGTCTGGCTGCACGGCGGTACGGACTTCGGCGCGGGCGACTGGCCGCGGTTCGACGGGGCCGCCCTCGCCCGGGCGGGCGATCTGGTGGTGGTGACGGTCAACCACCGCCTCGGTGTCCTCGGCCACCTGGACCTGTCCTGGACCGGACGTCCCGAGTACGCGTCCTCCGGCCGGGCCGGGCTGCTGGACCTGCGGGCGGCGCTGGACTGGCTGCGGGAGAACGTGGCGGCCTTCGGCGGCGACCCGGCGAACCTCACCCTGGCCGGTGGCTCGCGCGGCGCCTCCCGGGTGGCCGCCCTGCTGTCGGACGGCGCGCCCGAACCGCCGTTCCGGCGTGCGGTGCTGAGCAGTCCGCCCCCGCCCCGGCGCGCCTTCGGGGCGACACCGGAGGACGCCGCGCGGAGCCTGCTGCGGCTGCTGGACGTCCCGGCGGAGCGGACCGAATTGCTCGCCGCCGTCCCGGCCGCCCGGCTTCTGGAGGCCCAGGCGGTGCTGCGGGCGCGGGACCGTTTCGCGTTCCAGCCCTCGGTCGACGGGGAGCCGGTCGAGGAGCGGTGCTACGCGGACCTGGCCGCCGGCGCGGCCCCGGAGGTGCCGCTGCTGATCGGGAGTTCCCTGCACGAGACCACCCGGACCATCGACGCGGACCGGGCCTCCTGGGAGGGCCTGAGCGAGGCGCAGTTCGCGCGGCGCTGCTCGCGGATCGCCCGGTGCGACGTCACCGGGCTGATCGCCGAGTACCGGCGCGAGCGGCCGCGCGACCCGGCGCGGCGGATCGCGGTCGCGGTCACCACCGACGCGCTGTACCGTTTCCCGGCCCTGGACCTGGCCTCGGCGCGGAGCGCCAACGCGACCGCTCCGACCTACGCGTACGTCTTCGCCGGTGGCACCGGCAGTCACGGCGAGGACGTCCTCTTCTTCTTCGACAACCTGCGGCACGCGGCGCTGGTGTCCCGCAGTCCGGCCAACGCCGCGTTGGCGCGGGCGGCCAGTGCCGCCTGGATCACGTACTGCCGCGACGGACGGCCCGAGGTTCCCGGCGTCGGACCCTGGCCCGCCTGTACCGAGGACGGGCGGGAGACCCTGGTCCTCGGCACCCCCACCCGTTCGGTCGCCGACCCCTTCGCCGCCCGGCGTGCCGCGTGGGCCGCTGTCCGCCGGGTGGCCGAGCCGCTCGGGTGACGGCGGCCGCCCGGCCGGGCGGCCGCGGAGGCCCGGGGCGGGTGCGGTCAGCTCTGCGCGGTGGGCCGGACCACGATTTCGCCGACGTCCACGCCGTCGGGCTGCTCGATCGCGAAGCCGATGGCGGCGGCGACGGCGGAGGGCGGCATGGCGATCGCGTCGCGCTGTTCGATCAGCGCCGCCGCGACCGCCGGGCCGGCGCCCTTGCCGACGCCCTCGGTGTGGGTGAAGCCCGGTGACACCAGGGTGACCCGGAGGTCGGGCCCCGACTCCTGGCGCAGGCCCTCGGTCAGGACCTTCACCGCCGTCTTGGTGGCCGCGTAGACGCCCTGCGGCGACCGGACGGTGTGGGCGGCGGTGGAGCCGATGGTGACGAAGTGCCCGGAGCGCTGGCGGCGGAAGAGCGGCAGCGCGGCGGCGATGCCGTTGAGGAAGCCGGTGATGTGGGTCGCGACCATGGCGTCCCAGTCGTCCTGGCGCAGGTCGTCGAACGGTGAGACGGCCATCGTGCCGGCGTTGGAGACGAGTACGTCCAGTCGGCCGAACCGTTCGACGGCGGTGTCCGTCAGTCGCCGGAGGTCCTGGCGGCGGGTGACGTCGACGAGGACGCCGGTGGCGGTGCCGCCCTCGGCCGTGATGCGGTCCACGACCGCGGTCAGCCGGTCCTCCCGGCGGGCGCCGAGGACGAGCCGGGCGCCCCGTTCGGCGAGGTGGACCGCGGCCGCCTCACCGATCCCGCTGCTGGCGCCCGTGATCGCGATGACCTTGCCCCGGATTCCCGACATGGCCGGCCGTCCCTTCGTGGGTGTGCGGCGGCTCGGTGCGCCGTCGCGAAGTGGAAACGGGGGCATCCCCGTTTCTCCGCAGGCTAAGTGGGGGAGTCCCCGTTTGGCAATCCGGCCGGTGGTTCGAGAGGGTTCGGTGGTTCGGGCAGGTCGGTGCTTCGGGCGGGTCGGTGCTTCGGGCGTCGGTGGTTCGGGCAGGTCGGTGGTGCGAGGAGGGACGGTCTTGACGGACGACGGGGCGCGGCGGCCACTGCGGGCCGACGCGCGGCGCAACCGGGAGAAGATCCTGGCGGCCGCCGTGCGGGTGTTCACCGAGCAGGGGCTGGACGCGCAGATGGAGCGCGTCGCCAAGGAGGCGGGTGTGGGCAGTGCGACCCTGTACCGCAACTTCCCCACCAGGGAGGCCCTGGTGGAGGCGGTCTACCGGAACGAGGTGGCCCGGCTGTGCGAGGCGGCGCCCGCGCTGCTCGCCGAGCATCCGCCGGCCGAGGCCCTGCGGGCCTGGACCCGGCTGTTCCTCGACTACGTCACGGCCAAGTACGGCATGATCGACGCGCTGCGGGCCGCCGCCGCCGTGGGGGAGAGCCCCTACGGTCGCAGCCGGGAGCTGATCCGGGAGGCGGTCGCGACGCTGATGGACGCCTGCGCGACCGCCGGGGTGATCCGGACCGACATCGGCCCGGCCGACCTCGCCGCCGCCCTCGAAGGCATCGCCCTCACCTCGGCCGGTGCCGACCGTCGCCCGCAGGCCGAGCGGCTGCTCGACCTCACCCTGGACGGGCTGACGGTCCGGCGCTGAGGCCGGGGCCCGGGTGCGCGGCCCGGCGCGCGACGGGCGCTCCCGCGACGGGCGCTCCCGCGACGGGCGCTCCCGCGACGGGCGCTCCCGCGACGGGCGCTCCCGCGACGGGCGCTCCCGGTGCGGGAGCGCCCCGGGAGCCGTCAGGACGTGATGCTGTACGCGTCGCCGTAGATCGTCCACCGCAGGGGCGTGGCCAGGGAGAGGTTGCCGGCCTTGAGGAAGACCCGCTGCATCGTGTCGACCCGGCCGGTGTCCTGGTGGGACGAATCGGCCTTCATCGCCGCGCGGCGGGCGTCGAGGAAGGCGTTCAGGTAGGCGGTCTCGTCCCCGCCCCTGGACGGCGGCTTGGCCTTGGCGAGGGCGGCGGCCCGGATGCCGCCGAAGCTGAGCCGGTCGCTGCCGGGCCCGTGCATCACCAGGGCGTCGTAGTAGGCGAACTGGCCGAGGGCGTGCAGGCCGTCCGCCTTGGCCTGGTCGACGGCGGGGTCGAAGTAGACCCGGTCGCGCTCGTCGTTCTGGGCCTGCTGGAAGGCCGCGTCCTGGGCGGCCCGGTGCCAGTCGGCGACGAAGGACGGGTCCAGGCCGGAGTGCGAGGCGGAGCCGTCCACCTTCTCCAGGGCCGGGAGGTAGCGGGCGAGCACATTGCCCGGCTTCAGGACCTGGTAGCGCCGGACGAGTTGGAGCATGTCGCCGGTGCCGGAGGTGAAGCCGACGATGCCGCCGGTGTAGCCGCGGCCGTCGTGGATGTCCTCGATGTAGGTGTACTGGGCACGCCAGTTCAGGGAGGAGTTCTCGGCGCTGGAGACCAGCTGCTGCGCGATGTCCTTGAGCCGCGGGCTGTTCAGGCCGGTGCCGCCCTCGGGGGTCACGGGGCCGGGCGGTGGGACGGCCGGGCCGGGGGCCGGCGGGTTGCTCGGTGCGACCGGAGCCGGCGCGGCCGGGGGCTCGGGGACGGTGGCGCCCGGACCGCCTGGGGCACCGGTCGCCGGACCGGGCTGGGTGGTGCGGGCGGACTGGGGTGCCTGGCTTGGCTGGGGCGCCCGGGCGGCGGTCGTGGCCGGCCGGCCCGCCGCCGTCCCCGGGGCGGGCGGGACCTGGGCCTTGGCCGGAGCCTTGGCCGTCGTCGGGGCGGCCGCCGACGGGCTCGGACGGCCGGCGGGCGCGGCGCCCGGTGTCCCGGCGGGCGGCTCGGTCGGGACGGACGGGACGGTCGCCGGATCCGGGGCCGGGGTGGCGGCCGTGATGCCCTCGATGCCGGGCGCGGTGGGGCGGGACGCCGCCGGTGCGGCGGCCGGCGCCGGATCCGCCGGGCCGCAGGCCGTGAGTGCGGCGCCGCCCACCGCCGCGCCGAGGCCGCCCACGACCAGCGCGGCGAGGCCCGCCCGCCGCCGCCCGGTCCCGCTGGTCACTCCGTGCCGTTCCGCCATGGCTGTGTCCTCCCTTGCCCGCCGCGCCGGATCCCGCGGACCCGGCCGGCCGGTTGCCGTCGAGCAGGGGAACGGGCCCGGCCGGTAAGGCGGTTCAGTCCGGGAAGGCCGCGCCGGCGGGAGCGCCCCGGACAGGCCGACGGTCCGGCGCCGAGGCCGCGGGCTCACGCGTACACGCGGGCGTACAGCTCCTCGATCTGGGCGGCGGTGGGCACGGCCGGGTTGTTGGCGGGGGAGCCGGAGGCCAGGGCCTGTTCGGCCATCAGCGGGGTGAGATCGGTCCAGGCGGCGTGGTCGATGCCGTGGCTGCGCGGGGTGGGGACGTCCAGGTCACGACAGAGGGTGTGCAGGGCGTCGACGAGCTTGGCCGAGGCCGCGGTGGCGGAGTCGGCGGTCGTGGCCGCGCCCAGGGCGCGGGCGCAGTCGGCGTAGCGCTCGGGCGCGGCGTGGACGGAGAAGGCGGTCACGGCCGGGAACAGCATGGCGTTCGACAGGCCGTGGGCGACGTGGAAGTGGGCGCCGATCGGGCGGCTCATGCCGTGCACGAGGGCGACGCTGGAGTTGGAGAAGGCGATGCCGGCCTGGGTCGCGGCGAGCATCATCGCCTCCCGGGCCTCGGAGTCCGAACCGTCCGCGTAGGCGCGGCGCAGATGGCGGCCGATGGTCGCGATCGCGGTGAGGGCCAGACCGTCGGTGAAGGGGCCGGACTTGCGGCTGACGTACGCCTCGACGGCGTGGGTGAGCGCGTCGACACCGGTGTCGGCGGTCAGCCGGGGCGGCATCGAGAGCGTCAGTTCCATGTCGACGACGGCGGCGATCGGCAGGAACGCCGGACCCAGGCACATCATCTTCTCGTCGGTGGCGCTGTCGGTGATGACGGTGACCTGGGTCGCCTCCGAGCCGCTGCCGGCGGTGGTGGGGACGGCGATCACGGGGAGGGCGGGGCCGAGGTTGACGTGCGGCGCCTTGTGGTCGCGCATCCGGCCGCCCTGGACGCCGAGCAGGGCGAGGGCCTTGGCGGTGTCCATCGGGCTGCCGCCGCCGAACCCGATCACCGAGTCCGCCCCGTGCGCGCGCAGCGCCTCCAGGCCGGGGACGAGGGAGTCGGTCGTCGGGTCGGGCACGGTGCCGTCGAACAGCGCGGGCTGGAGCCCGGCCCGGCGCAGGATCTCCGTCAGCCGCTCGGCGGCGCCGGTGCCGACCAGGAACGCGTCGGTGACCAGGAGCGGGCGGCGCAGGCCGAGGCCCGCGACGACGTCGCCCAGGTGTTCGGCCGCGCCGCGGCCGACGCGCAGGATCCGGGGCAGGGACAGACTGGCGACCACGGGCAACCCCTAGGCGGTGGGAGGACGGAGGCCCCGGCACGGGCGGGCCGATCCGACTCTGCCCCCGGTGCGGGTGTGCGTTCAACCACCAATCGCGCACAGGGGGTGTGCGGAAATGCAGATAGGCTGCCCCGATGCCTCCCCGGCCCCGCCCTCGCCCCCGTCCGGACGCCACGGCTCCGGCACCGGCACCGGAGCCGGCGGTGGTGGATCGGCCCGGTGGGCCCGATCCGCGCGACCTGCGCGCGGACGACCTGCGCCACCTGCTCGCCGTCGCCCGCACCGGGCGCCTGGTGAGCGCCGCCGACGCGCTGGGCGTGGACCACACCACGGTGTCCCGCCGGATCACCGCGCTGGAGCGGAGCCTCGGTGTGCGGCTGATGGAACGCGGCACCGAGGGCTGGGCGTTGACGGACGCCGGCCGGGCGGTCGCCGAGAACGCCCGTGCGATCGAGGAGGCCCTGGTCCGGGTCGTGGACGCGGTCTCCGGCCAGGACCCGCCGTCCCTGCACGGCACCGTCCGGGTCAGCGCGCCGGACGGCTTCGGAACCCACTTCGTCACTCCGGCGCTGGCCCGGGTGCGTCGGCGCCATCCTCGGTTGCAGGTCGAACTCGTCACGGCGACGAGGGAGTTGCCGCTGCGCCCGGCGGGCTTCGACCTCGCCCTGACGATCGGCCGACCGCCCCGGAGCCGACTGGTCACCGAGCACCTCACCGACTACGCCCTCGGCCTGTACGCCGGTGACGACTACCTCGCCCGGTGCGGGGCGCCGGCCGCGGCGGCCGAACTGCGGGAGCACCCGCTGGTCTTCTACATCGAGTCGATGCTCCAGGTCGGCGATCTCGACATCGAGCGCCATCTGCCGGGCACCACAGCGGCGTTCTCCTCCACCAATGTCTTCGCCCAGGTGGAGGCCACCCGGCTGGGCACGGGCGTCGGCGTGCTCCCGGCCTTCCTCGCCGACCGGGCGCCCGGGCTGCGGCGGCTGCTGCCCGAGGAGGTCGACATCCGGCTCCCGATCACCCTCGCGGTCCGCCGCGAGGCCGTCACCCACCCCGCCGTCCGGGCCGTCCGCGACGCCCTGCACCGTGAGGTCGCCGAACGCGCCGCCGAACTCCTCCCGCCCACGCCCGACCGGTAGCGCCCGACCGGTAGCGTCCCGGGGGCCGCGAACGTGGACGGCGGCCGCGGCACCCGGGGAACGGGGTACCGCGGCCGCCGTGGTGGTGGGCCGGTCAGGGTGCCGCTGTCACTGGCTCGCGGTGCGGAAGAGCCAGTGGAGGCGGGCGGTCCCGGTGCCGGGGCGGGTGACGGTGACCGTGTCGACCGTCGTGCTCCGGGTCAGGTCGAGGTGTTCGTAGGGGTCGGAGAAGTTGGACAGCAGGGTGCCGTTCGGGCCGTCGGGCGTCCTGCACCAGAGGTAGCCGTCGTCGTTGGGACGGAAGGCGCCCATGGTGACGTAGTTGCCGTTCTGCGGGTTCCCGGGAGTGGCCGCCGTCGAGTTGACGTACTGCCCGCCGTAGACCAGGTAGCCGCAGTTGGAGGAACTCCCGCTCGGTCCGGCCGAGATGCTGCTGAACTGCTGGTGGCTCCCGTGCGCGTCCGGGGCGAGGAAGACCGGGTAGGGCGCCGTCTCCAGGTCGTCCACCGAGAGGGCCGGGGCCGAGCCGCCGGCGTCCGTGGCGACGATCTCGGTGAGGTTGGTGCCCTCCTGGACGTCCTGGAGGAACCAGCGCTGGTTGGCCGTACCGTTCCAGTCCCGGGCGACGATGCCCTGGCCGGGGCCGAGGTCGGTGAGGAACTGCCCGGTGACGTAGTTGACCAGGGTGTAGGTGCCGTCGCCCTGGTAGGCCCGGGCCCAGAGCTGGTCCAGGGCCGCGCTCGCCCACAGCACCGTCCGGGCGTCGCGGGCGCCGCCCTCCTGGCCCAGGTAACGGCCGGCGAAGGGCGCGTGCGGGTGGAACAGCCGGAAGAAGCCGGGGTGTTCGGGGTCGTCGGTGAGGCTGAACACCTGGGAGGCGGAGTTGGTCCGGCTCAGCGGCTGGTCGTTGACGGCGTGGTTGGTCGCGTTGACGGGGCCGGCCACATTGGTGGTGGCGGCGTTGCGCAGGAAGATCTGGTTCGGCCTGGCCGGTGCGACCACGCCGCCCGCCGCCGGCGGGTTGGGCAGACCGGTGAGGGCGTACGCGACCGGGTAGTGGTCGGCGGAGTCGAGGCCCAGTCGCTGGACCCCGGTGACGGCCGCCTCCGCCTGGGCGGTGGGGACGACCGCGTAGTCGAGGGTCCGACGGGTGCCGGCGATCCGGTCCACCGGGTGGGTCGGAAGGTTGGTGGCCTGGACGGTGAACTCGTCGCCGACCGCGGCCTGGAGGCTGTCCGGGGCGCGGTTCCAGTCGCCCAGGGCGATCCAGGGCAGGCCGGCGGCGGTCATCCGGTCCCGGATGATGTTCAGCAGCTGAGGGTCGTCGCTGCCGGAGCTCCCGGAGCTGCCGTGCACCGAGAAGTAGACGACGCCGTCGACGTTGACGCCGAGCGCGGGCCGGGAGTCCCAGTTGTCGGCGATGACGGCCTCGCGGGTGGTGAACACGCCGTTCGCCGGGACCCGGGTGCGGCTGAACACGGCCAGGTTGACCCGGCCGAACTGGTTGTTGCTGGTGTCGGTGCGCAGCCAGTACAGGTAGCCGGCGGGCCGGCTCGCGCCGCCGAGGCGGTACTCCCGGACCGGGACGGTGAAGCCGAGGTTGTCGACGTACTGGGTGTTGGCGGTGTGGATCTCCTGGAGGAAGGTCGCGCCGCCGGGCGGGGCGCCGGCCTCCTGGAGGGCGATGATGTCGGCCCGGCCGTCGAGCTGGCTGGTGCCGTACAGCCGGGGCAGGTCGTTGGTGTAGCGGCTGCCGTTGCCCTCGGGGGTCAGCGCGCCCTGCATGTTCCAGGTGGCCACCCGGCGGGTGTGGTTGTCGCGGGGGTCGAGTCCGCCGGTGTCCTGGAGGAACAGTGAGGGCCGCTTGCCGACGTCGGTGGCCACGACGCCCTGGCCGGTGTAGTCGAGGGTTTCGCGGCCGCCCCAGTCGGGGATGGCCTGGCCGCCCTGGGCGAGCGGCTGGAACCGGCTCGGCGTGCCGTTGGCGGAGCCGAACTGGTAGGCGGTACCCGTCCGGTTGCCGTAGGGCGTGTAGGGGAGGTAGGCGCCGCCGGGGGTGGTCTGCTTGACCATGGTGTTGTTGTAGAAGACGTTCTGCGGGCCGGAGGAGCCGGACCATTTGACCGCCTTGGGGCCGGCGGCCCACCAGACCGGGTACCAGGTCCCCTCGTCGATCTCGCCGCCCTCGCCGCCGCAGTTGGTCTCGCAGCTGCCCGAGCGGTGCTCGTAGGGGACCCGCAGGGTGTTCTGCTCGAACAGGTTGTTGTGCTCCCACCCGCCGTGCAGGTTGAGGTCGGAGTCGAGGTCGTTGCGGAAGGCGACGTTGCCGCTGGCCGACCACTGGAAGGTGAAGTGGCGCAGGTTGCGGCTGAGGTTGTGGGCGTAGAGGGAGTCCCAGACGCGGCTGCCGCGCAGGTAGCCGTTGCCGCCCTTGCCCTTGTTCCAGGCGCCGTCGAAGCTGTTGCGCTCGATCTGGAGGTTGCGGGCGTCCTCGGTGACGACCGGGTGCGAGCCGGTCATCTCGGCCTTCAGCCCGCGGGCCCAGTCGTTGGCGGCCCATTTGAAGACGATGCCGTGCATCGCGTACTCGGGCGCCATGTTGCCGTAGTTGTGCACGGCCTGGGCGGGGGTGGGGCTGTAGGTGCCGCCGCCGAGCTTGGGCAGGCCGGTCATGTCCTGGGTGAAGGCGAAGTTCTCGAAGCCGACGCCCTGGACCACCTTCAGCGGGGTGATCTTGCTGGCGTACGGCTTGTCGCCGAGCGGGGCCGAGCCGTCGGAGACGGAGTCGACCGGCAGGTCCCACTCCAGCGGGCGGTCCAGGGTGACGGTCCTCGCCGCGGTGTCGATCGCGGTGAGCCGGAACATCTGCTGCCGCATGTGCAGGTTGTCCATCTGGCTGCGGTCGGAGACGCCCTGCTGCTCGTAGAACCTGACGCTGTTGGCGGCGCCGACCCAGACGTAGCCGCCGGGCGAGAACTTCTTCATGTCGGCCTTGGCGTCCAGCTGGACCAGGTTCTGGCCCTGCCGGCCGGCCCAGCCGGGGTCGGCGGCCTGGGCGCCCACCTTGATGCCGGAGGCCCAGTGCTGGTTGACGCTGCCCTCGAAGATGTCCTTGCGGTTGGCCGGGGCGGCGGCCCAGTCGTCCTGGTAGCGCTCGGCGATGTCGCGGGTCTGGACGCGGAACAGGCCGCGGCCGGGCCAGATCCAGCCGCCGGTGCCGACGTCGGCGCCGCTGCCGGCCTTCATGCTGTCCTGGTCCCAGCGGCCGTTGACCAGGGTGTCGTAGCGGGTGTTGAGGTCGGGGCGGAAGACCAGGCGGGTGCCGCCGTCGCCGGAGCCCTGGCCGCGCAGGACCAGGTAGTCGGCGTCGGCGTAGATCTGCCGGGAGAGGTCGATCCGGCCGGCCGGCAGGGAGATCAGCGAGAGCCGGTCGAAGTTGGCGCCCGGCGAGCAGGAGGACTTGATGTCGTCGATGGCGCGCTGCAGGCCGGTGGTGTCGTCGGCGCCGTCGTTGGGCCGCACCGCGTACTGGGAGGCCAGCCGGTCCGGGGTGATCCGGCAGGCGGGGTCGTCGGTCAGGCTGCCGTCGTCGGGCAGCGGCAGGCCGCCCCGGTAGCCGGCCCGGGACCAGTCCGGCATGCCGGGGGGCGGGCCGGTCCGGTTGGCGGAGCTCAGGTCCGGGCCCTCGGCGCCGGGGCCGGCCGTGACCGCGGCGACGGGGGCCGCCGCGGTGTCGGCCGCCGTGGCGGGGGCGGTCGTGGAGAGGGCGGGCAGGGTGAGGGAGAGCAGCAGGCCGGAGAGCAGCACGGCCGCCGGTCGTAGGCGAGTCATCGGATCTCGTTCCGTGTCGAGGTGGTGTTCCCGGCCGGGGAGAGGGGCCGGGAGACCGCGCCGGAACGCCCCCGGCACCGTGCGGGAGCCGGGGGCGTCGGGGCGAACGGCGCCGGAGCGCCGGATGCGCCGTACGGGTTACGGGCAGTAGAAGCGCAGGCCGGAGATCCGGTCGTTGTTGTAGTAGGTGCTGGTGCCGGCGTTGTAGTCGCCCTTGGTGCCCCAGCTCCAGGAGGACGCGAAGTCGATCTGGGAGGGGTGCAGCTCGCCGTAGGCGTCGTCCCAGAACTCGATCTGGCACTGGGAGTTGTTGATCCAGGACGACACCTGGTCGTTGGCCAGGTCGCCGTTGAGGAAGTGGACCTTGGTGAGGCGCACGATCTCCGTCCCGCCGCCGGCCGACGGCGGGACGACGATCGCCTTGGAGCCCAGGCCGCCGCCGTTCTGGTAGAGGCAGAGGGCCCAGGCCGGGCAGCCGTCGTAGGGGGGATTGGCGGCGGAGGCCGGGGTCGCCGTGAGCAGCATGACCGCTCCGGCGACGGCACCCGCGACGACGGTGGCAGCCGACTTGAACGATTTCAGGGCCACGGTGGAACTCGCTTTCCGGGGACCGCCCGGGTCCTCGACCCGGGCTGGTTGACAGTGCGCATCGGCGGCGGGCCCGTCCTGGGCCCGCCGCACGATCAGCCTGCGGGAGGGGAAAGCGTGGGCGCATCAGTCATCTGACTGTATGACGTGTCTGCGCAGGTAGGGACCGGTACGGACGGGTCCTGGGCCGCTCCCGGTCAGCCGACCGAGGGGATGTCGTGGGTCGCGCAGTGGATGCCGCCACCGCCGCCGGCGATGGTGTCGATCTGGAGCGGGACGAGCTCGCGCCCGGGGAAGTGCTCCCGGAAGACGTCGTGGGCGTGGTCGTCGGCCCGGGGGTCCCCGAACAGGGGCAGATAGACGCCCTTGTTGCCGAGGTAGAAGTTCATGTAGGAGGAGACGAAGGCGTCGCCGCGCCCGGTGATCTTGTCGGGGTCGGGCTGCTGGAGTTCGACGACCTTGAGCCGGGCGCCGGTGGCGTCGGTGGCCCCGTCGAGCACCGACCGGGCCTGGTCGGCGGAGCGGGACCAGACGTCCGGCGGAGTGCCGGGGAAGGCGCGGTCGAGCAGGACGACGCCGGGGGCGGCGAAGCGGACCAGGCAGTCGACGTGGGCGTCGGTGATGTCCTTGCCCTTGACGCCGGCCAGCCAGATCACCTTGGTGACGCCGAGGAGCTGCTTGAGCTCGGCCTCGACCTGGTCGCGGCTCATTCCGGGGTTGCGGTTGTCGTTGACGACGGAGCTCTCGGTGATGAGGAGGGTGCCCCGGCCGTCGCTCTCGAACGATCCGCCCTCGGCGACCAGCCGGGTCTCGATCCGCTCGATCCCGTACTTGGCCAGGACGGCCCGGGCCACCTTGGCGTCGTTGGCGTGCTGCTGCTTGCGGCCCCAGCCGTTGAAGTTGAGGTCGACGCCCTTGACCTTGCCGCCCTCCTCGACGAACACCGGCACGGTGTCCCGCGCCCACAGGTCGTCGACCGGGACGGTGAGCAGCTCGACGTCGGAGCCGCAGGCGTTGCGGGCCGAGGACTCCTGGCCGGGCCGGACGAGCAGGACCACCGGCTCGCGCTCGCCGACGGCTCGGGCGACCTCGGCGATGTCCTTCCGGACGGCGGCGAGCTGCTCGCCCCAGACGTCCTCGGAGGCGGGCCAGGACATCACGGTCCGCTCGTGCTTCTCCCACTCGGCGCCGAGGCGGCGCCCCCGCCCGGGGGTGCCGCCGGGAGTGCCTCCGGCCGGCCCGTCGGTGGCGGGGGAGGAGGGTTCGGCCGGGTCGACCAGGTCGTCCACGGCGGCGCAGCCGGAGGCGGCGAGCGCGAGCAGACCGGCTCCGGCGAGCGAACGCAGAACGGTGCGGCGGGCGAGGGGGGAGTGGGACACGGTGGACTCCGGTGGGGCTGGGAGCGGTTCGGTCCGGCGCGGAGGGGGCGGGGCTCCGGGGAGCGCCGGGGCGGCGCCGGACCGGCGGCGGACGAGTCGTCCGGCATCGCCGTGAACTGCACTGTCGCATTGACTGAAAAATCAGTCAAATGGGAGAGAAGAGTGAAGCCCCGACCGGGAGCAGTCCGGTCGGGGCCCCGGTCGTGGCCCGGTCGGGGCTCCGGGCAGGGTGGGTCCGGCTGTGCCGGGAGGCGCGGTGGGCGGGTTCAGCCGCTGCGGCGGTAGTGGTCCACGGCCACGCTGACCGGCCCCTCGGTGCCCGCGGTGGAGAGCACCCGGACCACGGCGAGCGACCGGCCGTCCGCGGACCGGACGCAGAAGGCGCCCCGGGGCCCGACGGCGCCGAACGGCACCCGTCCGGTCGGCCGGCCGCTCAGCCCCTTGACGCACTCGGCCACCCCCAGGGAGGCGTCCCGGCCGATGTAGGAGGTGGCGGTCTCCGGGATCAGGAACTCGTTCTCGCCCCGGCCGAGGTACCAGGACACGCTGTCGGCCGGGACCACGGTGCCGGTCGCGAGGTCGACCTCGTAGCCGGCGTCCGCCGAGGTCAGCTCGGCCGCGCGGTAGGCGGGGGCGAATTCCGCGCCCGGGCTCGGAGTGGCGGACGGCGTCGCGGTGGCGGACGGGGTGGGCACGGCCGGGGCCGGCGGGGAGGCCGGTACGGACGTGGGTGCGGGCACGCCGGGCGAGGGGGTGGCGGACACCCGGTCCTCGGCGGTCGCCGCCTCCACCGTCTCCGGGGTGTCCAGCAGCAGTACCGTGGCCGCGGCGCCGACCGTCAGCGCGACGGCGGCGGTCATCGCGGTGCGCCCGAGGCTCCGGCCGCGGCTCTTCCCCGCCCGCGTGCGGTCGCCCGGCGCCGGGTGGCCGTTGGCCGGGGCGGCGGTGGCGGAGCGGGCGCTGGCGCGGGGCGGCGGCGCGGTGGCCGTGACCGGGAACGTCGGAGCCAGCAGGGTCGGGGCCGCCGCCGGGGCGAGCACCGTCAGGGCCTGGTCCGAGCGGCTGTCGACGGGCCGGCCGCCGGTCGTCCCGCCGACAGCCTCGGCCGGCACCTGCGGCAGCTCGGCGTGCCGGGTGATCTGGCTGGTCAGCGGGTGCGGCAGCCAGTCCTCGCCGAACCGCAGGTGCCCGGCGACGGCCGGGTGCTCGCGGACGGCGGCGATCACCTCGGCGGTGGTCGGGCGGTCCTCGGGCCGCTTGGCGAGGCAGCCCAGCAGCAGTCCGCGCAGGCCCTCCGGGACCGCGCCGAGGTCGGGCTCCTCGTGCACGGTCCGGTAGAGCGTCGCCGGGTCGGGGCCGTCCCCGAAGGGCGGGGCGCCGGTCGCCACCTGGACGGCCAGTGCGCCGAGCGCGTAGACGTCGGTGGCCGGGGTCGCGGGCCGTCCGGTGGCCTGCTCGGGCGCCATGTAGGCGGGTGAGCCGATGCGCAGGCCGGTGCCGGTGAGTGCCCCCGCGTCGGCGGCCCGGGCGATGCCGAAGTCGATCACCCTGGGGCCGTCGGGGGCGATCAGGACGTTGGCGGGCTTGAGGTCGCGGTGCACCACCCCGGTGGCGTGGATCGCCTGGAGCGCCTCGGCGATACCGGCGATCAGCAGCAGCACCGTCCGTTCGGGGAGCGGACCGAACCGCTGCACCACCTGCTGCAGGGACGGGCCCGGCACATAGGTGGTGGCCAGCCACGGGGTGGCCGCGTCCACGCCCGCGTCGACCAGCTGGGCGGTGAAGAGGCCGTGGATCCGCCGGGCGCTGGCCACCTCCTGGGCGAAGCGGGCCCGGAACTCCGGGTCCTCGGCGAGTTCGGGCCGGACCACCTTGAGGGCGACCGGCCGCCCGCCGGGGGTGTAGGAGAGGTAGACCCGGCCCATGCCGCCGGCGCCGAGCCGGGCGTAAAGCCGGTAGCCGCCGACCTCGCGGGGGTCGTCCGGGGTCAGCTCCTGGAAGACCGGCGGCGTGGCGAAGGGGGATCGGTCAGCGGACATGCGGGCTGCCTCTCTCGGCGGGCTGAGCTGGGCGGGACCGGGTGGGACCGGGCGGGGCGGGGTGCGGACGCCCGGCCGGTCCCGGGGTCGAACGGACCGCGGACCGGACGGACCGGATGCCGGAACGACCGGGGGCCGAACGGACCCGCGAACGGGAGGTCCGGCCCGCGCGGTGCCGCCGAGTTTAGAGGTTTCGTCAGGATCGACCGAATCCGGCCCCGGAGCCCGCCCCGGCAATGGCCCCGACCACGGCCGCCGGGCCGGTGTCGCCGCCGCGGCCGGCCGGACGGTGGCGGTCCAGCTCCGCCTCGATCGCCCCGCGCAGCAGCAGTCGGGCGTGCGCGACCGGCAGCGAGCCGCTGTGCCAGCGCACGCTGAGGCCCTCGACCAGCGCCGTCAGCCGCTCGGCGGCGGCCGCGTGGGCCGGGGCGGTGCCGCCGGGGTCGGCCCGGGCGAGCAGTTCGGCGACATCGTGCACCCAGGTGTGGGTGGTCCGCGCGAGGTCCTCCCGGAGGTCCGGCTCGAAGACCGCCGTGGCCCTCAACTCGCCCCAGGCGATGCTGTTCTCGCGAACGTCGACGGTGTCCTGGAGCTCCAGGAGCAGCACCTGCTCCAGGTCGGCCCGGGGGTCCTCGGTGCGGGGCGCGGGGTCCGGTTCGGCGGTGTAGTGGTCCGCGCGGTCGCTGATGAAGTCGAGGGTCCGGCGCAGCAGTCCGGCCCGGTCGGTGAAGTGGTAGTAGATGAGCGAGGTGGACACGCCGGCCTCGGCGGCCAGCTCGCCCACCCGCAGTCCGCGGACGCCCCGGCGGGCGATCACGCGGGTGGCGGCTCTGAGAATTTCTGTCCGACGGTCCGACATGGGCGCCCACTCTACGCGCTTCCTGGCTGGTCGGACAGGTTCCTGATGATCGTTTCAGGGTTCTTGGTAAGTCCCGAACCAAATGCTTGACTGAATTTTCAGTTCGGTGCAGGATGCGGGGCAACCCCCACAGGGCAACCCCCACCGGGCGACCCTCCCCACAGGGCGACCCACGGGGCAACTCCCACGGGGCAACCCCCACCTCCCACCTTCTGCCAGGGAGCGCGACATGCACACCCCCACCCCCTCGCGTCGCGGCCTGCTCCGGTTCGGCGCCGCCGCGGTACCCCTGATCGCCCTCGGTTCCGCCGTCCCGGCCGTCGCCCGGGCGGCCGCCGCACCAGCGTCCTCCGCCTCCGCCGGGGAGGCCGTCGCGGCCGCCGCGCCGCTGCTGCGGATGCCCGCCGAGACCGACCCGCACGACCGCACCTTCATGGCCTGGCCGGCCCTGCCGTCGGTCTGGCGGACCCAGCTGTCGGCCGTCCGCGACGACATCGCGAAGCTGGCCCACGAGATCTCCCGCTACGAACCGGTCGTCGTGGTGGCCCGCCCCGGCCAGGCCGCCGACGCCCGCTACTACTGCGGACCCGGCGCCTACTACCGCATCACCGTGGTCGAGATCTCCAACGACGACCTCTGGATCCGCGACTTCGGGCCGACCTTCCTGGTCGGGCCGGGCACGATCGCCGGCGTCGACACCAACTTCAACGGCTGGGGCAAGGACGGCACCCCCTACTACCAGCGGTACGCCGAGGACGCCGCCGTCGCGGGCACCCTGCTCGCCGAGTACGGGGTGGACCGGATCCAGGCCCCCTTCGTCGGTGAGGGCGGCGCCCTGGAGACCGACGGCGAGGGCACCCTGCTGGCCACCGTCAGCTCCTGGGTGAACCCCAACCGCAACCCCGGCATGTCGCGGGCCGAGGTCGACCGCGCCCTGCGCACGACGCTCGGGATGGACAAGGTGATCTGGCTGGACGGCGTCGCCGGCCAGGACATCACGGACGCCCACGTCGACTGCCTGGCCCGCTTCACCGCGCCCGGCCGGGTCCTGCTCGACCGGCCCGGCCCCGGGACGGATCAGGTCTGGGTCAAGGTCTACGAGCAGGCCGCGCGGGCACTGCGGAGCGCCACCGACGCCCGCGGCCGCGCGCTGACCGTGATCGAGCTGCCCGCCCCGGACCGGCGGCGGATCCGCGGCCGCGACCTCGGCAAGGAGTTCCTCTCCAGCTACAGCAACTTCTACGTCGCCAACGGCGCCGTGTTCGTCCCGCAGTTCGGCCACGCGGCCGCCGACGCGAAGGCGCGCGCCGTCCTCCAGGCCGAGTTCCCGACCCGCGACATCGTCCAGGTCGACATCGACAACATCGCCTCCGGCGGCGGCGGCATCCACTGCGCCACCCAGTCGCAGCCGTCCGTCCCGCCGCTCCGCTGACTCCCCGGCGGCCCGTCCTGTTCCCCACGGAGGCGGGCCGCCGGGGCTCCCCGAAACTCCCACCCGGCACCACCGGGTGCCACCCACCCACCCCGCACCACCCGGCCGGACCGCGCGTCCCGCGCCCCGGCCGGGCCCGAAGAGAATGAGGATCCCCGTGACCCACCGCATGCCCGCCGAGTGGACCGAGCACGACGGCTGCCTGATGGCCTGGCCGGTCCGGCAGGACCTGTGGGGCGACAACCTCGCCGAGGTGAAGGGCGAGTACGCGGCCGTCGCCCGGGCCATCGCGGAGTTCGAGCCGGTCACCATGGTGGCCCCGCCCGGCCACGGCGACGAGGCCCGCGCCCTGTGCGGCCCGGACCTGACCGTGGTCGAACTCCCGCTGGACGACTCCTGGTTCCGCGACTCCGCGCCGATCTTCGTCCTGGACGAGGAGGGCCGCCGGGCCGGTGTCGACTTCCGCTTCAACGCCTGGGGCCGCAAGCACCACCCCTGGGACGCGGACGACCGGATCAGCGGCCTGCTGCTGGAGCACCTCGGCGTGCCGGCGGTCCGCTCCGAGATGATCCTCGAAGGCGGCGCGATCACCGTCGACGGCGAGGGCACGCTCATCACCACCGAGCAGTGCCTGCTCCACCCCAACCGCAACCCCGAGCTGGGCCGCGAGGAGATCGAGGCCGAGCTGAAGGCCCGGCTCGGCGTCACCAAGATCATCTGGCTGCCCTACGGCGGCGCCCTGGACACCGAGACCGACGGCCATGTCGACGGCGTGTGCGCCTTCGCCGCCCCCGGCAAGGTCGTGGTGCAGCTGCCCGCCGACCCCGCGCACCCCGACTACGTGCGGATGCGCGCCAACCGCACGGTGCTGGAGCACTCCACCGACGCCCAGGGCCGTCCGTTCGAGATCGTCGACGTCACCCAGGCCGCCTTCGTCGAGGTGGACGACGTCCGGGTCGAGGTCGGCTACCTGAACTTCTACCTGGCCAACGGCGGTGTCGTCGTCCCCGTCGCCGACCACCCCGAGGACGCCGGCGCGCTCGCGGTGATCGCCGCCGCGTTCCCCGACCGCAAGGTCGTCGGCGTGCGCGCCCGGGTGATCGCCTTCGGCGGCGGCGGCGTCCACTGCATCACCCAGCAACTCCCGGCCGCCCGCGCCTGACCCAGCCAGCGAACGGAGAAACACCCTCATGACTCCCACCGCACCCGCCGGACGCACCCGGACCCGGCGCCCGCTCGCCGTCGCCACCGCGCTGCTCGGCGCGGCCGCCCTGGTCGCCGCCTGCTCGGGACCGCCCCGCGGCGGCTCCACCGACGGGGCCGGCATCCAGCTGTCGCCCTCCAGTCCGCCGGCCGCCGGCGACATCGACTCCTTCACCTGGGCCACCTACGCCGAGCCGCCGACCCTGGACTACCTCCAGGCGTTCGACTACCCGCAGAACACGGTGCTGTCCAACGTCTGCGAGAGCCTGATGCGCTGGACGCCCCAGCTCACCCTGGCCCCCGGCCTGGCCGAGAAGGCGTCCAACCCCGACCCCACCACCTGGGTCTACGACCTGCGCTCCGGCGTGCACTTCCACGACGGCTCGGTGATGACCGCCGACGACGTGGTGTACAGCCTCGGCCGGCAGATGAACCCCGACAACGCGGCGGCCTGGGCGCAGTCCTTCCAGAACGTGGACACCGTCACCGCGACCGGCCCGCTCCAGGTCACCGTCAAGCTCAAGCGGCCCGACTCCCAGTTCCCGCAGTACATGGCCACCGCCGCCGGCACCGTCGCCGCCAAGGCCGGGGTCGAGGCCGCCGGCCGCGACTACGGCACCAGCGGGAGCCTCGACTGCACCGGCCCGTTCAAGCTCGGCACCTGGGCCAAGGGCCAGTCGATCGAACTCCAGCGCTTCGACGGCTACTGGGGCAACCGAGCCAAGGCCGGCAAGGTCGTCGTCCGCTTCCTCACCGACCCCTCCGCGCGCACCAACGCCATGCTCAGCGGCGAGGTCGACGGCGGCTACCTGATCCCCACCGAGAGCTACGACCGGCTCCGCAACGGCGGCACCGGCACCCTCTACTTCGGCGAGGGCCTCAGCACCGTCAACCTCAACGTCACCAGCATGGACGGCCCGCTCGGCGACCTCCGGGTCCGCCAGGCGCTGTCGCTGGCCCTCGACCGCACCGGCTTCGTCCGCACCGGCCTCGCCGGCGCCGGCACCGTCACCGGCTCGCTCACCACCAGGGCCGCCTGGGCCGGGCTGCCCGAGGACGTCCGCGCCACCGCGTTCGCCCACCTCACCCCCACCGCCCAGGACATCGAGCGCGCCAAGGCCCTGGTCAAGGAGGCCGGCGCCAGCGGCAGGACGCTCACCGTCGCCACCAGCAGCATCGGCCAGGACGTCTCGCTGCTCGCCACCGCCGTCCAGTCCGCCGGTGCCCGGATCGGTCTCAACGTCCAGCTGCGCACCATCGCCCCGAACGCCTTCACCTCGCTGTTCACCGACCCCAAGGCGCGCGAGGGCCTGGACATGTTCCCGGAGACGTACTACGACTCCATCACCGACCCGCTCGACCTGCTCGCCAACTTCCGCACCGGCGCCTACCAGAACTTCGCCGGCTACAGCGACCCCGCCTACGACGACCTGGTCGACAAGGCTTCCGGCGAGTACGACCCGGCCGAGCGGGGCGCCCTGGAGGCGCAGCTCCAGCGGACCGCCTCCGAGCAGCTGCTCTGGATCCCGGTCGCCGAGTGGCCCACCGCCGTCTTCCTGAACAAGCGGATCACCGGCGCCCCGACCACCATCTCCTACCTGTACCACCCGTGGGCCGCCGACGTGGGGGCCGCGCGGTGACCTTCCTGCGATTCGCCGTCCGACGGCTGGTCGAAATGGCCGTCACCCTGCTCGGCGCCTCGTTCGTCGTCTTCGGGGCGATGTACCTGGCGCCGGGCAGCCCGGCGAGCTTCCTGCTGTCCGGGCGCTCGGCCTCCCCGGCCGCCCTGCAGGCGATCAACGAGCAGTACCACCTGGACGACCCCTTCCTGGTCCGCTACCTCCGCTGGCTCGGCCAGGTGCTGCAGGGCGACTTCGGACGCTCCCTCACCTACCGCACCGACGTGTCGGACCTGCTCGCCGACCGTCTGCCCGCCACCCTGCTGCTGGTGGCCATGGCCCTGCTGGTGGTCGTCGTGATCGGCCTCGTGCTCGGCTGGATCGGCGCCGTCCGGGGCGGCGCGACCGACTCCGCGATCCTGGTCACCACCACCCTCGCTGTCGGCACGCCCTCCTTCGTCGCCGCGGTGCTGCTCCAGGGCCTGTTCGCGGTCAAGCTGGGCTGGTTCCCGACCAGCGGCGTCGGTGACGGCCTGCTGGACATGGCCTGGCACCTCACCCTGCCCGCGATCGCCCTCGCGCTCTACCTGATCGGCATGCTCGCCCGGGTCACCCGCTCGGCGATGCTGGACGCCCTGGAGGGCGAGCACGTCACCGTCGCCCGCAGCCGGGGCGTGCCTGAGCGCGAGGTGATCCGCCGGCACGTGTTCCGCAACTCGCTGGGCACCGTGCTCACCACCGGCGGCCTGATCGTCTCCACCCTGCTGGTCTGCACGATCCTGGTGGAGTCCGCGTTCAGCGTCGGCGGCCTCGGCCAGCTCCTCGAACTGTCCACCACCACCAAGGACTTCCCGACCGTCCAGGCCATCTCCCTGATCATCGTGGCCCTGTTCATGACCGTGAACCTGGTCGTCGACCTGCTCCACCCGCTGGTCGACCCCCGGGTCACCCTCGGCTCCAGGAGGTCCGACGCATGAGTGTCGCCCTCGCCCGGCGGCCCGGCCTCGGCCGGATCAAGGCCGCCCGCGCCCCGCTCTACCGGATCTGCCTCGGCCTCGCCGTCCTGGTCGTGCTCGCCGCGCTGCTCGCCCCCTGGCTGGCACCCGACGACCCGAACGCCGTCGACCTCGGCAACGCCCTCGCCGGCCCCTCCGCCGACCACCTGCTCGGCGTGGACACGGCCGGCCGCGACACCCTCGCCCGGCTGCTGATCGGCGCCCGCACCTCGCTCCTCGGCCCGCTCGGGGTGGTCGTCTTCTCCACCGTCGCGGGTGTCGCCGTGGGCCTCCTGGCCGGCTGGCGCGGCGGCTGGATCGACTCCGTGCTGTCCCGCAGCACCGAACTGGTCTTCGCCTTCCCCGGCATGCTGCTCGCCATCCTGATCGTCGCGGTCCACGGGGAGGGCCTGCTCGCCCCCGTCGTGGCGCTCGCGATCGCCTACCTGCCCTACGTCTCCCGCCTGACCCGCTCCCTGGTGCTGGCCGAACGCATGCGGCCCTACGTCTCCGCCTACCAGGTCCAGGGGCACTCCGCCCTCCAGATCTGCCTGCGGCACGTCCTGCCCAACATCGCGCCGATCGTCCTCGCCCAGTCCACCGTCAACTTCGGATACGCCCTCATGGACCTGGCCGGCCTGTCCTTCCTCGGACTCGGCGTCCCCGCCCTCACCCCCGACTGGGGCCGCATGGTCTTCGACGGCCAGACCGCGATCCAGCACGGCTACCCGCTCTCCGCGATCCTGCCCTGCGTGCTCATCGTGCTCACCGTCGTCGCCTTCAACGTCGTCGGCGAGCGCTGGGCCGACCAGGTCGCCCGGAGGACCCCGTGAACGCCCTCGACGTCCGGGAGCTGCGCCTGCGCTTGCCCGGCACCGCCCGCCCGGTGCTCGACGGGGTCGATCTCACCGTCGCCCCCGGCGAGACCGTCGCCCTGGTCGGGGAGTCCGGCTCCGGCAAGTCCCTCACCTCGCGCACCGCCCTCGGCCTGCTGCCGCCCGGCGCCGTCCCCACCGGCGAGGTCCTCGTGGACGGCCTGGACGTCCTCACCATGGACGCCGCCCGGCTGCGCGAACTGCGCACCGGCCGGGCCGCGATGGTCTTCCAGGACCCGCGGGCGGCCGTCAACCCGCTGCGCCGCATCGGCGACTTCCTCACCGAGAGCGTCCGCCTCACCGGGACCATGAGCGCCGCCGACGCCGACCGGCGCGCCGTCGAACTCCTCGACGCCGTCGGCCTCGGGCCCGAGCTGATGCGCCGCTACCCCGGCCAGCTCTCCGGCGGCATGCTCCAACGCGTCATGATCGCCGCCGCCCTGATGGGCGACCCGGTCCTGCTGCTCGCCGACGAGCCCACCACCGCGCTCGACGTCACCAGCCAGGCCGAGGTGATCGCCCTGCTGGACCGGCTGCGCGAACGCTTCGGCACCGGCCTGCTGTTCGTCACCCACGACCTGGGCCTCGCCGCCGCCATCAGCGACCGGGTCTATGTGATGTACGCCGGGCGGATCGTCGAGTCCGGCCCCGCCGAGGCGCTGTTCGAGCGGCCCCGGCACCCCTACACCGCGGCGCTGCTCGCCTCCACCCCGCGGCTGGACGGCCCGACCGGCCGCCTCGCCGCCATCGACGGACAGCCGCCGGACCTGCGGCAGGAGCTCACCGGCTGCGCGTTCGCCGCCCGCTGCCGGTACGCGACCGACGCGTGCCGGGCCGAGGCCCCCGCGCTGCGGCCGGCCCCGGGGCGGCCCGAGCAGCCGGCCGCCTGCCACCACCCGCTCGAAGGGAGCCCCGCCGATGTCTGAGGCCGCCTCCGGGACCTCGTCCGGGATCTCCGCCGGGGCGGTCGCCCCGGACACCGCCGCGCCGGGTGCCGCCGCGCTGGAGATCACCGGCCTGTGCCGGACCTTCGGCGCCGTCCGGGCCGTGGACGAGGTCTCCTTCACCCTCCCCGCCGGCGGATCGCTCGGCATCGTCGGCGAGTCCGGCTCCGGCAAGACCACCACCGCCAGGATCGTCGTCGGCCTCGAACGGGCCGACGCGGGTCAGGTCCTGGTGAAGGGCCGGGCCCGCACCGGTGGCGCGCGGGGGAAGGCCGAACGGCTGGCCCGCGCCCGCGAGGTCCAGATGGTGTTCCAGGACCCGTACCTCTCGCTGGACCCGCGCACCAGCGTCGAGGCCGCGCTGAGGGAGACCCTGCGGCTGCACTTCCCCGGCACCGACCACCCGGCCCGGATCAAGGAACTCCTCGACCAGGTCGGCCTCGGCACCCGGGCGGCCGAGGCACTTCCCCGGCAGCTCTCCGGCGGCCAGCGCCAGCGTGTCGCCATCGCCCGGGCGCTGGCCGTTCGGCCGGCCGTCCTGGTCCTGGACGAGGCGGTTGCCGCGCTCGACGTCTCGGTGCAGGCGCAGGTGCTCAACCTGCTCGCCGACATCCGCGAGGAGACCGGCATCGGCTACCTGTTCATCACCCACGACCTCGGCGTCGTCCGGTGCGTCACCGACGAGGTCGTGGTCATGCGGCACGGACGGATCGTCGAGGCCGGGCCCACCGCGACGGTCCTCGACGACCCGCGGCACGCCTACACCCGGCTGCTGCTGGAGTCCGTCCCCCGGCCCGGCTGGGATCCCGACCGGATCGCCGCCGCGCGCCGCGCCCTGTGAGCCCCCCGGCCCGGCAGCCGCTCGGGGTCTGCCGGGCCGGGGTCCCCGCCGCCGTTCGGGCGGGCCGTCCCCGGCCGGGTCACCGTCCCCGCGCGGATTCACCCCGATGGCGGGTACCTGCTGCCGCGGATCCTGACCCGCTTCTCAGTAGCGTGCGGGACCGTACCCCGCAGGCACTACCGGAACGAGGCCCCATGGCTCACCCGGCCCACCCGGCTCACCCCGGGCCGTCCCGCCGTTCGCTCCTGCGCTCCGGGACGGTGCTCGCCGCACTGGCCCTGACCGGCGGCTGCTCCTCCGGCGGCGGCGACGCGGAGCCGCCCAGCCCCTCCGGCACCGCCTCGGCCCCGTCCGCCAACGGCAGTCCGCCGGCCTCCGGGGGCCCGAGCGCCGCGGCCGCCCGGGCGATGCCGGCCGAGTCGGCCCCGCACACCCGCACCTTCATGGCCTGGCCGGCCCTGGAGGAGGTGTGGGGCGACCAACTGCCCGGCGTCCGGGAGGACATCGCCGGGCTGGCCCGCGCCATCGCCGGCTTCGAGCCGGTGGTGCTGCTCGCCCGCCCCGACCAGGCCGAGCAGGCCCGGCAGGCGTGCGGCTCCACCGTCGAGGTACTGGAGCTGATGGTCGACGACCTGTGGGCCCGCGACACCGGCCCGACCTTCGTCACCGGCCCGCAGGGGCTCGCCGGGATCGACTTCAACTTCAACGGCTGGGGCAACAAGCAGACCCACGCCAACGACAGCCAGGTCGCCCGCAACCTCCTCGACCACTACGGCATCCCGCGGATCCAGGCACCGGTCACCGGCGAGGGCGGCGGCATCGAGGTCGACGGCGAGGGCACCCTGATGGCCACCGAGAGTTCCTGGGTCAACCCCAACCGGAACCCCGGCAAGAGCCGCGACCAGATCGAGGCGGCCTTCAAGGACCTGCTGGGCGTCAGCACCGTGCTGTGGTTCCAGGGCGTCGCCGGGCAGGACATCACGGACTGCCACATCGACGCCCTCGCCCGTTTCGCCGAGCCCGGCACCGTCGTCATCCACCGCCCCGGCCCGGACACCCCGCCGGACAGCTGGACCACCGCCTCCGACCAGGCGCTCCAGGTCCTCGGCTCGGCCAGGGACGCCAAGGGGCGCACCCTCAAGGTGGTCGACCTGCCCGAACCCGACCTCGACCTGATCCCCGGCGCGGGCAAGGACTTCCTCGCCACCTACCTCAACTACTACGTCTGCAACGGCGGCGTCATCGTGCCGCGGTTCGGGGACGGGGCCGCCGACGACCGCGCCGCGGGCATCATCGGCGACCTCCACCCCGGCCGGAAGATCTCCCAGGTCTCCATCAACCACATCGCCTCCGGCGGCGGGGGCATCCACTGCGCCACCCAGCAGCAGCCCGCCGCCCCCGGCACCAGCCCGGCGTGAGCGGGCGCCGGCTGCGGGACCGCCGCTTCCTCCTGGTCCTGCTGATCCTGGCCGTGCTCTGCTCGGCCGGGATCGCCCTCTACTTCAACGAGCGCAACACCCGCCAACAGACCCGGGAGCTGTCCCTCCCCACCACCGGCGACTGGGTCGAACTCGACGTCACCTCCCAGGACATCGACGCCGCCGGCGGGGAGATGACGCTCTACGTCGTGCCCGTCCCGCACGGCACCCTGGCCCAGGACCCGGAGTCCGGCACCTTCGCCCGCCGGGTCGACATCACCGTCCGCTCCACGACCCGCACCGAGCTGCGGGCCGAACCGGGGGAGGCGGCGACACCCAAGCCGGTCCCGGCGAACCTCTACGGGGGCACCCCGACCGACTACCCCTTCGACCGCTACCGCTTCGAGGTGCTGTTCTCGGCCGCGGACGCCACCGGCGCCGTCCCGGTCGGGGTGGTGTTCGGCGACGCCGACCCGTTCTTCTTCGTCCGCCCGGCCGGCACCCCGTACGGGGCGGAGGGCACGGTGTTCGAGGGGCGGGTGACCAGGGCGCGGAGCACCTTCATCCTGGCCTGGTTCATGATCGCGGCGATGTGGGCGCTGGCGCTGGCGCTGGCGGTCCTGGCCGGGGCGGAGGTGCTCTACCGGGGCCGGCAGGGCATGGTGTGGCCCTCGCTCGGCTGGATGGCGGCGACGCTGTTCGCGCTGATCGGCATGCGCAACGCCGCGCCCGGGACGCCGCCGATCGGCTCGCTGATCGACTACGTCGCCTTCTTCTGGGCGGAGGGCATCATCGCGGCGTGCCTGGTGGTCACGGTCGTCTCGGGCAGCCGGGTCGAGCACCGGAAGCGGGGTGACGTCGGGGGTCCGGCGGGGGCGGGGCCGTGACGGGCGGGCCGACGGGCGTCGCCGGGGCGCGTCGGCCGGGGTCCGTCGGCGCGGTGCGGTGCCGGCGGCGGGCGGTGCCGGTCTGCCACCGCGGCGGCCCGTCGGGCTCAGCGGCGCGGGCCGACCGTCGAGGCCAGGGAGTCCAGCAGCGTGCGCAGTACCCGCGCGGCGTCCACCGTCCCGTCCAGGGAGCCGATGGCGGCGATGCCGTCCACGGCCGCCGCGAACGCCTCGCCGAGCGGCGCGGGGTCGGTGTCGCCGCCGCGCTCGTCCACCAGCGCCCGGAACAGCCGGACGAAGCAGGACCGCCACCGCCCGTACTCGGCCTCCAGAGCGACCCGGACCCGTTCGTCGTTCAGGGCGAGCCAGTGCAGGGCGGCGTGCAGTCGGGCGAGGTCGGGGCTCTCGGGGCGGGTGAGCAGGGCCAGCACCCGTTCGGCCCGCTCGGCGTAGCCGCCCGGCCCGTCGACGGCCGCCTCCAGCGGGGCGATCCACTCGGGCCGGATGTCCGCGACCACGGCCACGATCAGGTCGCTGCGGTCGGCGAAGTGGTAGTGGCACATCCCGTGCGAGACGCCGGACAGGGCGGCCACGTTGCGGGTGGTGAACCGGCCCGCCTCGCCGCCCGCGAGGAGGGTGCGGGCGGCGGCGATCAGCCGGGCCCGGGTCTGCTCGCCCTTGGCCGAGGTCCGGGCGCGGCCGGTGCCGCCGGTCCGCGGTGCGGCCGGTGCGGTGGCCGCGCCCCGGGCGGTGGCCGGGCCGGGGGTGGTGGCCGGGTCCGCGCCCGTCGCCTGTGTCGCCATGGCGGTCACTGTAACGACTGCCGGGGCCGGAGGTGGGGCCAAAGCTGCGCAAAGTATTGACCGAGCGCTTGGTCAGTTCTACCTTTTCGGTCAACTGCTCGACGAGCAGGGCACCTTGACACGGAGGTAGTGATGAACGACCGCTCCAGATCCGACAGAGCGACCGGCAGCGCGACGGACGGCACGACCGGCGGCGGGTCCGACCGGACGACCGGCGGGAGCACGGCCGACAGCCTCGACCGCCGCCGGTTCCTGGCCGTCGCGGGCCTGGCCGCCGCCGGCACCGCGCTCACCGTCGCGACCGGCGGCCCGGCCGTCGCGGCCGGCCGCCGCGGCGGCGGGGCGGACCCCGCCGTCGCGGCCGCCGCCGGCTTCCGGGTGCCGCTCGACACCCTGCGTCACACCCGCACCTGGATGGCCTGGCCGGACAGCACGAGCATCTGGCGCAACAAGCTCTCCGGGGTCCAGTCGGACATCGCGCTGATCGCGAAGACGATCGCCAAGTACGAGCCGGTGACCATGTGCGCCAACCCGGCCAGTGTCGCCAAGGCCCGGTCGATGTGCGGCTCGGCGGTCACCGTGATCGGCGACATCCCGGTCGACGACTGCTGGATGCGGGACACCGGCCCCGTCTTCCGCACCGACGGCGCCGGCGGCCTCGACACGATCGGCCTCAACTTCAACGGCTGGGGCAACCACCAGACCCACGCCAACGACGCCCAGGTCGCCCGGCGGCTCGCCGCCTACCTGGGCCTGCCGTTCACGGCCGCCGGGCTGGTGGCCGAGGGTGGCGCCGTGGAGGCCGACGGCAGTGGCACGCTGATGGCCACCCGGAGCAGCATCCTGAACTCCAACCGCAACCCCGGCAAGTCCCAGGCGCAGGTGGAGAGCGCGTTGTGCGCCGCCTTCGGCGCCTCCAAGGTGATCTGGTTCGCGGGCATCGCCGGCCAGGACATCACCGACGACCACGTGGACGCCACCTCCCGCTACCTCGGCGGCACCACGGGCCTGGTCCAGATGCCGCTGGCGGGCGACACCGACGCCTGGTCGCAGGACGCGCGCCAGCAGTACAAGATCCTCTCGGCCGCCACCAACGCCCAGGGGTCGCGGTACTCGGTCAGCCAGATCCAGGGGCCCGACTACAACCTCATCCGCTCCACCGACCCGAACTTCGTCGGCTCCTACGCCAACTACTACCTGTGCAACAACGCGGTGATATCCGCCCAGTTCGGCGACAGCCGGGCCGACAGCGCGGCCAGGGCCACCCTCGCCCGCCTGTTCCCGGGCCGCACCGTCGAGCAGCTCAACATCGACCGCCTCGGGGCGGGCGGCGGCGGGATCCACTGCGTCACCCAGCAGCAGCCCGCCGGGTGAACCGGCGGGGCCGGGTCCGGTGGGGCGGACCCGGCCCCGGAGGAAGGGCCGGCCGGTCAGCCGTGGGCGGGGATGTCGTGGGTGGCGCAGTGGATCCCGCCACCGCCGCCGGCGATGCCGTCGATCTTCACGGGGACGATCTCGCGGGTGGGGAAGTACTTCTTCAGCACCTGCTGGGCGTGCTCGTCGGCCTTCTGGTCCCCGAACTTCGGCAGATAGACGCCCTTGGCGCCGATGTAGAAGTTCATGTAGGAGGAGACGAAGGCGTCGCCCCGTCCGGTGATCCGGTCGGGGTCGGGCTGCTGCAGCTCCACCACCTCCAGCTTCCGGCCGCGCGCGTCCGTCGCGTTCCTGAGCACCGACCGGGCCTGGTCGGCGGAGCGGGACCAGACGTCCGCCGGGGTGCCGGGGAACGCCTTGTCCAGCACGACGACGCCCGGCGCGACGAAGCGGACCAGGCAGTCGACGTGGGCGTCGGTGATGTCCTTGCCCTTGACGCCGGCCAGCCAGATCACCTTGGTGACGCCGAGGGCCTTCTTGAGTTCCGCCTCGACCTGGTCGCGGCTCATCCCGGGATTGCGGTTGTCGTTGACGACCGAGCTCTCGGTGACCAGCAGCGTGCCCTCGCCGTCGGTCTCGAACGATCCGCCCTCGGCGACCAGCCGGGTCTCGATCCGCTCGACGCCGTACTTGGCCAGGACGGCCCGGGCCACCTTGGCGTCGTTGGCGTGCTGCTGCTTGCGGCCCCAGCCGTTGAAGTTGAAGTCGACGCCCTTGACCTTGCCGCCCTCCTCGACGAACACCGGCACGGTGTCCCGCGCCCACAGGTCGTCGACGGTGACGGGGACGACCTCGACCGCCGCGCCGCACGCCTTCTGCGCCGCCTCCTTCTGGTCGGGGCGGGCCATCAGGACGACCGGCTCGCGGGCGGCGATCGCCTGGGCCAGGCCGGCCACGTCCCGGCGGACCTCCGCGAGCTGCTCGCCCCAGATGTTCTCCGAGGAGGGCCAGGACATCACCGTGCGCAGGTGGTTCTCCCACTCGGCGCCGAAACGGCGGGCACCGGGCGTGCCGGTGGCGGTCGGCGCGGCGGTGGTCGGGGCGGCGGTGGCGGTCGGGGTGCCGGGTGTGTCGGTCGGCGAACCGGTGGGGGAGCCGGTGGGCAGGCCGCCCGGCTGCCCGGAGGGCTGTCCCGACGGCGGGAGGGCACCGGTGCCGTCGGGGTCACCGGCGCCGGTGGGGTCGCAGGCGGTGAGGCCGAGGACGAGGGCGCCGACTCCGGCGCCGGCGAGGGAGCGCATCACGGTACGGCGGGACATGGCGTTGGTCATACGGATCCTCCGGCTGGGGCGGGGTCGGTGGGGGTGGTGGCCGTGGCAGGCGCTACGGCACGGGCTACGGCAGGGGCTCGTGCATGGTCGAGCAGTGGATGCCGCCGCCCCCGGCCATCAGGCGGTCGACGTCGATCTGCACCACCTCGCGGCCCGGGTAGGCCGCGGCGAGCGCCTCCTTGGCGGCGGCGTCCTTGTACGCGTCGCCGAACTGGGCGGTGACGACACCGCCGTTGACGACATGGAAGTTGAGGTAGGAGTCGACGAACTTGGAGCTGCGGGAGCGGACGGTGTCCGGACCGTGCACGGGGATCACCTGGAGCCGGCGGCCCCGGGCGTCGGTCGCGGCGGAGAGGACGGCGAACTGCTCGCGGGCGTCCTTGGCCCAGGCGTCGTTGCGGTCGGCGGGCGGCAGCTGGACCATCACCACACCGGGGCGGACGAAGCGCGAGGTGACGTCCACGTGGTCGTCGGTGATGTCCTGGCCCTTGATGCCGGGCAGCCAGATCATGGCGTCCGCGCCGTACGCCTCCAGCACGGCGTCCTCGATCTCGTCCCGGCTCATGCCCCGGTTGCGGTTCTTGTTGACCAGGCTGCTCTCGGTGGCCATCACCGTGCCGTCGCCGTCGGTCTCGATCGCGCCGCCCTCGCCGACGAACTCCGCGTAGGAGTACCGCAGACCGCGCCGGGTGGCCAGGCGCTCGGCGACGAGGGCGTCGTCGTGGTGGACCTGCTTGTTGCCCCAGCCGTTGAAGTTGAGCACCACGGCGTCCAGGCCGCCGCGGCCGTCCAGCCGGAACACCGGCGCGGTGTCGCGCATCCACAGGTCGTCGGTGGGGATCGCGGTGATCACCTCCACCGCGGAGCCGCACCGGTCCTGGGCCTTGCCCGCCGTCCAGTCGTCGGGGGCGCACATCACCACCGGCTCGAACTCGGCGATGGTGCGGGCGATCAGCGCGATGTCCTCCTGGACCCCGCCCAGTCGCAGCCCCCACACACCCCGGCGGGAGGGCCAGGACATCCAGGTCCGCGCGTGCGGCACGTCGTCCGCCGGCACCCAGGGGAAGTCCTCGGCGGAGCGGTCGTGGTGGAAGCGGTTCATGAGGGTTCTCCGATCGTGCGACGGTGCCGGAGGGGCACGGGGCCGGGAGGGGCGCAGGGCCGGGAGGGTCCGTGGGGCCGCACGGGGCGCGTGGGCCGTCGGATCCACTCTTCGCGTCGCTGCGCACCGGCGCACCACGGGAACGGCCGACGGCTGCACCCCGCCTGCGGTGTCAGCGTCGCACTGACTGAAAGTTCAGTCAAACTTCTCGGCACAATATGACCTGTGCCGCCGATCTGATCACGGAGAGTGATAGTCAGGGGTGTTCTGTCGGCTGATGCCCGGTTCGGCGACTCCGCTCAGGAGTCGAGCCGGTCCACCTCGGTGTCGATCGCCTCGACCAGCAGCGTCCGGGCGTGCGCCAGCGGAAGGCTCCCGCTGAGCCAGCGCGTGCTCAGGCCCTCCAGTAGCGCGGTCAGCCGCTCGGCGGCTCCGGCCAGGGCCACCGCCGAGGACATCGGCCGCACCACGCCCAGCAGTTCGGCGATCTCCTGGACCCAGATCCGGGTGGCCCGCGCCAGGTCCTCGCGCAGGGTCTCGTCGAAGACCGCGCTCGCCCGCAGCTCGCCCCAGGCGGTGCTGTTCTCCCGCACCTCCACCGAGTCCTGGAGCTCCAGCAGCAGCGTCTGCTCCAGCTCCTCGCGGGCGGTCGGCGGCGGGGCGTCCGGGTCGCGCTCGGTCGTGTACCGCTCGGCCCGGTCGTTGATGAACTCCAGCGTCTGCCGGAGGATCCCGGTGCGGTCCTTGAAGTGGTAGTAGATCAGCGCGGTGGACACGCCGGCCTCGGCCGCGAGCTCCTCCACCCGCAGTCCGCGCACCCCGCGCCGCGCGATCACCCGCGCGGCTGCTTCCATGATCGACGTTTTACGACTGGCCACGATCCACCACCTTACCCGGGGCGTGTGCGACGCTGCGCCCACCTGCTGAAAGTCCCGTCAGGTGGAGGTTCGGGGGTGCACGGACGGATTTCGGACAAAGTGGCCCCCGTGACGGACTTTCTCGGGGTCTGCACCGAATCATCACCCCGTGACCACTCTAGGGTTGCCCCGTCCCCGCCGGAGACCCCGGCGCCCGGGACGCCCCTTCGTTCCCGAACCGGACCGGATTGGATCGAACATGAGTACTCATCGGATGTGGAAGCGGGTGGCGGCCACCGTCGCCGCCCGGGGGACCGGCGCCGTCGCGGCCGCCTTCGCACTGGTCGTGGCCGTCCTCCTCGGCGGTACGGTGGCCGGCGCGACGGCGGCCGAGGCCAAGCCCGCCGGTGCGGCCGCGTCGGCCCGCTGGGCCTGCGGCGGCGAGCCGGTCGACCCGGGGAACGTCAACACCGACTACGACCCGAAGGGCTGCGGCGGCCGGGGCTCGTGGTACCAGCAGCCGGTCAGGGACGGCATCTGGACCTGCTCCGGTTCCCCGGTGGTGCCCGGGTACGTGATCACCGATCACAGCAAGCCCGGCTGTCGCGGGATCGGCGCGTGGCGCCACAACGTCGTCTCGGACGGCATATGGACGTGCTCCGGCTCGCCGGTCGTGCCCGGCTACGTCATCAGCAACCACCTGCGCGCCGGCTGCGGCGGCATCGGCTCGTGGCAGCACAACCTCCCGCACGACGGCATCTGGACCTGCTCGGGCTCCCCGGTCGTCACCGGCTACGTCATCACCGGGCACCAGCGGACCGGCTGTGACGGCGCCGGTGCGTGGCTCCACAACATCGCCCGGGTCGGCCTGCTGACCTGTCCCGGCTCGCCCGTCCCGGCGGGCTTCAGGTCCACCACCTACCAGGCCGGGGGCTGCAACGGCCTCGGCGCCTGGGTGCTCGCCCGCGCCTGACGCGCCCGGGGGCGGCGCCGACCGGGCGCCGCCCCTCCCCGGCCTCAGCGGGAGCGGGCGAGGTCCTCCAGCGCGGCCCGCGCCGCGTTGTGCCCCGGGACGCCGCTGACGCCGCCGCCCCGGACCGCCCCCGCCCCGCACAGCAGTACGTCCGGGCGGGCCGTCGCCACGCCCCAGCGCGCGGCGGCCGTTCCCGCTCCCGTCCCCTCCTCGGCCCCCGGCTCCCCGGTGGCGAACGGGAACGCCAGGTCGCGGTGGAAGATGTGCCCGCCCGGCAGACCGAGCTCCCGCTCCAGCTCCGGCGGCGTCCGCGCCTCGACACAGGGCCGGCCGTCGGCGTCCACGGCCAGGCAGTCGGCGATCGGCTCGGCCAGTACCGCGTCCAGCTGCGCCAGGCTCGCGGCCAGGGCGCGTTCCTTGGCCGCCGGGTCCCCGAACAGCCGGGCCGGCATGTGCAGACCGAACAGGGTCAGCGTCTGCAATCCCCGCCGGACGGCCTCCGGGCCGAGGATCGACGGATCGGTGAGGGTGTGGCAGTAGATCTCCGACGGCGGCGCCGAGGGCATCCGCCCGGCCGCCGCCTCCGCGTACGCCGTCTCCAGCTGCCGGTAGCCCTCGGCGATGTGGAACGTCCCGGCGAAGGCGTCACGCGGGTCCGCGGCCGGGTCGCGCAGGCGCGGCAGCCGCCGCAGCACCATGTTGACCTTCAGCTGGGCGCCCTCGGGCGCGGGCCCCGGCTCCGGCCCGGTGCCGAGCAGTCGCGCCAGAGCCGCCGGTGCGGCGTTCACCAGTACCCGGCGCGCCGCCACCGTGGCCTCGCCGTCGGCGGTCCGGTAGGTCACCTCGGCGTCGCCCCGGCCGTCGCCCGCGACGGCGGTGACCTCGTGCCCGGTCCGGATCTCCGCGCCGGCCGCCAGCGCGGCGCCGGCCAGCGCGTCCGTCACCGCGCCCATCCCGCCGACCGGGACGTCCCAGTCGCCCGTGCCGTTGCCGATCACGTGGTAGAGGAAGCAGCGGTTCTGCCGGAGCGCCGGGTCGTGGGCGTGGGTGAAGGTGCCGATCAGCGCGTCCGTCAGGACCACACCGCGCACCAGGTCGTCCGCGAAGGTCCGCTCGACCGTCTCGCCCAGTGGCCGTTCGAACAGTGCCGTCCAGGCGGCCTCGTCCCCGATCCGCCGGCGCAGCTCGGCCCGGGACGGCAGCGGTTCGGTGAGGGTCGGGAACACCCGCTCGGCGACCCGCCCGGTGGCCCCGTAGAACTCCCGCCAGGCCAGCCACTCCCGGTCGGACCCGGTCAGCGCCCGGAACGACTCCCCGGTCCGGCCCGGATCGCCGGCGTCCACCAGCAGGCCGGTGGGCTTCCCGTCCCGGACGACGGGGGTGTAGGAGGAGATCCGCCGCCGTCGCAGCTCCAGTCGCAGCCCCAGCTCCCGCACCACCTTCGCCGGCAGCAGGCTGACCAGGTAGGAGTACCGCGACAGCCGGGCGTCGACCCCCGGGAACGCCGACGCCGACACCGCCGCCCCACCCGTCCGCGCCAGCCGTTCGAGCACCAGCACCCGGTACCCGCCCCGGGCGAGGTACGCCGCGGCGACCAGCCCGTTGTGCCCGCCGCCGACAATCACGGCGTCGTACCGCGAGGACACGCTCGTAGCCATGCGGTCACGGTACGCCGCGACCGGCTCCTCCGGAACAGCCGTGCACGGGTGCCGCGGCGCTGTCGCGCGCCGCGGCGGGCACCGCAGTGGCTGCTGCGGCCGGGGCTACGGCGGGTGCTACGGCCGGGTTCCCGGTCGCGGCGGGGCCGAGCGGCAGCATCGACTCCCACTCGGTGGCCCGCGCGGACGGCGATCTGTTGGGCCGTGGTGGCCGCCGGAGGCAGCCGGAAAAGGTGTCGCTCCACCGGCCGGTGATCGGTACGGTGCGCTGTTGTGGATGCTGGAGATCCGAAGGACTTGGTCCGGCGCGGGTACGACATGCTGTCCGTGCGCTACGAGCGGGTGTTCAACAGCGAGACGAAGTACGGATCGTGGATCGAGGAGGTGCTCGGGCGTCTCCCGACGCCGGGCACTGTGCTGGATGTGGGGTGCGGGACCGGGGTCCCCGTGGTCCGGTCGCTCGCCGCAGCGGGGCATCGTGTCACGGGTGTCGACATCAGCGACGTCCAGGTCCGGCGGGCTCGGGAACTGGTGCCGGAGGCCGCGTTCGTTCGAGCGGACGCCACGACCCTGGCGTTCCCGCCGGAGACCTTCGACGCCGTGATCTGTTTGTACGCGCTGATCCATATTCCTGTCGAGGAACAGCCGGCCCTGTTGGGTCGGATCGCATCGTGGCTGCGGCCGGGAGGCTGGTTCCTGGTCACCACCGGGTATCGGGCCTGGACCGGGACGGACGAGAACTGGCTCGGAGGCGGAGCCGCGATGTGGTGGAGCCATGCGGACGCGGACACCAGCCGGTCCTGGCTGTCGCAGGCCGGTCTGGAGGTGTGGCACGAGGAGTTCGTCCCCGAGGGCGACGGCGGCCATGTCCTGTTCTGGGCACAGCGACCCGAAAGCTGACGGGCGGTCGGCGGAGGTCGGACGACCGTCCCGGCGTTCGCTCAACGGTCGCTGTGGCGGTTCGAACGGAAACGCGTACCGGGCCGCGACACCGGCCGCAGCCGCACGCCGAGGGCGAATCCGTGCGGGTGTCGTTCGGCAGGGTCCGGTTCAGGGGCGGTCGGCGGCGGGCCGGGTGCCGGGCCAGGCGGTGGGGTCGACGGTGAGCCAGGGGGCTGCGGCGAGGGCGGTGGGGGTGGTGCCGGTGAAGGTCCTGATGTCGCGGTGGAGGTGGGACTGGTCGGTGAATCCGGTGTCGGCCGCGACCCGGGCGGCGCTGTGGCCCGCGGCGAGGCGGTGGGCGGCGTCGTCGAAGCGGACGAGCCGGGCCGCGTGCTTGGGGCCGAGGCCGGTCTGGGCCTGGAAGCGGGACCACAGCCGTTTGCGGCTCCAGCCGACCTCGGCGGCGATCCGCTCGATCCGCACCGTCCCCCGGTGGATGGTCAACTGCTTCCAGGCGAAGGCGACTTCGGGGTCGACCGGTCGGCCGTCCGGGTAGCGGCGGACGAGCGCGGCCTCGGCGATCGCGAAGCGCTCGTCCCAGGAGGCGGCGGCGCGCAGGCGCTCCTCGGTCCGGGCGGCTTCGCGGCCCCACAGCGTGTCGAGCCCGACCACCGCCCCGCCCAACTCCGAGGAGGCGCCCAGGATCCGGTGCGCGACCGGCGGCGCCAGCCGGAGCTGCAAGCAGGTGATGGCGCTGCCGTGCCCGCGTACCCGGCCGGGCGCGAGTCCGACCACGACGCTGCCCCGCGTCCGGTGGCCGGCCGCGTCGTCGACGGCGAACGGCGGGTCGCCCAGGTCGAGGGCGAGCGTCACGGCGGGATACGGCACCACGTCCAGGTCGACCGGGGCCAGGGCGTGGAAGCCGGCCATGCCGATGCCGGGAATGCGGCAGGGGCGCGCGGGAGTCGCGATGTCCCACACCGGTGCGGGGGCGCGGGCCGGATCGACGGGGCGCATGCCGCCAGGCTACGCGACATTCGTCCAAGACGAGGGGGCGCGGGCGGGGCGAGGCTGGGGCCACGGGCCCACCGCCCCGTCGAGAGAGGACAGTTCGCGATGAACCCACAGACCGAGGCCGGTACCGCTCCCGCTCCCGGGACCGGCACCACCGTCACGTCCCACGGCACCACCGCCGCCACCGCCTACGGTTCCGCCGTCGAACTCGCCGCCGCCGTCCGCCGGAAGGAGGTGAGCCCGGTCGAGATCGTGGACGACTGCCTCGCCCGCGTCGACGCCCTCGACCCGGCGCTGAACGCCTTCTGCTTCCGGGACGACGACGCCGTCCGCGCGGCCGCCTCCGCCGCCGCCGACGCGGTCGTCCGGGCCGGGTCCGTCGACGGACTCCCGCCTTTCCACGGCGTTCCGCTGCCGATCAAGGACCTGCTGGAGGTCGAGGGCTGGCCCACCACGTACGGGTCCGCGGGTGCCGGCCGGGCGCCGGCCGAGGTCTCGGCGCCGCTCGTCCGACGGTTCCTCGCCGCCGGGTTCGTCCTGCTCGGCAAGACCACCACCTCCGAGTTCGGCTGCCTGCCGTTCACCGAGAGCGAGGCGCTCGGCATCACCCGCAACCCGTGGGACCGGGAGCGGACGCCGGGCGGTTCGTCCAGCGGCGCGGGCGTCGCCGTCGCCAGCGGGATGGCGCCCCTCGCCCACGCCGAGGACGGCGGCGGGTCGATCCGCATCCCCGCCTCGTGCACCGGTCTGGTCGGCCTCAAGCCCACCCGGGGCCGGGTGACCAACGGGACCGTGGTCGTCGAGGGGCTCGGCATCGGCGGCGTGGTCACCCGCACCGTGGCCGACACCGCGGCCGTGCTCGACGTGCTCGCCCGTCATGACCCGGCCGCCTGGTGGTCGCCCCCGGCCCCGGACCGCTCCTTCGCCGACGCGATGTGGGCGGACCCGCCGGCCGGGCTGCGGATCGGCGTCCTGGTGGACCCGCCGGTGGCCGGGCTCCGGGTGGACCCGGCCTGCGTCGCGGCCGTCGACACCGTCCTGCGCACGCTCGAAGCGGCGGGCCACCGCCTCGTCGACGCCCGGCTGCCGCTGCCGCCGACCGAGGAACTGGTCACCGGGTTCACCGCCATGTGGAACCTCGGCGCCGCCGGGGTGCCATTGGCCGACCCGGAGCGGATCGAGCCGCACAACCGGTCGCTGCGCGAGGCGGCGCACGCGCTCGACTCCTGGGACTACGCGGAGGGGGTGAAACGGGCGCAGAGGATGTCGCGGCGCATCGTCGAGGGCTTCGTCGCCGGGTTCGACCTCCTGGTGACACCCACCATGGCGTGCCTGCCGCCGCGCGTCGGCGCCTGGCGGGCGGGTACCGCCGAGGACCCGCTGGCGGCGCTGCGCAACAGCTATCCGATGGGGGTGTTCACGTCCCTGTTCAACGTCACCGGCCAGCCGGCCGTGTCGCTGCCCGTCCACCACGACGACGCGACCGGTCTGCCGGTCGGGGTCCAACTCGTCGCCGCACCGTGGCGGGAGGACCTGCTGCTCCAGGTGTCGCGCACGCTGGAGCTGGCCCACCCCTGGGCCGACCGCCGCCCGCCCGGCCTGGGCTGACCCCACCGGCCCGCCCGGCCGGTCGGGCGCCCGTGGATACTGATCGGATGCGCACGTACCCGCCCGCCGCCGTCGTGGTGAACCTGCTGCTCGGCGTGCCGGCGGTGGTGCCGGTCTGGCTGCTCTGGTACTTCGCCGCCAACTGGCCGCTCGCCGGGCTCGGTTGGACCCGGCGCGAGCCGACGGAGAACGACGGGATGCTGCCGTGGTTCATGCTCGCGGTGCCGGTACTGGCGGTGTTCCTCGCTGTCTGGTGGTCGGCCAACCACTGGCTGAACCGCCGTCGGCGCCGTGCGGACCCGGCGGCGGCGGGACCGTACTGGACGACCAGCGCCCTGCTGACCCTCGTACCCACGGGCGTGCTCATCGCCCTGTCGTAGCGGTGACCGGTGCGGCCTCGGCGGCCTCCTCGGTCTCGGCGACCTCGGCGACCTCTGCGGCCACGGAGGTCGCGGAGGTCGCGGAGCCCGGGGGTGTCGCGGAGGTCGCCAGGGCGGTCCCGGCGGCGAGCAGCGCGGTGAGGCCGGCCAGGACGAGGACGGTCCCGGGGGAGGTCCGGTCCACGACGCCGCCGCCGGCCAGCGCGGCGATCCCCATGGTGGCCTGGAACACGGAGGTGAAGAGCACCCCGGCCGCCTCCGGGGCGTGCGGCGCCGCGGCGAGGAACCAGCCCAGCGAGCAGACCGGCACGGCGCCGTAGGCCGCTCCCCCGTTCTTCGGGGGAGTGGGGCGGACGCGGGTGGTCCGGTGACGTGCCGGGGCCGGCGTCGGGGAATCGCAGTCCACCAGGGCGGAGGGGGTCGGTCCGGCGTGAATCGGACGTCAACGGTCCCGGCCTCTCGACACATGGCTCTCACTGAGAGCTAAAATCGGAGGTATGAGTGCGACCGCCCCCGACCTCCCGGACCCGGCGCCGGGCGAGGAGTTCTCCACCCTCCTCGTCGGCATCCAGCGCCTGGTGCGACGGCGGCTGCGGGAGGGCCTGAGCGAGCCCCGTCTGCGCGGCGCCCAGGTCGAACTGCTGCGCCTGGTGGCGGACTTCCCCGGTCTGCGGGTCTCGGACGCGGCCGCCGAGCTCTGCCTCGCCGCCAACTCGGTCTCCACCCTGGTCAACCAACTGGTGGCGCTCGGCCTGCTGCGGCGCGAGGTGGACCCGGCCGACCGCCGGGCCGCCCTGCTGTACGTCACCGGTGAGGCCGTGGAGCGGTTGGCGGACTGGCGGGCCCGCCGGGACGCGCTGGTCGGCGACGTGGTGGCGGGCCTGTCGGCCGAGGACCGGGCGGCACTGGCCGCGGCGCTGCCCGCGCTGCGCGGGGTGGCGGCGGGCCTGCGCCGGCCGTCGGGCGAGCCGGGGGCCGTCGCGGCCGCCGAAGGGAGGAGCGGGTGATGACATCCGGAACGGACGAGGCGGTGGTCTGCCGCGGGCTGACCTACACCTTCCACCGGGGCCGGCGGAAGGACCCCGGCACCAGGGCCGTCGACGGCGTCGACCTGACCGTGCGGGCCGGGGAGGTCTTCGGCCTGCTCGGCCCCAACGGCGCCGGCAAGACCACCACCATCAGGGCCATCACCACCCTGCTGCCGACCGGCTCCGGCATGGTCCGGGTGTTCGGCCACGACGCGGCCCGGCGGCGCTCGGAGGTCCGCCGCCTGCTCGGCTACGTGCCGCAACAGCTCTCCGCCGACTCCGGCCTGACCGGCCGGGAGAACGTCGCCCTGTTCGCCCGGGTCTTCGACGTGCCGCGCGCCGAACGGGCCGCCCGGGTCGCCCAGGCCCTGGCCGCCGTCGATCTCACCGAGGCCGCGGAACGGCTGGCCGGCACCTACTCCGGGGGCATGGTGCGACGGCTGGAGCTCGCCCAGGCCCTGGTCAGCGCTCCGAGGCTGCTGGTGCTGGACGAGCCGACGATCGGCCTGGACCCGATCGCCCGCGCGGGCGTCTGGGACCGGGTCGACGCCATTCGGCGGGCCACCGGCATGACGGTGCTGGTGACCACCCACTACATGGACGAGGCGGACCGCCACTGCGACCGCGTCGCCCTGATGGACCGCGGCCGGATCCGCGCCCTCGGCACCCCCGGGGAGCTGAAGGAGCGGGTCCGCGAGCAGGACGCCGCGCTGCCCGACCCCACGCTCGACGACGTGTTCCGCCACTTCTCCGGTCGCGGGCTGGCCCGCGGCGAGGGCGCGGAAGGAGACTTCAACGATGTCCGCCGGACCCGCCGCACGGCCAACCGCGTCGGCTGACGCACCCGACCTGGGGCTGCTGCTGGTGCCCCCGCCGCCCCGTACGGGCTGGCGGCAGGTGCCCGCCCGGGTCGCCGCGATGTGCGTGGTGGAGCTCCAGAAGCTGCGCCACGACCGCACCGAGGTCTACACCCGGGCCGTTCAGCCCGCGCTCTGGCTGCTGATCTTCGGCGAGACCTTCACCCGGCTGAAGGCGATCCCCACCGGCGGGATCCCCTACCTGGACTACCTGGCGCCCGGGATCATCGCGCAGTCCGCGATGTTCGTGGCGATCTTCTACGGCATCATGATCATCTGGGAGCGTGACTCCGGGGTGCTCACCAAACTGCTGGTCACGCCGACCCCGAGAGCCGCGCTGGTGACCGGCAAGGCGTTCGCGGCCGGGGTCAAGGCGGTGCTTCAGGCCGTCGTGGTGGTGGTGCTCGCGGCGCTGCTCGGCGTGGCGATGACCTGGAACCCGCTGCGGCTGCTCGGAGTCGTCGTGGTGGTGGTCCTCGGCTCGGCCTTCTTCTCCTGCCTCTCGATGACCATCGCCGGGATCGTGCTCACCCGCGACCGGTTGATGGGTATCGGTCAGGCGATCACGATGCCTCTGTTCTTCGGGTCCAACGCCCTCTACCCGGTCGACCTGATGCCGGGCTGGCTCCAGGCGATCAGCCTGGCCAACCCGCTCAGCTACCAGGTCGACGCCCTGCGCGGCCTGCTGATCGGCACCCCCGCCCACCTCCCCCTGGACTTCGCCGTCCTCACCCTCGCCACCGCCCTCGGCATCACCGCCGCCTCGGCCCTCCTCGGCCGCCTGGCCCGGTGACCGCCGGCCGCCGGCCGCGAGGGGTGCGAGGGCGTCAGATGCGGTCGGTGGACCAGGCCGGGTCGCGGCCGGTGAGGGCCAGCAGCTGGTCCTCGGCGGCCGCGCCCGGTGGCGCGGCGAACGGTGGGTCGAAGCGGCCGGTGCCGGCCAGGTCGCGGTAGCCGCGGAACTCGGTGAGCGCGTAGCGGGCGGAGCCCGGGGGCATCCGGCCGTGCTCGCCGAGGGCCCGGGAGAGGTCCCAGCCGTGGACGACCGTCTCGGCGACCAGCTCGCGGGCGTAGCCGCCGGCGTCCCGTACCCCGTAGCCGAGGTGGACCAGCAGGTCGGGGGCGCCGGGCCGGGCGAGGGCGCGTTGCGCGCTGCGTACGGCCATGGCCCAGACGCCCAGCGGGTTGCGGCCGAGGACGTCGCCCTCGAAGCGGTGGCCGATCTGGGCCGGGGTGTACCCGGCGATCGCCTGGCACACCCAGAGGTGCTGGGCGGCGAGGTGGTTCACCAGCGTGCGCACGTCCCAGTCGCGGCACGGGGTGGGTGCGGTCCATAGGTCCTCGGGTGCCGAGCGCAGCAGCCGGGCCACTTCGGCGCCGGTGACCGCGTAGTGCTCGCGGACCTCGGTGTGGAATCCGGGAGGGTGGGGACACTCCATCGCCGGGCCTCCGTTTCTGCCCATGCTCACTCCCAGTAAACCGCTACGGGGCGTGACTCGCCAGGGGGACGGGAGCCGGTTCTGCCGGGGGTCCCCGGAGGCCGGCACGGCCCATGGGCACTGTGGGTAGCGACGGTGGGGCGCTCTGGTGGACCTCGGAGTGCATCTGTAATGTCCACGCCATGACGACCGTTCGGCGCCGGGTCGCGCTCACCGCGACCCTCATCGGCGCTCTCGCCGCCTCGATCCTCCCCACCGCCACCGCCGCCCACGCGGCCGGCCCCGGCTGCCGGACCGTCGAGTCCGCGCCGCTCGACCAGGAGCAGGCCCGCACCGCCGACCCGCGGACCGCCGCGCTGACCGAGCGCGGCGGCTTCGGCGACTTCGTCGCCCGGTTCCCCGCCGCGCTGTGCACCACCCGCAACGCCGCCGAGGCCGGTCGGCTCCTCGACGCCTGGGGCGGGGCGCTCTGGCGGGCCGGGGTCGACCGGGCCCAGGGCCGCCGGGTCGGCGGCGACCTGCCGACCGCCGACGACCGTCCGCTCTACTGGGCCAGGGTCGCCATGACCGTCCGGCTCGCCCGCTGGCAGCCGGGCTTCACCGTCGACCCGGTCGCGCTGCGGCAGCGCTTCGAGGACGCCTCGCGCGGACTGGCCGACGGCGGGTTCAGCGGCCGCCCGGGCGTGCGGCGGATCTTCGTCAGCGGCTTCGACCCCTTCGGCCTGGACGCCGAGCCGCGCCGCGCCAACCCCTCCGGCTCGGCGGCCCTGCAACTCGACGGCCGCCGGATCACCCTCACCGACGGCACTCCGGCCGAGATCCGTTCGGTGCTCTTCCCCGTCCGCTACGGCGACTTCGACCTCGGTATGGTCGAGCGCGCCTACGCCCCCCGGCTCGCCCGCGGCCCCCGCGCCGCGGACCTCATCACCACCATCAGCCAGGGCTACCCCGGACTGTTCACCCTGGAGGCATGGGCCGGCCGCTCCCGCTCCGCCGACCCCTACCCCGACAACGTCGGCGCGCTCTCCGGCGGCACGCGGGACCACCCCGTCACCGCCCCCGGGCTCGGCCCGGGCGCCGAGTTCATCGCCACCAGCCTGCCCACCGGCCCGATGACCGCCGTCCAGCAGCCCTACCCGGTGCTGCTGAACACCACCGTCACCGAGATCCCGGCCGGCGGGACCGCCCCGGTCGACCGGGAGGACGGCCCGACGCCCGGCTCGCGGGCGGTCGCCGGAGGCGGCGGGGGCTACCTCTCCAACGAGGTCGCCTACCGCACCAACCGGCTGCGCCTGGAACTCGCGCCGCAGCTTCCGGGCGGCCACCTGCACACCCCGGTGCTCACCGGCCTCCCGGAGCAGTCCGAGCTGTTGACCGGTCCGGCCTTCGAGCAGAACGAGGTCGCGATCACCGGCGAGGTCCTCGACGTCCTGCGGCACACCGCGGGCTGACGCGGGGCCGGCGGGCGGGCGGCCGCGACGCCGCCCGCCCGCGCCCGCGTGACCGGTGGCCCGTCCTGCCGGGTGCGTGGCAGAATCGCCACGCCCGCCGCACCGTGCTCCGTACCGGGAGGATGCCGGACGGGCCCGCCCGCCGTCACCGTGGTCCGGAAGCGTGCGGTCACACATGTTCATCGGGGGATGACAGCTCATGTGGTCGGTGGAGAAGGAACGGGAGGCCGGCGTGCCCGGTCGGCCCGGCGCACTCGCGGAACGCGGCGGAACCGGGCCCGGCGCGCCGCCGCCCGTCGTCCTGAGCCGCGCCGAACTCCGGGTGGCCGAGCTGGCCGCGCGCGGCCGCACCAACCGTCAGATCGCCCATGAGCTCTTCATCACCGTCAGCACCGTCGAACAGCATCTGACCAGCTCCTACCGCAAACTCCGGGTCAGGCGCCGCGCCGAGCTGCCACCGCACCTCCTGCCGGACGCGCCGGTCGGGGCGGTTGACGTGGTGGACGTGGTGGACGCCGCGACCGGTTGACTCCGGTCGTCGCGGCGGTGCCGGACGAGTGACCGTCCGGGTGTCGCGCGGCCGCAGGTTTTCCGGTGGGCGGGCCCGTCCGGAGAACAAATCCCACCGATTTGGTACAAGGTGCCGCCTGGACCAGCATGGGCGTCCGCTCCACCGAGCGCGCAGGACAGGAAAGGCCCACACCCCCATGCAGACCAGCCCGGCCGCGACCCGGCAGGCACCCCGACCCGCGCGGCCGGACGTCGACCCGGCGCCCGCGCCGCCGCTCCCGTCCCGCACCGCCCGTGCCGCGGATGCGGAGGCCCCGGTGAGCGGCCGCCGCTTCGGCCTGCCGACCGCGACCGCGCTGGTGATGGGCAACATCATCGGTGGCGGCATCTTCATGATCCCCGCCGCAGTGGCCCCCTACGGGACGGTCAGCCTGCTCGCCTTCGCCGTGCTGACGGTCGGGGCGATCACCCTGGCCCTGGTCTTCGGCCGACTCGCGCGCCGCGACCCGCGCACCGGCGGCCCGTACGTCTACGCGCGCGAGGCGTTCGGCGACTTCGCGGGCTTCCTGGCCGCCTGGTCGTACTGGATCACCACCTGGGTCAGCAACGCCGCCCTCGCCGTCGCCGCCGTCGGCTACCTGGACGTACTGTGGCCGGTCGGCCACTCCACCGGCCTCACCCTGGCCTGCGCGCTCGCCGTGCAGTGGCTGCCCGCGCTCGCCAACCTGGCTGGCACCCGGTACGTCGGAGCCGTCCAACTCGTCTCCACCGTCCTCAAGTTCGTCCCCCTGTTGGTGGTCTCGGTGGCCGGTCTGACCGCCTTCGACCCGGCGAACCTCGGTCCCTTCGACGCGACCGGCGACGGCTGGCTCGGTGGGGCGACGGCCGCCGCGGCGATCCTGCTCTTCAGCTACCTCGGGGTGGAGTCGGCCGCCATGAGCGCGGGCCAGGTCCGCGATCCCGAGCGCAACGTCGGCCGCGCCAGCGTGCTCGGCACCGTCGGCGCCGCGGTGGTCTACCTGCTGGGCACGCTGGCCGTGTTCGGCACCGTGGCCCACGAGCGGCTGATCGGCTCCACCGCCCCCTTCTCCGACGCCGTGAACACCGTCTTCGGCGGCTCCTGGGGCGGAACCGCCGTCGCCGTCGCCGCCCTCGTCTCGATGGCCGGCGCGCTCAACGGCTGGACCCTGCTCTCCGCCCAGGCCCCCTACGCAGCCGCCAAGGACGGGCTGTTCCCCGCCGTCTTCACCGTCGAACGCCGCGGCGTACCGGTGGTCGGCGTCCTGGCCGGTGTCACCCTCGCCTCGCTGCTCACCGTGCTCGACTTCGCCTCCGGCGCGAAGTCCGCCTTCGACACCCTGGTGCTGGTCACCACCTTCACCGCGACCGTGCCCTACCTCCTCTCCACCGCCGCCCAACTCCGTTGGCTGCTGCGGGGAGACCGCGCCCGCGTCGCCCCCGCCCGGCTCGCCCGGGACCTGACCCTCGCCCTCGGCGCCTTCGCCTTCTCCGCCTGGCTCGTCGTCGGCGCCGGCTGGACCGCCGTCTGCCAGGGCACCCTCTTCCTCCTCGCCGGTGTCCTCGTCCACGCCGTCCGCACCGTCCGCCGCCGGGCCTGATCCGCGCTCCGCCCGGGCCCGATCCGCCGGAGGGCCCCGCACCACCCGGTGCGGGGCCCTCCGGCGGATCGGGCGGGGTCCGGTCAGGCGGGGAGGGAGGCCGGGGTGGGGGCGACGAGGCCGAAGAGGTCGGTGACGGTGGTGAGGGCGGCGGCCTGGAGGGCGGTGGCGGGGACGAGGGTGCCGTCGGGGGCGGTGAGCGGGCGGGTGGCGGTGGTGGACGCGACGACGGTGGGGCGGTAGCCGAGGCGGAAGGCGCCCTGGGCGGTGAAGGTGACGCACATGTGGGTCATGAAGCCGGCCAGGACGAGGTCCTTGCCGCTGTCCGGGGCGAAGCCGAGGGCGGACAGGGTCGCGGTGAGCTCGGTGGCGTGGAAGGCGTCCGGGAAGGTCTTGACGACCACGGATTCGCCGTCGAGAGGTGCGACCTCGGGGCTGATGGCGCCGATCTCGGCGCGGATGTCGTACGGGGTGCCCGGGCCGCCGTCGTTGACGATGTGGACCACCGGGGTGCCGGCCGCGCGGGCGCGCCGCAGGAGGTCGGCGGCGGAGACGAGGGCCTCCTCGGCGCCGTCCAGGGCCATCACACCGGTGCGGTAGGTGTGCTGGAAGTCGATCATGAGAAGAACGGATTCGGCCAGCCTGGGCAGTCGGTCGTCCAGGCCGATCACAGTGCGCAGGGGGGTGGACGGGGTGGTGTGCGTGGTCACGATGGTGCCTTTCCAGGACATTTCGGTTGTTCCAGGGCATGGGGAAGGAAGCGAACGGCGCGGAGGAAGGGGACGGGAAGGGGAAAGGGAGAGGGAGAGGGCTCAGACGGACGGGGTGCGGAAGCGGCGGCGGTAGGCGGCCGGAGTGGTGGCGAGTCGGCGGCGGAAGGCCCGGTGGAGGGTCTCCGCCGAGCCGAGTCCGGCCGCCGCCGCGACCTGGTCCAGCGGCCGGTCGGTGGTCTCCAGCAGACGCCGGGCCGCCTCCACCCGGGCCGCCTCGACGTAGCCGGCCGGGCCGGTGCCGGTCTCCTGGGTGAAGACGCGGGCGAAGTGCCGCTCGCTGAGGCACATCCGGGCCGCCAGGGCCGGGGTGGAGAGGTCGCCGTCGAGGTGCTCGGTGATCCACCGCAGCAGCTCGTCGATGTCGCGACGCTCGGTGGCCGGGTGGCTCAGCGGGACGGAGAACTGGCTCTGCCCGCCCTGCCGCTTGAGGTACATCACCAGCTGCCGGGCCACCGCCAGCGCGGTCCGTTCGCCCTGGTCCTCGGCCACCAGGGCGAGGGCGAGGTCCAGGCAGGCGCTGATGCCGGCCCCGGTCCACAGCCGGCCCCGGTCGGTGCGGACGAAGATCGGGTCGGGGTCGACCGTCACCTCGGGGTGTTCGGCGGCGAGCTGCGCGGCGGTCGACCAGTGGGTGGTCGCCGTCCGCCCGTCCAGCAGACCGGCGGCCGCCAGGACGTGGGCGCCCACGCACACCGAGGCCACCCGGCGGGCGTGCGGCGCGGTCTCCCGCACCCAGTCGACGACGGTGGTGTCGACCTTGGCCACCGGGCCGTGGGCGGTCGGTTCGACCGCGCCCGGCACCAGCAGGGTGTCCACGTCCGCGCCGACCTCGGCGAAGGAGAGGTCGGCGAGCAGCCGGACCCCCGCCGAGGTCCGGACGACGCCGCCGGCCGGTCCGGCCAGCCGGACCCGGTAGCCCGCCCGGCCGCCGGTCTCCCGGTTGGCCAGCGCGAACACCTCGGCCGGGCCGGTGACGTCGAGGAGGTCGACATCGGGGAAGACCGCGATGACGACCCGGTGCGGAGTGGGCATGGGTCCATCCTCGGCCGGGCGGCCCGACGGCGGCAATGACGATTCGCTGTCACATTCGGACACGGGGGTGGCCGGGCCCGATGCCGGGGCCGGACGCCGCGCCCGGGGCCGGCGCCGGATGCGGCTGGACGGGTGCAGTTCGGCGCCCGGCCGCGGCGGCCTCGGCCCGGAGCCGCGCGCCGCCGGGTTACATGGGCCTGCGCCCCGGTCGGCGGGGCGTACCGGTGTCCGTCGCGGCCCCGGAGCCGACGAACGGAAGAGCACCATGGCAGAGCGCGATCCCCGCCGCCGCACGTGCCGCGGACCCGTGGCGCGCGGCCTCGCCGCCGCCGCGCTCGCGGCCGTCACGCTGCTGGCCTCGGCGGGCCCCGGTCACGGGACCGGCACGGCCCGGCTGGCGCCCGGCACCCAGTTCACGCCGTTGACAGCGGCGGTGCTGACCGAACCGACGCCGTTCGAGGCCACGGACGGCAGGACGCACCTCTCGTACGAACTGCTCGCCACGAGCGCGCTGTCCAGCGCCACGCCGCTGCGGCTCGACCGCGTCGAGGTCCGGGAGGCCGGCACCGAGCGGGTCGTCGGCTCGCTGAGCGGCCAGGCGCTGGCCGAGGCCGCCAATCCGGTGGGCGACCCGCTGCCCGGAGCGGACGGCTACACCCCGCCGCCCCCGGCGCCGACGCCGACCGTGATCCAGGGCTCCCAGCAGTGGATCATCTGGATCGACCTGACTCTCGACCCCGGCCGGCCCGCGCCCGAGGTGCTGGACCACCACCTCGCGGGCGCCGTCCTCACCCCCACCGGGCCCTCGGCCTTCGAGGAGACGGTGCAGACCACCCCGACCGGCCGCACCGCGCCGTTGGACCTGGACCCGCCGGTGCTGCCCGGCGCCTGGTACGCCAGCGAGTCGTGCTGCGGCAACACCCACCACCGGCGCGGCCTCGGGCCGGTCAACGGCCGGTTCGGGGTGCCGCAGCGCTTCGCGATCGACTGGTACAAGGTCGGCGAGCGGGGGCAGACCTGGGAGGGCGACCCAGCGCGGCTCACCAGCTACCTGAGCTACCGGCAACCGGTCGTCGCGGCGCTCGGCGGGCGGGTGGTGGAGGTGCAGGACGGCGTCCCGGACAACCCGCCGCCGGTCACGCCGCCCGTGCCGCCGATCGAGGACACCGTCGGCAACCACGTCACGGTGGAGGTGGCGCCGGGCCGGTACCTGCTCTACGCCCACCTGGAGCCAGGCTCGTTGACCGTCCGGGAGGGCGACTGCGTCGAACCCGGTGGGACCCTCGGGCTGATCGGCAATAGCGGCAACTCCACCACGCCGCACCTGCACTTCCAGGTGATGACCACGGCCGAGTTCTTCCCGACCGACAGCCCGCCGTTCACCTTCCGGGCGTTCCGCGTCGTCGGACAGGTCGAACCCCGGATCTGGGACGACAACCTGGGCCTCCAGCCGACCGGAGTCCTGCCGATCACGCCCTCGCCGTACGAGGGCCCGCACCGTTCGAAGTACCCGCTCGACCGCGAGGTGCTGGAGTTCTGACCCGACCCGACCGGATCCGACCGGCCCGGACCGGACCGGACCGAGGGCGGAGGGGCCGCGCGATCCGCGCGGCCCCTCGTTCGCGCGCGGGTTACGGCTCCACGCGGGCCACGGCGTCACGCCGGTCGGCCCCGGTGACGGGCGGCGCGCTCCGGCCCACCATCGGGCGCAGACCGAAGCGGTGCGCGGCGGCGATGGCGAGCCCGCCGAGCAGGGAGGCCAGGTGGCCGACGGCGGCCGTCTCGCCGTCGGGGAGGCCGGCCAGCAGCGCGGGCGCCGCGATCGCCAGCATCAGCAGCCAGACCACTCGCGACCACGCCGGTCGGGCCCGGGCGGCGGCCAGGGTCAGGGCGGTGACCACGACGTAGGACGGGCCGGTGTCCATCGCGTGCGCGGCCTCGGCCGGCAGGGAGCCCTGCTGGATCCGCCACCACACCAGGCCCTCGGTGAGGGCGGTCGCCGCGAGGTGGACGAGCGCCACCGAGGCCACCGCCCGGCGCGCGCCGAGCGCCCCGACCACCGCGAACAGGGACAGCGCGAACACGGGCCAGACCCAGATGGTGTCCTGCGGCACGAAGACCGAGACGGTCAGCGACTCGATCGGGTGGCCGTCCGGCCACAGCCGCAGATTGCCGAGGTCGGTGGACGCCCAGGTGCGCAGCGCGTGCACCCGTTCGGGCGGCAGCAGCCGCAGCACCGGCCACATCGCGGCCAGCGCGGCCACGTACCAGAACGCCGGATTGCGCGGCAGTCGCCGTATCCGGAGGCCGATGCCGGGGCCGAGCGGCGGGAGCCTCGTCGCCATGCCGGGCCTACCGGCGGCGACGGGGGGCGGCCGACCCGCCGGCGAGCACCGCTCCGGCGGCCACCGCGACCGCGCCCGCCACCATCACGCCCCGCCGGGAGCGCCAGGACATCACCGACCACCGGGAGTTCGCGGAGAGCAGCGAGCCGACGCTCAGCCACGAGCCGACGGACAGCGCGGAGGCCGCCGAACCGGCCGAGCCGATCGACAGGAAGCTGCCGACGGAGCCGACCGACAGCACCGAGCCGATCGAGCCGATCGACAGCACCGACCCGACCGAGCCGATCGACAGGACGGAGTCCCCGGACGGCAGCGCCCACCCGTGCGAGACCGTCTTCGGGGAGGATGACGAGGAATCACTACGCTTGCTCATCCGCTGATCGTATGCCGCCGCCGCACGGCCGGGTCGTCGCCCCCGGCCCGCCGGGTGTCAGCCGTCGGGCCTCGGCCACCCAGGTGGGGCGGCAGGCCGCCGGCCATCGGGTAGGGCCGCTCGTCGGGCAGCAACCGGCGGGCCGCCTCCGTCCCGCCGTCCCGCAGGTGTCCGTGGATCCGCCGCACGAGCGGGGTGAGGTCGGTGATCGACACCGTCCACTCGTGGGCGTAGCGCCGAGCGGCCTCGCCGCTAGGGCGTGACCGGAGGCGAAGGCGGAGGCCGAATCGGGGCCGAGGTGGGGCGGAGCCTTCGCGTGCAGCACGATGCAAGGCTGCATACAGTTAAAGCCTTTGATTTGCAGGCCACGATCCCTTGTGGAACGATGATCCCCAAGTATTAGGGCAATCGAACACCGGAAAGTGAAGGATCATGTCGGACGGCGCGCGCGTCATCGTCGGAGTCAGCGGCTCGCTGGGGAGCCTGACCGCTCTGCACCGGGCGGTGGACGAGGCGCGTGATCGGGGTGCGGTGCTGGTGCCGGTGCTGGCGTGGACGCCGGCGGGCGGGGAGCACAACTACCGGCTGCGGCCCTGCCCGCCGTTGCTCCGGGCCTGGGAAGGCATGGCCGCCGCACGGCTGGAGCGGGCGCTGGACGAGGCGTTCGGGGGGCTGCCGGCCGGGGTGCGGGTCGAGCCGCGGGTGGTGCGCGGCCCGGCCGGGCCGGTGCTGACCGGGCTGGCCGACCGGCCGGGGGACCTGCTGGTGGTGGGCGCCGGCCGGCACGGCGTGGTGCGCGGAGCGGTGCGGCGGATGCTCGGCGGCGGCTCGGTGGGCCGCCACTGCCTCGCCCGTGCCCGCTGCACCGTCCTCGCCGTGCCGCCGTCGGACCTCCAGGACGACCTGCGCGCGCTGCGCCGGGGCGTCGACCTGCGCGAACTCGCGGCGCTCGCGGCGGCCTGAGGCCGGCGGAGCCGTGGGGCCGGAGTCCGTCGGCCCCGGCCCGCGCGCGTCCCCGGGGTGTTACTCGAAGCGGCTGGGGTCGCCGGCCCCGCGCCGGACGATCTCGGGCTCACCCTCGGAGAAGTCGACCACCGTGGTGGGTACGGTGCCGCAGTCGCCGGAGTCCACCACGGCGTCCAGCACGTGGTCGAGCCGCTCCTTGATCTCCCACCCCTGGGTCATCGGCTCCTCCTCACCGGGGAGGAGGAGGGTGCTGGACACCAGCGGCTCGCCGAGTTCGGCGAGCAGCGCCCGGGTGACGGCGTGATCGGGGATCCGGACGCCCACCGTCTTCTTCTTCGGGTGCATCAGGCGGCGGGGGACCTCCTTGGTGGCGGGCAGGATGAAGGTGTAGCTGCCCGGCGTCGCGGCCTTGATCGCGCGGAACACGTTGTTGTCGAGCTGGACGAACTGCCCCAGCTGCGCGAAGTCCTCGCACATCAGGGTGAAGTGGTGGCGCTCGTCGAGGCGCCGGACGGACCGGATCCGGTCGAGGCCGTCACGGTTGTCCAGCTGGCAGCCCAGCGCGAAACAGGAGTCGGTCGGGTACGCGATCAGGGCCCCGGACCGGAGACTGGCCGCCACGGTGCTGATGGTGCGCGGCTGGGGGGACTCTGGATGCACGTCGAAGTACTTCGCCATTGGCCGACCCTACGACACCCCGGCGACCGTCGGGCGCAGCCGCGACCGCCGGCGGCCCGGGCGCGGCATCCCGACGGGACCGGGCGGGCCGGTCGGCGTGCTGGTCCCCGGCCGGGGCGCGGCGTACGGTCCCTCGGTATGGGCTTCGATCAGGCGCGGGCGAACCGGATCTTCCTCCCCGGCACCTACGCCGAGGGTGTGCCGTACGAGCTGTTCCGCGAACTGCGCGCCGAGGCGCCGGTCCGCTGGGTGGAGGAACCCGCGGTGGGGGCGTGGCCCGCCGGTCCGGGGTACTGGGCGGTGCTGCGGCACGCCGACGTCAAGCACGTGCTGCGCACGCCGGAGCTGTTCTCCTCGCACCTCGGCGCGACCCAGATCCGGGACCCGGACACGTCGGCCGACCTGGACTTCGCCCGCGCCATGATGCTCAACCAGGACCCGCCCGACCACTCCCGGCTGCGCCGCGCCGTCGCCGCCGCCTTCACCCCGCGCGCGCTGCGCGAGCTGACCGCGGCCGTCGAGGCGCGTGCCGAGGAGATCGTCGCCGGGATCGCCCCGTCCGGGGAGGTCGACGTGGTGCCGATCGCCGCCGACCTGCCGGTGTGGACGCTGGCGCGCATCCTCGGTGTGCCGGAGCAGGACCGCGCCCTCCTGGTCGACTGGTCGAACCGGGTGATCGGCTACCAGGACCCGGACCACGCCCGCTCCAGTACGGCGGACCCGTCCCGGCTCACCGCGATGGGCCGGGACGCGCTCGGCCGCCGGCCGGCCGACCTCACCGCCCCGGACGGCCGCCCGCTGAACCCGCGCTCCCGGGCGGCCCTCGCCGACATGTTCGCCTACGCCCACGCGCTCGCCGAACAGCCGCCGCCGGGCAGCATGGTGGCCCGGATGCGGGCGGCCGGGCTGGGCGCCGCCGAGTTCGAGACCATGTTCTTCCTGTTCGCCGTGGCCGGGAACGAGACGCTGCGCAACGGCCTGCCCGGTGCCCTGTACTCGCTGCTCGCGAACCCCGACCAGTACCGACTGCTGCGCCGGCGGCCGGAGCTGACCGGTTCGGCGGTGGACGAGCTGCTGCGGTTCTGGCCGCCGGTCGTGTCGTTCCGGCGCACCGCCGTCCGGGACGTCGTCCTGGCCGGGCGGCGGATCTCCGGAGGGGACAAGGTGGTCGTCCACCACGCCTCCGCCAACCGTGACGAGTCGGTCTTCTCGGACCCGGACCGTCTGGACATCACCCGCGCACCGAACGACCATGTCAGCTTCGGATTCGGGCCGCACTTCTGTGTCGGCGCGCAGCTCGCCCGGGTCCAGATGGCGGCGCTGCTGCGCCGGATCGTCGCGGCCTGGCCCGAGCCGGAGCTGGCGCCTGGCCCGCCGCCGGCGCGGCTGGTCTCCAACTTCCAGAACGGGTTGAAGGAGTTGCGCGTCCGCCGGTGACGGGCGGCCGGCCGGTTCAGACCGGCCGGGTGTCGGCCTTCGCGCCCGGGAGCGGCGCGGTGGCGGTGGCCGGGCCGGTGGCGGCCTGAGCGGTGGCCGCCCGAGCGGCCGCGGAACCGGGCGCCGGGGTCTCCTCGGGGACGGGGGCGTCCTCGCGCATCGCCGCCGTCTCGGCCTTCAGGATGCGCATCGACTTCCCCAGCCCGCGCGCCATCTCGGGCAGCTTCTTCGATCCGAACAGCAGGACCACGACGGCCACCACCACCAAGAGGTGCCAGGGCTCCAGACCGTTGCGCAGCATTCCCTCACCGGGCCTTTCCGTATCGCTGTCGTCGGCGGGTTCCGTGCCAGCGTAGAACGTGACTGATTTTTCAGTCAATGCAGGGGTTCGCCACGTTCGGGGCAAGTCGTCCCCGTGTACGGTTCGCGCACGCGCGGTTGTCCCGAGTGGCGCGCGACGTGGCCGCGCCGCCGCGCCTACCGTCGCCGAAGTCCGCACCACGACCGGCGAGCGCAGGGAGCGAAGCACGTGAACTGGCTGATCCACGACTACCGCGAGGACGACCTGGCCGCCGTCGTCCATCTGATCGACAGCACCGCCGGACTCGGGCAGGAGTCGGTGTTCTCGCTCGCCGAGTGCATCGGCGCGCTCACCGCCCGCCAGCCCGCGGTGGTCGCCGTGCACGACGGCGCGCCGATCGGGGCGGCGCTCGCGCAGGTCGCGGGGGCGGGCGAGCGGGCGTGGGTGATGCGGGTGGCGATCGCCCCGGCCTGGCGCGGGCGCGGCCTGGCCAGCGCGCTGCTGCGGGAACTGGAACGGCGACTGGTCGAGGCACGGGTGCGGCGGATCGCCTACGTGCTGCCGGAGGAGGAGCTGCTCGGCGAGGGGCTGCGCAACGCCGGCTACGAACGGCGGCCCGCCGCAGCGTACTTCGAGAAGACCGAGCCCGCGGCCGGCCCCGCCGCCGGCGCGCTGGACGAACTCGGCGGGCGGGTGCTGAGCGGGGACCTGTGGGACCAGGTGGCCGGGATGACGGCGGAGAAGGAGCTGATCGAGCGGCGGGTCGTCCTGCCGCTCGCCGAACCGGAGCGCGCCGCGCGGCACGGCGTGCGGCCGCCGCGGGCGATCACCCTGTTCGGGCCGCCCGGCACCGGGAAGACGACCTTCGCCCGGGCCATCGCCTCCCGTCTGGGCTGGCCGTTCGTCGAACTGCTGCCGTCCCGTCTGGCCGACGAGGGCAACCTCGCCGCCGCGCTGCGCGGCGCGTTCACCCGGATCGGCGAGCTGGAGCGAGTGGTGGTCTTCATCGACGAGGTGGAGGAGATCGCCCCGGTGCGCGGCGAGCCCGGCCGGGCGGGGGCGACGCACGGGGTGACCAACGAACTGCTCAAGCTGATCCCCGGGTTCCGCGAGCGGGACGGCCGGCTGCTGGTCTGCGCCACCAACTCGGTCCGCTCGCTCGACCCGGCGTTCCTGCGTCCCGGCCGGTTCGACTACGTGTTGCCGATCGGCACGCCCGACCCGGCCGCCAGGGCCGCGATCTGGGCGCGCTACGCGCTCGGCACCGACCGCGGCGACGTGGACGTCCCCGCGCTGGTGGCCGCGAGCGAGCACTTCTCGCCCGCCGACATCGAGCACGCGGCGCGCCTCGCCGCCCAGACGGCGTTCGAGCGCGACGACGCGGTGCCCGGGGCGACCACCGCGGACCACCTGGCCGCGATCGGCGCGAGCCGTCCCACGGTGACGGCCGCCATGGTGGCGGCGTTCCGGTCCGACATCGGGGCCCACGCCCGGTGGTGACACCGGTGCCCGGGCGGGCCGGCGGGTCTCAGCCGAGCGGGTGCTCGCGGCGGACGGCGTCGATGCAGGTGTCCCGGGAGACCGGGCCGCCGAAGCGGAGGCGGTCGTAGGCGGTGAACTCCGGTTCCAGGGCGTCGAGTTCGTCGACCAGTGCGTGCAGGGCGGGCAGCCGGTCCGGCGTTTCGCGGGCGGGGTCGCCGAGGGCCGAGGTGATGTCCCGGACGAGTTCGCCCTTGCGGCGCATGGTGACCGGGTGCAGGCGGTGCAGGCAGACGTTCTGGCCGCTGAGGTACGACTCGTACTCCTCCGCGCCTTCCTCCCGGTCCGCCCAGTGACTCCGGAACCAGTCCGGCAGCTTCGTCAACCCGCCCGCCTCGTCGACCAGTTCGAGCAGGTCCGGGGCGACCATCTCGGTGCCGTCGGAGCGCAGGTAGCCGGGGAGCGGGAGGCGTCCGGCGAGCATGTGGCCGCGCACCTCGTCCGGGTCCGCGCCGTGGCGGGCGCAGAGCGCTTCCAGAGCGGCGAACTGCCGGTCGACGTAGGCGTCGTCGGCCTCGGTCATCGGGTGCTCGCCGTTGACGGCGAGGTAGCGCCGGGCGAGCCGCTCGCGCGGCGTGCCGGTGTCCGTCGCTCCGGTGGCGGCCGTTCCGGTCTTCGTCACGTCGGTCTCCGTCCTGCCGGTCTCCGTCATGCCGGGCCTCCTTCGGGTGTCAGCCGGCCTCGACCGCGTCGGCCTCGGCCGCTCCGTCGCCGGTGCCGGTGGCGGAATCGGGGCCGTGCGGGCCGGCCCCGGGGCCGGGGTCGATGCGCACCACCGGGGAGAGCGCGGTGCCGAGGAACACTACCGCCTGCACCACGGCCGCGCACACGAAGAGCGTTCGGGTGGGGGAGGCGCCGGAGACCAGCCGGCCGCCGAGCACCGCGCCGAGCGGGATGGTCGCGTAGGCGGCGGCCCGGCTGACCGACACCACCCGGCCGATCACTGCGGAGGGCACCACCTTCTGCCGGGCGGTGAACCAGCTGACGATCACCAGCGAGGTGGCGACGCCCTCCACGCCCCAGGCGATCAGCACCGCCCACCAGGTGGGCACCAGGGCGGGCAGGACCATCGTGGCCCCGGACAGGCCCATGCCGAACGCCAGCAGCGGGCCGAGGCGGTAGCGGTCCGTCAGGCGCGGCGCGAGCACCCCGCCCACCACGGCGCCGAGGCCCTGGGCGCCGAGAACGAGGCCGAGCACGACCTTCGGCTTCTGCTCCACCTCCAGGACGAGGTAGAAGAGGCTGCCCTCGACCGTCCAGGCGGCGAGGTTGGACAGGGCCATCAGCACGGTTCCCCAGAGCACCGCCCGCATCGCCCGCAGGGCGCGAAGGCCGTCGGCGAAGTCCTTGGCGATCCGGGCGGCCGTGGTCGGCCCCGAGCCGGCGGCGGGGGTGGTGGAGATGGCGGTGATCAGCAGGGCGGAGGCTCCGAAGGAGAGCGCGTTGACCAGGGCGGAGACCGGGACGCCCAGGGCCGCGACGGCCGTGATGCCGGCCACCGGGCCGATGAAGCCGAGCGCGCTGTCGACCGTCTGGGTCCAGGAGTTGACCCGGGCGAGTCGCCGCTCGGGCACCACGTCGACCAGGAAGCCCTGGAACGCCGGGAAGTAGAACGGACGGACGCAGGCGAGCAGGAACGCGCAGAGGTAGATCGCGGCCAGCGGCGGACGGTCGAGCGTGGCCAGCGCGGTGACGGCGAGGGCCAGTACGGCGGAGGAGAGGTCGCAGAGGATCATCACCCGGCGGCGGTCGAACCGGTCCGCGACGACGCCCGCGAAGAGGCCGATCACGATGTACGGAATGAACTCGATCGCGTAGGCGAGGGCGGTCGAGGTGGCCGATCCGGTGATTTTCAGGACCAGGACCGGAATGGCCAGCCGGTAGATCCAGTCGCCGATTCCGGAGACCAGGAATGCGGCGCGCAGGCGGATGTCCGCCGGGCCCGGGGTCGGACGTTCCTCGATCGGCTTCGCGGTGGGCACCGGCGTTCTCCTATGCACTTTTCTCGGTGATCGGTCGATGGCGGGGAAAAGATGTTCCGGAACGGTTCCGGTGGCGCGCGGAAATCCCGGCGGGTGCCGTCGGTACGGCATTCCCGCCGGGTTCCCGGCCGGTCGCGGGCCGTGGGTCCGGGCGGCCCCGGTCCGCGGGGCGCGGTCCGCGGTTCACGGGTCGCGGTTCGCGGGTTCAGAAGGGGAGGTCCTCCCGGTCGACCCGGGTCAGCCACTCGGCGTGCGCGGCGGGCCGGGCGTCGCGGCAGACGACGCAGTCGGGGTCGCGGGTCCAGGTCTCGGCCGGGTGCACCCGGGGGTTGTGGAAGGTCTGCTCCAGCAGCCGGCCCACCGCGAGCGGCGGGCAGACCCGGGAGGCCAGCCGGACCATCTCGGAGACCATGTGGGCGGCGGCGACCACCACCAGTCCGTTGAAGGCGGCGGTGTCCTCGCCGTAGGCGCTGCCCTCGCGGTCGATGTCGTCGAGGACGTCCAGCACCATCCGGGAGGTCGGGTCGTCCCGGCGGACCTGCCCGTACCAGCACTCCACGCAGCCGCTGACGCCGGGCACCATGGTGTAGTGGATGGCCCGCTGGGTGTCGACGCCGCCGCCGATCAGGGTGGTGCCGGCCCGGACGCAGCCCTCGTTCAGCCAGTGCGCGACGTGCACCTTGGGGCGGTCGACCACGGCGATCACGATGTCCCGGTCGTGCACCACCGCGTAGACGTCGTCGGCGGACATCAGCTTGGTCTCGACCGCGTCGATCCGCACCCGGCTGTTGAGCCGGCGGGCCCGCTCGGCGGCGACGTGGACCTTGGTCCGGCCGACGTCCGGTTCGCCGTAGATGATCTGGCGGTTGAAGTTGGAGACCTCGATCTTGTCGAAGTCGACGATCCGGATGTCCGTGAAGCCGATCGCGACCAGGTCGATCAGGGTGTGCGAACCGATGCCGCCGACGCCGAGCACGGCCACCCTGGCATCGCGGATGCGGCGCTGGAACTCGTACTTGGAGGTCCCCAGGGAGGCGTAGGTCTCGAAGAAGCCCAGGTTGTTGGACCAGCGCTCGCGCGCGGCGGCGTCGAAGTCCTCGCCCCGGTCCGCGGTGTCCTGCACCAGGCCGCTCGCGTCCAGGTCGGCGACGGCCTCGCGCACGTCCTCGGCGGTGAGGTCCGGGTAGTCGGCGCCGAGGTCGCGGTGGACGGCGTCCAGGTCGCGGGTGCCGTCGAGGAGTTGGAGCAGCCTCAGCACGCGGCCGTCGGTGTCCTCCAGCGAGGTCAGCTCACCGCCGAGGCGGAAGTGGACCGACCCGTCGGAAACGAAGTAGGGGATGCTCGTCTTGAGCGCGGGACGTGCCACGAATACCCCTCGGGGACTGGGCGGCGGAAATCATGGAAATTCCGGTTCCGGAAATGTGCGGAGTTCCGGACGGGTGCGGCGGGGCATCGTTTCGAAGGAAGCCCCGCCGCATTCTCAGGCTCAGCCCTTGGCGGTGCTGGCGGCGCTGCTGTAGCGCTTGGTGGACTTCTTGATCATTGGAATCACCTCCCCCCTCCGATCGGACTCCATGCTATTCATCGTCGAACTTCCCGGACAAGATGTCAGAACAGCTTTTCCCGGGGGGATCTTCAGTTTCCGGCGGGGCGGACGGAAAGCCCCAGGTATTCGGCCTGGAAAGCCAGCACATCCGCGAAATAGGCGAGCCGCCCGGTGCGGGCGCGGGCCCCGTGCCCGACCCCGGCCTCCAGTCGGAGCAGGACCGGGCGGTCGGAGGAGGTGGCCCGCTGGAGTGCGGCGCACATCTTCCGCGCGTGCAGCGGGTCGACCCTGGCGTCGTCCTCGAACGCGGTCAGCAGCACGGCCGGGTAGGCGGTGCCGGCCGCCACGTGGTGGTACGGCGAGTAGCCGAGCAGCCAGCCGAGCTCCTCCGGGTCCTCCCGGGTGCCGAACTCGTCGGTCCAGTAGGGTCCGTAGCCGCTCAGCTCGTAACGGGCCATGTCGAGCGGTGCGGCGGTGGCGGCCACCGCCGCGAACAGGTCGGGGGAGCGGGTCATCGCCGCACCGACCAGGAGGCCGCCGGCACTCTGGCCGAACGCGCCGAGCCCGCCGGGCGGGCACAGCCCCCGGTCGTGCAGCGCGCGGGCGGCGGCGAGGAAGTCGTCGATGCCGTTCCGCTTGTGCTCGCGCATCCCGGCGCGGTGCCAGCTCTCGCCGTGCTCGCCGCCGCCGCGCACCCGGGCCACCGCGAACTGGCCGCCCAGACCGGCCCAGGCGAGCGCCGCCGCGTAGTAGTCGGCGACCTGGGGTTCGCCGAAGGCGCCGTAGCCCTGGAGCACGGTGGGCAGCGGGCCGGTCGGGCGGGCGGCCGGGCGGGTGAGCAGCACCGTCACCTCGGTACCGTCCGCGGCGGCGCAGCGCAGTTCGGAGACCAGCACGGCGGGGACGTCCGGGGTGCCCGGCGCCCGCCACACCCCGGTCGTGCCGGGGCGGGCGTCGTAGTGGTGGACGGTCTCCGGGGTGGTCGGGTCGGAGTAGCAGAACCAAGCCTCGTGGCCACCCTGACGGAACGTCAGATCGGTGACGACACCGGTGCCGGGCAGCGGGACCTCGCCGAGCGGTGCGCCGGTGCGCAGGTCGTGCCGGGTGATCCGGCCGTGCCCGCCGGCCGAGCGGAGCACCAGCAGCAGCGGGACCGGCAGCGCGGCGTCGTCGAGGACGGCGAAGGACTCCAGCACCTCGTGCTCGTGCTGCGGGACGAGGACGCGCGGCCGCTCCGGCGCCGCCGGGTCCAGGACCAGGATCCGGCCCCGGTCCGCGTCGAGGTCGGTGAGCACGTACAGCAGGCCGTCGGTGGCGGGCCACGGGGAGCTCCAGCCGCCGTCCAGGGCGGACAGCGGGTGCCAGTCGGGCTTCTCCGGGGTGCCGCGGGTCAGGTCGGCGAGCCGGACGCGGTTGCCGCTGGAGAGCCCGTCGGCGGTGGCGGTCACCAGGAGACGGCCGTCCGTCCCTGTCAGGACGTCCAGTTCGGCGCCCGGCCCGGTACCGCCGTCGGTGGCGGCCGCGGCGCCGGGAACCTCGGTGTCGTCCGCCGGGTGCCCGCCGATCCGGTGCAGGTACAGCCGGCCGCCGCCGGGGCCCTCCGCGTCGCCGCCGGGCCCGCCGCGGACGTGGTAGAAGGCGTCCGGCCCGCCGACCCAGGCGACCTCGCCGTAGGGGCAGCCGGTGATCGGCCCGTCCACGGTGCGGCCGGTGGCCACGTCCAGCACGTGCAGGGTGAACTCCTCGGCTCCGCCCTCGGCGGTCTGCACGGCGACCCGTGCGCCGGTCGGGTCGGGCGTCCAACCACCCAGCACGGTCCGGCCGGTGGGGTCGTGGCGGTGCGGGTCGAACAGGATCCTGCGGGTGCCGGAGGAGTCGGCGACGACCAGCGCGGGGTGCTCGTCCGTCGGTCCGCGGACCGTGAAGAAGGCCAGCTCGCCGGCGGGCCGGGGCGGGGTCAGCTGCTCGAAGGCGGTCAGCCGGGTCATCGCGGTCCGGAACGCTTCCACGGCCGGCCAGTCGTCGCGCAGCCGGTCGAACAGGCGTCGTTGGCCGGCCGACCACTCCCGGGTGGCGGGGGCGTCGCCGTCCTCCAGGGCCCGGTACGGGTCCGGGACGTCGCGCCCGCCCAGCCGGTCGACGGTGTCGCCGGGTGCGACGGGCGGGTAGTCCGGCCGCCCGGCCGGGTCGTTCGGCAGCATGGCCCCCTCCAACCGGCGTGCGGACGGAACGGAGATCGCCACCCGGGGCGGCCCGCTGACCGGCCGCCGTCGAGGGCGCCGACATCCTAGCGACGGTTTCCGCGTACTCGTCAATGGCCTTGTCGTGAAAGGGATTCCGGTCGGTCGGCGGACCGGTTACGGCTCCGTCGGGCGGCGCACACGCACCAATGGCACGGACCTGGCCCTTCGGCGGAGGCGCGGTGCCGGGGCGCCGGAGCCCGGGCGCCGGATGAGAATTTCCCACGGACACGGGTCCGCGTCGGACCGGACGCCGTCGCGCCGGTCGTCACCCGCCACCGGTGCGTCGGCCACGGCTCCGGCGGGTCCACCGCGCTCGTGCTCCCGGCCGTCCGGCCCGCCGTGCCGCGGATACGACGGAATACGACGGATACGACTGATCGACCCCGCCGGCGCGCCTTCGGCGGGGTCGATCAGTCGTACGTGGTGCGTCACGGGTGGCGCGGGTGGTGCGGTGGGGGCCGGGTCAGACGGCCGGGGCGGCTACCGGCGCGCGCTCGGCGGCCGGGGCCGCCGGGGCGAGGGCCCGGTCGGCCAGGGCGCCGAAGAGCAGGGCGAACCCCGTCCACAGCACCACCTGGAGGCCGATCGAGGCGAGTCGGAAGTCCCACAGCAGCGCGGCCGGGAAGCCCTCCGGAATCGCGTCGTCGTTGGGCGGCAGGACGAAGGCCAGCGCGGCCATCACCACGGCGTAGCCGAGGCCCGCCGCGACGGCCGCGTTCCAGGTGCCCAGGCGCGGGGCCAGGCGCTTGCCGAGGATCACCGCGGCGACGCCGATCAGCACGCTGAGCGCGATCATCAGGAAGAACAGCGCCGTGCGCTTCCCGATCGTGTCCGGATTGCCGACCGCCGGCGGGTTCGCCGGGTACTTGAGGAACGGCACGAAGTAGACGGTGACGAAGGCCGCGCCCGCGACCAGCGCGGCGGTGGCCCGGGGGCCGAAGCGGCCGACCCGGCCGAGGGCGAAGCAGAACGCCAGCGCGGCGATCCCGCCGACCGCGACGCCGTACACCAGCACGCCGGTGGCGAGACCGGCGGTGGACTGGAGGTCCCGGCTGACCAGTTCCTCCTCCTCGTCCCCGGCGTCGGCGGCCGCGTGCTCGTGCGCGGCCGCGTCCTCGGTACCGCCGGCCGCGGCCGCGGAGCCGCCGCCGTGGTCGTGGTGCCCGGCCGGGGCCGAGTGCGCCTGCTCCTGCGCGATGGAGTCCGAGACGGGGCCCTCGCCGACGGTGTAGGCGAAGACGAAGGCCACCAGCCCGGCTATCAGACCGGCCAGCAGACCGCGCAGCAGGAGCCTGCCCACGGTGCCGGACGGCATGGTTGCGGAGTTGTTCATCGGTGCGTGTTCTCCGGGATCAGTGGCAGGGGAAGCCGAGCAGGTGCCGACCGTCGTGCACCCATTCGTGCACCGTCGCACCGGAGAAGACCGAGGTGGCGCCCTGCTCGGCGCCGACGAAGTAGAGCAGGACCAGCATCAGGGTGCCGAGGAACAGCGCCCACGGCAGGATCGCGCGGATCGGCAGCGATGCGGGGGCGGAGCCGGCCGAGGGCAGGCTGGGGGACAGGGCGGACTGGGCCATGGCAGGACCTCCTGGGGGAAACACGCGTCCCGTTCGGTGGAGCTCGGACGACGGCCATCGGGTCTGACTTGCCGGGCCCCGCCGTTGCGTGAGGTGGCCTGGTCCGGCATACAGTGGCGCGACCGTGCCGGATTCCCACCGGACTTCCGTCTCGCCGTCGTCTTCAGTTGTCGGGGGAGACCGTAGCGCCCGGTGCCGACGGCGCCAAGGGCGCGCACGGAATCGTTGTCGTGGCGCGACCTGCGGATTCGCGCGCCCGGGCGGTCCGGAGCGGGGAGTTCCGGGCGGCCCCAAGGGTGACAGGTGTACGAAGGGGGAGAACGCGTGACGGTACGGGTGATCTTCGTCTCGCCGGCGATCGGACCCGAACTGCGGCAGGCACGGTTCGCCGACGAAGCCTCCGCGTACGGGGGCGGCGCGGCGGACGGTGGCGCGCCGCACGGCGGCGACGCGCTGGACGAGGCCGGGGCGCGCGCGGCCCGTGCCCTCCGGCCGGACCTCCCGGTGGCGTCCCGCCGCTTCGCCTCGCCCTCCGCCCGCTGCCGCCGTACGGCCGAGGAGCTCGGCCTGGCCGACGCGCTCGCCGAACCCGCGCTGAGCGGCTGCGCGCCCGGACGCTGGCGCGGGCGGACCCTGGACGAGGTGGCCGCCGAGGAACCGGAGGCGCTGATGGCCTGGCTCGCCGACCCGGCCGCCGCCCCGCACGGGGGCGAGTCGGTCCGGCAGCTGTGCGCCCGGGTCGCCGGTTGGCTGGACGGCACCGCGGCCGGACTCACCGGCCGCCTCCTGGTCGTCGCCGAGCCGGACACCGTCCGCGCCGCGGCCGTGCACGCGCTCGGCGTCCCCGACCACGCCTTCCGCCGCCTGGACGTACCCCCGCTCGCGGTGGTCGAACTGACCGGCCGGTCCGGCCGCTGGAACCTCCGGCTGGGCTGAGACCCGACCGGTCGGTCAGGGGCGGCCCAGGTCGAGGCGCCAGTCGTTGCAGCGGATCGGGTGGCCCGGTGGGTACTCGAAGTCCTGCGGCCCCAGGAGTTCGAAGCCAGCTCGGCGGCAGACCGCGTTCGACGCCCGATGGTCCACCGAGGGGAAGGCGTGCAGGTGGCGGCGCGGACCCGCGGCCCGGGCCCGCTCCGCCACCGCGAGGGTCGCGGCGGTGGCCACGCCCCGGCCCTGGAAGGCGGGCAGGACGGCCCAGCCCGTCTCGTGCACCTGCTCGCCGGCCCACTCGCGGGCCCAGAAGCCGATGCTCCCGGCGGTCTCCTCCGGTGCTCCAGGCGCGCCGGAGGACAGCAGCACGATCCGGAACATCCGCCCCGCGCCGGTGCGGTCGGCGCTCAGGTCGACGTACCGGCGGTGGCGGCGGGCGAGTGCCTCCTCGGACTCCGGGCCGCCGAGGTGGGTCGTCAGCTCCGGCGCGTTGAGGGCGCGCAGCAGTCCGGCGTCGCCCTCGGACCAGGGCTCCAGGCGCACGGCGGGGGTGCGGTCGTCGTCCATGGCCGTACCGTAGCGCCCGCCTCCGACAGTCGGCGGTCGGCGGTCGGCGGTCGGTGGTCGACGGGCGCCCGGTCAGCGGGCGGGGGAGAGGCGCACCGGGAGGGCGCGCAGGGCGTTGACGATGAAGGACTCCTGGTGCCGCAGCTCCTCCGCCGGCACCGCGAGCCCGATCTCGGGGAAGGCGCCGAACAGCGCGGTCAGGGCCTCCTCGGCCTCCAGTACGCCGAGCGCGGCGCCCAGGCAGTAGTGGCGCCCGTGGCCGAAGGCCAGGGTGCTCTTGTCGGGCCGGGTGAGGTCGAAGGCGTCCGGCCGGTCGGGGTGCAGCTCCGGGTCGCGCCCGCTCGCCCCGTAGGCGATCAGGACCGGCTCGCCGGTGCGGATCAGCACGCCCTCGCCGAGGTCGATGTCCTCGGCGGCGAAGTGCAGCGGCAGGTGCATCACCGGGGCTTCGAGGCGCAGTGCCTCCTCGATGGCGTCCCGCCAGGTGGCCGAGCCGTTCCGGACCAGCGCGAGCTGCTCGGGGTGGGTGAGCAGCAGGGCCGCGGTGTGGTCGATCAGGTTGACGGTGGTCTCGGAGCCGGCGCCGATCATCAGGATCAGGGTGGAGACCAGCTCCTGTTCGCTCAGCCGGGTGCCGGCGGCGTCCCGGGTCGCGATCAGCTCGCTGGTCATGTCGTCGCCGGGAGTCTCCCGTTTGGTGGCCACCAGGTGCGCCATCGCGGCGAACAGGTCGCCGAGGAGGGCCTCGGCCCGTTCGGGGGTGGCGCCGGTCTCCAGCACGCCGTCGACCACCCGCCGCACCTCGGGGCGCTGCTCCTCGGGGACGCCGAAGAGGTCGCAGATCAGGGTGGTGGGCAGCGGGTAGGAGAGCCGGGTGTGCAGGTCGACCGGTTCGCCGGGGGCGGTGGCGCGCAGCTCGTCGAGCAGGGCGGCGACGATCGCGCGCACCCGGGGCCGCAGGGCCTCCACCCGGCGCGGGCCGAAGGCGGGGGCGGTCAGGGTGCGGAGGCGGTGGTGGTCCTCGCCGTCGCTGGTGAACATGCTCTCGACGGCGACCCAGCTGGCCAGCGGCCAGTCCGGGCCGACCCGGCCGTCGATCCACTCGGGCCAGTGGCGGCGGGCGTTCTTGGCGAGCCGGGGGCCGGCCAGGAGCTGCCGGGCGACCTCGGCGCGGGTCACCGACCAGGCGAGGACCTTGCCGGGGAGTTCGACCCGGACGGCCGGGCCGTGGGTGCGCAGATGGGCGGCTTCGGCGTGCGGGTCGGCGGCGTGGGGGTCGAGGACGTGGGTGAACGGGCAGCGGGGTTCCACGGGGCCCTCCTCGGTCGGGGAGCGGCGGGCCGGACGACCGGCCGTCTGTGACCGTACGGCGGGTGCGGTGGTGGGGAAAGGGCGCCCGGCGGTGTGCCGGACGCCCCCAGCGGCGCCCCCGCGCACCGTGCGGAGCGTTCGGCGGCCCCGGCCACGTGGCCGTGCGGCGGCCCCGGTCGTGTCCCGTCCTTATGACAACGGCATTGACGTGTCTCGCGGTCGCCGGTTTCATGGCACGCACTTCACCCCCACCCCCACACCCCCCACCAGCAAGGCGGTGATCCCTTGGCATCGACGGCGAAGGCCACGGGCAGCGGTCCGAGAACGGACAGCTACGGCCCCCAGGACTCCATGCCCCGGTCCCTCGGCCTTATCGACGGGGCGGCGATCGCCGCCTCCAGTACCGCCGCGACCAGCAGTATCGGCATCGGCCTCGGTCTGATGGCCGGCGTCGTGGGCCTCCACCTGCCCGCGATCATGCTGCTGGCGTTCCTCCCCGTGCTGGCCATCGCCGGCGGCTACGGGCGGCTGAACCGCTCGGAGCCGGACGCCGGCAGCAGCTACCGCTGGGTCGGGCGCACGCTCAACCCCTGGCTCGGCTTCCTCACCGGCTGGGTGAACACCGTCGGCACCGTGGTGTTCATGGCCTACACCACCACGGTGACCGGTTCCTCGATCGTCCAGCTCCTCGACGAGGCGCACCTGCGCAGCGTCGCCGGGCTGCGGCTGGACGCCGACTCGACCGTGCAGTGCACCCTGATCGGCCTGGTCGTCCTGGTCGGCGCCGCGCTGGTCGCGGTTCGCGGGCTCGGCCTGGCGGCGCGGCTGCAGAAGGCGCTGCTGGTGTTCGAGTACGCGGTCCTGCTCGGCTTCTGCGGCTACGGGCTGTTCGCCGGCGACCAGCCGTTCTCGCTGGACTGGTTCAACCCGTTCACGATCCCGTCCTTCGACGCGGTGGCCCAGGGCATGGTGCTCGCGGTGTTCTGCTACTGGGGCTTCGAATCGGTGTTCAGCGTCGGAGAGGAGGTGCACGACCCCCGGGACGCCTCCCGGGCCGGCACCCTCGCCCTGGTCGTGATGCTGCTGCTGTTCCTGCTCGCCGGCACGGCTTTCCAGCGGGTCCTGCCGCTCGACGAACTGGCCGACAACGGCGCGCACGGCCTCACCTACTTCGGCGCCCGGCTCGCCGACCAGCCACTCGCCGCGCTGCCCCTGATCGCGCTGATGTTCTCCGCGGTCGCCTCGCTGCAGTCCTCGGTGATCCCCACCGCCCGCGGCCTGTTCGCGATGGGCCGCGACGGCGTGCTCGGCCCCGTCTGGACCAGGCTGCACCCCAAGCACCGCACGCCCGCGGTCGGCACCCTGCTGATCACCGGGGTCGCGGTCGCCCTGGCGCTGTGCTCGATCGTCATCCCGACCGTCAACGACCTCATCTCGGCGGCCGTCAACGCGATCGGCATCATCGTCGCCCTCTACTACGCGCTCACCGCGGTCGCGGCCGCCGTCCGGTTCCGCCACCTGCTGCGCACCGACCTGGTGGAGGGGCTGCGCGCGGTGGTCGGCCCGCTGCTCGGCGCGACGGTCCTGCTGGTCGTCGGTGGCTACCTCGCCTGGAGCTTCTACGACTCCACCGACCACTTCGAACTCTCCGCCGACAACGGCTGGTTCGAGCTCACGGTCGTGGTACTCATGATCGTCACCGGTCTGCCGGCGGCGGCCTGGGCGCGCTGGCGGCGGCGCTCGGCGTACTTCCTCGGCGAGGCCGCGGGGACGCCCGAGCACGGCTGAGGTGAGGGCGCCGAGGGTGTCCCGGAACGTCCGAGGGCGCCCCGGGGCACCCGAGGACGGCCGAGGACGCGGGCCGGGCGGACCCCCACCCGCCCGGCCCGCGCCTCGTCCCCCGCCGGGGGCACACCGCACAGGGGGCTCCCGGCAGCACACGGCGCTTCGCACCGCCCGCACCGCCCGCACTCCCGAACTCCGCACCGCCCGCACCACCCGTCCTTCGCACCACCCGTACCTCGCACACCCGCACCACCCGAGAACGGAGCACCACCCATGACCAAAGCCGATCTGGTCTTCACCCGCGGCCCCGTGCACACCGGCGACGCCGCCCGCACCCGGGCGACCGGCCTGGCCGTCACCGGCGGACGGATCACCGCCGTCGGCCACGACGAGGTCCGGGACCTGATCGGCCCGGGCACCGAGGTCGTCGACCTCACCGGCAAGCTGCTGCTGCCCGGCTTCCAGGACGCCCACATCCACGCCGTCGGCGGCGGCACCGAACTGGCCACCTGCGACCTCACCGGCACCGTCGGCGTCGCCGACTACCTGGAGCGCATCCGCGCCTACGCCGACGCGAACCCCGACCAGGAGTGGATCACCGGCAGCGGCTGGTCGATGGAGAGCTTCGAGGGCGGCCTGCCGACCCGGCAGCTGCTCGACTCCGTCGTCCCCGACCGCCCGGTCCACCTCACCAACCGTGACCACCACGGCGCCTGGGCCAACACCCGCGCCCTGGAACTCGCCGGTGTCGACCGCGACACCCCCGACCCGGCCGACGGCCGGATCGAGCGCGAGGCCGACGGCACCCCCAGCGGCGTCCTCCAGGAGGGCGCCAGCGCCCTGGTGGCCCGGCTGATCCCGCCGATCACCGCCGCCGACCGCCTCGACGGACTGCTGTGCGCCCAGCGCCTGCTCCACTCCCTCGGCATCACGGGCTGGCAGGACGCCCTGCTCGGCGAGTTCAACGGCATGTCCGACCCTTCCGACGCCTACCTCGCCGCGGCGCGCTCCGGTGCGCTGACCGCCCGGGTGAACGGCGCCCTCTGGTGGGAGCGCGAGCGGGGCGCCGAGCAGATCCCCGAGCTCGTCGAGCGCCGCACCGCCCTCGCCCACGGCCGGTTCCGGGCCGGCTCGGTCAAGATCATGCAGGACGGCATCGCGGAGAACTTCACCGCCGCGATGACCAGCCCCTACCTGGACGGCTGCGGCTGCGCCACCGCCAACTCCGGCCTCAGCTTCGTCGACCCCACCGCCCTGCGCGAGTACGTCACGGCCCTCGACGCACTCGACTTCCAGGTGCACTTCCACGCGCTCGGCGACCGGGCGGTGCGCGAGGCGCTGGACGCGGTCGAGGCGGCCCGCGCCGCCAACGGGTGGCGCGACACCCGCCACCACCTGGCCCACCTCCAGGTGGTCCACCCCGACGACGTGCCCCGCTTCGCCCGGCTCGGCGCCATCGCCAACATCCAGCCGCTGTGGGCGGCGCACGAGCCGCAGATGGACGAGCTGACCATCCCCTTCCTCGGCCCGGAGCGCGCCTCCTGGCAGTACCCGTTCGGCGCGCTCCAGCGGGCCGGGGCCACCCTGGCGGCCGGCAGCGACTGGCCGGTGAGCAGCCCGGACCCGCTGGCCGGCCTGCACGTCGCCGTCAACCGGCGCGAGCCCGACGCCGGGGACGACCGGGTCTTCCTGCCGGAGCAGCGGCTCGACCTGGCGTCCGCGATCGCCGCCTACACCGCGGGCACCGCCCATGTGAACGGGCACGACGACGCCGGGGTGCTCGCGCCCGGTCTGCTGGCCGACCTGGTCGTGCTGGACCGCGACATCCTCACCGGCCCGCCGGAGGAGATCGCGTCGGCCCGGGTGCTGCGCACCTACGTCGGGGGCGAGCTGGTCCACGCCATCGACTGACGTCGCGTCAACGTCCGTCCGGGCCCCGGGGCGCTGTCCCCCGGGGCCCGTCGCGTTCCCTGCGGAGACCGCCGCCGCGCCCGGGCGGTGAGGCGCTCTGGACTTACTAGGACGTCCAACTATATGGTCGGAACAGGTCCGCGGTGTCAGGGAAGCCGGTGTGAGTCCGGCACGGTCCCGCCACTGTGACCGGGGAGTTCGTCCTCGCAGGAGTTCGGCCACTGGCAGCCAGCCGGGAAGGCCCGGGGGCGCGCGTCGATCCGGGAGTCAGGATACCGGCCGCGGATGGTCCGTGTTTTCCACGAGGATGGAGACGACACGCATGAATCCGGGCTGCTCCCGTTCCACCGCCCCCGGCTGTGCCGTGCCGACGAACCCCGGGGCGCACCCGCGCTGACGGTTCGTCCGCCGCCGCCGTCCCTGCCGCCGGGCGCACCACCGTGCTCCCGCGCACCGGCGCGGCCTCCACTCCTCCTCTCCCCATCCTGACGAGAGAAGGAACCGATGGTCCCCGAGTCCACCACCCCCGACCCGATCGTGCCCCACCCGGCCGTTCCCGAGCTGACCCACTTCATCGGCGGCAAGCGCACCGCCGGGACCTCCGGCCGCTTCGGCGACGTCCACGACCCCAACACCGGCCGGGTCCAGGCCCGGGTGCCGCTGGCGAGCCGCGCCGAGGTCGAGGCCGTGATCGCCGACGCGGCCCAGGCCCAGCCCGCGTGGGCGGCCTGGAACCCGCAGCGCCGGGCCCGGGTGCTGCTGCGCTTCCTCCAGCTCGTCGAGCAGGAGCGCGACACGCTCGCCCGGCTGCTCTCCGCCGAGCACGGCAAGACCGTCGCCGACGCCCACGGCGACCTCCAGCGCGGCCTGGAGGTGGTGGAGTTCGCGGCCGGTATCCCGCACCTGCTCAAGGGCGAGTTCACCGACAACGCCGGCACCGGCATCGACGTGTACTCGATGCGCCAGCCGCTCGGCGTGGTCGCCGGCATCACCCCGTTCAACTTCCCGGCGATGATCCCGCTCTGGAAGGCCGCGCCCGCGCTGGCCTGCGGCAACGCCTTCGTCCTCAAGCCGTCCGAGCGTGACCCCTCGGTGCCGCTGCGGCTCGCCGAACTGTTCCTGGAGGCCGGACTGCCGCCCGGCGTGCTGAACGTGGTGAACGGCGGCAAGGAGGCCGTCGACACCCTGCTGGAGGACCCCCGGGTGCAGGCGGTCGGCTTCGTCGGTTCCACCCCGATCGCCCAGTACGTCTACGCGACCGCGGCCGCCCACGGCAAGCGGGCCCAGTGCTTCGGCGGCGCCAAGAACCACATGATCGTGATGCCCGACGCGGACCTCGACCAGGCGGCCGACGCGCTGGTCGGCGCCGGCTACGGCTCCGCGGGCGAGCGCTGCATGGCGATCTCGGTGGCCGTCCCGGTCGGCGAGGAGACCGCCGACGCGCTGGTGGCCAAGCTGGTCGAGCGGATCGGCGCGCTGAAGGTCGGCCGCTCGGACGACCCGGCGGCGGACTTCGGCCCGTTGGTCGGCCGGGACGCGCTGGAGCGGGTCCGCGGCTACCTGGACCTCGGCGTCGAGGAGGGGGCCGAACTCGTCGTCGACGGCCGCGACTTCCGGCTGGAGGGCCACGAGGAGGGCTTCTTCCTCGGCCCCTCGCTGTTCGACCGGGTGACGCCGGAGATGCGGATCCACCGGGAGGAGATCTTCGGCCCGGTGCTGAGCGTGGTCCGCGCCGCCGACTACGAGGAGGCCCTGCGCCTGCCCAGCGAGCACGAGTTCGGCAACGGCGTGGCCATCTACACCCGCGACGGCGACACCGCCCGCGACTTCACCCGCCGCGTCAACACCGGCATGGTCGGTGTCAACGTGCCGATCCCGGTGCCGATCGCGTACCACACCTTCGGCGGCTGGAAGCGCTCCGGCTTCGGCGACCTCAACCAGCACGGCCCGGACTCGATCCGCTTCTACACCCGCACCCGCACGGTGACCTCGCGCTGGCCCTCCGGGGTCAAGGAGGGCGCCAGCTTCACCATGCCGACGATGGGATGAGCGCCGTGCACGATCTCACCGACGACCAGCGCGCGATCGCGGAGACCACCAGGGCCTTCGCCGACGAGCACCTCGCCCCGCACGCGGTGGAGTGGGACCTCGCCAAGCACTTCCCGGTCGACGTGCTGCGCAAGGCCGGAGACCTCGGCCTGGCCGGCGTCTACGTCCGGGAGGAGTCCGGCGGCTCCGGCCTCACCCGCCGCGACGGCGCGGTGGCCTTCGAGGCCCTCGCCACCGGCTGCCCGTCCATCGCCGCCTACCTCTCCATCCACAACATGGTCGCCTGGATGATCGACCGCCACGGCGACGACGCCCAGCGCGCCCGCTGGCTGCCGCGCCTGTGCACCGCCGAACACCTGGGCGGTTACTGCCTGACCGAACCCGGCGCCGGCTCCGACGCCGCCGCCCTCACCACCCGGGCCGTCCGCGACGGCGGCCACTGGGTGCTCGACGGCGTCAAGCAGTTCATCTCCGGTGCCGGCAGCGCCCAGGTCTACCTGGTCATGGCGCGCACCGGCGGCCCCGGGCCGAAGGGCGTCTCGGCCTTCCTGGTCGACCGGGACGACCCGGGACTCTCCTTCGGCGCCAACGAGCGCAAGATGGGCTGGAACGCCCAGCCGACCCGGCAGGTGGTCCTGGACGGCGTGCGGGTGCCCGCCGACCGGCTGCTCGGCGCCGAGGGCGAGGGCTTCCGGATCGCCATGAACGGGCTCAACGGCGGCCGGCTCGGCATCGCCGCCTGCTCCCTCGGCGGCGCCCAGAGCGCGCTGGAGCGCACCGTGGCCCACCTGGCCGAACGCGAGGCTTTCGGCGCCCGGCTGCTGCACGCCCAGGCGCTGCAGTTCCGCCTGGCCGACATGGCCACCGAACTGGAGGCCGCCCGCGCCCTGTTGTGGCGGGCCGCGGACTCCCTGGACCGGGGCGACGCCCGCGCCCCGCAGCTGTGCGCGATGGCCAAGCGGCACGCCACCGACACCGGCTTCGAGGTGGCCAACCAGGCGCTCCAACTGCACGGCGGCTACGGCTACCTGGCCGAGTACGGCATCGAGAAGATCGTCCGCGACCTGCGGGTGCACCAGATCCTGGAAGGGACCAACGAGATCATGCGCGTCATCGTGGCCCGCGGCCTGACCGGGGCCGCCTGATGGCCGGGACCGACATCGAGGAGGTCCTGGTCCAGCGCGAGGGCCGGGCCGGGCTGATCGTCCTCAACCGTCCCGCGGCCCTGAACGCCCTCACCCACGGGATGGTCCGGCGGATCTCCGCCGCGCTGGACGCGTGGGAGGCGGACCCGCGGGTCACGACCGTCGTCGTCACCGGCGCCGGCGACCGGGCCTTCTGCGCCGGCGGCGACATCGTCGCCATCCACCGCGCCGCGACCGGCGGCGACCCGCGCGAGGTCGAGGAGTTCTGGCGGGACGAGTACCGCCTCAACGCCAGGATCGCCCGCTACCCCAAGCCCTACGTCGCCGTGATGGACGGCATCGTGATGGGCGGCGGGGTCGGCGTGTCCGCCCACGGCAGCGTCCGGATCGTCACCGAACGCACCAGGATCGCCATGCCCGAGGCGGGCATCGGCTTCGTCCCCGACGTCGGCGGCACCTATCTGCTCGCCCTGGCACCCGGCGAACTGGGCACCCACCTGGCCCTGACCGCCGGCTCCGCCGGTGCGGGGGACGCGCTGCTCTGCGGCCTCGCCGACCACTTCGTGCCGTCCGCGCGACTGCCCGCCCTGCTCGACGACCTCGCCGACTCGACCGTCCACGACGCGCTCGCCCGGCACGTCGGGCCGCCGCCGTCCGGTGGCCGGCTGGAGCGGCAGCGGGAGTGGATCGACGGCTGCTACGCGGCCGACACCGTCGAGGAGATCCTCGAACGGCTCGGCGCGAGCGGCGAACCGGAGGCGAAGGAGGCGGCCGACCGGATCACCGCCAACGCGCCGACGGCCGTCAAGGCGACCCTCGCCGCGCTGCGCCGGGCCCGCGCCCTGGGCCCGCTCGAAGCGGTGCTCGACCAGGAGTACCGGAGCTCCTGCGCGGCCCTGGCCACCCCGGACCTGGCCGAGGGCATCCGGGCCCAGGTCATCGACAAGGACCGCACCCCGCACTGGAGTCCGGCCACGCTGGACGCCGTCGACCCCGCCGCCGTGGCCCGCTGGTTCGCCCCACTGGGCGAGCGGGAACTCGGCCTCGCCGACCTCACCCCCCTGGAGCGCTGGTGACCCACCGGATCGGATTCGTCGGACTCGGAAACATGGGCGGCCCGATGGCCGCCAACCTGGTCGTGGCCGGTCACACCGTCACCGGCCACGACCTGGCGCCCGAGGCCCGGGAACGCGCGGCCGGTCACGGCGTGCGGATCGCGGGCTCGGCCGCGGCGGCGGTCGCGGACGCCGAACTGGTGCTCACCATGCTGCCGACCGGACGCCATGTCCTGGAGGTCTACCGGGAGTTGACCGCCGTGACGACGGACGCGCTGTTCGTCGACTGCTCCACGATCGCGGTCGGTGACGCCCGGACCGCCCGGGACCTCGCCCGGGCGGCCGGACACCGGGCCCTGGACGCCCCGGTCTCCGGCGGGGTCCCGGGGGCCGAGGCGGCGAGCCTCACCTTCATGGTCGGTGGCGCGGCGGAGGACTTCGCCGCCGCCGAACCGGTGCTGGCGGCGATGGGACGCAAGGTGGTGCACTGCGGCGAGTCCGGCACCGGGCAGGCCGCGAAGATCTGCAACAACATGATCCTCGGCGTCTCGATGATCGCGGTCGCCGAGGCGTTCGTCCTCGGCGAGAGCCTCGGACTGAGCCACCAGGCACTCTTCGACGTCGCCTCCACCGCCTCCGGCCAGTGCTGGGCGCTCACCAGCAACTGCCCCGTCCCCGGCCCGGTCCCGGCCAGTCCCGCCAACCGGGGCTACCCGGCGGGCTTCGCGGCCGCCCTGATGGCCAAGGACCTCGGCCTGGCCGCCGACGCCGCCGACGCCTCCGCCGTCCCCGCCGAACTCGGCCGCCGCGCCTCCGAGTTGTTCACCGCCTTCGCCCAGGGCGAAGGCGCCGGACGGGACTTCTCGGCCATCATCACCACCCTTCGGGAGAACACCGCATGAGCCACGAGACGATCCGGGTCGGGCGCCACGGCCGAGTGGGCCTGATCACCCTGGACCGGCCGAAGGCCCTGAACGCCCTCAACACCCTGCTGATGAACGAAGTCGTCCGGGCGGCGGCGGAGTTCGACCGCGACCCCGACGTGGGCGCCGTCGTCCTCACCGGTTCCGATCGTGCCTTCGCCGCCGGAGCCGACATCAAGGAGATGCAGTCCCTGGACTTCGTCGACGCCTACCTCGGCGACTGGTTCGCCGCCTGGGACCGCTTCGGCGCCCTGCGCAAGCCCGTCGTCGCCGCCGTGGCCGGGTACGCCCTCGGCGGCGGCTGCGAACTGGCCATGCTCTGCGACGTCCTGATCGCCGCCGACACCGCGAAGTTCGGCCAGCCCGAGATCACGCTCGGCGTCATCCCCGGCATCGGCGGCTCCCAGCGGCTCACCCGAGCCATCGGCAAGGCCAAGGCCATGGACCTCTGTCTGACCGGCCGCACCATGGACGCGGAGGAGGCCGAACGGGCCGGCCTGGTCTCCCGCGTCGTCCCGGCCGACCGTCTGCTCGACGAGGCCCTCGCCACCGCCACCACGATCGCCGCCATGTCCGCCCCGGCGGCGACCATGATGAAGGAGAGCGTCAACCGCGCCTTCGAGACCACCCTCGCCGAGGGCGTCCGCTTCGAACGCCGCCTCTTCCACGCCACCTTCGCCACCGCCGACCAGAAGGAGGGCATGGCCGCCTTCACCGAGAAGCGCCCCCCGGTGTTCGAGCACCACTGATCGCGTCCCGCCCGGACTCCCTCCGCCGACCGGGGCCGACGCGCACGGCCGCGACCGCGTGACGCGGTCGCGGCCGTGCGCGTCACCGCGAGACGTGGGCCTCGATGCCGTCCAGGAGGTAGGCGAGGCCGATCCGGAAGGTGTGGTCGGCGTCGTGGTGGGCGGCATCGCGCACCACCGTGGCCAGTGCGGGGAAGCGGCCGGTGGCGAAGGTGCGTTCCAGGTAGGGCCCGAGTTCGGCCTGCCACTGCTTCTCGTCCGTCCCGGTGGCCCGCTCGGCCCGCCGTTCGGCGATCTCCCGGCGCACCGCGCCGACCACGTACGCCTTGACGGCGGCGACCACCGGCATGACGGCGTCCACGTGGAGGCCGCCGAGGGCGGCGACCAGGGTCTCCCCGGCGGCCAGCGCCTGCGGTCCGAGCTGGGGCCGGCCGCCCAGCAGGTCGGCGAGCCACTCGTGCTCGTGGGCGGCGCGGCGAGTGGCTTCGGCATGGGTCCGGAGCACCTCCCGCCAGTGCTCGCCGGTCGGCCGGATCTCGGCGTGGACGGCGTCGACCATCAGATCGAGCAACTCGTCCTTGCTGGCGATGTAGCCGTACAGCCGCATCGGACGGACGTCCAGCGCGGTGGCGACCTTGCGCAGCGACACCGCCTCCAGGCCGTCGGCGTCGGCCAGTCCGATCGCCGTCCGGACGATCCGCTCCCGGCTCAGCGGGGCCGGCACGGGTCGATTCTCCGGCTCCGGCCGCTCCCACACCAACATGCCGCTCACCATACATCGCAGCAGGGGATACAGTGTATCGACCAATACGGTGTATCGGGCGTGCCGGAGGTGTCCGAAGGCATGCCGAAGGTCTGTCGAAGGGGAGACGGTCATGACCATCGCCATCGTCGGAGCCGGCCTCGGCGGGCTGGCGCTCGCCCGGGTGCTGCACGTGAACGGCCTGGACTGCGTCGTCCACGAACGGGAGCCGTCGCGCCGTGCGCGCGCCCAGGGCGGCATGCTCGACATCCACTCCGGCCAGCGGGCGCTGCGCGAGGCCGGCCTGATCGACGAGTTCTTCGCGATCGCCCGGGGCGAGGGCCAGGACATGCGCCTGCTGGAGCCGGACGGCACCCTGCTGCTCCAGGAGGACACGCCCGACGACGCCCCGCTCGCGCGGCCCGAGGTCGACCGCGCCGACCTGCGCGACCTGCTGCTCGACTCCCTCCCCGAGGGCGTGGTGCGCTGGGGGCAGGCGTTCGAATCCGCCGACAGCGGCCTGCTGCGCTTCGCCGACGGCGGCAGCGCGCCTTACGACCTGCTGGTCGGCGCGGACGGCGCGAACTCCAGGGTCCGCGCGCTGCTCACCGACGCCCGGCCGGCACACACCGGCCACAACGTGGTCGAGGTCGGCATCCCCGACATCGACCGCACGCGCCCCGACCTGGCTGCGATGGTCGGCCGCGGCACCTACTGGGTGCTCGGCGACGGGCTGTCCCTGGCGGCGCAGCGCAACGGGGACGGGCGGGTCCGCATCGGCCTCGGCTTCTACGACACCACCGAGGACTGGCTCGCCACCAGCGGGATCCCGTTCGACGACCCGGCCGCCGCCCGGGCGCGGCTGATCGAGCTGCTCCCCGGCTGGGACCCGCGCGTCACCGCGCTGATCGCGGCCTGCGACGACGCGATCGTGCCGCGGGCGATCACCACGCTCCCGGTCGGCCTGACCTGGCCGTCGACGCCGGGCGTGACCCTGGTGGGCGACGCCGCGCACCTGATGCCCCCGGTGGGGCAGGGCGCCAACATGGCGCTGCTCGACGGCGCGCTGCTCGGTCTCGCGCTGGCCGCGCACCCGGACGACCTCCCCGCCGGCGTCGAGCAGTACGAACGGGAGATGTTCGAGCGCACCGCCGCTGCCGCCCGGATGTCCACGGAGATGCAGGCGGTGCTGAGGCGGCCGGACGCCGCCCGGAGGATGCTCGCCTTCTTCCGGGGTGAGGAACCCGCCGGCTGATCCGTCCGCCCGGTCCCGCCCGGCCCGCCGTGGGCCGGGCGGGCGAGGGATCAGTCCTCGGTGCGGCGCAGCAGATAGGTGTCCATGATCCACCCCTTGCGCTCGCGGGCCTCGGCCCGCAGCCGGGCGATCTCCGGCGCCCGCTCGCCGAGCGGACCGGACACCAGGATCTCGTCCTCGCCGCCCAGGTAGGCGCCGTAGTGGATGTGCACGCCCTCGGGGTCGATCCGCTCGAAGGCGGCCCTGCCGTCCAGCATCACCACCGTGTCCTCGGCCCCCGGCGGGAAACCCTCGGCGGCGAGCCGGCGCGCGGTGGTGATCCGCACCGGCCGGCCGACCCGGGTGAGGGTGGTGCGGTGCCGGGCGGCGAGTACCGAGACGCTGCTGATCCCCGGCACCACCTCGTAGCCGAACGCGCCGGGTTCGGCGGCCAGCACCTCGTCGAGGACGGCGGTCACGCTGTCGTAGAGGCTCGGGTCGCCCCAGACCAGCAGCGCGCCGGTGCCGTCCGGGCCCAGTTCCTCGGCGATCAGCCGGCCGACCAGCTCGGCCCGGCGCCGCCGCCAGTCCTCGACGGCCTCGGTGTAGGCCGGGGTGGTCCGGTCGCGCTCGGCGTCCGGCACCTCGACCACCCGGTGACCGGGGCGGGCGTGCTCCCCGATCATCTCCCGGCGCAGCCGCATGAGGTCCTGCCGCTGCTCGTTCTTGTCGAGGAGGAGGAACACGTCGGTGCGGGCGATGGCCTTGACCGCCTGCAGAGTGAGGTGGTCCGGGTCGCCCGCACCGATGCCGATGACGTAGATGTGCCGCATGCCGCCGATTCTGCCCGGTCGAGGTCGGCGCGGACCAAACGGGTACCCCGGGCCCCTCCGGGGCGGCCCGGCGGGGGAGGGCGGGCGGAGGCGGGGTCAGTCCGTGCGGTGGGTGTGGAAGCCGCGGCCGGTCTTGCGGCCGAGGAGGCCGGCTTCGACCATGCGGGTGAGGAGGGGCGGGGGCGCGTAGAGGGGTTCCTTGTACTCGGCGTAGAGGGAGCGGGCGATGGCCTGGACGGTGTCGAGGCCGATGAGGTCGGCGAGTCGGAGCGGACCCATGGGGTGGGCGCAGCCGTGGACCATGCCGGTGTCGATGTCCTGGGCGGTGGCGTGGCCGGCCTCGGCGAGGCGGATCGCGGAGAGGAGGTAGGGGATCAGCAGGGCGTTGACGACGAATCCGGCGCGGTCGCGGGAGCGGACGACGTGCTTGCCGAGGGTCTCGCGGGCGAAGGTCTCCACCCGGTCGAGCACGGTCGGGTCGGTGTGCAGGGAGGCGACCAGTTCGACCAGGGGCATCACCGGCGCCGGGTTGAAGAAGTGCAGGCCGAGGACGTGGGCGGCCCGGCCGGTGGCGATACCGAGGCGGGTGACCGGGATGGCGGAGGTGTTGGTGGCGAGGACAGCGTCGTCGGCGGCGAGCACCTTGTCCAGGGCGCCGAGGACGTCGGCCTTGACGCGCTCGTCCTCGACCACGGCCTCGACCACGAGCTGGCGGTCGGCCAGGGCTTCGAGGTCGTCGGCGAACAGCAGGTGGGCCCAGGTGTCGGTGCGCTGCCGCTCGGTGAGCCGGCCGCGGTCGACGGCGCGGTGCAGGGAGCGGTCGATGCGGGCGCGGGCGGCGCGCAGGGCGGCGGATCCGTGTTCGCAGACGATGGTGTCCAGACCGGCGCGGGCGAAGACCTCGGCGATGCCGGAGCCCATCTGCCCGGCGCCGACGACGGCGACCCGTCGGATGTCGTTCATGGCGTTCCCTTCCGGGGCGGTGTCGGACGGCCGCGGTGTCGGACGGCGGCGGTGTCGCACGGCCGGGGCGGCGGCGCACGGCCGCGGCGGTGTCAGACGGCCGGTGCGGTGGTGCGGACGAGGTGGCGGGCGTACGCCTCGGTGGTGAGGAAGGCCGGGAGTTCGGGGCCGAGGGCGGTGTCGGCGAGGATCCGCGTCGCGTCGTCCAGCAGCCCCGGGTCGGTGCCCTCGGCGAGCAGGGTGGACCGTTCCCGGTCGATCAGCCGTCGCACGAGGTCCGGGCTGGCCAGTGAGCCACCGGCGAGCCGGGTGCAGTGGTGCTGCCACTGCCAGAGCTGGCAGCGGGCGATCTCGGCGGTGGCGACGTCCTCCATCAGGCCGAACACGGCGACCGAGCCCGTGCCGCCGAGCCAGGCGGTGAGGTAGCGCAGGGCGACGGCGACGTTGGCGCGCACGCCCTGTTCGGTCGGCAGCCCGACCGTGAGCCGGTGGACGCCGAGCAGGTCGGCGGCGGTGACCTCGACGTCCTCGCGGCGGCGGTCGAGCTGGTGCGGCCGTTCGCCGAGCACGGCGTCGAAGGCGGTGCGGCAGGTGCCGACCAGCCCCGGGTGGGCCACCCAGGAGCCGTCGAAGCCGTCGCCGGCCTCGCGTTCCTTGTCGGCGCGGACCCGGGTGAGGGCCGCCTCGTTGGCGTCCGGGTCGCGCTGGGGGATCGCGGCGGCCATGCCGCCGATGGCGTGCGCGCCGCGCCGGTGGCAGGTGCGCACCAGCAGGTCGGTGTAGGCGCGCAGGAACGGCTGGGTCATGGTGACGGAGGCGCGGTCCGGGAGGACGAACCGGGGGCCGTGGTGGGCGAAGTTCTTGATCAGGCTGAACAGGTAGTCCCAGCGGCCGGCGTTGAGCCCGGCGGCGTGCTCGCGCAGCTCGTACAGGATCTCGTCCATCTCGAACGCGGCGGTGATGGTCTCGATCAGGACGGTGGCCCGGATCGTGCCGTGGGGGATGCCCAACTCGGCCTGGGCGACGGTGAACACGTCGTTCCAGAGCCGGGCCTCCAGATGGTTCTCCAGCTTGGGGAGGTAGAAGTAGGGGCCGGAGCCGGCCGCGATCTGCGGGCGGCCGCAGTGGAAGAGATAGAGGCCGAAGTCGACCAGGGCGGCGATCGCCGGGCGGCCGTCGATCAGCAGGTGGGCCTCGTCCAGGTGCCAGCCGCGCGGGCGGACCACGATGGTCGCCGGGTCGTCCCCGACGAAGTACCGCTTGCCCGCGGCGGTGGTGTCGTCGATCCGGCGTTCGATCGCGTCCATCAGGTTGAGCTGGCCGGTGACGAGATTGTGCCAGGTGGGGGAGGTGGCGTCCTCGAAGTCGGCGAGCCACACCCTGGCACCGGAGTTGAGCGCGTTGACGGCCATCCGGCGCTCGGGCGGGCCGGTGATCTCCACCCGGCGGTCGTCGAGGCCCGGACCCGCGCCCGCGACCCGCCAGTTCGGGTCCTCGCGGACGGCGCGGGTCTCCGGGAGGAAGTCCAGGGTGCCGCCGGCGGCGAGGGCCTCGGCCCGGCGCCGCCGCTCGGCGAGCAGTGCGGTGCGGCGGGCCGCGAAGGGGAGGTGCAGGCGGGCGACGAAGGCGAGCGCCTCGGGGGTGAGGATCTCGTCGAAGCGGTCCTCGTGCTCGCCGAGGACGTCGATGCGGCTGGGCTGGCTCATCCGGGTTCTCCAGGAGGCAGGTGGACGGCGCCCGGGGCCCCGTCCCTCAACGGGGTCCCGGGCGTGGGGTGGACGGCGGCTCGTCCCCGACGAGGCCGCCGGGGTGGGTCAGTGGAACTGCTCGGCCTCGGTGGAACCGGTCAGGGCGAGCGTCTCGGCGTTCGGGTTGAGCGCGGTGGAGACCTGGTCGAAGTACCCGGTGCCGACCTCGCGCTGGTGCTTGACGGCGGTGTAGCCGTCGGGCACGGCCGCGAACTCGGCCTCCTGGAGGTCGACGTAGGCGGTCATGCCGTGTTCGGCGTAGCCGCGCGCGAGCTGGAACATCGAGTGGTTGAGCGCGTGGAAGCCGGCCAGGGTGATGAACTGGAAGCGGTAGCCCATCGCGCCCAGCTCCCGCTGGAACTTGGCGATCCGGTCGTCGTCCAGCGCGGCCTTCCAGTTGAAGGACGGCGAGCAGTTGTAGGCGAGCATCTTGTCCGGGTACTCGGCCTTGATCGCCTCGGCGAACTCCCGGGCCTGGGCCAGGTCCGGGGTGCCGGTCTCCACCCAGATCAGGTCCGCGTACGGGGCGAAGGCCAGACCCCGGGAGATCACCGGGGCCATGCCGGGCTCGACCCGGTAGAAGCCCTCGGCGGTGCGCTCACCGGTGCAGAAGCGGGCGTCGCGCTCGTCGACGTCGGTGGTGAGCAGGTTGGCCGCGAGCGCGTCGGTACGGGCGACGATCAGGGTCGGCACGTCGGCGATGTCGGCCGCGAGCCGGGCCGAGTTGAGGGTGCGGACGTGCTGCGCGGTGGGGACGAGCACCTTGCCGCCCAGGTGGCCGCACTTCTTCTCGGAGGCGAGCTGGTCCTCGTAGTGGATGCCCGCCGCACCGGCCGCGATCATGCCCTTGGTCAGCTCGAAGGCGTTCAGCGGGCCGCCGAAGCCGGCCTCCGCGTCGGCGACGATCGGCACCAGCCAGTCCGGGCCGCCGTCGGTGCCCTCGGCGGCGTCGATCTGGTCGGCGCGCAGCAGCGCGTTGTTGATCCGGCGCACCACCTTCGGCACCGAGTCGGCGGGGTACAGGCTCTGGTCGGGGTAGGTCTGCCCGGCCTGGTTGGCGTCCGCCGCGACCTGCCAGCCGGACAGGTAGATCGCCTTCAGTCCGGCCTTCACCATCTGGACGGCCTGGCCGCCGGTGAGCGCGCCGAGGGCGTGCACGTAGTCCTGCTCGTGCAACTGCCGCCACAGGCGCTCGGCGCCGCGCCGGGCGAGGGTGTGCTCCTCGCGGACCGACCCGGCCAGGCGGACCACGTCCGCCGCCGTGTAGCTGCGCTCGATGCCCGCCCAGCGCGGGTCGGATGCCCACCGGGCGGCCAGTTCCGCCGCGTTCCGCTCCTGCTGCCGCCGTACCGACTCGGTCATGGTGATCCGCTCCCGGGCTCGTTGCCGTGTGCTGTGGTGGATGGTGCTGTGAGAGGTGCGCCGCGAAGGTTGTGATGTCCGCCACCAGGACGGCGGGTGCGGCCGGGGTGCCGGGCGGGCGGTGCTGCACCGCGGGACGTGGATCCGCCGGGGACCGGCGCCAACAGGCTTCTTGTGGAGGTCGGTCGGCGTGGTCCGGGTTCGGGACCCGGCCGCGGTCCGACTCTGGCAGGTCGGCAGTGGTGCCGTCACCGCTGGACGGATGCCACGTTCTGCGAAGGAGGAACCGCGAATCGGCGAAGGTTGCGAAGACCGGGACGGACCCGAACGGCTAGGGTGGGCGCCCGTCGACCAGGGAGGCCGGGACACATGGGCAGGACTTTCGCCGGGGCGCGGCTGCGCCGGCTGCGCGAGGAACGCGGCCTCAGCCAGGCCGCGCTCGCCCGGCTGCTCGACCTCTCACCCAGCTACCTCAACCAGTTGGAGCACGACGCCCGCCCGCTGACCGTCCCCGTCCTGCTGCGGCTCACGGAGGCGTTCGGCGTGGAGGCCGGCTACTTCGCCCCGCCCGACACCGCCCGGCTCACCGCCGAACTGCGTGACTCCCTGGGCGAGGAGGTCGCCGCCGGGCGGGTCACCGCCGGGGACCTCGCCGAGCTGGCCCAGCGGCTGCCCGCGGTGGCCGCGCTGCTGCTCGACGTGGACCGCCGGCGCCGCACCGCCGCCGAGCGGCTCGCCGTCCTCGCCGAGGACCGCGGCCCGGCGGCGGGCCTCACCGAGGCCGGCACCCCGCACGAGCAGGTCCGCGAGTTCTTCTACCGCCGGGCCAACTACGTCGACGAACTCGACCGGGCCGCAGAGGAGTTGGCGACGCGGATCGGGGTCCGCCGGGGCCGGGTGCGGACCGCGCTGACCGACCGGCTCGCCGAGACGCACTCCGTCCGGGTGAGCACCGGACCGGGCGGGAAGGACGACCGGCTGCACCACTTCGACCCGGTCGGCCGCACCCTGTACCTCTCGCCCCGGCTGCGGCCCGGCCAGCAGGCGTTCCGGCTCGCCACCCAGCTCGGCTACCTGGAACACGACGCGCTGCTCACCGGACTCGCCGCGCAGGACGGCCCGGAGGGCGCCCCGGCGCTCGCGCTCACCCGGATCGGCCTGGCGAACTACTTCGCCGCCGCGCTGGTGCTGCCCTACCGGGTGTTCCACGACGAGGCGGAGACGTCCCGCTACGACCTGGAGCATCTCGCCGACCACTTCTCGGTCGGCCACGAGACCGTCTGCCACCGGCTCAGCACCCTGCAGCGGCCCGCGCTGCGCGGGGTGCCGTTCTCCTTCGTCCGGGTCGACCGGGCGGGCAACGTGTCCAAGCGGCAGTCCGCCACCGACTTCCACTTCTCCCGCACCGGCGGTACCTGCCCGCTGTGGAACGTCTACGAGACCTTCGCCGCCCCGGGCCGGGTGCACGTCCAGGTGGCCGCGATGCCGGACGGCCGCCGCTACCTGTGGACCGCCCGCGCCGTCACCCGTTCGCCCGGCGGCTGGGGGCGCCCCGGCAAGACCTTCGCCCTGGGGCTGGGGTGCGAACTGCGGCACGCCCCGCGGCTGGTGTACTCGGCCGGACTCGACCTCACCGACGAGGCGGCGGCCACGCCGATCGGACTCGGCTGCAAGGTCTGTGAACGGGCGGCCTGCCCGCAGCGCTCCGCCCCGTCGATCGGCCGCCCGCTCGCGGTGGACGAGCACAGCAGCACCTTCGCGCCGTACCCGACCCGGCCCGGCGACACCGGCTGACCGACGCTCCCGCCCGGCCGGGTCGGGGCGGTCCGCCCGGTAGCCTGCCTGGGTGCACGGGTTCGGAGTGACGGAGTTCCAACTGGTCCTGCTGCGACGGATGGCGGACTTCCGGCCAGACCTGGTCGAGGACGCCGTCCGTCGGCTGGGGGAGACCCGGGCGGGGATGCGGGAGGCGAACAAGCGCTGGCAGGCGATGCTCAGGGCGCCCGGATCCCCGGGCGGCGGGCGGCGCTACGGCGCGGTGCTCGGTCCGCCGGAGGCGGTGGTGGCGCGGAGGATCGGGGACCTCGCCTGTTCCGCCCGGCAGTGGGCGCTGCCGCTCTGGCCCGGGTTGCGGTTCGAGGTCCTGGCCGGTCCCGCCGAGGCGGGCGCGCCGGTGCTGAACGCCTGGCTGGTGCGCGCGCCGGACACCCCGCCGCCGGTGCTCCGCACGCTCGACGACCTGGGCCCGTGGAGCTGTGTGGTGGCGGACCTGGGCGCGGCGTTCCCGCCCGCGGTGCCGCGCGAGGGCAGCGCGCCGAACCGGTTCCGGCTGGACTTCACCGCGCCGGACGCGCGGGGCCGCCCGCGGGCGCTGACGGCGGACTTCACCTGGGGCCTGCTCCAGGAGGTGCGGCCGATCGACGGCCCCGCGCCGACGGCTGCGGACTGACGTCCGCGGATGGACTGCTGCGGACCGACGGCCGCGGACCGACGACCCCGTGTCGACGACCGTACGCCGACGCGCCTCAGCGCCGGTGCACCGTGCGCCCGCCGACCACCGTGCGGTCCGGCAGCAGCCCCCGCAGCTCCTCGACCGGGCAGGTCAGCGGATCGCTGGGCCACAGGGTCAGATCGGCGAACGCGCTGGGCCGCAGGGTGCCCCGGTCCCCGCTCTCCCCGGTCAGCCGGGCCGCCGCCGAGGTGTGCAGGGCGATCGCCTCCGACCGCCCGATCGCGTGCTCGGGCCCGACCACCCCGGCCACGGTGGCCCGGGTGGTCATGCCCCAGACGGACAGCATCGCGCCGTACGGGCCGACCGGGAAGTCCGAACCGGCGGCCAGCTGCGCGCCCTCGTCGAGCCATTCGCGCAGCGGGAACAGCGCCGCGGTGCGCTCCTCGCCCCAGGCCCGCCGCTGGGTGGGGGCGCCGTCGTGCAGCAGCGGGTGCTGCACGGTGACCGGGATGCCGAGGGCGACGGCCCGGGCCCGCTGGTCGGCCCGGGCGAGCCCGCCGTGCTCCACGACCAGGGTGCCGGCGGGCAGTCCGGGGCGGCCCGCGAGCACCTCCTCGAAGACGTCGAGCAGGGTGCGCAGGCCGCGGTCGCCCCAGGCGTGCACGCCGACCCGCAGTCCGCGCCCGACCACCCGGTCGACGGCCTCGGCCAGTTCCTTCGGCTCCCACAGCAGCCGGCCGTGGTAGCAGGGCTGTCCCTGGTAGGGCTCCTCCAGGGCGCCCGCCTCGAAGCCGCCGTCGATGCCGAACTTCACTCCCCAGACCGAGAGCCGGTCGTCCTCGTGGCCGGCGGCCCGCCAGTCCTCGACCCGGTCGAGCAGGGCGTCCACCTCCTCGGGGGTGCGGACGGCGAAGCCGGAGACCAGCGCCCGGACCCGGACGGCGAGGGCGCCCTCGCCGCGGGCGGCGCGCAGCACGTCGAGGTCCTCGACCGGGACGAGGCAGTCGCGGACGGTCCCGATGCCGGTGGCGGCGTAGGCGGCGGAGGCGGCGCGCAGTCCGTCGATCCGTTCGGCGAGCGCGGGCCTGGGCAGGACGCGCTCGGCGAGCTCGATCGCCTTGTTGATCAGGCGGCCGGTGAGGTTGCCCTCGTCGTCGCGCTCGATCACGCCGCCGGGCGGGTCGGGGGTGGCGGCGGTGATGCCGGCGAGCCGCAGCGCGGCCGAGTTGAGCACCATGTTGTAGGCGCCGCGGCGGACCAGCACCGGGTGGCGGTCGGTGGCGGTGTCCAACTCCTCGGTGGTGGGCATCCGTTGCTCGGCGAGGTTGACCTCCTGCCAGTTGACGGTGGTGGTGATCCACTGCCCGGCGGGGGTGGTGGCGGCGCTTTCGCGGACCAGGGCGAGGAACCCGGCCAGGTCGTCGGCGCGGTGGACGGGCACGCCGTGCACGCTGTGCCCGGCGAGGATCAGATGGGTGTGGGAGTCGTCGAAGGCGGGGAGCACGGTCGCGCCGGGCGCGTCGACGACCTCGGTGGCGGGGCCGATCAGCCCGTCCAGGCCGTGCGGCTCGGCGGCCAGGGCGGTGATCCGGCCGCCGGTGACGGCGACGGCGCGCCGCGGCGGCTCGCCGGGGACGAGGGTGTGCACCGCGGCCGCGCGCACCAGCAGGTCGGCCGGGGCCAGGTCGGTCGGGTCGGTCGGGTCGGGCCGGTGGGGCTGCGGGGTCATCACGGCTCCTGGCGGTGGTGGGCGGCGGTCACCAGCCCGGTGACCTCTTCGACGTGGCGCAGGCTCGGTCCGGCGAGCAGCGAGTGGAGTCCGGTGAAGACGGTCCGGGCCGCGACGGCGTTCCAGTCGGGCGGCAGCAGCGGGGCGGGCAGGCCGGGGTCCAGGTAGGGCAGCCGCCGCCACTGGGTGAGCATCGGGACGTAGTCGCGGAACGCCGCGGCCGGTGCGGGGTCGGGGCTGCCGGCGCGGGAGGCGAGCACGGGCTGCCAGGCGTCGGTGAAGTCGGCGTACCGGCCCTCGATGGCGGGGAAGTCCCACCAGGCGGCGACGGCGGTGCGCAGGTCGGTGAAGCCGGCGTACTCGGCGGAGAGGAAGAGGTGGACGTACGCGTCCAGGCCGAGGCGTTCGAGCAGGCGCCTGGCGTCGGGCAGGACCCGGGCGGGCGCCAGCCAGACGCCGGGGGCGGCGTTGCCGAAGCCGAGCCAGCTGAGCCGGGAGCGCAGGGTGTGGCGGTGGGCGCGGGCGGACTCGGGGACGGAGAAGACGGCCACCACCCAGCCGTCGGCGAGTTCGGCGGGCTCCAGGCTGCGGAAGATCCGGCGGTCCCCCTCCTCGAACACCGGGCCCATCGTGGGGGAGAGGCGGTAGCCGGTGCCGGTTCCGCCGCCGCGCTCCTGGAGCAGCGTGCCGGCCTTCTTGAGACGGGAGATGGCCGATCGGACGGCGGGTGCGTCGACGTCCAGCTCGGCCATCAGGGCGATCAGGTCGGCGATGGATATCCAGCCGCCGAGGCGGCGGACGAACTCGCCGTAGACGGTGTGGATCAGCGAGCTCGGCCGGGGCGTGCTCTCGGTCATCCGGATCTCCTCCCGACGGCTCGTGGTGATCATAGCGGCGGCACCCGGACGGGGCGGTCCGGGACGGGGCGGTCCGGGACGGGGCGGGTGCCCCGCCCGGGGGCCGGTTCCGTTCAGACCTCCGCGAACGCGCCGGAGAGCAGGTGGCCCGCGCCGGGGGCGAAGGCCGGCAGGCCGAGGGCGCGCAGCAGCTGGTGGGTGGTGCAGACGGCCGCCGAGACGACCGGCTTGCCGAGCCGCTGCTCGGCCTCCTCGATCGCCGACAGCGAGGGCATCTGCACACAGGCGGACAGCACCACCGCGTCGGCCCGGCTGTGCGCGAGGCCGGCCGCGATGCTCGGCAGCTTCGCCGGGTCGTGGGCGGCGACGTCGAGGTTGTCGGCGATCTCCAGGGCCGCGAAGTCGACCACCTCGATGCCCTCGTGGCCGAGGTAGTCGACGACGGTGCGGGCCAGCGGGCGCAGGTAGGGGGTGACGACGGCGACCTTCCGGGCGCCGAGCGTGTGCAGCCCGGTCACCAGCGCGCCGGCGCTGGTGACCACGGGCGCGGCGGCGCCGTTCTCGACGGTGCGCCGGTGCAGCCGCTGCTCGGCCTCCCGGTGGTAGCCGGGGCCGGTGGCCATCACCGCGACCAGGCAGGCGTAGCCGAGCACATCGACCCGGGCGTCGGCGAGTTCGGCGGCGCAGCGGTCGGACTCGGCGTCCATGGCGCGCAGTTGTTCGGGCGTGACCCGGGTCATCCGCATCCGGCTGGAGTGGAAGGTGAAGCGCTCGGGCGCGACCCGCTCGCGGGCCCGCAGCAGGGCCGGGACCTCGGTCTCCATGGTGACGTTGGAGCTCGGGACGATCTGGCCTATCCGGTAGCTGGTGGTCATCGGGGTGGGCTCCTCTGCGGGGGTGGGCGGCCGGTCAGCGGGCGTCGACCACGGGGTTGGCGAGGGTGCCGATCCCCTCGACGGTGGCCTCGACCAGGTCGCCGGGCCGGAGGAACCGTGGGGGCACCATCCCGGCGCCGACGCCGGACGGCGAGCCGGTGGCGATGACGTCGCCGGGTTCCAGGGTGACGCCGGAGGAGATGTCGGCGATCAGCCGGGCGATGCCGAACAGCATGTGGCGGGTGTTGGAGTCCTGCCGCAGTTCGCCGTTGACCCGCAGGGACAGGTCCAGTCGCTGCGGGTCGGGGATCTCGTCGGCGGTGACCACGACCGGGCCGAACGGCGCGTAGCTGTCCTGGCCCTTGGAGAAGAACCACTGGCCGGAGCGGCGCTGGTCGCGGGCGCTGACGTCGTTGACGATGCTGTAGCCGAAGACGTGCCGCAGCGCGTCGGCCTCGGCCACCCGGAAGGCGGGCGTGCCGATGACGACGGCGAGTTCGCACTCCCAGTCGAGCTGATCGGTGAGTTCGGCGTTGTGCAGGATCGGCTGGCCGGGGCCGGTGACGGCGGTGGCGGGTTTGCTGAACAGCACCGGCCGGTCGGGCAGTTCGCGCTCGGTGTCGAGGGTTCGGTGCGACTCGGCGACGTGCTCGACGTAGTTCAGCCCGACCCCGACGATCTTGCCGGGCCGCAGCGGGGCGCGCAGGGACACCTCGGCGAGCGGGCGGATCGCGGCACCCTCGACCGCCGCGTCGGTGAGCAGTTCGCGGACGGCGGCGAGGGCCGGTTCGCCGCCCGCGACCAGGCCCAGCAGGTCGGGGGGCAGCCGGACGCCGGCGGCGGAGGCGAGGGCGGACAGGTCGGCGACCCGGTCCCCGGCCAGCAGGGCGCCGGGGCGGGGGGTGTCGTCGCCGGGGACGCAGTAGGTCAACAGCCGCATGGTCGGGGGCTCCTGGTCACGGGGTGATGGTGGGCTGGTGCCCGTCGTGCTCCGGGTAGGGCTCCTCGCGGTACAGGCCGAGCGAGTGCATCACCGGGAAGTCGTTGAAGGAGAACAGGCAGGCGTCCTCGCCGGGGTCGAGGTTCGCGTGCTCGTGCCAGGCCCAGGACGGCACCACGAAGATGTCGCCCTGCTGCCAGCCGAAGCGGTGGCCCGCGATCACCGAGACGCCCCGTCCCTTGGCGGCCGTGTAGACCACCGAGCCGGTGTGCCGGTGGGCCCGGGTGGCCTGGCCGGGCCGCAGCAGCTGGAGGTGGGCGCCCATGGTGGGCATCACCGATCCGCCGGTGACCGGGTTGGTGTACTCCATGATCACCCCGTCCCAGGGCGAGCCCTCGGTGGCGCGGGCGAGTCGGGTGAGGGCGTGGTAGCTGGGCTCCCAGGGCCAGCCGAGCAGCGGCGAGTACGGCCGGGTCCACTTCTCGACGCCGTACGGCAGCAGGTTGCCGCCGTAGGTGAGCAGCGAGGAGTTGGCCACCGGTCCGGGGCGCTGGTGCAGCTCGGGGTGGACCTCGTAGAAGTTGGCGTCGAGCATGTTGACCAGCGGGATGTCCAGGCCGTCCTGCCAGATCACCGGGGCGTCCTCGGACTCGTTGCCGTGCTCGTGCCAGGCGCCGTTGGGCGTGATCGCGAAGTCCCGCGGGCCGACCTTGAGCTTCTGGCCGTCGACGATCGTCCAGGCGCCGGTGCCCTCGTGCACGAAGCGCAGCGCGGACGCCTGGTGGCGGTGCGCGGTCATCGCCTCGCCCGGGCCCATGATCTGCAGGCCGGTGTACAGCAGGCCGACGGCGGCGCTGAGTTCGCGGCGGCCGGGGTTGACCAGCATGACCACTCGTCGGCCGGCGTCGTCGGCCCGGACCAGCGGCAGCGCCTTGCGGACCAGCGGACGCAGGTCGGCGTAGCGCCAGAGCACCGGCACCGACCGGGGCTGCGGGTACCAGGGCTCGATCTTGTTCGCCACGGTCCACAGCGCGCCCGCGTCGACCTTGGCCAGCTCCTCGTAGTAGGCCGCGAGTTCGGGGCTGTCCGTGACCCGGGCGCGGCCGAGCCGGTCGTCGTCGTAGTCGGTCATTCCTCCTCCTTCGGGGGCGGTTCGGGAAGGGTCAGCGGCCGCAGCGGGCGGTTGTCCACGTGCAGCCGGAAGACGTCGAAGCGGTTGTAGTGGCCGACGATGTCGTGCATCTGCTTGGGCTGGACACAGCGGCCGAGGTCGATCTCGGCGTAGACGATCCCCTCCTCGTCCACCAGCGGCTCGGTCACCGCGCGCCCGTCGGGGCCGAAGATCCCGGACAACGCGCTGCGCGGGCGGGAGAGTTGCTTGCGCAGCTGCTGGTCCTCGCCGGCGACGGCGTCGACGATCTCCGGGGAGACCGTCGAGCAGGAGACCACGGTGAAGACCTTGCCCTCGAAGCAGTGCGCGGCGGCGCGCAGCGCGATCGCCTCCGCCATGTCGTAGTCCTCGGGGGCGACCGGTAGCGCGATGTAGCAGGCCGCGTGCACGAGTTCGCCCTGCGCGAGGAGGGTGAACCGGGCCAGCGGGTTGGTGTTCTCGCCGCAGGCCAGCGCGCCGAGCGGGCCGACGGCGGTGTCGTGGACCCGGAGTGTGCTGCCGTCGCCCGGGGTCCAGGTCAGCTTCTCGGCCCAGGTGGGGACCAGCTTGCGGTGCACGCTGAGCAGTTCGCCGTCGGCGTCGATCACCAGCACGGTGTTGTACAGCACCCCGAGGCTGTGCCGGCCGCGCTCGTTGACGCCGATCACCAGCACCACGCCGGCCCGGCGGGCGGCGGCGCGCAGCGCGTCGACGTACGGGCCCGGCACGTCCACCGAGGCGCGGTAGAGGCGCTCGTACCAGGGCGAGCCCTGGACCGGGTTCATGGTCCAGTTCCAGTACGGGTAGCCGGGGACGAACACCTCGGGGAAGACCACCAGGGTGGCCCCGTGCTCGGCCGCCTCGTGGATCAGGGCGACCGCCTTGGCCACGGTGGCGGCGGGGTCCAGGAAGACGGGCGAAGCCTGGACGGCGGCCGCGGTGAAGCGTGGGCGCCGCAGCGCGGCGGCGACGGGCTCGGTCATCGTTCCTCCTCGGTGCGGTCGGCCCGGCCCGGGTGGCCGGCGTTGTCGGCGTCGGGGCGCCAGCGGCGGTGCACCGGCGGCTCGGGCTCTCGCACCAGTCGCAGCCGGGGCGCCACCCGGTCGGAGCCAGGACCGGGCGGGCGCCGGCTGCCCGCCGCCCACGGCCCGGGCCAACGGGCACCGGGACCGGTGTACCCCTGCTCGGCGGCGGCATGCAACGTCCAAAGCGGGTCGTGCAGTTGGGCCCGGCCCACCGCGACCAGGTCGGCCCGCCCCGCCAGCAGCACCGAGTTGGCGTCGTCGTGCCCGGAGATGGCGCCGACCGCGACGGTGGGCAGGCCGGTGCCCGCGCGCACCAGTTCGGCGAACGGCGTCTGGTAGCCGCGTCCGTACGGCGGCCGTTGGTGCGCCACCACCTCGCCGGTGGAGACGTCCACCGCGTCCGCCCCGCCGTCCCCGAGGGCCCGGCAGAGGGCGACGGCCTCGGCCTCGGTGGTGCCGCCCGGCGCCCAGTCGCTCGCCGAGATCCGCACCAGCAGCGGCCGCCCGGCGGGCCAGACCGCGCGGACCGCCGCCAGCACCTCCAGCGGCAGCCGCAGCCGCTGGGCGAGCGGGCCGCCGTAGCGGTCGGCGCGCCGGTTGGTGAGCGGGGACAGGAAGCCGGAGAGCAGGTGGCCGTGGCCGAACTGGAGCTCCAGCACCTCGAAGCCGATCCGCGCGGCCCGTTCGGCGGCGGCCGCGAAGTCCGCCACCACGGCGGCGAGCTCGATCTGGTTTGCCTCGTGCGGCGGCGGACTGTCGGCGTCCCAGGGCAGCGGCGAGGCGGCCAGCAGCGGCCAGCCGTCCGCGCCCAGGGAACGGCCGATCCCGTCCGGTCCCGGTACGGAGGTGGCCGCCCGCCGTCCGGCGTGGGTGAGCTGGATCCCGAGCGGGGTGCCGCTCACCGCCCGGACCGCGGCGACGAGTTCGCGCCAGGCTTCCTCCTGCCGGTCGTTCCACAGGCCCGGGCAGTGGTCGGTGGCCCGGCCCTCCGGGGTGACCGCCGTCATTCCGGCGATCACCAGCCCGGCGCCGCCGAGCGCGTGCGCGGTCAGCTGGGCCCGGTCGAAGGCGCCGGGCAGCGCGTCGGGGGAGGTGAAGGTGGCCAGTGGCGGCACCACCACCCGGTTGCGCAGCTCCAGCGCGGCCAGCTTCAGCGGCCGGAACATCGGGGGGACCGCCGCCGCCCCGGTCGGATCGGCGCCGCCCGCGAACGCCGCCTCCACCGCCGCGACGAATCCCGGGTCGCGGTCCCGGAGGTTCCCGTAGGTGACCCGGCGGCTGCGGGTGAGCAGGTTGAAGGCGAACCGGTCGGGGTCCTGCCCGGTCCGCCGGTCGATCGATTCGAACCACTCCAGGCTGGCCTGCGCCGCCCGCTGGGTGGACTCCACCACCGGTCGCCGCTCGGTCTCGTACGCGGCCAACGCCTGCTCCACGGTGGGCTGTTCACCCAGGCTCGCGGCGAGGGCGAGGGCGTCCTCCAGGGCCAGCTTGGTGCCCGAGCCGATGGAGAAGTGGGCCGAGTGCGCCGCGTCACCGAGCAGCACCACGTTCTGATGCCGCCAGGCGGCGTTGCGGACCGTGGTGAAGCGGATCCAGCGGGAGGCGTTCGGGATCAGCCGGTGTCCGTCCAGGTGCGGGGCCAGCAGTGCCGCGCAGCGCCGCACGCTCTCGTCGTCGCTCTCGCCGCGCGCGAACTCCCGGTCGGCCAGGGACTCGAAGCCCGCCCGGCGCCAGGCGTCCTCGCCGATCTCGACGATGAACGTGGACCGTTCGGCGCTGTACGGGTAGGCGTGCACCTGGAGCACCCCGAAGTCGAACCGTTCGACCAGGAAGGTGAAGGCGTCGAAGACCTTGTCGGTGGCGAGCCACATGTAGCGGGCGTGCCGCTCGTCGAGCTGCGGCCGGAAGGTGGTGGCGTACGCGGCGCGGGTGGCCGAGTGGATGCCGTCGGCGGCGACCACCAGGTCGTACTCCTCTGCGAGCCGCTCGACCGGCGGCGCGGGCGTGCGGTAGCGGACGTCCACCGCCAGCTCGTCGCAGCGCCGTTGCAGGATCGCCCGCAGCCGGTTGCGGTCCAGCGCGGCGAAGCCGTGCCCGCCGCTGGTGCGCAGCTGCCCGGCGTGGCGGACGTCGATGTCGCTCCAGCGGGCGAACTCGGCGCTCAGCGCGGCGAAAACGGCCGGGTCGGCCTGGGCGATGCCGTCCAGGGTCTCGTCGGAGAACACCACCCCGAAGCCGAACTCGTCCTCCCGGGCGTCCCGTTCGAAGACGGTGAGCTCCCGGTCCGGTGCCAGCTGCCGCGCCAGCGCGGCGAAGTAGAGCCCGCCGGGGCCGCCGCCGATCACCGCCACCCGCCGGGCGGCCCCGATCGCCGGACCGCCTCCGGTGCCCACCGCCGGACGGCCTCCGTCCCCGGTCACCGGATCGCCTCCGGTTCCTGCCGCCCGGCCCCGGCCAGCGCCAGCCGCACCGGCTCCGGCCAGGGTTCGGTGCCCTTGGCGTGCGGGGCGGCGTGCACCACCGACATCCGCCCGCCGGCGGCCGGGCCGTTGGGGCCGTGCACCTCGAAGGCGTAGTGCAGTGAGGAGCCGCCGACGCGTTCGACCCGCAGCTCGACCCGGACCAGGTCGCCGAACCACAGCCGTTCGCGGTAGTCGGCCTCGAAGTGCACCCGGGGGATGCGCCCGAACAGCCCGTCCAGGCCCAGCCGGCGCAGCAACGTCGCCTCGGCGGCCTCGGCCCAGCGCTGGACGGCGGAGAAGTGGTAGTGCCCGGCGGCGTCGGTGTCCGACCACTCGACCCGCCGCTCGACGGTCACACTGGCGGGCTGCGGACCGGACGCCGTCCCGGGCGCCGCGCGTCGGCGCAGCTCGGCCCGGGCCAGCTTCCCGGTCGCGGTGCGCGGCAGCGCGTCGACGAACTCGACCGCGCGCGGGTACTTGTAGGGCGCGATGGCCCGCTTGACGTGCTCCTGGAGCGCCCGCACGGTGTCGGCGCCGGCGGCGACCCCCGGGCGCAGGACCACGTACGCCTTGACCACGGTGCCGCGCCGTTCGTCCGGCGCCCCGACCACCGCGCAGTCGGCGACGTGGGGGTGTTCGGCGAGCACCTGCTCCACCTCGGGTCCGGCGATGTTGTAGCCGGAGGAGACGATCATGTCGTCATTGCGTGCCCGGTACCAGAAGTAGCCGTCCGGGTCGCGGACATAGGTGTCCCCGGTCAGGTTCCAGCCGTCGCGCACGTACTCGTGCTGGCGGTCGTCGCGCAGGTAGCGGCAGCCGGTGGGGCCCTTGACGGCGAGCCGTCCGGGCTGTCCGTCCGGCACCGGGCGGCCGCGCTCGTCCAGTATCGCCGCCCGGTAGCCGGGCACGGGGCGGCCGGTCGAGCCCGGGCGGATGTCGCCGTCGGCGGCGGAGATGAACACGTGCAGCAGTTCGGTGGCGCCGATGCCGTCGATCAGCCGCTGCCCGGTGGCGGCGCGGAACGACTCCCAGACGGCGGCCGGAAGGTGCTCGCCGGCCGACACGCACCGCCGCACCCCGGCGAGCCGGTCGGCCAGCCCGGCGGCGAGGATCGCCCGGTAGGCGGTCGGGGCGGTGAACAGCACGTCCACCCCGTGCCGGTGCACGTGCTCGGCCAACTGCTCGGGGGTGGCCTGCTCCAGCAGCAGGGTGGCCGCGCCGGCCCGCAGCGGGAAGACCACGAGTCCGCCGAGCCCGAAGGTGAAGGCGAGCGGCGGAGTGCCGGCGAACAGGTCGTCGGCGGTGGGCCGCAGCAGGTGGCGCGAGAAGGTGTCGGCGTTGGCGAGCACGTCGCGGTGGAAGTGCAGGGTGGCCTTGGGCCGTCCGGTGGTGCCGGAGGTGAAGGCGATCAGCGCGACGTCGTCGGCGGCGGTCGGTACGGCGGTGAACGGCCCGGCGGTCCGCTCGCACCGCGCGATGAGGTCCTCGGGCCCGGCGCCGCCGTAGGGCACCACGGTGAGGCCGGGCGTGGTGGCCTGCTCCAGCTCCGCGAGGAACCGGTGGTCGCAGAGGGCCAGGACGGGCCGCGCGACCTCGTGCAGGGCGGTCAGCTCGGCGGCCCGCAGCAGTGGAACGGTGGTCACCACCACCCCGCCGGCCTTCAGGACGCCGAGCCAACAGGCCACCAGCCAGGGCGCGTTGGGTCCTCGTAACAGGACCCTGTTGCCGGGCACCAGGCCCAGCGGCCCGGTCAGCAGCCGGGCCACGGCGTCGGCGCGTCCGCGCAGTTCGCCGTACGTCCACGCGTCGTCCGGCGTGACCAGGCAGCGCCGGTCCGGGCCGAACCGCTCGATCGTCGCGTCGAGCAGCTCGTGCGCGCAGTTGAGCCGGTCGGGATAGGCCAACTCCGGTAGTTCGAAAAGGAATTCGGGCCACTCCTCGAAGGGGGGCAGGTTGTCTCGACAGAACGTGTCCACGTGCGCAGAAGGCGAGAGCTCCATGGGTGGGCCACCTCATCGGGCGAGCGGGAGTGAGGCAAGTATCGCGCTTCGGTGACGCCAGTCAAGAGAGCGATACACGCATTCGGCCCAGTTCCGCTCGCCGCCCGGCGCCACCGGAGGAGCGTGCGGGTCGGTACGGCTAGCGCGGGGTGGACTCGTCGCCGCGGAAGGGAGCGCCGTGACCGGGCACGATGAGGTCCGCGACGGCCAGCACCCGGAGCCGGGAGGCCCGCAGCAGCTCGCGGTCCGGCGCCACCGGGTCCTCGGCCGGTCCGGCCGCGTGCCACCACAGGTCGCCGGCGAACGCGACCACCCCCTCCGGCGTCCCGGCGAGCAGGGTGATGTCCTCGGCGCTGTGCCCGGGGGTGCGGATCAGGCGGAGGGACGGGGTCAGCTCGTACCCCTCGGCGTCCCGGTTCGTCCACCCGTGGCCCCGGTACTCGACCCGGTGGTCGTGCACCCCGCCCCCGCCCGCCGTCCTGGACGCCCTGGTGGCCGCCCACGAGCGCGGCGCCCTGGTCGCCGCCCACTGCGTCGGCACCTTCGCGCTCGCCGCCGCCGGGCTGCTCGACGGCCGCCGCGCCACCACCCACTGGCGCTTCGCCGCACTGCTCGCCCGCAGCCACCCGGACGTCACCGTCGAACCCGAGGCCCTCTACCTGGACGACGGCCGGATCACCACCGGCGCCGGGGCCGCCGCCGGCTTCGACCTCTGCCTGCACCTGATCCGGCGTGAGCACGGCGCCGCCGTCGCCAACCACATCGCCCGGGACATGGTGCTGCCCTCCCACCGCGACGGCGGCCAGGCCCAGTACCTCGCCGCGCCGGTGCCCGGGGACGGCGAGGACGAGCGGCTGGCCGAACCGCTCGGCTGGGCCCGCGCCAACCTCCACCGGCCGTTGCCGGTCGCCGAACCGGCCCGCCGGGCCGTGATGAGCAAGCGCTCCTTCCTCCGCCGCTTCACCGCCGCCACCGGCACCACCCCGCACGCCTGGCTCGGCGAGCTGCGGCTGACCGCCGCCGAGGAACTCCTGGAGACCACCGACCTGCCGGTGGAGGAGATCGCCCGCCGGGTCGGCTACGGCAGTGCGGCCGTCCTGCGGGACCGCTTCGTCCGGCGGCGCGGCGTCCCGCCCCGGGTCTACCGCCGATCCTTCTCCCGGACGGCGGGTGCCGGGGCCGGGCGTCCGGCCTGAGCGGTCCCCCGGCCCGACCGGTCCCGGGTCGCGGCCCGCCCCGGCCGTCAGCCGTGTGCGGCGCCCCGCGCCCGCCCGCCCGCGGGACGTCCGCCCAGCCACCGCAGGGCCGCGGCCGCGGCGTTGGCGCCGCACATGCCGTGGACACCGGGCCCGGGCGGAGTGGCGGCGGAGCAGAGGAAGTGGCCGGGCAGCCCGGTGGCGTACGGGTGCAGGGTGGCCCGGGGGCCGAGGACCAGTTGGCGGACGTCCTTGGCGCCCGTCATGATGTCGCCGCCGACGAAGTTGGGGTTGTCGGCCTCGAAGCCGGCCGGGCCGCGCACCGCCATGCCGAGGACGCGCTCGCGGAAGCCGGGCGCGAAGCTCTCGATCCGGGCGATCACCGCCTCGGTGGCGTCCCCGGTCCAACCGTGCGGCACATGGGCGTACGTCCACAGCGGGTGGACGTCGCCCGCCGAACGGCCGGGGTCGGCCAGGTACTGCTGGCCGACCAGCACGAACGGCCGCTCCGGCATCCGCCCGGCGGTCACGTCGCGCTCGGCGGCGGCGATCTCGGCGAAGCCGCCGCCGAGGTGGACGGTCCCCGCGCGGCGGGCCGGCTCGGCCGTCCAGGGCACCCCGCCCGCCACCGCGAAATCCACCTTGAACGCGCCCGGCCCGTGCCGGAACCGGCGGTAGGCGCGGGCGGTCCGGGGCGGCAGCCGGTCGCCGAGGATCGTGGCGACGGCGCCGGGGGCGAGGTCGTACAGGACGAGGTCGGCGGGCGGCAGCTGCGCCGCCGAGCGGACCGGTACGCCGGTCTCGACGACCCCGCCCAGTTCGGTGAGCAGCGCGGCCAGTGCCCGGGTGATCGCCCCCGAGCCGCCGACGGCCACGGCCCAGCCGTACCGGTGCCCGGCGGTCAGCAGCCCGAGTCCCACGGCGGCGCCGAGCGGCCGGTCCAGCGGCTGGAAGGCGTGGGCGGCAGCCCCGCCGAACAGCGCCCGCGCCCGCTCCCCGGCGAAGGCCCGGGCGACGGCGGTGGCCGGCAGCAGGGCCGGCACGCCGAAGCGGGCCAGCCGCACCGGGTGGCGGGGGAGCCGCAGCAGCGGGCCCATGAGGTCGTGGGCGAGTCGGTCGTACCCCGCGACCGGCCCCTCGAACAGCTGCCGCCAGCGCCGCCCGTCGACGCCGCCGAGCCCGTCGGCCGTCGCGGCGACCGAACGGTGCAGGACCGCGGCCGTGCCGTCCGCCAGCGGGTGCGCGCAGTCGATCTCCGGCAGCCGGAACTCCAGTCCGAACCGGTCCAGGCCGAGGCGGCTCAGGAAGGGCGAGCCGATCGTCATCGGATGGATGGCCGAGCAGTGGTCGTGCAGCAGACCGGGCACGATCGCCTCCGCGCTGCGAGCGCCGCCGCCGATCTCCCCGGCGGCCTCCAGCACCGTCACCCGCACGCCCGCCCGCGCCAGCCGGACGGCGGCGGCGAGCCCGTTCGGCCCGGCGCCCACCACTACCGCGGTACTCATGCGGCCAGCATCCCGCATCCGCCGCCGTCGCGTGCCGGCGGCGCTACGGCGCTGCGGTGCCGCGCGCCCGTCAGTGCCGCGGCACCGCGCACCCGTCCGGCCCGCCGACCTCGCCGCTGTCCGCCGCGCCGGCGTCGCCACCGACCTTGACGAGGGGGAACACCGGGCGGCTCTCCCAAGCCTGCTCCAGCGCGGCGGCGAAGGTCTCCGTCGGCTGCGCGCCCGAGACCCCGAGCCGCCGGTCGAGCACGAAGAACGGCACCCCGGTCGCCCCCATCGCGCTCGCCGTCGCCTCGTCCTCGCGCACCGCCTGCGCGTAGGCGTCCGGATCGGCCAGCACCCGGGCCGCCTCCGCCCCGTCCAGACCGGCCTCGACCGCCAGCTCGGCCAGCCGCCCGGGCGCGAACGCGGACCGCTCCTCGGCGAAGTTCGCCCGGTAGAGGGCGTCCAGCAACTCGGCCTGCCGCCCGTGCTCGGCGGCGAAGTGGAGCAGCCGGTGCATGTCGAAGGAGTTCGCGGCGTCACGCCCCGAGCGGAGGTACGCCAGCCCCTCCGCCTCGGCGTTGTCGGCGATCCGCTGCTCCGCCGCCTCGGCCTGTTCCAGCCCGAGCCCGTACTTGGCGGCGATCAGCGGCACCACCGGCCTGGCCTCGCGCGGCGACCTCGGGTCGAGTTCGAACGACCGGTGGACGACCTCCACGGCCTCCCGGTGCGGGAAGCGCTCCAACGCCCGGTCGAACCTCGCCTTGCCGATGTAGCACCACGGGCAGTTGATGTCGCTCCAGATCTCGACGCGCACGGTCGCTCCTGTTCTCGCCTGGTGGCGGGTCCGTCCCGCCGACTTCCCGGGTCAACACTCATGAGTACCTGAATATTTCTCTCTATGAACTATCTGCCGTCCGGGTGGGCGGGGCCGATCGCCGGCATTCATCGGCACCGGTGCCAACCTCCCCGCCCGTCGGCCGAATTGGCGTGCGCCCCGCCGCGCCCCGCTGTTCGGGTGAACGAGGGCGGGGCGGGTGTTTTGTCCACGAATCGACGGGCCCGGTCCGTGTAGCTTCCGGTGCCGATCAGTCCCTTCCGCGCCGCCGGGCGTCCCTGCGCGCCCGGCGGCGCGCCTCGCCTCTCCGACCCCCCGGAGGACACACCCCCCATGCGCTCCCGCCACCTCGCCGCCCTGTCCCTGGCGGCCGCCCTGCTGGTGACCGGCACCGCCGTCACCCAGAGCGCCGCCGCCACCACGGCCCGCACCGGCGAAGTCCAGGCCGACCCGGCCGACTGTCCCAGCGAGCAGTACCGGCCGACCGCCGAGGACAAGAAGAACTTCTACTGCGGCTTCAAGGAGCTCGGCCCCAGGAACCTGCCCACCGGGGTGGCGAAGCTGCTGAAGCACTACGACCGCTTCGGCGGCCTGACGCCCCAGCAGTTCCTGTCCTGGTACCGCGACGGCCTCGACTGGAAGTACCCGGGCCAGGACGGTTTCCGTGACGTCAACGGCACCATCGACCGGAGCACCGTCGAGATCCCCACCGGCACCAGGCTCGACCGCTTCGGGCTCTACTTCGGCCGCTACCTCTCCAAGCCCGGCACCTCCTTCCCCGAGCGCGCGCTCCCGCCGGACAGCCTCAACCCGGTGGTCGAGGACGGCAAGGAGGTCGACAGCTACCACTGCTACGGCGTGAAGCTGCCCTTCAAGGTCGAACAGGGCGGCATCGCCTCCGGTTTCGCCCAGCCCGGCAAGGGCCTCCAGCAGTACCTGAACGAGAAGCTGAAGCCCGCCGAGTTCGGGACCGACGCGTACAACGTGAAGACCCTGCTGGACCGCAAGTACCTGGAGGCGCTGCCCGACTCCGTCTGCCTCGCCTGATCCGAAGCGGAACGCCGCCCGCCCCGTCGCCACCGGTGGGGCGGGCGGGCTCACGACTCGATGATCCGGCCCGCCGTCGGGTGGGAGAGGATCAGGCCCAGGAGCTGGGGATCGCCGCTGTACAGGTAGGCGGCCTCCTCGGGCGGCGGCTCCGCGCCCTCGACCAGCAGCAGGTCGAACCGCATGGTGATGTCCGTGCCGAACTGCTCGTTGAGCATGTCGAACACCGCCCGGGAGACGGTGACGGCCGCGACGGGCCGGTCCCGGCCGTAGCGCTCCCCGGTGATCCTGTTCCTCAACCGGTCTGCTCCGGGCAGGCGTTCGGGGTACTGGCCGTGCAGGACGGACACCGCGATCGGGGTGCGCGGCCGGTGCTCGGGATCGAGCCGCTTGAGCCGGTCCCAGATGCCCAGGAGGGCGCGCCCGGCCGTGGCCAGGGGATCGCCCGGTTCGACGAACGTGAGCAGCAGCTCGGCCCCGAACCCGGACGGCGGCCGGGTGAGCCCGCTGTCGTCGGTCGAGACGAGTTGGACCTCGCCGAGGATCCGCTCCAGGAGGCGGACCGCCGCCTCGTCGGCGTCCGGGACCTGGACGGCCAGGTAGAGCTGGTTGACCCGGGCCTCTCCGGAGAAGGCCACGAACAGCCGATCGAGCGCCGCCCGATCCTCGGGGGGAGGATACGCGGACCGGACCCTGCTCTCCTCCATGTACTGGACGAGGGCGCGGAGGAACCAGTCGGCAACGGTGCTGTCGCTCCGGCGTCGGTCGATCGCCCGCAGCCCCTCGGCCACGGCGGTCAGGTCGTCGAAGCGCCGGTCGCCGAGGAGGATCCGCACCAGGGAACGGGTGAACCCGAAGGCCGTGTCGGTGCCATGGTGCTCGGCCGTGTACGCGACCAGGGCGACCAGGATCGGCCGCTCCGCCTCCAGCCAGGCCCTGGCCCGTTCGGGATCGCGGAAGCGGACGGTGGACCGGAGGCCCACGGAGACGGCGGCCTCCGTCTCCGACCGGTAGTGGTCCAGCAGCCGGTCGAGCGCGGTCGCCCGGTCGTCGACCTCGGCATTGGCCTCGCCCCGGCTCATGGAGTAGAGCCGGAGCAGCGGCGGGAAGCGCCAGTGGTCCCTGGTCGGGCCCGGCTCCAGCAGGTGGGCCCGGGCCAGCGCCGCCATGAGCCGCTCCGCCACCAGGATGTCGAGGTCCGCCAGGCCCGCGGCGACGTCGGTGGACAGCTCGGGGTGCGGGTACACGGAGAGCAGGCGGAACAACCGGCCCTCGCTGTTCGACAGGTCCGGGTACGACTCGGTGAAGGCGACCCGCAGGCTCCGCTCGCCGTGGCTGAGCCCGTCGAGCAGGAAGCGGGGGTCGCTCAGCTCCCGGACCAGGGCGGCCACGGGGAGAGCCGGCCGATCGGCCAGCCGGTCCGCGCAGATCGTCAGCGCCAGCGGCAGGCCGTCGCACAGCTCGGCGAGCGCCAGCCAGGGACCGGGCTGGCCCCAGACGCGCTCGTCACCGGGCAGCGACGCCTCCACCCGGTTCTGGAGGAGTCGGACGGAATCCTCCAGGGTCATCGTGAGCAGGTCGAAGCGGGTGGCGTCGATCGTCGGCGAATGGCGCGAGGTGGCGAGGACGGTGACCGGGCCGTCGACCGGGAGGAACGGCCCGAGCTCGACGGACGGCCGCGCGTTGTCCAGCACCAGCAGGATCGGTCCGGCCTCTCCGGCGAGCGCCGCGACGACCGTTCGGAAGAGCTTGGCCTGATCCTGGGGGTACTGGGGCACGATCTCGCCCGGAACACCCAGGGCGCGCAGCAGGGCGCCCAGCCCCGGGGTGGCGGAGGCCGCGGGGGTGTTCGAGTGCTCGCGCAGGTCGAGGTAGAGCGCCCCGCCGGGGTACCAGCCGCGCTCCAGGGCCGTGGCGGCGGCCCGGAGCACGAGTTCGGACTTCCCCACACCGGGGAGACCGGTGAGCACCGCGGTACGCGTCAGGATCTGCTCGGGTTCGATGCGTTCCAGGAACGACAGCAGCATGGCCATCGCCTCGGCGCGGCCGGTGAACGCGGGGGACGGCGCGGGGAGGCCGGACCACGCGGCGGAGATCGGAGCCGGTAGGCGCAGCGTCACCGGCAGGTCGTGGACCGTGGCGTGGACGACGACCCGGCCGCTGCTCGTCCGGGTCGGCGACCGGCCGTGGAGGGCTGCCGGGGCGCTCGCCAGCTCCGCGTCGAGGTCCATGTCGGCCAGGACGTCCGGCCGGTTCGGCAACCGCCGGACCAGGTTCCGCAGGGCGGCGGCCTGCTCGGCGTCATCGGCGTCGTAGGCCGGGCCGAGTCGGGCGCGCAGCTCCTCCAGCACCTCCTCGGGCCGGAGCGCCCCGAGGCGGATGACGGTGGCCGCCGGTGCGGACCAACTGCCGACGGAGGCAGTCGTGACCAGCACGCAGCCCCGGCCGCGCGGGGGGAGGGGGAAGGGGAGATCGGGAGCACTGGTCCAGGCGGTCCCGGGAAGGCCGTCGAGGACGAGGAGCCAGTCCCGGTGCAGGGCCAGCTGCTCCCACAGTGCGTGCGGCTCGTCGGGGATGCCGTCGGCCGGGGCGAAGGCGGACCACAGTCGGGCGAACCCCCGCTCCATGCTGTCGGGACGGCGCGCGTCGATCCAGTGGGCGAAGCTGTGCCGTCCACCGTGGGCCCGGGCGTACTCCTGGACCAGTCGGCGGCGCCCGGTGCCCGCCTCGCCGACGATCACCGCGAGGGCGGGACGCTCCGGTGTCGACGCCGCCCGGCCGGGGTCGAAGGCTGCTGCCAGCGCGGCGAGTTCGCGCTGCCGTCCGATCATGCGCACCGGTTCCGGCGGGCTCAGCGCCGGTCGGACGGGCAGCAGCAACTCCGGTCGGACGGGCAGCGGCTCCCGAGCGGGTGGCGCTGTCCCGGCTGCCGCGCCGGCCGTCCGCCCGACCGCCTCGGCCAGCCGCGCGGCCAGTGCGGCGTGCTGGCCGCCCGCGCTCGCGAGGACCGTCACCGCGACCTCGGCGAACGGCAGGCTCCGCGCCGACAGCCGCACTTCACCGTCGACCTCCCCGCCGGTCCCGTCCGCGCCGACGAGCCTGGCGACGGCGCGGAAGTCGCGGGTGCCGCCGAAGGTCGCCGCGACCCGGCCGGACACCTTGGTGAGTACGTGCCGCAGCACGTCGACGGCCTCGGTGCGGGTCAGTTCGGCGAGCAGTTCCTCCCGCACGCCGTCCCGGAAGTCGTAGACCTGCGCGTCCGGGTCGGTGGCCGTTCCGCCCCGGGGCGCGATCAGCCCGGAGAGGAACAGCTCGGCGAGGTCGGTCTGCCCGGACTCCGGCGCGGCGGCCCGCTGGACCAGGCGCATCACCGGCAGGCTGAGCGGCGCCGCCGCCAGGTGGCAGGCCAGCCGGTAGGCGTTCGGCGAGCTGCCCGCCCGGAACCGGGCGACGCGTTCGGCGGGCGTGGCCGGGTCGTTGGCCGGGCCGGTCGGGCGTTGCGGGCGCGGTACGCCGGCGATCGGTGCGGCGAGCATCGGCGTCCACCCGGAGGTGCGGCCCGCGGTCAGGTCGGCCCACGGGGTGACCCAGTCGGCGTCGACCTCCAGTACCGGTAACCAGCTGATGCCCGAACGGAGTTCGGCGCCCCGGCTGCCGGGCGGGACACCGGGCAGGGCGGCGTCCGAGCGGAAGGCCGGGACGGGTCGGCCCGCCACCGAGGCACGAGCGGAGACGAGGGCGGTGCGCAGGGCCGTCCGGTGCCAGAGCCGCCGGGGCAGCACCTGGAGCGCCGCCGCGGGCCGGGCGGCGGCGACGCCGGCGAGGAAGTCCGGCAGCGCCTCTCCGTACCAGGCCGGGCCGACGCCGTCGGTGAGGACGAGCAGGATCCGCCGGTCGGTCGGGTCGTTGAGGGGCCGGGACCAGTCGGCCCGGGCGGCGGTGGGCGCGTCCGGGCGGCGGCGGTGGAACGGTGCGAGCGTGGGGGTCGACCGGTCGGTGTCGAGTGCCCAGCACCGCACGTCCGCGAAGGCGCCGTGCCGCTCCAGCAGGGTGCTCAGCTCTCCGGCCAGCCGGTGCCAGACGGCCATGGTGGCGCCCGTGTCCACCAGCAGGTCGACCGAGAAGCGCGGCTGCTGGGCCGGCCGCCAGACCGGGAGCAGGACGCCGGTCTCGGCGGTGGCCTCGGCGGTCGCCTCCTCGTCGAGGGTGGCCCGGCCGGGGGCGTCGACCGCGCGGCGCAGCGGGCGCAGGGCCCGGGCCAGGGCGAGGGCACCGTCCAACGCGGCGGGCTGGGTGACCTGGACGACGTGACCGCCGGGCCGGTCCGTACCGCCCTCCTCCGGGGTGTCGTGGCGATGGTGCAGGGCGGCCTGCGGACCGGCGGGTGATCGCACGGGCGGCGGTGCGGCGGCGTCCGGTCCGGTCCGGTCGGTGCCCGGCGGGTGCGGCGGTGCGGCGGCGGTGGTGGGTGTCGGACCGGTCGCGGCCCGCCCGTTCTGCCGGGGCGGCGGAGACCGCCACGGCACGGTGGTCGATTGCGGCCGGGGACGGGCGGGCGGTGGTTCCGCGGCCGGTGGTGGCACGGAGGACGTCGGCAGTGCGGACGGCGGTGGGTCCAGCAGACCGGTCAGCCCGGCGATCCACAGGACGTCCGCGAGGTCCTGCGGCAGCGGTCCGCCGTCCGCCGCCGGTCGGAGCAGCCCGGCGAGCGCCTCCGTCAGTCCTTCCGCCGACCCGCCCGGCGATGCCGAACCCATCCCCGCTCAGCTCTCGTTGAGCGGACGGAGCAGGACGTCCCGCACGGCTTCCCGTCCCAGCTGGTCGGTCCTGAGCAGGCGTCCGGCCATCAGCAGGGCGCTCAGGAGCTGGTCGTTGGCCAGCTCCGCCCCGTCCTGCCGCTGCCGGCGGAGGAACTCGGCGATCAGATCGGCGGTCTCCGTCGCGGCGGCCGTCTCCGCACCGAGGTGGGCGGCGACCATCGCGGCCAGCCGCTGCTCGTCCGGCGCCCGGATCTCCAGCCGGACGCAGCGCCGGAGCAGCGCGCTCGGGAAGTCCCGTTCGCCGTTGCTGGTGAGGACGACCAGCGGGAACTGCGCGCAGCGCACCACACCGCCGCGCACCACCGCCGTCCGGCCGTGGTCGGCCGTGCCGACCTCCTGCGGGTCGGGGCCGAGCCGCAGCAGCTCGGGGATCTCGAACTCGCCCTCCTCGAAGACGTTCAGCAGGTCGTTGGGCAGGTCGATGTCGCTCTTGTCGATCTCGTCGATCAGCAGTACCCGCGGCGTCCGCCACGACAGCAGCGCCGTCCCGAGCGGGCCCAGCCGCAGGAACCTGCCGATGGCGGGCGACCGGCGCTCGTCCGGTTCGGCCGCCGCCTGCGGCCCGAGCCGCGGGTCGGTCCCCGGCTCGGCCCGCCGGTCGCTCTCCCGCGACAGCCCGGCTTCGTGCAGTCGCCCGATCGCGTCGTAGCTGTACAGCCCGTCGCGCAGGCTGGACCGGCTGCTGATCGACCAGCGCAGCACCGGGCCGAGGCGCAGTTCGTGGGCGACGGCATAGGCGAGGGTCGACTTGCCGACACCCGGTTTGCCGGTGATCAGGAGGGGGCGGCGCAGGTGCAGGGCGAGGTTGACCAGGTCGACCTCCCGTTCGTCCGCCTGGTACGCGGCCGCCTGCCGGATCCGGCCGAGCCGGCGGGCCGTGGAGGCCGCCGCGGAGTCCTCCGGGGGCGGTCCCGGCAGGAGTGCGGGATCGGCGTCGGGGGGGGGGGGGGGGGGGGGGGGGGGGGGGGGGGGGGGGGGGGGCGCCGCCGCCCCCGGGGGGGGGGGGGCCCGGGGGGGCCGCCCCGCCGCCGCCGCCCACGGCGGCCGCCGTCCGCCGTCGCCCCGCCGGCGCGTCGGCGCTCCCGTCCGTGGGGCTGGCGGGCCGGTCCGCGTCGGGCGCGGCGGTCGGCGCGGGCCCGGGGGGCCGTCGCGGCCCGTTCTCGGGGGGCGGGGGCGGGGGGGCGGGGGGGGCGGGCGCGGGGCCGCGGGGGGGGGGCCCGGGCTGGTGGGGGGGGGGGGGGGGGGGCCCCCCGCGGGCGCGCCAGGGGGGTGCCGGGGGGAGCCCGGCGATCCCGTCGTGGGGGACGCCGGTGCCCCGGTAGATCCACCAGTCCTCGGCCATGAACGCTCCTGACTCGTCGTCTTCTGTCGCCGGGGGGTTCGCGGTCATCCGACGATCCCGGGGAAGGAGTAGTCCTGATCGGGGTCGACGCAGTCCGGGTCGTCCCAGAGCAGCGTGACCGTGCGGTCCGGGTCCGGCTCCGGGCCGCCGACCTCCAGCCGGTACCGGTGGACGGCGTCGGGCAGTTCGGCCAACCGAGTGGGTTCGAGCTCGCGCAGGGCCGTGACGAGCGGGTCCGGGTCACCGGCGACCCGGCGCCAGATCAGGACGGGGACCCCGCCGTAGTACATCGTGTTGTCCACCGCGTACTGCACCTCGGGGTCGAGCTGTTCGTACGGGACCGTGAGGCCCAGGCAGGCGAGGCTCTGCCGGTCGGTCACCCAGCCGAGCAGCTTCTTCGCGCTCGCCCGGTCGAGCGCGGGCCACTCGATCCGTTCGAGGACCTCCTCCGAATCGACGCCCTGGGTCTGGAGGTTGGCCCAGCGCCGCCGCCAGAGCGCCAGACCCAGGTGGGGCTCGCAGTACCGTTCGAGCTGCCGGACCACCACCGGGTGGAACTCGCCCAGGGGCCGGCGGGTCGCGCCGGTGGACCAGAGCTCGGCGGTGTAGCCGAGGATGGAGCGCGGCAGCAGGAACTCGATCCGGACCGGGTCGGACGTGCGGAACGCCAGATTCAGCTCCTTCCACGCCGCCAGCCGCGCGCCGCCCGAGCTGAGCAGCTCGCTCCTGGTGAACGCCCGGTCGTCGTGGTGGCTGCCGACCCGCCGGAACGGCCCGCCCGTCAGGGGCTGGCGGTAGTAGGAGACGTGCAGCCGGTACTGGGTGTCGCTGCTGTGGGCGGGGCCCTCCTCGTCCAGCCGGATCTGGACGATCAGCCGTTCGCCGGGGACCCCCGCCACCGCGGCGGGGGCGGGGGCCCGGTCGGCGTGCGCGGCGAGGAACCGGCGCAGGACCGGGAGCGGGTGCTGCCGTCCGGCCTCGGGGCTGTCGGCGAGCGCGCGGAGGAAGAGGACCAGTGGGCCGAGCGGGTCGTCGCCGATCCGGTTGAGGAGGAGGTCCAGGACGGCCGGCAGGGTCATCCCCGCCGTGGCGCGCTGCCGCAGCCCCGGGGTGTCCTCGGGCAGGAACCCGGCGGGCTCCTTCGGCGGCTGGATCGTGTGCAACTCGCCGATCACCGCGATCAGTTCACCACGTGGCAGGTCGTCACCGCGGTTCAGGACCCGACGGGCGAGGTCCAGCCAGTCCTGCGCGCCCTGGTCCCGGGTCAGCTCCTCCAGCGCCTCGGCGAGGGCGTCCAGCGCGGCCCGGGGATCCCGGGAGGCGTGGATCGCCCGGAGTATCTCCCGGAGATGCGGTCGCGGGGTGTCGTCCTCGCGGATGTCGCCCTGGATGCCGCGGGCCTTCGCCGACGCTCCCATGGTCTCCAGCACGTCCTGGCGGAAGGTGAGGCGGGACATCCTCCGGAAGCCGAAGAGGATCTCGACGAGTACCTCCTCGGCCCCCTCCGGCCACGGCCCCCGGCCGCCCGGGGGCGGGAACGGTGTCACGCGCATCCGGCTAGCCGTCCTCCCGCTCGCCGAGGGCGCGCCCGACCACGGCGTCGAGCGCGTCGAGCGCGCCGTCGTCCGGGGCGAGTTCGGCCATCGCGGACCGCAGGGCCCGCAGGGCCGTCCGGCCGTCGCGGAAGCCGCGGCAGGCGCGCACGATCTGGTGCAGGTGGGTGCGGCGGTCGGGGCGTTCCTCGGCCTCGAAGGAGTGCTTCAGATCCAGGTGCCGGCCCATGGTGTCGAGCAGGTCGAAGCGGCCGTCGGGGCGGCGCAGCAGCTCGAAGGCCATCAGGGCGTCGACCAGCTCGCCGTTCCCGGGCGGTGCGGCAGGCGCAGACGGCGGGCCGGGCAGGACGACCCCCGCCGCGTCCAGCAGCGCGGTCAGCGCGCCCACCGGGGTGTACCAGCCGCCCTCGTCCCGCTGGAAGGCGCGGCTGCCCTTGAGCACGCCCCGCACCAGGCCGTCCCCGTCGACCAGCATGCTGCCGCTGTGGCCCTCGCGGATGCCGTCGCCGCGCACACCGAGGTACCGGTCGGCGAGGCCGACGACCCGCAGGCGCAGGGTGTCGGGCCGGGCGCCGGGGCTCGGTGTGTGGGTGGAGTGCCCGAGGGCGGTCAGGACGGTGTCCGGTTCGGCCTCGGCGGTCGCGAGCCGCGCCACCGGGTGGCCGGTCCAGTCGGGGACGCCGAGCAGGGCGAGGTCGGGGAAGGGGTAGTTGCCCCGCTCGTCGCCCTCGCCCGGCTCCGGGGCCAGCCGGATCCGGTCTGCGGGGACGGCGTGCTCGCCGGACTCGTGCCGGACGCCCACAGGCTCCGCCGCGCGCACCGCCCGTGCGACCACGTGCGCGGCGGTGACGGCGAGCCCCGGTGCGACCAGGAAGCCGCTGCCGCGGAAGTCGCCCGCCACGGTGATCACGACGGTGCTGCGCCGCAGCGCCTCGGCCGCGGCGAGGTCGGGCCGCGCGGGTGCGGTCACTCGGCGTCGGCCGCTCTGGGGGCCGGGGCGCTCGCGCTGTCGGACGCGTTCCGCGCCGACGGGGGCGTGGTGGTGGTGGCCGCCGTGCCCGCCGGGTCTGCGGCGGCGGCCGCGGCCTCCTGCTGCCGACGGCGCTCGGCGAGGTCCCAGGACAGCCGGACGGTGAGCCCGGCCTCGCTGCCGGCCTCGGCGATGACACCGAGCAACTGGCCCGACTTGACGGCCAGTTTGAGCCCGAACTCGACCTCGAAGGTGTCGGGGGACCCGGCCGCGTCCTGCGCGATGCTCTCCGCCGCCCAGCGGCCGACGCCCTGGACGGTGCTGCGCACCTGGTCCAGCGTCAGTGCCACGGCCGATCCGAGCTGCGAGGCGGCCCGTCGGCCCCCGCTCCAACCGGCGTCGCCGGAGTCCCCCCAGACGTCCGAAGGCGTCTCCGGCTGCTGGAAGTTCACCTCGCCGAGGACCTCGGCCCGGACGGTCGTGCCGTCCCCGAGATCGATCGTCACCGTTTCGGCCATGTCTGTCCGCCCCCTTGGAGATCCGCCCCCCGACGGTCCCTCACCATACCGGCGTCCTCGCACCGTGTGGCCGGGATGACCAAGTCGGTTCGCCGGTCGGGGAGTCCGGCCCGGCGGGGGTGGTCAGGCGTCCGTGGGGAGCGGTCTGGCCGGGTGGTCGGCCGGTGGGGCGGTGCGGGGCTGGGTGGGGAGGGGGAGGTCGAGGGCGGCGGTGGAGCCGGGCGGGAGGGCGAGGGCGGTCGCGGCCTCCGGCGGGAGGTCGCGCAGGCCGAGGAGGCCGGCCGACAGGCGGGCGGTGGCGCGGTGCCAGTCGTTGATCCGCCGCATCAGGGTGTGGCCGGTGCCGAGGACGGTGTAGCCGCAGACCCGGGCTCCGGCGGCCCGGCTCCGGGCGGCGAAGGCGCGGGTGTCGGCGGGGGAGGTGATCCGGTCGAGATCGCCGTGCAGCATCAGGACGTCGCGGCCGGCGAGCTGCTCGCACGGGTCCGCGGCCGGGCACCAGGGGGCGAGGGCGACGACGCCGGTGACGGTGGGGTGGCCGGCGACGCGGAGGGCGGCGCGGCCGCCCATGGAGTGGCCGACCAGGACGGTCGGGACCGGGCCCAGCTCCTCGGCGAGGTCGTCGAGGGCGGCGATCGCGTCCTTGGCGGCGTCGGCCCGCTCGCCGTTCCAGCCCCGGTGGCGGTAGCGGACGGTGCCGACCGCGACCCCGGCGCCCCCGGTCTCCCGGCGCAGCGCGTGCACGAAGCCGGCCATCCGCAGGCCGGCCAGGTTGACCGGGCCGGGGCGGGAGAGGCTGTGCTCCTGGCCGCCGTGCAGGACCAGCACCGCGGCGCCTGGCCGCTCGGGCAGGGCGCGCCAGACCAGCGCGCGGTGCCCGCCGCCACCGCCGCGGCCGCTGTTCCCGGCGCCGCCGCTGCCGTCCGTCCTGTTGCCGCTCACGCTGTCCCGTTCCCGCCCGCCGTCCGGGTCGTGCCGCGGACGGCCGTCCGTGCCGTGTGGACCGCCACTGTACGCACGGGGTGCCGGGGTGTTCCTAGCCGTTCTCCATATTCCCTCGGGGCCGTGGGCGCGAGTGCTCCCGCGGGGCGGTCCGGTCAGGCCGTGAGCAGGCCGTTCTGTCGCACCAGCCAGCAGATCGCGGTCAGCCGGTGCACCGCGAAGTCGTATCCGACCGGTTCGCGCCAGCCGATCTCGGCGAGCCGGTGCAGGAAGCCGCGCGCGTAGTCGGACAGCTCCGCGCGGTTCAGTCTCCGCTGCCGCAGCTCCGGGCCCTGCGCGTACAGCAGCTCGCGCAGTTCGGCGGCGTGCTGGTCGACGGTCGCGACGAGGCCGGGCTCGAAGGCGAGCTCGGCGAGCCGGGGGCCGAAGGCGGCGACGATCCCGGGCAGCGGACAGTCGTCCGGCCGGGGGCGCGGGGCGGCGGAGTCGGAGGGGAGGCGCCGGGGCGACTCGTCGGGCGTGGCGGACATCCGTCCACGGTAGGCGAGCGTGGTGCCGGGGCAGGCGGCCCGGGGAGGAGACCTTGGCCACCTCGGCACGCGGTACCGCCGGATCCTCGGCGCGGTTCCCCCGGATCCCCGGTGCGCGGTCCGCCGGCCCCGGGGCGCCCGGCCCCGCCGGAACCCGGTCGACGCGGCCGCTTCCCCGCTTCGGGCCCGGGCACGGGGTGGTCCGTACCAGAATGGCCGCTATGGATCTTCGAATCTTCACCGAGCCCCAGCAGGGCGCGAGCTACGACACCCTGCTCCGGGTGGCCAGGACCGCCGAGGAGCTGGGGACCTTCAGCGCCTTCTTCCGCTCCGACCACTATCTGCGGATGGGCGGCGTCAGCGGCCTGCCCGGCCCGACCGACGCCTGGATCACCCTGGCCGGCCTGGCCCGCGAGACCAGCACGATCCGCCTCGGCACGCTGATGACCGCGGCCACCTTCCGGCTGCCCGGCGTGCTGGCGATCCAGGTCGCCCAGGTCGACGCGATGAGCGGCGGCCGGGTCGAGTTCGGCCTCGGCGCGGGCTGGTACGAGGAGGAGCACACCGCCTACGGCATCCCGTTCCCGAAGGAGAAGTTCGGCCGGCTGGAGGAGCAGCTGGAGATCATCACCGGCCTCTGGAGCACCGGGCTGGGCGAGACCTTCGACTTCGAGGGCACCTACTACCGGCTGAGCGAGTCGCCCGCGCTGCCCAAGCCGGTCCAGCCGAGGATCCCGGTCCTGGTCGGCGGCACGGGGCCGACCCGCACCCCGGCGCTGGCCGCCCGGTTCGCGGACGAGTTCAACCTGCCGTTCGTGTCGGTGGCCGACTCGGAGGCCCAGTTCGGCCGGGTCCGGTCGGCCGTCGAGCGGGCCGGCCGCAAGGCCGACGACCTGGTGTACTCCAACGCCCTGGTCGCCTGCGTGGGCCGGGACGACGCCGAGGTGGCCCGCCGGGCCGCGGTGATCGGCCGCGACGTGGACGAGCTGAAGGCCAACGGCCTGGCCGGGACCCCGGACGAGGTGGTGGAGCGGATCGGCCGCTACGCCGCGGTCGGCAGCGAGCGGATCTATCTGCAACTGCTGGACCTGGACGACCTGGACCACCTGGAGCTGATCGCCTCCCGGATCGCCCCGCAGCTCGGCTGAGCCGGCTCCCGGCCGGGGCCCGGTCCTGAACGGCTCCCGGCCGGGGCCCGGGTCTGTGACGCTCCCGGATCACTTCTGTGACGATCCTGGGGCGATGGAGGACTCGGCCGGGACCCGGTCTGACCATTAGTCTTTACTCTCTCTTGAAGGGGGCAGTCTCTTCTGGAGGAGGGTCCGGGAGAGCCCGGCCCGGTGGGGAGCAGGGGGAGTGCCGATGTCGGACGTGCAGGTCTTCGAGGCGGCTCGCGACCGGGCCCCGAGCGACCGGGCCGCGACTGATCGTGTCCCGGCCGACCGGGCCGCGCCTGACCGTGTCCCGACCGACCGTGTCCCGGCCGACCGGGTCGCGGCCCGTGACCGGGCGGCCCGCACGGTGCCGCGCCCCGGCTGCCGGGAGCTCGCGACGGAGCCCTCGCCCGGCGTGCTGCGCCCGCGCGGCCTCCAGGACCTCCGCTCCGGCCGCGGCCCGGGTGCCGCGCCGGTTGCCCTGCACTACCCGGCGGGCGACCTGCTGGTGGTCTCCGGACTGCCGGGCAGCGGCAAGAGCACGCTCATGCGCCGCTGTGTGCGCACGCCGGTCGTGGACTCGCAGCTGGTCCGCGAGGAGTTCGCCGCCCGCGTCCCGTCCTGGCTCCCGTACGCGGTGTACCGCCCGCTGGTGCGGCTGGCCCACTACCGGCGGCTGCGGCGCGCGGTGCTGGCCGGCGGGCCGCTGACCGTGCACGACTGCGGGGCGGTGCCGTACGTGCGGCAGTGGCTGGCGCGGACCGCCGAGCGGCAGGGTCGCCGGGTGCACCTGGTGCTGCTGGACGCCAGCGCCGAGGAGGCCCGCGACGGCCAGCGGGCGCGGGGCCAGGCCGTCTCCGCGTACGCGTTCGCCCGGCACCGGGACGCCGCGCACCGGCTGCGCCGCCGCCTGGCCGGGACGGGGCGGCCTCCGGCCGGCTGTGCGTCGGCCGTGGTACTCGACCGGGCCGGTGCGCGTGCCCTGCGGGAGATCGTCTTCACGGCGTCGTAGTCTCGGCCGAGGCGGTCCGGGCGCCCGGTTCACCCCGTTCGTCCCGTTCCGCCAGTGGCCCGCCGCGTCGCGGGGCAGACGGGGTGTCACGTTTCGGACAGGCCGGGGCCGGTACTGTGCGCATGCGCGCGACGGGAAATGCTCCATGTGCGGTGTGGTTCAACCGCTCAAACTTCCTGGTTATGTCCGATTTGCCGTCAGAAGTTCCAGGCCGGAACGCATCTGACGCGTACACGCGACCCTGCGTAGCCTGTGGCTCGGCGGCCCCCCTCACCGCCGTCCCCCACCACCCCCCTCGGGAGCGCAGATGCGTCGTTCCGCCCGTGTTTCCTCGCGTGCCGCCGGCAGATTCCTCGGCGCGGCCGCCGTCGCCGCCGCCCTCGGGCTCACCCAGTTCGCGGCCCCGGCCGCGTTCACCACCGCCAGCGCGGCCGCCAAGGCCCCGACCTCCACCGAGTGCAGCACCGGCGAAGCGGCCCAGGACTCCGCCGCCCGCAAGCCCGCCGGTCACCCCACCGGCCAGGAGCCCAACGCCGTCACCGAGGCCCAGGCCAACGCGATGGACAGCGACCTCCAGGGCCGGCTGGCCCAGCTGGCGCACTCCGCGCAGGGCAACACCCTGCTCGCCCCGGGCGAGCTGGCCGCCACCACGACCATCCCGGTGTACGTGCACGTCGTCCACTCGGGCACCACCGGCAAGCTGTCGGCGGCCACCGTCACCAGGCAGATCGACGTCCTCAACGCCGCGTACAGCGGCCAGGGTGCGGGCAACACCGCGAGCCAGTTCCGGTTCCAGCTGGTGGCCACCGACTACACCGACAACTCCTCCTGGTACAACGGCGTCAGCCCGGGCTCCAGCGCCGAGAAGGCGATGAAGACCAAGCTGCGCAAGGGCGCGGCCAACGCCCTCAACCTGTACACGGCGAAGCTCGGCCAGTCGCTGCTCGGCTGGGCGACGTTCCCCAGCTCCTACCGCTCCAACCCGACCGACGACGGCGTGGTCATCCTCGACTCCTCGTTCCCCGGCGGCTCCGCCACCAACTACAACGAGGGCGACACCGCCACCCACGAGGTCGGCCACTGGCTCGGGCTCTACCACACCTTCCAGGGCGGCTGCTCCGGCCAGGGCGACTACGTGGCCGACACCCCGGCCGAGCAGAGCGCGGCCTACCAGTGCCCGGCCGGCCGGGACACCTGCACGGCCACCGGGGTCGACCCGATCCACAACTTCATGGACTACACCTACGACTCCTGCATGACCCAGTTCACCCCGGGTCAGGTCGCCCGGATGGCCAATTCCTGGGCCGCCTACCGGGCCTGACGGCCCCTCGCGGCCCGCGCGGGCCGCACCCCGAGACGCTGGCGGGTGCGTGGCGACGACGCCGCGCACCCGCCAGTACCAGTTCCGGCCGCACGTGAGCGCCACCCGGCGGCAGCTGCCGGTTCCCGGCCGGACCGGCGCGGCCAGGGCGGCCGAATGTCCTGGTTGATCTAAGTTCGGCGGGATACCAGCAGGACGAACCCGTCGAGCAAGGAGCAGCGGCATGGCCAACAGCGCGAACCCCAGGATCGTCGTCGGTGTGGACGGCTCGCCCGCCTCCGAGCAGGCCCTGCGCTGGGCGCTCGACTACGCCCGGGTGGCGGGCGGCACCGTCCACGCCGTCGCGGCCTGGGAGTACCCGGCGTTCTACGGCTTCGCCGGGGCGAGCCTCCCCTCCGCCGAGTTCAACCCCGAGGAACTCGCCCACCGCGTCCTCTCCGAGACCGTCACCCGGGTCGCCGGCGCGCGGCCCGAGGTGCGCGTCACCGAGTCGGTGCTGCCGGGCAACGCCGCCCAGGCCCTGCTGGAGGCCGCCGGGGGCGCCGCGCTGCTGGTGGTCGGCAGCCGCGGCCGGGGCGGCTTCGCCGGCGCCCTGCTCGGTTCGGTCAGCCGGCACGTCACCGAGCACGCCGCCTGCCCGGTGGTCGTGGTCCGCGACGGCGTGGCCGGCGGCACGGCCGGCGACGCCGGGTGACCGCGGGGCGGTGGCACGGCGGACGGCGGCGCCGGGGAGGATGGACCCGTGCCCGAAGGTGACTCCGTCTTCCGTGCGGCCGCCCGCCTGCGCCCCGTCCTCGCCGGGCAGGTGCTGACCGCCGCCGAACTGCGCGTGCCCGCCCACGCCACCGCCGTGCTGGCCGGGCGCCGGGTGCTGGAGGTCGTCCCGCGCGGCAAACACCTGCTCACCCGCCTCGAAGGCGGCCTCACCCTCCACACCCACCTGCGGATGGACGGCCGCTGGGTGGTCTTCGCCCCCGGCGAGCGCTGGACCGGCGGGCCGCCCGCGCAGATCCGCGTCGTCCTGGGCACCGGGCTCGGCACCGCCGTCGGCTACCGGATGCCCGTCGTCGAACTGCTCCGCACCGCCGACGAGCAGCGCGCCGTCGGCCACCTCGGACCCGACCTGCTCGGGCCCGACTGGGACCGCGCCGAGGCCGTCCGTCGGCTCCGCGCGGACCCCGGCCGACCGGTCGGCGAGGCCCTGCTCGACCAGCGGAACCTGGCCGGCATCGGCAACGTGTACGCCAATGAGCTCTGCTACCTGGCCGGGGTCACCCCGTGGACGCCGGTGGGCGAGCTGCCGGACCTCGACCGGCTGGCGGCCCGGGCGCGGTTGCTGCTGGACGCCAACCGGCTGCGCCCCGGCCACATCACCACCGGGGACACCCGGCGCGGCCGGGGTCACTGGGTCTACGGCCGGGCGGGACGCCCCTGCGCCCGCTGCGGGACGCTGGTGCAGACGGCGCAGCACGGGACCCCGCCGCAGGACCGCCCGGCGTACTGGTGTCCGTACTGCCAGCGCGGTCCGGCGCCGCAGGGCCGGGACCCGGGCGCGCGCGGCCGGGGCGCCCGCCGCTGAGGCCCCGGGACGGAGCCCGCCCCGCCCGCCCCACCCGCGCGGGCCCGCAGGGTCCTCAGGCCCGCTCGACCAGGGCCGGGTGGCGCGGGTCGTCGAAACGGACGGTCAGATCGGCCTCCTCCGCCGGGACCGTCTCCGCCGCGTAGCGGGCGAAGGCGGGCAGCGTCCACCGCTCCTCCCGCGCCGTCCGGCGCTCCAGCGCGGCGGCGGAGAGCGCCAGATGGACGGTCAGCTCCAGCGGCAGCCAGCGGCCGAGCAGCAGCGCGCCGTCCAGCAGCAGCACCCCGCCGGGCGCCAGCGCGGTGTAGGGCGCGCGGGTGGCGCGGTCGGTCACCGGGTCCCGCAGTGACGGCAGCACCCGGCCGCTGCCGCCCGGTTCCAGTGGGTCCAGGACCTCGCGTCGCAGCGCCCCGTCGTCGAGCCACAGGTCGTGGTAGGCGTCCGCGTCCCGCTTGCCGTACTCCAGCCGGACCGAGGCCGGGCGCAGGAAGCCGGCCGCTGGGACCCGCAGCGTCGGCAGACCCCGCAGCCGCAGCGGTTCGACCAGGGCGTCCGCCAGTTCCCCGGGGCGGGCGGCCGGGGCGCCGTCGACCGCGACCCGCAGCCGGCGGGTGCCGGCCCCCGGCAGGGCGGCGATCCGGTCGGCGAGCAGCTCGACGAGGAGTTCGGGCGAGATCGGGCGAATCGGCACGGCGTCATCCTGCGGTCGGGGAGCCAGCGGGCCTGTGGGGTCGGCGTTCGTCGTCGAAGGCGACCGTCGTTCAGGGGACGGGCAACTGCCCCAGGCAGTACAGGGTGGTGTCGTGGCCCGCGAGGAGCCGGGTGCCGTCGCTGGCGACCGACCAGACGTCGACCCCCGGGCCGGTGTCGTTGAAGATCGTGGACAGCTTTCCCTGCTCCGCCTCGACGACGAGGACGCCCGCGCCGGCCGGGCCCGGCACCACCAGACCGGAGCTGAGCAGCAGCGGTCGGCAGCGGCGGTCGAGCCGGAACGGCAACTGGCACTGCCAGGTCTGCTCGCCGCTCCCCGCCTCGTGCGCGGTGATCAGCCCGTTGTCGCGCGGCACGTACACCCGGTAGCTGTCGCTGAGCGGCGGCAGGGCGCGCCACTCCTCGCCCGGGCCGGGGCGCACCGACCAGCGCGGCGAGCCGTCCTCCAGGCGCAGGGCCTGGACCCCGCCGGCCCCGGGGGTCGGCAGGTAGACGTGCCGCTGGTCCATCATCGACCAGGCGGGGGCGGAGCCCGCGGTGGTCCAGAGCCGCCGCCCGGTGGTGCCGTCCAGCAGCGACATGCCGGACGTCGGGTCGGCGCCCCAGGTCAGCAGCCGCCCGCCGATGGGCAGCACGCTGACGGCGTCCTCGCCGCGCTCCGCGGCCGGGCGGGACCACAGCAGGCCGCGACCGGTGGCGTCCACGGCGAACAGGGTGCCGCGGGTGTCGCCCCGGCTGCCGACCGTGCCGTAGACCTGCGCCCCGTCGCAGCCGAAGAGGGTGATCCGCTCGCCAAGCTCGGGGGGAAGGGGCTGGCTCCAGCCGGCCGCCGGGCCGGTCAGCGCGCGGGCGTCCACATGGCCGGTCGAGGCGGTGAACAGCCGCCCAGCCCCGACGATCAGCGGCGAGTCCTCCGGCCGGCCCCGGACCGCCGCCTCGTCGACGTTGCCGATCACGGCGCCGCTCGCCGCGTCGAGGATCCGCAGGCCGCCGGCCGTCACGTAGGCGGCCGCGAACAGCCGCCCGCTCAGCCGCTCCGGTGTCATCGGCTCGGACCCCCGGTACACCCAGAGCGGCTCCGCCCCGGTCAGCCGGCTGGGCAGGGGCTGCGGCTTCGCGGTCTCCGCCCCGGAACCGCCCGCCCGCCGGGACACCCCCCAGACGGCGGCGCCCGCCGCCAGCACCCCGGCGCCGATCAGCAGCCGCCGCCGGTTCGGCCGGGGCCCGTCACCGCCGTCGCCGCCACCGCTCACCACGTCGGCGGGCGCGGTCGCCCCGTCCTCGTCCTCGCCGTCCCACCGCCAGGACGCCTCGCCCGCCGGTCGGTCGGCCGGTGTGCTCCCCATGCTTCGCCACTCGTCTTCCCCCGGGGCAGCCGTCGCGCTGCACTGTCCACGGAGAATACCCAAGTCACGGGCCCGGGCCGCTCCCGCGGGCGGTCCCGGACTCAGCCGGGGAGGCCGTGGTCGGCGAGGTCGGCGAGCACGTCCGCGTGGCAGGGGAGCGGGGCGCACCAGCAGCCGAGGCGGCGGCCGCGCAGGTCGGGGACGAGGGCGAGCAGATCGGGGCGGGCGAGCAGGTGGGCCCGGTACTTCACCAGCATCTCCTCGCGCGGCAGCGCGGGGCCCGGGCGGAAGGGGCAGTGCAGCGGCGACTCGGCCAGCTGCCAGCCGCCGCGGTGCATCGCCCGGCCGACGTAGAGCACGTCGCCGAGGGCGGGGTCGTCGCGGTGGCCCTTGAGATTGACCACGGTGGTCGGGCCGGGGCCCGGGGTACGGGGTGCCATGGGCACGATGGTGACGCGGTCGGGACCGGTGGGCACCCCGGGGCGGGTGGGGTTCGTCTTGACAGCCCCTGGGGCCCGGCGTAGCAAGAGAGGATGCGCCAGGGTGTTCCGGCGGACCCGCCCGGTCCGCCACCTAGCGGCCGGGATGCCCGGGCGGTGCGTCCCGACCCGCGCCGCCCTGGGCCGGGTGCTGCCCCGAATCCGGCGGGGCCGGCCGAACGGGACCCCGCGCGCGAGCGGGAGGTCCTGCTGACCTCCGCCGTCCGGACGGTCCTCGGCGGCACCGACGCCCACGGCGCGACCGTCTACCTGCGTTCCCGCGACCGGCGCTCGCTGGTGCTGTGCGCGGTCGCCGGTGTGCCGCTGTCGGTGCTCGGGCCGTTCCGGCGGGTCGCCGCGGCCGGCCCGCTGCCGATCGCGGTCAGCTACCGCACCGGCCGCACGGTCCTGCTCGCCGACACCGAGGACACCATGCGGCGCTTCCCGCAGCTCGCCGTCGGTCTGCCCTACGACTTCGCCTCCGCCAGCGTCCCGGTACGGGCCGGCGAGGAGGTCTTCGGGGTGCTCGGCGTGCTGTGGGCCGCCTCGGACGACGGCGTGCCCGAGGGCGCGCGCCGGCACGTGCGCGCGGTCGCCGCCCGGCTGGCCGCGGGACTGGCCGGACTGGAGGAGGCCGGCCACCCGGTGGAGCCGAACGGCGAGACCACCGTCGTCGAACTCACCCCGCCGTCCGCGCCGACCACCCGGGTCGGCCTGTTCGACTGGGACGTGGCGCTCGGCGAGGTCGCCGCCGACGACCAGTTCTGCGAGATCTTCGGGATCGCGCCGGGCGACTTCGACGGCCGCGCCGAGACCCTGTCCGCCCGGATCGCCCCCGGCGACCTGCCGGAGTTCCGGGCCGCCGTGCGCGGCGCCCTCGACCGGGGCCGGGTGCTCGCCGCGCGGCTGCGGGTACTGGACCGGGACGGCCACCCCTACCCCGTCGAACTCTGGGCCCGGGTGCCCCGCGACGGTCCCGGGGCCCGCGGGCGTCTGGTCGGCGCCGTGCTCGACACCCGGACCGGCACCGCCGCGGCCGCCGCCGTGGAGCGGCTGCGCGAGGGCGTCTTCTCGCTCGACCCGGACGGCCGGATCACCTACGCCAACCACAGCGTCGAGCTGCTGCTCCAGGCCCGCCGCGAGGACCTCGTCGGCCACCAGCCGTGGCAGGTGCTGCCCTGGCTGTCCGACCCGGTGTACGAGAACCGCTACCGGGCCGCCCTGCTGTCCCAGCAGCCCACCGCCTTCCTCGCCCGCCGGCCGCCGGACCACTGGCTGGCCTTCTCGCTCTACCCCGACGCGCACGGCGTCACCGGCCGGGTGGTCGCCGCCGACCCGCCGCCCGACGCCGCCGCGCCCGCCCCCGAACCCGCCGCGCCCGGCGCCTGGACCGGCCTCGGCGTCATGTACCACCTGCTCCAGCTGGCCAGCGCGCTGAGCGAGGCGGTCACCGTCCGCGAGGTCTGCCGGGCGGTGGCCGACGAGATCCTCCCGGCCCTCGGCGGACAGGAGCTCGCCATCTACACGATCCGGGAGAAGCACCTGCACCTGGTCTCGCAGAGCGGCTACCCCGACGGCTTCCTCGACCGCTTCGAGGGCACCCCGGTCGGCGCCCGGGTGCCCGGGGCCGAGACGCTCAGCACCGGCACCCCGATCTTCTTCGAGAACGTCGGGCAGCTCGCCGCCGCCTACCCCGGACTGGCCCTGGACGACATGGGCGCCTGGGCGTTCCTGCCGCTGATCGCCTCCGGCCACCCGGTCGGCAGCTGCATCCTCGGCTTCGACCGGCCCCGGCCGTTCACCCTGGAGGAGCGCGGCCTGCTCACCGCGCTGGCCGGCTTCATCGCCCAGGCCCTGGAACGCGCCCGGCTGTACGACGCCGAGTTCACCCTCGCCCGGGGCCTCCAGCAGGCGCTGCTCCCGCACCGGCTGCCCCGGCTGGAGCGGGTCCGGATCGCGGCCCGCTACCTGCCCGGCACCCAGGGCATGGAGATCGGCGGAGACTGGTACGACGCCATCGTCACCGGGCGGGACCTCTGCCTGGTCATCGGCGACGTCGAGGGCCACAGCGTCGGCGCCGCCGCCACCATGGGTCAGCTGCGCAGCGCCGTGCGGGCCTTCGCCACCGGCGGCAACCCGCCGGACGAGGTGCTGGCCCGGACCAATCAGCTGCTGCTCGACCTCGACCCCGGGCTGCTCGCCAGTTGCTGCCTGATCCGCCTCACCCCGGGGGAGGGCACCGCCCTGGTCGCCAGGGCCGGCCATCTGCCGCCGGTGCTCCGCCACCCGGACGGGCGGGCCGAGGCGCTGGAGGTGCCGGGCGGACCGCTGCTCGGCGTCGACCAGCACGCGGTGTACCCGGTCAGCGACCTGCGACTGGAGCCCGGCTCGGTGCTCGCCCTCTACACCGACGGCCTGGTCGAGGACCCGGCGGTGGAGATCGACGCGGGCGTGGACCGGCTGCGGGCGGCGCTGGCCGGGCCGGAGGCGGGCCGGCTGATCGCGGTGGCGGGGCTGGACGGCCTGGCCGACCGGGTGCTGCGGGAGGTCGGCTCCACGCACCGGGTGGACGACGTGGCGCTGCTGCTGACCGGGTACAGCTGACTCCCGGCGCGGGGTGCGTGGGACGTGCGCGGGGTGGGGGCGGGGTGCTGCGGGGTGTGGGGTGCGCGGGGTGGGGCGGGGTGCTGCGGGGTGTGGGGTGCGGGGTCCCCTGCCGGTCCGTCCCGGCGGCGGGAACGACTTTCGTCGGAGCCGGCGGCGACGAACGGTGACGGCGGTGACCAGGGGTGATTCGTTAGCCTCGACGGGTGGACGTCATAGCGAGAGCCTGGTCGAAGGCGGTTCGAACGGCACTGCCCGGGCCCTGGCGGCCCGGACTGGTGGTCCGCGAGCTGGTGGGAGCGCTGCTGATCGCCGGGCTGGCCGCGCCGATCGAGGTGCTCAGCCGCACCGGGCTGGCCCTGCCGACGGCACTGGCCTCCGCGGTCCTCTTCCTGCTGCGCCGGGGCCTGCCCGCGACCGCCCTGGTGCTCACCGCCGTCGCCAGCGGCCTCGGCGGCGGCACCCTGCCGCTGCTGGTCTGCGTCGGCTGGTCGGCCGGTGCCCGGATCCGCCGGGTCGGGGTCCTGGCCGGTTCGTTCGCGGCCGGCTGGGCGCTGATGACCGTGTTCGGGCTGTTGAAGGACGCCGGGCAGATCCCGGTGAAGCTGATCGTCGGATTCTCGCTGGGCGGCTATCTGCTGCTGGCGGTGCTGCCCGCGCTCTGGGGCCGGTACCGGGCGCAGCGCCGGGCACTGACCGACGCGCTGCGCGAGCGCAACGAGCAACTGCTGCGCGAGCACGCGATGATCGCGCACCAGGCGCGGCTGCGCGAACGGCACCGGATCGCCCAGGACATGCACGACAGCCTGGGCCACCAGCTGGCCCTGATCTCGGTGCACACGGGGGCGCTGGAGGTCGACCGGACGCTGACCGACCGGCAGCGCGAGGCGGTCGGGGTGCTGCGGCTGGCCGCGGTCGCGGCGATGCGGGAGCTGCGCGAGGTGGTCGGGGTGCTGCACGACGAGTCGACGGCGCTCCCGCCGGGGCCGGGGTCCCCGTCGGTCGCCGGAGCCGGAGTCGGAGCCGGAGCAGCGGGGGCGGGGGGCGTCGGCACCGGGGGCGTGGACGGGATCGAGGGACTGGTCGATTCCTCCCGCGCGGCCGGTACGCCGGTCTCGCTGGTCCGCGACGGCGAGCGCCGTCCGCTGGCCGCGTCCGCCGGGCACGCGGCGTACCGGGTGGTGCAGGAGGCGCTGACCAACGCGCACAAGCACGCCCCCGGGGCGCCGATCACCGTGGCGCTGCGCTACGAGCCGGACGCGCTGGTGGTGGAGGTGGTGAACCCGGCGGCGCCCGAGCCGGTGGGGGTGCGCGCCGGTGGCGCCGCCCCGGCGGTGGTCAGCGGCGGTCAGGGACTGACCGGGCTGCGCGAGCGGGCGCGGCTGGTCGGCGGCATGGTGCACGCCGGTCCGACCCCGGGGGCCGGCTTCCGGCTGGCCGCCGTGCTGCCGTACCAGGGGGCGGACGGCGCCGGGGCCCAGGGCGTCGACGCGGGGCCGGCGGCCGGACCGGGGATCGGGGCCTCGTACCCGGAGCCGGACGCCTGGCCGGGCGGGATGCCCGGGGCGGCGGCCGGGCCGCCGAAGCGGCGCAGTCCGGCGATCGGCTGCGCGGTCGGCGGGGTGGCGGTGCTGGCGGCCGTGCTCGGGCTGCTGGTCTGGGGCGTGGCCGGCTTCGTCCGGGGCGCGGAGGATTCCACGGTGAAGCGGTCGGTCTACGAGAGCGCCGTGCCCGGCACCCCGGAGGCGGAGGTGCGGAAGCAGTTGCCGCGGGGCAGCGACTTCTTCCTGAGGAATCTGGAGGGCACCGGCCCCACGCCGCCGGATGGGGCGGACTGTGTCCGCTATCTCTTCGACGACAACGGGGGGACCGCCTGGGGCGAGGACGCCGTCGTCCGGTTCTGCTTCAAGGACGGGGTGCTGGTCGAGAAGCAGCAGTACCAGGTGAAGCAGTGAACGACGGGGATGCCAGGATGGTCCCGGGGCACCGGCCGGTCCGCCGCCGCACCGTCAGGAGCAGCCCGCCAGGACCAGTACCAAGGGGATGACCAGCAGTGATCCGAGTCCTCGTCGCCGATGACGAGCCGCTCATCCGGGCCGGGATCAGGATGATCCTGTCCTCCGCCGACGACATCGACGTGGTGGCCGAGGCCGCCGACGGTCGGCAGGCGCTGGACCTCGCCCGCGCGCACCGGGTGGACGTCGTGCTGCTGGACATCCAGATGCCGGTCCTGGACGGCCTGTCGGCGCTCGCCGAGCTGCCGAGGGTCGCCCCCGGCGCGCGGGCGATCGTCCTCACCACCTTCGGGGAGCGCGACAACGTATTGCGCGCCGTGAGCGACGGTGGTGCCGGCTTCCTGTTGAAGGACACCGCGCCGGCCGAGCTGATCCAGGCCGTCCGGGCGGCCGCCACCGGGCACGCCTTCCTGTCGCCCGCCGCGACCCGGCACATCGTCGACTCGCTGGCGGGCGGTCGGTCGGGCCCCGTCGCGGCGCGCGGCGCCCGGGCCCGGCAGCGGTTGGAGGTACTGACCGGGCGCGAGCTGGAGGTGCTGGCGCTGCTGGGCGAGGGGCTGTCCAACGCGGACGCGGGGGCCCGGATCCATATGAGCGAGGCGACGGTGAAGACGTACGTCAGCCGGATCCTGGCCAAGCTGGGCTGCGAGAACCGGGTGCAGGCGGCGTTGCTGGCCCGGGACGCCGGGCTGGGCGACGTCGGTTGAGGACGCGCCGACGGGCTGTCGGGAGGGCGGCGGCGGGGCCCGGACGGCGACTGACGGTGCGTTCGGCGGACGGGGCGCCGGACCGTTTGGTGCGTGCAAGGACGGGTCGTGTGCCATGCGCTGAGCGATTTTTCGCTCACGCTCGGTAGTCGGAGTGGCGAACGCCACCCCGGCGGTCGGCGGAATCGGGAACTCCGGTCGCGGACATGACGGGGCGTCAGTGATCAGTGACGGTAAGTCGACAAAGCGCCCGGACTTTCGGCCGACCCGATGTGAGCGAGCGCACGGAAATCGACCGTTTGGGCTGGGGAATGCGGTCAAAGGCGGTCGTTTCCGGGTCAGTTTCATGATCGATACCGCCGGTAACAGTCGACTGACCTGGGACGACCAAGAATTGCTTGATGCGGCCCGGTAGCGCCCGTAGCTTCTTTGGCGGTGCAACGAGCACCACCCGGGTTCACCCCCGACCCACGGCCCGCCGACCGACCATCGGCACCAGGGCGGTGGCAGCCGACGTGACCGGCCTCAACAGGCTGTCGGCGAGCGGAGGGTGGCCGGGGCGGCACGGCACGTCGGACACGTGTGCGGTCGCCCAGCGAGTGAGGGAGCGACAACCGGCCCCGGCAGGGGCCTGGTTCCGCATGCCTGCCCGGGGTCTGTCGAGAGGACTTCCATGAATCCCCGTCACGAGACCGCCGCTGCCACCACCACCGCCGCCACCAAGCGCAACCGCGTTCGGATGGCCGTGGTGGCGGGCGCCGCCTTCGCGGCCCTGCCGGTGGCCGGCCTCGTCACGGCCACCTCGGCCGCTGCCGCCCCCGCCACCGCCTGGGACGCCGTCGCCCAGTGCGAGAGCGGCGGCAACTGGAGCATCAGCACCGGCAACGGCTTTTCCGGTGGACTGCAGTTCGCCCCCTCGACCTGGAGGGCGTACGGCGGCGCCGCCTACGCCTCGCAGGCCCACCAGGCGAGCAGGGCGCAGCAGATCGCCGTCGCCGAGAAGGTCCTCGCCTCGCAGGGCCCCGGTGCCTGGCCGGTCTGCTCGGTCAGGGCGGGCCTGAGCCGCGGCGGCGCGCCCGCCGTCGTCGCCGACGCGCCCGACGCGGAGCCCAAGGCGCAGCAGCCGGCCAAGCAGCAGCCGGTCAAGCAGCAGCCCGCCAAGGCGGCCCAGGCTCCCGCCCAGAGCCAGAAGGCCCCCGCCCGCAAGGCCCCGGTGCAGACCCCGCCGCAGGGTGCCGCGAAGCCCGCCGCGTCCGCCGCCGGCTCCGCCGCGCCCGAGAAGGCTTTCGCCGGCGGTGGCTACGTCGTCAAGAGCGGCGACACGCTGAGCGGCATCGCCGCCAAGTTCGGCCTCGACACGGCCGGCCTGCACGCCCGGAACCTCAAGGCGATCGGTGCCGACCCGAACCTCATTTTCCCGGGTCAGACCCTGTCCTTCTGACCCCGCACCACCGGTCCCGCACTCCGGTGGACCGAACGGCCGCCCTGCCCCCGGGGCGGCCGTTCGGCGTGTCGGGGGCGAGGCGGGCGGAGGCGGCGCGCGGGGCGGAGTCGGCGTGCGGGGTGGCGCGCGGGCGGAGTGTGCGGGGTGGGGTGCGCGGGGCGGGGTGCGCGCCAGTGGTAGTTGAACGTTGAAGCGCGACGTCCGAATACCGCCGGACTCCCGGGTCGTCACGGTCGAGGATCGAGTCATGTCCACGAACGACACAAGGAGTTCCGAAGAAATGACGATCACTGCCGGTATCGCCCCGCTCGACGGCAAGGTGGCCCTGGTGACCGGCGGCAGCCGGGGGATCGGGGAGGCGGTGGCCCTGCGTCTCGCCGAGGACGGCGCCGACGTGGTGGTGACCTACCTGGGCAGCGCCGAGCGGGCCGAGGCCGTCGCGGCCAAGATCACCGCGATGGGCCGGCGCGGCTGGGCGGTCCGGGCCGACAGCGCCGACCCGGAGGAGGTCCGCGCCGTGGTCGCGGCGGTGGCCGAGCGCTTCGGGCGCCTCGACATCCTGGTCAACAACGCCGGGGTGGGTCACGTCGGCCCGATCGAGGAGACCACCCTCGCCGACATCGACCGGGTGCTGGAGGTCAACGTCCGGGCGCCGTACCTGTTCGCCCAGGCGGCGGTGCCCCACCTGACCGAGGGCGGACGGATCGTCACCATCGGCAGCTGCATGGCCAAGCGGGCCGCCTTCGCGGGCGGCAGCCTCTACGCCACCAGCAAGGCCGCGATGATCGGGCTCACCAAGACGCTCTCCCGCGAGCTGGGACCGCGCGGGATCACCGTCAACGTGATCCACCCCGGCCCGGTCGACACCGAGCTGAACCCGGCCGACGGCCCGGGTGCCGACTTCCAGTCGGGCTTCACCGCGGTCGGCGGCTTCGGCCGGCCCTCCGAGATCGCCGCGACGGTCGCGCACCTGGCCGGTGCGGAGGGCCGGTACATCACCGGCGCCGAGATCGCCGTGGACGGCGGCTTCGCCGGCTGATCCGCGGCCGGACACGCCGACGGCCGGCCCGGGGCGTTCCTCCGGGCCGGTTGTCGGTGCCCGCGTCTACGATCGGCCGGACCGACCACGTGGGCGGGCGCGCGTCCCGACGGCCGCGCGCCCGCGCACGGGTCCCGGGTGAGGGGCCGCCGCGGCCCCGCCGACCGAGAGGTGCGTCATGACCGGAGCCGAAGACCCGATCGAGCTGCTCGCCCGCGCGCTCGCACAGACCGCCGGGCTGATCGACGGCGTCGGCGCCGAACTCGCCGATCACCCGACCCCCTGCCACTCCTGGGACGTCGGACAGCTGATCAGTCATCTGTTGAACGATCTGCGGCAGTTCACGGTCCGGGCGGAGGGCGGCAACCCCGACTGGTCCGAGCCCTTCGACCGGGTCGAGGACGACTGGCTGCACCGCTTCGAGTCCGGCGCGGACCGGCTGGTGGCCGCCTGGCGGAAGGCGGGCGACCTCGACGGCGTCATCGAGATCCCCGGTGTCGGGGAACTGCCGGCCCGCTTCCCGGTGGACCAGCAGATCGCCGAGTTCGCCGCGCACGGCTGGGACCTCGCCCGGGCCACCGGCCAGTCCACGGCCGGGCTCGACCAGGAGGTCGGCCTGGCGGCGCTCGCCTGGGCGCGCGGCGCGCTGCGGCCCGAGTACCGGGGGAGCGAGGAGGAGCGGCACGCCTTCGGCCCGGAGATCGCGGTCGCCGAGGACGCGCCGGTGTACGACCGGCTCGCCGCGTTCTTCGGTCGCGAGCCCGGGGCCGCCGGGTAGCGCGGGGCGGGCCCGGGGGGCGTCCGGCGCCCCCGGGCGCGAAGGTGCGGACCGGCTCGGCCCTCCGGCTCAGCCGCGGCTCCAGAGCAGGGAGATCTCCGGGTAGCGCGGCGAGGGCGCGTTCAGCAGCGGCGAGGGGCGCCCGCGCAGGAACCGGTCGAAGTACGCCCGCACATACGTCCGGGCCAGCTCGGTCGCGCGCTCCGGGGCGACGGTGCCGAACAGCTGGGCGTAGACCTCCGGCGGCAGGTGGTCGGCCACGTGTCCCGGGCCGGCGGTGTGCGGCAGGTCCGTGAAGCTCAGATGGCCGGAGTCGCGCTGCCGCAGCTGCCGCCCCCATCCACGCTGGTGCTCCCGCCAGCGCCGCCAGGTGTCGTGGTCGTCCAGTGCCGTGAGCAGCAGGAACGGCCGGTCCAGACCCTGCTCCGGAACCGGTGAGCCGAACAGCCCGCCGTCGAGGTCCAGCCCGGCCGCGAACCGCCGGTCCTGCCGGACCGCCTCGGCGGCCGCCGCGCCGCCCATGGAGTGGCCGAGCACGCCGATCCGCGCCGGGTCGGCACAGGGCAGTCCGGAGTGCCACCGGGCCGTCCGGCCGGTGGTCAACTCCGTGGCCACGAAGCGGAGATCGGCCGCCCGGACGCCGATCTCCTTGCGCTCGGCGGCGTCCCAGTCGGCGGGCTCGTCCTCCAGCGCACTGGTCACCACCCGGCCGTCCGGGAACTCGACGGCGGCCGCGTCGTAGGTGTGGTCGATCGCCGCGACCAGGTAGCCGTGCGCCGCCAACTCCTCGGCGAGCGCGGTGCAGTTGCTGCGCCCGCCCTTGCGGCCGTGCCCGAGCAGCAGCAGCGGGAGGGCCCCCGGAACCGTCGGCGCGGCCGCCCGCGCGGTCGGGCGCAGCCGGCCGAGCGTTCCCGGGTCGAGGTAGGCGGTCCGCTCCAGCGCCGCCGCCACCCGTGCGGTCGTGTACGGCGCGCGCGCCCGTCCGCCGGTCCCGGTCGCGGGATACCAGAGCTGCGCCATCAGCTCGCGCGGCCCCGCCGCCGGGGCGAACGGGTCCTGCCGGTCCTGGTCGACCAGGCGCAGCGACACCGTGCCGACCGGGTGCCGCCCGGTCGGCCCCGGCAGGTCGATCGGCCCCGGCCGGGCGGCGGGCGCGGCGTCGGGCACGGGAGCAGGGGCGGCATGCGCGGCGGCGGCACCCGGCAGGGTCAGCGCCGCGCCTCCCACGCCCGCGAACGTCAGCAGCGATCGACGCCGGATCATCCTCAACCACCCCTAGTGTCGGCGATGTTGGTGCCGCCTCACCTTAGGGCGTGCCTTTCGGCTCCCGCCAGGCCGGGCCCGCGGCGGGCCAGGGGGGAGCAGTGGTCGCGGTGCCGCCCCGGCGCGGTGCCGCCGGTGCGGCGGATCCACCGGTGTCCGCCCGGCCGGGACCTCGGTGCTCCGGGGGAGCGGGGCGGGGGAAGATCGTTGTCGGGCGCGGGTGGCAGCGCGGGGAACGGACGGAAGGACGGGGTTGTGACGGGAGAGGTGTCGGTCGAGCGGCTGCTGCGGGCGGCCGGGGCGGCGTGCGAGGGTCAACTGCGCGCATGGGTGGACCGGTTGGGCGGGAGCGCCGGCGAGGTGGCGGCGTACCAGTTCGGCTGGTCCGGGGAGGGTCCCGGGCAGGGCGGGAAGTTCGTCCGCGCGGCGCTGACCTTGGCCTGCGCGGGGGCGGTCGGCGGGGACCGGCGGCGGGCGGTACCCGCCGCCGCCGCGGTGGAGGCCGTGCACAACCTCTCCCTGCTCTACGACGACGTGCTGGACGGTGACACCGTGCGGCGGCACCGGGAGGCCGCCTGGCGGGTGTTCGGGCCCTCCGCGGCCGCACGTTCGGCGGACGGGCTGCTGCTCACCGTCCTCGATGTCCTGGTGGACGGCGACGAGGACGGTGAGGTGGACGGCGCCGGGGACGATGTGGGCCGGGAGGCGTCGGCCGCGCTACTGGCGACGCTGGTCGACCTGGCCGTGGGGGAGAGCCTCGACCTCGCCTTCGAGGGGAGGGCGAGGGTGGGTCCGGACGAGTGCCTGGAGATGGTGGCGGCCAAGACCGCCTCGCTGTTCTCCTGCGCCTGCCGCCTGGGCGCGCTGTACGGCGTGGCCGGGCCCGGGGCGGTGGCCGGGTGGGCGGCGTTCGGTCACGATCTCGGCATGGCCTTCCAGTTGGTGGACGACCTGCTGGGGATCTGGGGCGACCCGGCGGTGACCGGCAAGCCGGTCTTCAACGACCTGCGTCGGCGCAAGCTCTCGGTGCCGGTGGTGGCGGCGCTCGACTCCGGCACGACAGCCGGTGACCGGCTCGCCGAGGAGTACCGGCGGGCGGCCGCGGGCGAACCGGTGGATCCGGCCGGGCTGGCGCTGCTGGTGGAGCGGGCCGGTGGGCGACGGTGGACCACCGAGCGGGCCGCCGGGCACGCGGCCGCGGCCCGTGACCGGCTGGGCGAGCTCACCGGGGACCGTGCCGCCGCGGCCGAGCTGGCGGCGCTGACAGCACTGATCACCGACCGGGAGTGCTGACCGGGAGTGCTGAAGGGGGCACCGCGGGGGGCGCTTGACCGCGGACCACCCGGTCAAGCGCGCGGTCCGGCCTCCTCCCACGGCGCCGGACCGTCCAGGATGTGGGCCCGGCCCTGGCGGTACAGTTCGGCGTCCACCTCCTTCAGGCGACGCAGTTCGGCGGGCCGGTGGAGCTCGTGCACCTCGGCCGGCGCGGCGTCGTGCCCGGTGGCGGCGAGCAGCGCGTTGACCGCCAGCCGCGCCGCCTGGTTGGCGCCCTCCATGGTGGCCAGGTTGACCGGGCACCGGGCGTGGTCGCCGGCCATGAAGAGGTTGGGCGCCGCGGTCGCGGCGCCCGGGCGGTGCGCCCAGGACCCGGTGGTGTTGATCAGCAGCGGCTCGTCGTTGACGGCCGGTCCCGGTCCGTCCAGGCCGCGCACCGCCGGGTCCAGGTGCCAGGAGTGCAGCAGCCCCCGGTGCAGGGTCGGCCGGCCGGGGCCGTTGAGTCCGTCGCGGAGCTGGGCCCAGACCTCGGTGGCGACCTCGGCCCGGGTGCACTCGCGGGCGGGCTTGCCGTAGCGGATGCCCGGGGTGTCCCAGTCCGAGATGTCGACCGACAGGCAGTCGGCGACCGTGCCGTCGCCGTACGTCGCGCGGAAGTCGCGGTCCCAGAACTGTGCCTGGCTGATCGAGGTCAGCGCCCAGGGCGAATCGAGGTACTGCACATGGCCGCGGACCACCGGCACCGGTTCGGTCAGATAGAACTGGATGCCCACCATCCAGTCGGTCCGCAGCTCCGTGACGCTCTTCAGTTCCGGGTCGGCGGCCGCCAGTCCGCGTTCCAGCAGAGTGCCGATCCGGTCGACCGGCAGCGCGCAGACGTAGTGGTCGGCCGTCAGTTCCTCGCGCCGCCCGCCCGGTCCGCGCAGGACCGCGCCGGTGACCGCGCCCCCGGCCACCGTCAGCCGGTCCACGGCCCACCCGAGCTCGGTCCGGACGCCCAGGGCGCCGAGGTGCGCCATCCAGGGATCGATCCAGGCGGTGCTGGTCGGGGCGTTCAGGACCCGGTCGGCGGCCTGGACCTCGCCGAGGCCGAGGAAGCCGTAGCCGAACGCCTCCAGGAAGCCGCCGACGGTGTGGGTGCTGCACACCTCGGCCCGGGCGGCCACCACCGTCCGGGTGTTCCCGACCACGCATGTCCGGCGGTACTCCTCCGAGGCGCCGTCGGCGCGGGTGTAGTCCCACCAGGAGGTGGACTCCCACTGGCCGAGCCGCCGTTCGTCGCTGCTGGTCATGTAGACCAGCAGCCGGTTCGCGTAGTAGAGCAGTTCCCCGTCGGTCAGGCCGGGACCGAGGGCGGTTCCGTTGCCGGGGCGCAGGCCGGTGGCGCGCAGGAACTCCAGCGGGCTGCGGGCCCCGGCCGCGAGCGAGACGTCCGTGAGGACTTCGCCGACCCGGCCGGAGCGGGCCGTCAGCATGTGCGTGGCCTCGCGGAGGTTTCCGGCGACGCCGTCCGGCCGACCGGTGACCGGGATCCGGCGCAAGGTGTCCGGCAGGCTCCGGTAGAAGCCGGGGAAGAACCGGAAGCCGTGCTCGCTCGGCAGGTCGAGGCGGCCGCCGGTCCCGGTGCCGGGGACGGCGGAGCTGCGCGCCTTGCCGCCCCAGCCGGTCGGTTCCACCACCGTGACCCGGTAGCCGCGTTCGGCGAGTTCCGTCGCCGCCGTGAGCCCGGCCACCCCGCCGCCCAGCACGGCCACCCGCCTGCCGCTGGTCCCCATGTCCGTCTCCCCCGCTCCCCCGACCGCTCCCGACGGACGATTCGATCATGGTCGGGGCGCGCGCGGCGAACGGGCGCCGGATACGCGCGCCAGCGCGTACGCTCGTGGCGGCCCGCACGGGGCCGGCGGGGGAGGGGTGCGCGGATGCTCGGTTGGTGGTTCGTGGTGACGCTGCCGGTGCCGGGGGACGGCGAGGACGTCGTGCTGGCCAAGTGGGAGGCCGGGCTCGACGGGATCGACTGGATCACCGGACTGGTCGCGGCCGGGCGGGCGGAACGGTCGCGGTTCGACGGCTACCCGCACCGGTTCACCGTCCGGGCCGGTGAGGTGCTGCCGCTGCTCGCCGACGGTTCGGTGCCCGGTGCCGGGTGCAGCTCGCGCGAGCTGCACCCGGACCGGATCGCCGGCTGCCCGGCGGACGCGCTGCTGACCGTCGACGCCTGGGACCAGTCCTGACTCAGCCGCCGGAGGCGGCCCGGGCGGCGGCGCGCTTGACGGCCTCGCGGATCCGGGGGTAGCTGCCGCAGCGGCAGATGTTCTGGATCTGGTCGATGTCGGCGTCGGTGGGCGCGGGGTTGCGGCGCAGCAGCGCGACCGCCGTCATGATCTGGCCGGGCTGGCAGAAGCCGCACTGGGCGACGTCGCAGTCCAGCCAGGCTTCCTGGACAGGGTGCAGGGAGTCGCCGTCGGCGAGGCCCTCGATGGTGGTGACCCGGCGGTCGGCGCAGTCCTTGACCGGCACGGTGCAGGGCTGGATCTCCTCGCCGTCCAGGTGGCTGGTGCAGGCGCGGCAGACGCCGACGCCGCAGCCGTACTTGGGGCCGGTGACGCCGAGCTTGTCGCGCAGCACCCAGAGCAGCGGCATGTCGTCCGGTGCCTCGACGGTGACCGGCCGGCCGTTGAGGACGAAGGTGTGGCTGGGCATCGGAAGCGCGTTCCTCGGGGTCGGGGGAGCGGGTGGGGGGTGACCGGGGCGGTCAGAAGTTGATCGGGAAGGAGCGGGGGCTGGTCCCGGTGGCCCGGGCGTAGGCGTTGGCGACGGCGGCGGAGGCCGCCGGGACGCCCAGTTCGCCCGCGCCGCCGGGCGGTCCGCCCGTCGGCAGCAGGTGGATCTCGACCACCGGCGGGGTGTGCCGCTGCCGCGCGTAGTGGAAGTCGCCGAAGCTGCCCTCGCGGACGGCGCCGCGGTCGATGTGGTTGCCGGCCTGGAGGATCACCGAGATCCCGTCGATCAGCGCGCCGGTCAGCTGGGCCTCCAGACCGGTGGGGTTGATCACCGTGCCGACGTCGGCGGCGATCACCGCCTTGGTGACCCGGGGCTGCTTCGGGTCGGACGCGTCGATCTCGACCAGGTAGGCGGCGCGGCCGCCGTTCTCGGCGTGGTAGCCGATGCCCTGGGCCTGTCCGGCGGGCATGGCGCGCCCCCAGCCGCCGGCCCGGGCGACCGTGTCGAGCACGGCCCGGCCGGCCGGCTCCCGAAGCCGGGCGCGGCGGAAGGCCACCGGATCCTGGCCGAGGCGGCGGGCCAGCTCGTCCGCCATGATCTCGTCGGCGACCCGGACGGTACCCGAGTAGACGGAGCGCCAACTGCCGGTCGGGATCCTCAGCGGCACCTCGGCGAGCAGTTGGGTCGGGATGCCCACGTTGTACGGGTTGCTCTGGCTGAGCAGGAAGAACGCCTGCGCGAGCGAGAGCCCGGCGACGGAGAGCTGGAAGCCGGCGGCGGTGAGCGCCTCGCCGAGTCCGTGCCCGAAGTCGGTCGTCACGGTGGCGGCGCGGTGCTCGTAGCTGAGCACCTGGCCGAGCCCGTAGGTGGCGCGGACCCGGTGGTGGCTGGCGGGGCGCATCCGGCCGTGCCGCATGTCGTCGTTGCGGGTCCACATCAGTTTGACCGGGCGGCCCGCGGCGCGGGAGATCTGCGCGGCCTCGACGGCGGCGTCGTAGAACAGCCGGCGGCCGAAGGAGCCGCCGCCGCGCACCACGTGCACCGTCACCGCGTCCTGCGGCAGGCCGAGCTCGGCGGCGATGGTCTGCTGCGCGACGATCGGGGTCTGCGCGGCGAACCAGATCTCGGCGCGGTTGGGGCGGACGTCGGCGACCGCCGTCAGCACCTCCATCGGCGCGTGGTTGACGAAGGCGAAGTCGAACTCGCCGTCCACGTACTGGGTGAGCAGCGGCGGGACGAGGAACGGCGCGTGCGCGGCCCGCAGTTTCGCCCGGATGTCGGGATCGGAGAGCGCCGCGACCGGGCCCGGGTTCCAGGAGGTGCGCAGCGCGTCGCGGGCCTTGAGGGCCTGGTCGAAGGTCTCGGCGAGGACGGCCACGCCGCTGGGCACGGTGACCACCGCGAGCACGCCCGGCATGGTGCGGGCGGCGGAGGCGTCGAGCGAGGCGAGGGTGCCGTTGATGGTGGTGGGCCGGGCGACGACGGTGGGCACCGCGCCGGGCACGGCGAGGTCGCCGGCGTACTCGGCGCGGCCGGTGACGATGTCGCGGGCGTCGATCCGGCCGGTCGGGCGGCCGATCACCCGGCGCTGCTCGGCCGGCTTGGGAGTGGCGGGGACGGCGGGAACGGCCACGCCGGCGGCCTCGACGGCGAGTTCGCCGTAGCCGGCCCGGCGGCCGTCGGGGGCGATCACGGCGGAGTCGGCGGTGCGCAGGGTGCCGGCGGGCAGCGACCAGCGGCGCGCGGCGGCGGTGACCAGCCGGGCCCGGGCGGCGGCGGCCGCGCCGCGCACCGGGTCGAAGAGCGTGCGGACCGAGTTGGAGGCGCCGGTGAGCTGGTTGAACAGCAGGTCGGGGCGGCCGTCGGAGAGCGGGACGTCGACGTCGGTCAGCCGTGCGTCGAGTTCCTCGGCGACCATCATGGCGACCGTGGTGGTGAGCCCCTGGCCGACCTCCAGCCGGGGCAGGTGGAGCACGGCGCGGCCGGCGGTGGTGATCTCCAGGACGAGCAGGTGCGCGGTCGGCAGGCCGGCGACCTGGAGGGCCTCGCCGAGGTCGACGATGTCCGGGATGCCGGGCAGGCCGAGCAACTGGGAAGGGGCGGCGGCGGGGGCGGGGGCCGCCGCGGCGGCTTCGGCGGCCCGGGCGGTGGCGGGTGCGACGGCGTCGGCTCCGGCCCGGGCGGCGACGGTCAGGGTCGGCGCGGCGAGCAGGTAGGTGAGGAAGCGTCGGCGGTCGGTCTGGTCGGTCTGGTCGGTCTGGTCGGTGCGGTCGGTGCGGCGGTCGGCCTGGCCGGTGCGGTCGGTGTCGGTCCCGGCGGGCGGTTGCTCGGCGGTGGGGCCCGTGCCGGCCGGGGGCACGATGGAGATGCTGATGGGAGGAGCCCCTCTCGCCGGGTGACGGCTCCGGACGGGCGGGCCGTGAGGGTCCCGCCCCGGTGCCGGGCGGTGCCGGACGGTGCTCGCGAGGGCGGGCACGTTCTGGTCGTGTCCACGTTCGCGAACGAGAACGCGGATGAGCATAGGAGGGGCCTACTGGCCGGTCAACACGGGCACTTGGGGCATGATCGGACAACTGTGCGGATGCCGGACGGGGCGGACACGGAGGGTGCGGGACACGCCGCGCGGGGCGCACGGTACCGCCGTCCGGGTGACACGCCCCCGGGGGGCGCGCAGCGGTCGCCGGGGGCGGACGGGGGCGCGGCCGGCGCCGGCGCGGGGGCGGTCCGGAGCGCGGGCGTCCGGAAAAACGGTTGCCGAAGTGGCCCAGGATCATGATGATCCACTGGACCTTCCGCGTGGTCCGCCGTCGGCGCAGACTGGTGTCCACACCGAAGTACCGCTGATGGCCCACCACCCCAGGAGCATCGTGCCGTCCCGCCGCACCCCGCCGTCCGGATCCCAACGAACCCTCGCGACAGCCCAGTTGGTGAGCGCGATCGGCGACGGCGCCTACTACACCAGCTCCGCTCTCTACTTCACCCGGATCGTCGGTCTCTCGCCCACCCGGCTCGGCCTCGGCCTCGCTGTGGCCTGGGCGATCGGTTCGATCGCCGGCGTCCCGCTCGGTCACCTCGCCGACCGGCGCGGCCCCCGGGGCACGGCTGCGGTGCTCGCGCTCGCCACCTCGGCATTGGCGGCCTCGTTCCTCGTGGTCGACGACTTCCTGCCGTTCCTGGTCGCCGCCTGCCTCTACGCCACCGCCCAGTCCGGACTGAGCGCGGCCCGGCAGGCGCTGGTCGGCGGACTCGTCCCCGAGGGCGAGCGGACGGCGGCACTCGCCCGGTTGCAGGCCACCCTCAACGCCGGGCTGGCGGTGGGCGCCGCGCTCGGAGGCGTCGCGCTCACGGTCGGGACCAGGGCGGCCTTCCTCGCCGCGTTCACCCTGACCGCGCTGGGCTTCCTGGCCACCGCGCTGATCCTGCTGCGGCTGCCGGCCGTGGTCCCGGCGGTGAAGGCCGGACCGGTGGACGGCACGGCGGCGGACGGCTCGGCGGCGTCCGGTGTCCGGGGCCGGGACGGCGGCTTCGCGGTGCTCGCGGACCGCCGCTACGCGCTCGTGACGCTGGTCAACACCGTGCTGCTGCTGCGGATGCCCCTGCTCAGCCTGGTGATCCCGCTCTGGATCGCCGACCGCGCCCCGCAGCTGGGCTGGCTCGGCTCGGCGCTCTTCGTCCTCAACACCGTCGGCGTGACCCTGTTCCAGGTCCGCACCGCCCGTGCCGTCACCGGCCTCCCCTCGGCGGCCCGCGCCGTCCGCCAGGCCGGCGCCGTCCTGCTCGCCTCCTGCGCGGTCTTCGCGCTCTCGGCCGCGCCGGTCCCGGTCTGGGCGATGGCCGCCCTGCTGGTCGGCGGCGCGGTGCTCCAGGTGGTCGGCGAGATGAAGCAGTCCGCCGGATCCTGGCAGATCGCCTTCGACCTGGCCCCGGCCGACCGGCTCGGCCAGTACCAGGGCTTCTTCGGCACCGGCGTGGCCGTCGCCCGCACCGCCGGCCCCCTGCTGCTGACCACCCTCCTCCTCGACGGCGGCGGCCCGGGCTGGCTGGTCCTCGGCGTCCTCTTCCTCGCCGCCGGCTGCGCCATGGCCCCCGCCGTCCGTCACGCCGAACGAGACCGTCCCTGGCTCACCCCCGCTCCCGCTCCCACGCCCGCGCCGCTCACCCCGACCGGCTGAGGCCGGCGGTGGAGGGCGCGGACGTCCCGCCGGGCAGACCGCTCCATCCCGGGCCGGACACCCCCGGTCGTTATGCTCCGGCGCGGCTGGGAAAGGCCCGGCGGAATGCCGTGGAGGTGCCGTGATGGCGGACAGGTCGGCGGAGTTCAGGCCCGGGGCGATCGCGGATCGGCCGGTGCGGCGGGCCGCGTTCGCGGCACTCGTGCGCCCCCCGGAAGGGGCTTCGACCCTGGTGGTGTCGGACGCGGACACGGGTGACCCGGTCGAGGTGACGGGTCTGCCGCGCCACCCGGTGCCGGTGCCGTTGGCGCTGGCCCGGGACGGCGCCCACCTCCTGGTCCGCACCGGACCGGAGGACCGGCCGGACCGGGACCTGGTGCTGCTCCGCCTCGCGACTGGTGAGAAGCGGGTGTTCGACGCGGACGCGGACGGCCTCGTCCACCAGGCGGCGCTCTCGCCCGACGGCCGTTCGATGGCGACGCTGACGGACGAGGGCGGCGTGCGGGTGGACGTCACCGAGCTGGGCACGGGTGCGCGGAAGACGCTGTGGTCGACCGAGGGCTGGCGGTCGGACGCCGGGCTGGCGTGGTCGCCGGACGGTGCCCTGCTGGCGGTGGGCTGCGTCGACGAGGAGGAGGACCGCACCGACACGGTGGTGGTGTCCCTGGCGGACGGTTCGGTCCTGGCCCGCTACGAGGGGCTGACGGCCCTGAGCAGCCCCAATGGGGCCTGGACCGGCGAGCGGGAGCTTCTGCTGGTCGAGGAGTTCCCCGAGGAGAGCGTCCCCCCGCTGTTCCTCCACGACGTGGCCACCGGGGGAGTCCGGCGTTTCGACCGGGTGCCCGGCCAGGTGGGCGGAGTGTCCGCGGTGGCCGCCGGACGGCTGGTCCAGCAGCTGCCCGGCGGTCTGTTCGGCTGCGCGCTCGACGGTACCGACCCCCGCCCCGTGCTTGGACTGCCCCCGACATACGAGGTCGGATTCTTCGATGTGAGCAGGTTGTTCTGACCCCGGCCGATCGGTGGCTCCGGGGGAGCGGGCCTTCGGCGCCACGCAAGTCGCCTCGGTCCTCGCCCCCGCCCGGACGCACCTCCGCTGGGACGGGGGGTCGGCAAGGAGTGGGAGCTGCGCAGGCCCCGGTCCTCGGGACCTAGAGGTGCGGGAGCACGAAGTCGTAGCCGGCCACCGAGTGGGCGCTCCCGGCCGGGCAGACGCCGTTGGTGGGGTAGCCGTAGAAGTAGAGCCCGTAGCACTTGGGGCAGAAGCGCCAGTTGCGCTGCGAGCCGGGGGGTTCCGGGATGTCGTGGGGCAGGACGAAGTCGTAGCCCGCGGCCGCGTGGGCGTTTCCGGCGGGACAGCGGCCGTTGTCGGCGTAGCCCCAGAAGAACATGCCGAAGCACTTGGTGCAGAAGCGCCACTTGTGCTGGGCGGTCGGCGTCTCGGGGATGTCGTGCGGGATGTTGAAGTCGAAGCCGGCCGCGTCGTGGCCGGAGCCCGCCGGGCAGGCGCCGTCGGTGGAGTAGCCGCGGAAGAAGAGGCCGAAGCACTTGGTGCAGAAGCGCCAGTCGGCCTGGCTCGCCAGGATCGAGGCGCCCTCGGCCGCGGCCGGGCCCGCCGTCGCCCCGATCGCGGCGACGGCGCCCAGGCCGGCCACCGCCGTGAGGCCCAGGGCCCGGGTCAGTACCGCGCGGCGGCCGGGCCGGGCCCGCGGGTCGGGTGCGGGATCGTCGTCGTGGGTGGCCGGGAAGCCCATGGGTGTCCACCTCTCCGCCGGTGGTGGCCGGCGAATCATCAGGCAGGGGTCGGTCAGGGTTTCGCAACGCCGAGTATCGATTCGGCGCTGTACACGGTCAACGGAGCGCGGGCGCACGACCCGGCGTCCGCCGCCCCTGGGCGCGCCCCCGGGCCGCCAGACCATACGGTTAATGATGATCTTCGGCCATCGACCGCACTGTTTCCCGTCAATCCGGCGCCGATAAAGGATATTGACGGCCATTCGGGCGCTCCTCGCAAGAATCTGCGGCCACCCACGTCTTCCCCTGTTGATCGAGGGCTGACAGGCTGTCCGGCGTTCGTAGAACCGGAGGAGGTTTCGTGTCCCGATTCACCGGCACGGTACTGGCGGTCACCAGTGCCCTCGCCCTCGTCGCCGGCTCGGCCGCGGCGGCCGTCGCAGCACCGGCCCCCGGCGTCGCCGCCGAGGCCAAGGTGGCACCGGTCGACTGGAAGCCGTGCAACCCCGATCCGAGCCAGCCGGACCCGAAGATCTACGACTGCGCCGTCTACCAGGTGCCGCTCGACTACGACCACCCCAAGGGCGAGACCACCGGCATCGCGATGATGCGCCGGCGGGCGAGTGACCCGGCCAAGCGGATCGGTTCGCTGTTCCTCAACCCCGGCGGCCCGGGCGGCAGTGGCTACCTGTGGGCCACCACCACCCGTTTCGGCAAGGACGTCCAGGACCGGTTCGACCTGGTCGGCTTCGACCCGCGCGGTGTCGCCCGCAGCAACCCGCTGAAGTGCTTCACCACCGACGAAGAGGCCGCGGGCGTCAACGACCGCATGATCGGTGTCCCGGTGACCAAGGCCGAGATATGGCAGACCATCGACGCCACCGAGGACTACAGCGACGCCTGTTCGCGCAACGCGGGCCCGCTCATCGAGCACATGTCGACCATCAACGTGGTCCGTGACCTCGACCGGATGCGGCGCGCCGTCGGCGACAGCAAGCTGAACTTCGCCGGCTTCTCCTATGGCACCCTGATCGGCGCCACCTACGCGGGCATGTACCCGGACAAGGTGCGCGCCCTGATCGTCGACGGCAATGTCGACCCCAACCTGCGGATGCACGACGGCGTCGAGTACGACCGTCAGCGCGCCGTCGGCTTCGAGGTCGCCCTGACCGAGTTCCTGAAGCGCTGCCAGACCGCCGGCGCCCCGCGCTGCGCCTTCGGCGAGGGCGACACCCGGGCCAAGTTCGACGCCCTCCGCGACCACCTGCGCACCAGTCCGATCACCCTGCCGGACGGCAGCCAGGTCACCCTGTCCAGCTTCACCAGCCAGGTCGCCAGCTCCCTCTACGCGCAGCGCCTCCAGGCGCCGCTCGCGGTGTCGCTGCAGGCCGCCTACCAGGTGTTCAACGCCCCGGCCGCCGCCGCCCAGGGCCTGGCCGCCGCCGCGCCGGCCGCCGTGGACCCGGCCGTGGTCGAGAACGCCAAGGTGCTGGCGAAGACCGTGCCGAACGCCCTGCGCGAGGCGCTGCCGGAGACTCCGTACTCGGCCGACGACTCCTACTACGGCGTCAACTGCCAGGACAAGCCGTACCCGTCCAACCCGTGGACCCTGGCGAACCTGGCCAAGCCGTGGGAGAAGGAGTCGCCGACCTTCGGCCGCTACCAGGCGTTCGACGGTCCGACCTGCGCCTCCTGGCCGGCCCCGGCCCGCGACGCCGAGCGCTTCACCGGCCCGTGGAACCGCAGGACCGCCACCCCGGTGATGGTCATCGGCAACCTCTACGACCCGGCCACCAACTACGGCTTCGCGCAGCGCATGCAGCGCCAGCTGGGCAACGCGGTCCTGGTCTCCGTCGACGTGGTCGAGCACTGCGCCGTCGGTCGCAGCGCGGCGCTGAACAAGCTGGTCACCGACTACCTGGTGAACCAGAAGGCCCCGGCCCCCGGCCAGCTGCTGAAGCCGGACGCCGAGGCGTTCCCGCCCGTCGCCTGACGCCACCCCGGAAACACCGAACGGCCCGCTCCCGGAAACAGCCTTCCGGGAGCGGGCCGTTCGGCCGTGCGGTGCCGGTGACGGGGCGCAAGGCGGTGGTCGGGGGGCGGGTCGACTGCCCATCTGGATCGGGTCGGTGACGCCCCGGACGTTCACGTCCAAGCCCGCCGGGCCCGGCCCTCGGACACTCGGAAGGCGATGAACCCGCGGGCGGCCGGGGCACGTGCCGCAGACCACCGCGCCGTCGCACCTCCGGCCTGGGCGGGGCAAAATGTCGGCCGGCGGCCAGGCGTTGACGCCTGCCGCCGCCCGACCGGATCCCACTGGCGGCGGTGTACTACCGGGCGAGCCTCACGATGCTCCGGTTGCGCTGCTGTTCGGAACCTCCGTCGCGACAGTGTGCGGCATCGTTCGACGCCGAGGATCGCTGCTCGGTCCGCAAGCCGCCCCACGCCCGGCGACGGGCGTGGGGCGGCTGTTGATGTGGAAGGCACCTTGATTGCCGCGAACGGAGTCCCAGGAGTGTTCTCACCCACGCCGGCTTGGTCCGGCTTCAGCACTGTGTGACGTGGATACCCTTGGACTGCCACGGTTCCGGCGCTTCGTCGGCGTCGGCGAGACGCTGAATCCATGCCAACTGGCTTTCGAAATAATCCCAATAGGGTGTCGGTCCGGCCTCGGCAGTTCCCTTGTCGAAAATGAGGATCGGCCCGTCCGTGCCGCGCTTCCCGTGGCCGTAGAGCATGACGCGCATGGTGTCGTCAGTCATCTCCATGGCGAAATTGCACGGAAAGTCGAACAAGTAGATCTTGAAGTCACCGCCGCCTGCCCGGGCGGCGGTGACCAGCGGGGTGAGAACCTCGCGCATGTACCGAGCTGGGTCCTCCATGGCAGCCTCGGCCGGCTCCAGTCGGTATCTGTCTGTTCGTGAGGCGCAGAAGGGATCCATGACAAAGACTCGGACCGGCACCTCAAGCGACTTGGCGACGAGCAGTTCACGTAGCTCGTCAGTGCCATAGAAGTTGCGTGTCAGGCCGAACATGGTGATTCTCGACCGGGCACCGCTGATGCGGTGGACGAGATCGGTCTTCGAGTCGGCGTTGGTCAGCGGAAAGAGGTCTTGGAGACCGGACGACTCCAGATGTCCCAACATGCGTCCACTGTAGTCCCGGCCGAAGCCGAGACGATCTGGACGTGTGGAACAGGTGCGACAGAGGTGGTCGATCCGATCGTCCGAGGGACGTCGCTGGTCGTGATCCCACCGACACGACTCCGCGTCCGACATGGCAGGGCGAGTAGTTCATCGTCTTCGTACTCGTGACCGATCCGTGCAGACGGATCGGACCGGCTCCGGTCGCGGGCCCAATGGCGAGCCTCCAACGGATGCACCTGGGGGTGGGGCCGACAGGGTGCGGTCGACGGTTTTCTCCAGGATGGCGCCCTCGCGGAGGCGGGTGAGGCGAACTTCGCGTGCGCCACGCTCCAACTGCCGTCGAGTGGCCCGATCTGCTCGCAGTAATGACCACGCGGAGCAAAGCAACCTGCCCGCGCTCCGAAGCAGCTGTTCCCCGAGCGGCGGGGGAGGCATGCGCCGCCCCCGCCGAACCGGGCCCCGCTGGGTGGCTGCCGGTCGACCTCGCTCCTCCCCTCGTGGGCGCTGAGGGCGTACCCTCCGACTAGGCGTGACACCGTCAGGGAGCGACCATGAGCGAACTGCCAGCAGAACTGACCACAGGCGAGCGCATCCGGCTCTATCGCGAGCGAGCGGGGTTGACCCGTGCCGTTCTCTCCGGGCTCGTTGGACGGTCGGAGGGATGGCTGAAGAAGATTGAGCTGGGCGAACGCGACCTGAGGAACGTCGGCATGCTGGTTCGCTTGGCGCAAGTGCTGCGGCTGCCTGAGTTGGGTGCCCTGACCGGAACTCCGGGGGCGGTCCCTGTCGGATCCTGGGGGAAGTTGTCGCATGCGTCGGTCCCGGCGCTTCGCGACGCCGTTCTCGCGAGTATCTACCGCCGGCCGACGGACTTGCCGACAACTGCGGAGGAGTTGTCCGGCCGAGTCCGTCAGGCATGGACCGTCTGGCACGTTTCTCCTCATCAGCGCACGGAGGTGGGCGCGCTGCTGCCAGAGTTGATCACGGCGACACACGCGCTCGTCAAGGGTCGTGAGGGCGCGGAGCGGCGAGCGGCCTATCGGGTCATGGCGGAGACGTACGCGCTTGCGCAGCAGTACGCCGCTCACACGACGGAAGCGGAGCTCTACTGGCTGACGGTCGACCGCGCCCGCATGGCGGCGGAGGAAGCCGACGATCCGGTGATGCTGGCCATAGCGGCGTGGATCGTAGGAAACGGGCTGCGGGACTCCGGGGGAGGGGATGAGGCGCTCCATCTCGTGTCCGACGCTGCCGACTCTCTCCGGCCGCACTTGGAGGCCGGATCCGATTTGCTGCGGAGCACGTTCGGCGCTCTCTGCCTCCACGCTGCTGTCACATGTGCGAAGGAAGGGCGGGAGGGAGACACGTGGCGGTGGTGGGACGAGGCTGATCGGACCGCGCGCCGACTCGGCCACTATGCGCACCCGTTCACTATGTTCGGCACAGGAAACGTTGCCGTCCACGGAGTGACGCTCGGTGTCGAACTGCGAACGCCGGGAGCCGCGCTTCGACGCCTGACAGACGTGCAGCCCGAGTCCATCCCCTCGACGGAGCGTCGGAGTCGGCTCTATGTGGACGCGGCCCGATCCGAATTCGCCCGCCGGGAACACGCCGGTGCGCTGCACTACATCCGTCGCGCTTTCGATACGAGCCCGGAGGCGGTGCGTTACGTGCCGCCCGCTCGCGCACTGGTGGTTGACCTGACGCGTGTCGCTCAGGGGCCGCTCCGCAGCGATGCCGTGGCCCTGGCGGAAGAGGTCGGAGTGGCCGCCTGAAGATCGTTGACAAGGGGCCCCAGTTTGGGGCCCCTGGCCTCACCGCGAGCCCGTAGCGTCCTGTGACGATACGGGTTCGCTGCGTGAGGGAGACGACGGATGGCGACAGCAGGACGGCAGTACGGAGACGCGAAGAAGCCGTTCGCCGAGCGCACGGCTACCGCGCGGGTGCCGGTGGACTGGAGCCCGCTGGACGACTACCGGTCGACTCCGCGAACGGCGCCGGGTGTCGCCGAAGTCGTCCAGCGGGACGCCATTCGTGCGCACTGCTCGTGTCCGCAGTGCGCCGCTCGGCGGGCCGCGTGACGGCGGGCGGGCTGGAGCCCGTGGATCCGTGGCAGCGTCTCGATCCTCGCCGGATCCGCGCGGGCCTCGGAGAACAGTCGGTCGGCACTCGCCCCCGCCCGCGGCAGATCTTCCGCTTCATCGCGTGGACGCTCCGGACCGATCTGGAGCCGGACCGGCCGCCCAGGATGCACCGCTACCGGTGCGTCGGTGAGGCGGAGGACGGGACCCATTGCGGCGCAGAGGGGCCGGAGAGCAGCGACTTCGCCACAGCCCAGAAGTGGCCCGCGGAGCACCTGCGGAAGGAACAGAACCACCGCTCCTACGAGCACATCGTGCGCACGCCCTGGCTCATGGTGCCGGCGGAGGAGCCGTGATGGTGCACCTTTCTACTGACTCGGAGCCGGAAGCCCCCGTCTGCCTCATGTGCTCAGCATGGGACGCGCTGGAGCGCGTCTCCTCGGAATCCGGCGACCACTCCCGGGCCCTGGACGCCCGGTTGAGCGCCGCCCGGCACCAGGAGGCCCACCACCGTGGATGACGTGGACGACCTCATCGCGAAGCCGACGGTCCCGCCCGCACAGGCCCGACCCCGGCCGGTGCTGAGCCCGGAAGAACACGCTCCCGGCCCGCTGGCACCGGACGAGCGGGAGCGCCGGGCCGACATACTCGCCCGCGTCCGCCGGGCCAATCACCCCACGATCCGCTGACGCGCGCCCGCAGACTCCAGGGCCGGTGACGGGCAATCACTGCCGCTGGCTCGGGTCCTCCGACCGAACTCCAGGGAGCGAACCTGATGGCACGAAACCGCGACCCCGACCCGGACCTCGCCGTTCACCCGACGGTGAGCGAGGGACACCGGCAGGCCGCGACGGCGCACACCGACGACGCGCGCAGGAAGCATGAGCGCGGCCAGAGCGCGCACACGCAGATCACCTACGCGAACAACGCGAACCGGACGGCGTCGCGACTTCGTCGGGAGGGACGCTAGCGTGCGCACGGAACCACGGTCCGACCGAGGGAGCGGGTTCCACGGACCCGATGACGATCCCCCCGCGCTGACCTTGATGGACATTGCAGGGTGCGAGTGCGTCAGACGGGCCGACGGCGGATGCGTCGACAACCTCCCGCTTCCACCGCTGCTGGGTGTCTATCAGCACCCGGACGGCCGGGTCGGGATCTTCCTCGGGCGGCGTCGGCACGGGGATCCGGTCACGGGGCGGGTCGCCTTCACCATCGTTGCCTTCCGTGACGTGCGTGCCCGTGCCAGGGGAGCCTTCTGGGCTCTGAGGTGTGCCGGACCGGTGCCGTCGCAGAACCCCTACGAGGCCGCCCGGCACGACCGCCCGCCGGAGAGTGTGCGGCGGCGACCCACGCGCCACTGAACTCCCTTGCCGGCCGGCGATCTTGTCGGAGAGCAGCCGGAGCGGGCCCGCAACACCAAACGGCCCCGGCGTCGTTCGACGACCGGAACCACCAGTGAGAGGAGAACCGGTATGGGCGAGAGGACCCCCGGCAAGGCGGGCGGAGGCAAGGGCGGCGGTCACTCGGGGGCGCCGGAAACCTCCCGTCACGACGAACAGCGGGACGCGCCGCCGAAGAACCTGCCCAAGCCCGAAAAGCCCTGAGGAGGCAGCATGACCTGGGACACCTTGACCGACGCGCTCCGGGACTCCGGCGCGCTCCCGGCCGACTGGGAGAAGGTCTTCCGGTCCACCCCGCGCTACCGGCTCACCCCGGACCGGATCGGTGTCGACGGGGCGTGGATCGACCGTCTCACCGACCCGCGCCGGTGGACGGAGGCGGTCGTGTCGGACCAGCCCCTCGTCACGCAGGTCTACGACGGCACCGCCACGGCGTCGTCCTCCAGCTCCATGCCCACCGTGGTCGCGAAGATGCTCGGCCACCTGGACGTGGCCGACGGCATGCGCGTCCTGGAGGTCGGTACCGGAACGGGCTGGACGGCCGGACTGCTGGCACGCCGCCTCGGCGCGGACCGCGTGGTCACCGTCGAGACGGACCCCGGTCTGGGGATCGACGCTCGTGCGAGGCTCGCCGCGATGGGCCTGCACCCGGACGTGCTGGTCGCGGACGGGATGCTCGGCCACCCCGCCGGGGCACCCTACGACCGGGTACACCTCACGGCCGCCGTGCAGCGGCTGCCCGGGACGCTGATCGAGCAGACGAGACCGGGCGGCGTGCTCCTCGTGCCCTACGGGACGGCGTTCTGCAACGGCGCGCTGGCGCGTCTGGTGGTCGCGGACGACGGCAGGTCGGCCACCGGCCCGTTCGTCGAGGACGTCGCCTTCATGTGGGTGCGCGACCAGCGGCCCGACAGCGGTGAGTTCGACATCGACGAGGTCCGCCACGGCCCGTCCGAGATCGACCCTGCCGAGATCGCGGACTCCACCGACGCGGCGTTCGCGATCGGACTCCGGCTGCCGGGTCTGTTCCGGCAGGACGTCTGGGCGGGCTACGACCGGCTCGGCACGGGCCGGTTCGAAGTCTGGGACGGGGTGTCGTACGCACACTGCCGCCTGGCGGACCGGCGAGCGGGCCATGCCGTCTCGCAGTCCGGTCCGCGGGACCTCTGGGACGAGGTGACGGCCGCGTACCACTGGTGGGAGCGCCAACGGCGGCCTGGCCTGGACCGGTTCGGTCTCACAGTGACGGTGGCCGGTGAGCACCGTGCCTGGCTGGACGACCCGGACCACGTGATCGGGTAGTCCCCGGGCCCCGGTCGGACGTTGCGCCGACCGGGGCCCGTTCGCTTTCCTGCCGAACGCCAGTGGAGATCACCCCGGCGGGGGCGTCCAGCCTGCGGCGCGCAGCGTCAGGAGGTCAGCAGGCCGCGCACGGCGTCGCTCACCTCGGGCAGCTCACCGGGCAGGGCCCACTGGTGGGCGTCGTGCTCGGTGAGTACGACCGGTTCGGTCTTCTCCACGGTGACGGCGAAGTTGAACTGGCGTGTGGTCCCACCACGGCTGTTCCGGTAGTCGAAGTGCCCGATGTAGTCGGTGACCTGGTCGACGGTCAGGCCGGTCTCCTCAGCGGTCTCCCGGTACATCGCCTCCAGGATCGTCTCCCCGGGCTCGACGGTGCCGGAGGGGATCTCCCACATCCCGCCCATGTAGTCGTGGGGGTTGCGGCGCACGAGCAGAACCCGGCCGTCGTGGTTGATCACGGCGGCGGCGACGAAGCCGGTGATTCCGGCGGCTTCGGCTTCGGCTGCCAGGCCGGCCACGAACTCGGGGGAGGTGATCAAAGCAGCTCCTTGTAGTGGTCGCTGATCTTGATGGCCGCGCGGAGGTATCCCTCGGCCAGTTCGAGATCCTGCTCACGATGCCAGACCGGGAGCTTGATCGTATGGGCGTGGGCGTGCTCGGCGACGGGGAAGTCCCCGGCCTTGTAGCGACGGTGGGAGCGAGGGTGGTCGGGGAACAGTGGGCTCGGCTCCTGGTACAGCGGCAGCTGGTTCATGGGGCAGGTGGAGCCGGGTCGGTCGAACTCGGTGGCGCCCTCGGCGATCAGCGCCTCGTGGAACCGTTCGATCGGCAGACCGCCGAGCTCGTCGGGCCGGTAGGTCAACGTCAACCCGTACCAGGACGGGACCACCCCTTCGGGTATCTCGGTGACCTCCAGGCCCGGTATCCGGGCCAGCTGGCCGGTGAGGAAGCGGGCGATCTCCCCGCGTTCGGCGAGGTAGCCGTCGAGCCGGGTGAGCTGGTCGTGGGCGATGGTGGCGGCGAGCGGGTGTATGCGGAGCTTGAGGCCGGCCCCGGTGACCGCGTACCGGGCGAGCGGATGGCCCTCCGGGATCTCGGACTTGGCCCGCTTGTTGTAGTGCGCGAGTGTGATGACCCGGTAGTAGGTGTCGTCGTCGTCCGTGAGGACGAACCCGCCTTCGCCACCGGACAGCGGCTTGGGGCCGTTGAGGGAGAACGCCGAGGCGAGGCCGAACGTGCCGACCTTCTGCCCGGCGATGCTCGCGCCGTGCGCGTGGGAGCCGTCCTCCAGCACGATGAGGTCGCGGGCGTCGGCCACAGCCAGGATGCCGGTCATGTCAGCGGGCTTGCCCCAGAGGTGGGTGACCATGACCGCCCGGGTCCGGGGAGTGATCACCTCCTCGATCCGGTTCGGGTCGATGTTGCCGTCCGGCCCGGTCTCGCACAGCACCGGCACCGCACGGAAGTGGAAGAGCGGGGAGGCGGTGGCGTGGAAGGTCAAGGCCGGGACGATCACCTCGTCTCCGGGCTCGATCCCGGCGGCCCAGTAGCCGGCGTGCAGGGCGGCGGTGCCGGAGCTGGTGGTGACCGCGTGCCGGACGCCGAAGTACTCCTGCAGGCCGTCCTCCAAGTCGGCGACGATGCCGGACCGGCCCGGGATGGAGATCGCCGCCTCCAACTGGGCGGCGACCTTGGCGCGAGTGGTGTCGTCGATCGGCGGCCAGGCGAAGTGCGGGCCGGCGGCGGTGACGGCGGGCTCGCCGCCGAGCAGTGCGAGCGGGCTGGTCACAGCATCTCCTTCGGGTCGATGTAGTGCCCGGCTGCCTTGGACCGGTAGCAGGAGGCGATGAACGCGGCGTGTGCGAGGTGCTGGTCCGGGCTGGAGGTGTTGGGCCGCTCGCCGTCCAGGACCCGGCAGAAGTAGTCGATCTGCGCAGCCGATGTCGAGGCGGGCGCGTGCGGGCGCGTCAGCTCCTCCACGATCGTGCCGCTCAGGTCGAGCCGTTGGACCTGGCCTCTGGTCAGCAGCACCGAGCCGCGGGTGCCGACCACGTGCAACCGCTCGGTCTTCGGGGCCACCCACCTGGAGAGCAGCACCGAGCCGTACAGGCCGGTGTCGTAGCCGAGCTGGATGACGGCGGTGTCCTCCGCGTCATATCCGGCGCCGGGGACGGCGGCAGTGGAGAACTCGGCGATGACCCGGTTGGGCATGCCGAAGTACCACAGCAGCAAGTCGATCAGGTGGTAGCCCATGTCGATGATGCAGCCGCCCCCGGCCTGCCGGACGTTTCCGCGCCATCCGCCTCCGGGGTCGTCGGTGTGGAAGGTGTACTGGCCGTCGATCAGGAACGGGGTACCGATCTGGTCCAGCAGCCCGGCGACGCTGCTGTGGATCGGGTTGAACCGCCGCTGGAGCGTGACCATCAGCTCGACCTGACCGGCCTCGCAGACCCGGGCGAGTTCCCGGGCCTCCTCCACCGAGGTGGCGAACGGCTTCTCCTTGAGAATGTGGACGCCCCGTGCGGCGCACTCCTGGACGACCTCCCGGCCGGCGTGGTGCGGGACGGCGACGACCGCGAAGTCCGGGGACAATGCGTCCAGCAGCTCACCGGCACGGGTGAATCCCGGGACCCGGAGAGCTTCCTGCCGCTGCCGCAGGGTGCCGGGGTTGTTGTCGCAGATGGCGACGAGCTCGGCCCTGCTGGAGCCGAGCAGGCCGGGCAGGTGGTCCTCGAGCGCCTGGTGGCCGAGGCCGATGACCGCAACGCGTCGTTTCATGCGCGGACTCCTTCTGCCGTGTGAAGGAACTTGTCGGTGCACGACGAGTAGAGCTCAACTCGCTGTGACCATACAGACGTTGTCCGTAGTCCCGGGGTAGTCCCGCCCATACGCGCAGTACGCTCACGGTCACAGTCGATGATGGGATTGGCCCCGTGGACGACCAGATCCGGCACCCCCTCGCGTACGCCCGCACGCTTCGCGGCTGGTCCCAGAGCGACCTTGCGGCCCGCATCCACCACGCTGCCAGGAGCCGGCCCGAGGGCCTTCGCTCAGGCACGGACAAGGCCGCCGTCAGCAAGTGGGAGAACTGGCGCAAGACGCCCAGCATTGAATCCCAGCTCCTGATCGCCGAAGCCTTCGACGTCCCGATCGCCGACCTGGAAGCCTTCGAGTGGCCTCATTGGCTGCCGGGGCAGGAGCAGCCGGTGCCGCTCGGAGCGGCATTCTCCGTCTTCGCCCTTCGAGATGCACAGAGAGCCGCAATGGACCATCGCCGCCGCACCTTCATGACCTTCAGCGCGTTCGCGCTGGCCGGGCTCTCCACTCAGTGGGCCGCCCTCGAACCCGACCGGCTCACCACCACCCTGAACGGCAAGCACGTCGACGCCGAATTGGTCGACTGGCTGGAGGACACCAGCGCCGAGCTGACTGCCCTGCCCACCGAACAGCGCCAGCACACCGCGAAGCTGATGGACGCGCAGCTCGACACGGTGACCGACCTGTTGGAACAAGGCCGGTACACCGAACCCGTCGGTCGGCGTCTGCACCTCCTCGCCGCCTCCCTGGCCAGCACCTGCGGCTGGCACCGCTTCGACCAGGGCCGGCATCACGCGGCGGGCAAGCTCTGGAACGCGGCCCTCACCAACGCGCACGTCGCCCATGACCGCGACCTCGGCGCCGGTGTCCTCTCCGACTTCGCCTACCAGTCCATCTGGCTGACCCGGCCCGACGCCGCCGTCGAGCCACTCAGCCAGGCCCTCATTCACACGCGCCACCCCACTGCCCGCTCCCTGCTTCACCTCCGCCGGGCCCGCGCCCATGCCGCCCTCGGCGCCGCCGCCGACTGTCATCGCGACCTCGCGGCCGCCGAGACCGCCCTGCTGACCGACAGCCCCGACCCGGCTCCCGCCTGGTGCCGGTGGATGAGCAGCGGACCTCGCCGTCGATTCCGGCCAGTGCATGCTCGACCTCGGCCGCACCGGCGAGGCTCACGCCCGCATCGACGAAGGCATGAGTCTGCTGCCACGCTCCCGCGACAAGACCCGAGGCATTTTCCTGACCTATGAGGCCCGGAGCCTGCTACAGGCGCGCGACGTCGAGCAGGCTCTCGTTGTGACGAACCAATCTCTCGACCTCGCCACCCGGATCGGTGCCGACCGGTGCGTCACTTTGGTGCGTGAACTCGCCCCGGCGTTCAAGCCCTACCACCAGGTTGACGGCGTTGCCGACCTCATGGACCGCCTTGGGGTCGACTGAGCCGGTGGGCCGGGGCTCCGTCTGTCAGCGGCCGGCCGGACGTCCCCGTGGCCGGCCGACTTCCGAACGGCCCCGGTCGGACGCTGCGCCGACCGGGGCCGTTCGGGATCAGATGTCGCCGAGCGGCACCTCGGGGTCCGCCAGGCGGGCCGGGTCGACCACGCGGCCGGAGCGGATCAGGGTGCGGATCGGGTCGGTGACGTCCCAGACGTTGACATTCATACCGGCCAGGACCTTCCCCTCACTCAGCCAGAAGGCGATGAACTCGCGGGTGGCCGGGTCTCCCCGGAACACCACCCGGTCGTAGCCGCCGGGCTCGACCCAGCCGACGTACTCCATGCCGAGGTCGTACTGGTCGGAGAAGAAGTAGGGGACACGGTCGTACACCGCGTCCTCGCCGAGCATCGCGCGGGCCGCCGTCTGGGGCTGGTTGACGGCGTTGGCCCAGTGCTCGACCCGGATGTGCCGCCCCAGCAGCGGGTGGTAGGCGTTGGCGACGTCGCCCGCCGCGTGGATGTCCGGGTCCGAGGTGCGCAGGTGCTCGTCGGTCTTGACGCCGTTCTCCACCTCCAGCCCGGCGGCCTCGGCGAGTTCGGTGTCCGGGGAGATGCCGACGCCGACCACGACCGCGTCCGCCGGGACCGTCGCGCCGTCCGCCAGCCGGACGCCGGTGACCCGGCCGTCCGCGCCGGTCAGTTCGGCGACCTGCGCCCCGAACCGCAGGTCCACCCCGTGGGCGCGGTGCAGATCGGCGAAGACCTGCGCCACCTCGCGGCCCAGCACCCGGAGCAACGGCAGTTCGGCCGCCTCCAGCACCGTCACCTCGGCGCCCGCCGTCCGTGCCGCGGCCGTCGTCTCCAGGCCGATCCAGCCCGCGCCGATCACCACGATCCGGGCCCCCGGCCGGAACTCCTTGCGGATCCGGTCGCTGTCCTCCACCCGGCGCAGGTAGTGCACGCCCTCGAAGTCCCCACCCGGAACCGGCAGTCGGCGCGGAACCGAGCCGGTGGTCAGCAGCAGCTTGGCGTACTCCACCCGCCCGTCGTCGGACAGCGTCACCGTGTGCGCGGCGGGGTCGATCGACACCACCCGGGTGCCGAGGCGCAGCGTCACGTCGTGCTCCGCGTACCACTGCGGCGGGTGGACGTAGATCTTCTCCCGGGAACTCTTGCCCTGCAGATAGCCCTTGGAGAGCGGCGGGCGCTCGTACGGGCGCTCGTGCTCCTCGCCGATCAGCGTGATGCCGCCGGTGTACCCGGCCTCGCGCAGCGCCTGCGCCGCCTTCGCGCCGCCGAGGGAGGCGCCGACGATCACGATGGGACGCCGCCGCCCCGCGCCGTCGGTGCCCGTACTGTCCGTGGCCATGCTGAACTCCTCGCTCTGCGGCGGAAACCACGGACAGCCTGCCGCCGGCCGGCGGGTGTGTCGAGACGGCGTCCGGCGCGCCGCCCCGACTCCCCCGAACGGGTGACAGAGCCCGGGGGACGGGGTGGGGGAGGGCTCAGGGCGTCATCGCGTCCCGGACCAGGGCGGTGTCCGTGAACTGCTCGAACCGCACGATCCGCCCGCCGCGCACCGTGAAGTGATGTGCCACCCGCACGTTCAGCGGTCGCCGGGTGGCCTTGTGCACCGCCGTGTAGCGGGCCAGCACCACCACTTCTTCGCCGCTGACCACGTACCGGTCGTCGTGCGCCGTCCAGTCCTCCCAGTCGGCGGCCAGCCGGTCCATCACCCCGCCCGTGACGCCCTTCGGCGTCCGGTAGGTGCCGGCCAGCGGGAAGCCCGCCATCTCCGTCCACTCCACGTCCTCGGCGAGCGTCGCCCGCAGCGCGGCCAGGTCGCCCCGCGCCGAGGCGAGGTACTGGCGGCGGACCACGTCCGCCGGGGCGTCCGACTCGGCGAACGCGGCCGCGGACCTCGGAATCTCGATCATCGCGCTCAGCCCCAGACCAGCTCGCCCTTGGCGACCTTCGTCCCGAGGTCGACCGCCAGCGGCATGCCGAGACCGGGGAACCGGTGCTCCAGCGCCTCCCGGGCCGAGGCCGCGTCCGGCGCCCGGCCGACCTCGGTCTCGAAGGCCCGCAGGTAGTCGCGGGTGTGGTCGATCGAGGAGGGGTCGGTGGGCGCGTCCGCCGTCCGGTGCCCGGCCACCACGAACGCCGGATCGAGGGCCGCCATGCCGTCCAGCAGGTCGATCCAGGCCGCGCGCTGCTCCGGCGTCGGGGTGTCGGCCGTCCACACGTGCAGGCCCTGGAACAGCAGCACCCCGCCGAACAGCGCGCGGTGGTGGTGCTGCCAGAGGTAGTGCCGGTCCGGCAGGTGGAAGTCGGCGCCGCGCAGCTCGAAGCGGTGGCCCTCGAAGACCAGCTCGTCGCCGGGCAGCACCTCCGGGAGGACCAGCCGGGTCGGCAGCTCGGGGCCCAGGTGCGCCCAGGCGCGGAGCTTGGGCTCGAAGGTCTCCTGGATGTGCTCGACGGTCGACGCGGTGGCCAGGAACCGGGCCTCCGGGAAGGCGTCCCGCACCTCCTGGGCGCCGAAGTAGAAGTCCGGGTCACCGTGGCTGACGAAGACCGTGGTCAGCCGCTTGCCGGTGGCCCGGACCCGCTCCACCAGCCGCCGGCCGTCGGACCGGGTGAACCCGGCGTCCACCAGCAGTGCGTCCTGGGGGCCGGTGACCAGCACCGAGGTCTTGTTGAGCGAGCTGTCCGGGCTGTCGATGACCTCGAAGTCGAGGGCGCTCATGGATGGTGTCCTTCCTCGCGGCCGGGCGCGTCGTCCTGCGTACCGGGTGTCCATGCCGGGCGGGCCGGAGTGGGTACGTCGGGCGTGCCGGGTGCGCACGCCTTGCCGCCCAGCATCGGCGACCCGACGCACACCCGCACCCGGGGACGACGCCCGCCCGTGCCCGGCGAAGGTGGCCGGCGGTTCACCCGCGCGGTCGGAGCCGGACCACCGCGACGGAGGAGAGCAAGGTGGCACCGGCGAGTACGGGCCAGAGCGCGCCGGGGCCGACGGCCAGCAGCGCGGTGAGCGCCGCCGGGGCGAGGGCACGGCCGACGCCCATCGACAGCTCCCAGCGCGCCAGCGCCCGGCCGAGCAGGTGCGGCGGGGCGGTCGCGGCCACCAGCGCCGTCCCCGAGCCGGAGTAGAGGATCTCGCCGAGCGTGTACAGCACCGAGACCGCTGCCACCGTGCCGGCCGCGGCGGTGCCGCCGAGCCCTCCGGCCGCCCAGAAGCCCAGGTAGGAGGCGGCGAGCGCGACCCCGCCGGCGGCCAGCACGGTGTGCCGCGACCGTTCGCCGAGCCGGAGCACCACGGCCAGCTGGAGGGTGATCACCAGCACGGTGTTGCCGACGAAGATTCCGGAGGACCAGGCCGCGGAGGCGTGCAGGTGCAGCACCAGCATGGCCGGCAGCGCCACCTCCAGGACGTCGAAGGTGAAGGCGAAGGGGAGGTTGGCGAGGCTGAGCAGGGTGATCCGGCGCAGTGCCGGATCGGCCGAGGCCGAGGCGGAGGCGGTGGCGGGGGCAGTGGTCGCGGTGGACGTCCGGGGCTGCGGGGCTTCGGTCGCCGGTGCGGTGACCCGGAGTGAGTGCACCAGCCCCGCCGCCAGCAGGCAGGCGGCCGCCGTGATTCCGGCGAGCAGCTTGAGCGTCCCCGTGCCGCCCGCCACCGCCAGCGTCGCCAGCAGCGCGCCCGCGCCCAGCCCGGCGTTGCGCAGCGTCCGCCCGGCGGCCAGGGCGGCGTCCCGGGTGCGGCCCTCGGTGAGCGTCGACACCACGGCCGCGTGGGTGGCGGGCCAGGACTGACTGCCCACGCCGAGCAGGACCGCCGCCGCCGTGAACCCGGCGACCCCGTCGGCCAGCAGCAGCGCCACCGACCCGGCGGCCCGGACCAGCAGCGTCGCGGCGGCGGGCAGGCTGCGCGCGCCGAGGTCGATCCACCGGCCGGTCAGCGGAAGCACCAGCAGCCCCGCGACCATGCCGGCGGACATCGCCAGGCCCGCCGTCCCGGGGTCCAGCGCGAGGACGCCGATGCCGTAGAGGAGCAGGAACGGCCGCAGCAGTCCGGTGCCGAGGGCGTCCACCAGCAGGGCGGCGGCGTAGCGGGGTCCGCCGGCGGCGGTCAGCAGGCGGAGCAGCGCGGCCGGTCCGCTCCGGGGACGTTCGACGACGGGGGAGGAGGGGGACGCGGGGGAGGCGGGTCCGGGGACGGGGGACGGGGCGTCGGGCTGCCGCTTCGGGCTCTGGATCAGGCTCATGGCCGGTACCGTCCGCCCGCACCCGGCCCGTACGCACGTCGATTGACGAGTCCCGTCAATCGACGCGGGGCCGGGTCGTCGCGGGTGACAGGATCGGGGCGTGAGCCTGACCATCGACATCTCCGGCCTGCCCGACGAGCGGCTGCTCTTCACACCCTCGCCGCTGGCCGAACTCAGCGCCATGCTGCACGTGCTCGCCGAACCGGCGCACCACCCCGAGCTGCACGGCTGGGCGGCGAGCACCACGGCCACCGTGCCGCCGGCACTCGCCGAACGCCTCACCGAGGCGGAGTTCCTCTGGCGCTCCTCGCGGGCCGACTTCCTGGTCCCCGGCATCCCCGGCGCCACCCTCGCCCAGGAGCTCGACGCCGTCGACCGGATCGACGACGAGCAGTACGTCCGGGCCGCGCTCGTGACCGCCTGCGGCGTCTCCCGGCTGGCGCACCGGACCGCCTCGCCGCTCACCGACCCGGAGGCGCAGGAACGGGCCCGGGAGCTGGCGCTCGCGCGCGGCCCCCGGCAGGCGGACTTCGCCGACCGGCTGCTCACGGACCCGCCCGCCGTCCGGGCCCTGGTCCGGCGGTTGCTGGAGGACTGCGCGGACGCCTTCTTCGCCGACGCCTGGCGCCGGGTGCTGCCAGAACTCGCCGCCGACGCCCGCCACAAGACCGACCTGCTGGTGCGGCACGGCGCGGTCGAGGCGCTGGCCGCCGTCTCCTCCTCGATCCTCCTGGAGGACGCGGGCGAGGGACGGCGCCGGATCGTCGTCGACAAGCTCCAGGACAACACCACCAGTGCGACCGGCGCGGGAGGTGCCACCTTCATCCCGACCGCGTTCGGCCGACCGCACCTGCTGGTGGTGTCCGCGACCGGCTGGCGCCCGGTGGTGCAGTACCCCGTGGCCGCGCCGGGTGTGCCCGAGCCGGTCTCGCTCGCGCTGGTCCAGCAGCGGCTGGAGGCGCTCGCCCACCCCGTCCGGCTCCGGCTCGCCCGCACCATCGCGCGGGGCCCGCACACCACCGGCGAACTGGCGGCCGCCTGGCAGCTGAGCGCCCCCGAGGTGTCCCGGCACCTGGCGGTGCTGCGCCGGGCCGGGCTGCTGACCACCCATCGGCGCGGGCGCTACATGCTGTACCAGCTGGACCTGCAGGTCGGCGCCCGGCTGGGCACCGACCTGCTGGAGGCGGTGCTGCGGTGACGGGCCGCGCCGACGGGGAACACCGGCCCGGCCGAGCGCGTTCGTGCGGGCATGACCACTGACGCCACTTCCGCCGCTGACACCGCTCCCGCCGCTCCCGAGGTCCTCCGCTACGCCGCCTTCGCCACCGACCCCGCCGGTGGGAACCCGGCGGGCGTGGTGCTCGACGCCTCCGGCCTGACCGCCGAGCGGATGCTGGCGATCGCGGCCGAGGTCGGCTACTCCGAGACGGCGTTCCTGATCCCCGACCCGGTCGCCGGGGAGTACGCCGTCCGCTACTTCAGCCCACTGGTCGAGGTGCCGTTCTGCGGCCACGCCACCGTCGCCTCCGCCGTGGCCCTCGCCGAGCGGATCGGCCCCGGCCGCTACCTCTACCGGACCGCGGCGGGCGAGGTGCCGGTCGAGGTGACGGCGGACGCGGACGGCGGCCTGCGGGCCACCCTCACCAGTGTCGAGCCGCGGGTCGAGGAGGCCGACGCGGCGGACGTCGAGGAGGCGCTCGCCCTGCTGGGCTGGGTGGCCGAGGACCTCGATCCCGCACTGCCGCCCCGCTACGCCTACGCGGGCGCCCGCCACCTCGTCCTCGCCGCCGGGACGCGCGACCGGCTGGCCCGGCTCGACTACGACTTCGACGGGCTCGCCGCCTTCATGACGGCCCGGGACCTCGTCACCTTCCAGCTGGTGTGGCGGGCGGCCCCCGACGTCTTCCACGTCCGCGACCCGTTCCCGGTCGGCGGGGTGGTCGAGGACCCGGCCACCGGCGCGGCGGCGGCCGCGTTCGGCGCTTACCTCCGCGACCTCGATCCGGCTGCCCCGGCCGTGCTCACCCTCCACCAGGGCGAGGACCTGGGCCGTCCGGGCACCCTCCAGGTCGATCTGGGCAGTGCGGCGCCTCGGGTCCGGGTCTCCGGCGCGGGGGTCGCGATCGGCCAGGAGAATTCCGGCTCCTGACTGTTGAGGGAGAGTCAGGCGGGGGCGGGCCGGGGGCTCGGCGGTGGGTTAGTGCGAGCCGAGAATATGGTGGTGTGAAGAGATCTTTGTAGGCCCTATGCTTCGTGCGTTCACGATGTCTTCGCACGAAGCAAGGTCTGCCTGGATGAAGCTTCCCAAGGTGTCCGCCGTGGTCGCGGCCGCCGTCCTGGCCCCCGCCGTCCTCTTCCCGTCGTCGGCCTCCGCCGCCGACGCCCCCCGGCCCACCGGGGCCTCCGGGGCGGACACCGCCGCCGACAAGCCGGACGGCTCCGGAACCCAGGAGGAGCAGGACCGGGCGGAGATCGAGCGGCTGCTCGCCGACAAGGCCAGCGGCGTGTCCGTGCGCGAGGCCGCCGAGAAGGCGCTCGCCGCCGGGACCGCCGCCGCGCTGCGGGAGTTCCTGACCACCGGCCTCCAGAACGCCCGCCACATCGACTACCGGGTGGACACGTTCCGGATCCTCGGCGTCGGTGGCCCGGCGGTGAAGAAGGCCGCAGAGGCCGCGCTGCGGGGTTCCTACGAGGACATCGTCAAGTTCCTCAAGGAGGGCCAGTACGTGGCCCGCGCGCAGGACGACCGGGCGGAGATCGAGGCGATCCTGACGGACCTCCCGGCTTGGTCGAAGGTGCGGGAGGAGGGCGGCAAGGCGCTGGCCGTCGGGACTCCCGCCGCGCTGCGGAAGTTTCTGACGGAGGATCTCCAGGGCTTCCGTCACACCGACTACCGGGTCAGGACCGCCCAGATCATGGGTGTAGGCGGCCCGGCCGTGCGGAAGGCGGGCGAGGCCGCCCTCTTCGGGACGTACGAAGAGATCGCCGCGTTCGTCGAGAAGGGCCAGTACACGGCCAGGGCCGAGGACGACCGGACGGAGATCTCGCGGCTGCTCGCCGACCCGGCGACCGGCCGGGGCGTGCGGGAGACGGGCCAGAAGGCGCTGGACGCCGGTACGCCCGCCGCGCTGCGGCACTTCCTGGAGGTCGAGCTCCCCGTCCAGCGTGAGCACGACGCCCGGGTGGCGCTCAGCCAGATCATGGCCAAGGGCGGTCCGGCGGTGTACAAGGCCGCGTCGGCCGCCATGGACGGCAGCTACGCCGACGTGGTCAAGTTCCTCCAGGAGACCCAGTACACGGCCCGCGCCGAGGACAACCGGGCGCAGGTTTCGGAGATCGCCGCGACGGGTGGTGCGGCCGTCAAGAAGGCCGCGCTCGCCGCGCTGAACGGCAACGACCAGGCGGTCGCGACCTTCCTCATCGAGGGCTGGGCCAAGGCGCAGGCCGAGGACGAGGCCGCGGCCAAGGCCGGTACCGGGCCGACGGCCGGTCCGACCGAGCAGCCGGCGGGCGCCCCGGCGGCGCAGACCGGCCAGAGTGCCACCGGCGGCCAGGTCGTCCAGGCGGCTGTCACCACCACCACCGGTAAGGGCACCGGCACCGCCGCCGTCACCCGGACCACCACCGGCACCACCGTGACCGCCGGTTCCGGCCAGCTCGCGGCCACCGGCACCGAGGGCCTCGGCCTGGAGGCCGGCGGCGCCGCCGCGGCACTCGCCGCGGGTGCGGCGCTGGTCGTGGTGTCCCGCCGCCGTCGCTCCGCCGAGGGCTGACGGTCCCGAGCCCCGCGCATCCCGACCCCCGGCCACCGCACAGGCGGCCGGGGGTCGGGTGCGTTCCCGCCGCCCCCGGAGCCCGACGGACCGGGCGCGGTCTCAGCCCAGCTGCTCCGCCAGCGCGAGGACGATCCCGCTCGGTCCGCGGAGGTAGCAGAGCAGGTAGCTGTCCTCGAACCGCGTCACCTCGCCGACGAGTTCGGCGCCGTGCGGGCGGAGGCGGGCCAGGGTGTCCTGGAGGTCGTCGACGGCGAACATGACGCGGTGCAGGCCCAGGGTGTTCGCCGGGGAGGGCCGCGGCTCGGGGACGATCGCCTCCGGACTGTGGTACTTCGCCAGTTCGAGCCGGCCGGGGGCGCCCGGGATCCGCATCATGGCGATCTCGCTCCGCATGCCCCGGAGCCCGACGACGTCTCCCGCCCAGCTCCCCTCGATCGGCATCCGGCCCTCCAGCTCCAGGCCGAGTTCGGTGAAGAAGGCAACGGCGGCGTCGAGGTCGTCGACGACGATGCCGACGTTGTCCATGCGCTGAATCGTCATGTTCCCGAGGGTAGGGGCCGGGTCCGACGACGTCGGTGAACCGGCTGTGTCGCCGGGGCCCGCGCCTCCGGCCGGGAAAATGGGTCGCGCGGACGGGGTGGGTGGGGGACCCTGCGTGGGTGGATCAAGAAACAGGTCGGACAGCTGCCGTCCATCTCACCCATGACGGCGACTACCTGGGGGAGCTCGGACCCTTCGCGCTGACGGACCCGTGGTGGTCGTCGGTCGGCACGCTCACCGAGCGCCTCGCGGCGGAGGCCGGGGTGCCGGTGGCGGTGCTGCGGCTGGTCGGGGCGACGGGCGGCGAGGGTTGCTCGGGCGGGCGGACGGTGTACCACGCCGAGGCGTTGGAGCAGCCGGTGGACCGGGCACCGCGGCCGGCCGGACCGGAGGTGGACGCGCTGCTGGGCCCGGCCGAGCGGCGGGCCGGGTGGGCCACGCCCGCCGGGCTGCGGGCGGCGCTCGACTGGGCGCAGCGGGCGCTGACGGCCGCCGGGCGTCCGGTCACCGGGCCGGCCGAGCAGGTGCGGACGTGGAACCTCTCCGGGGTGTTCCGGCTGCCCACGGCCGCCGGACCGGCCTGGCTGAAGGTGATCGACCCGGCTTTCAACGCGTCCGAGGCGGAGGCGATCGCGCTGTTCGGCGCCACCGGCCCGGCGCTGCTGCCAACGGTGCTCGCCGCCGACCCGGCGCGGGGGCGGGTGCTGCTCGACGACGTCCCGGGCGAGGACTGCTGGGGTCCCTCGGCCGAGGAGGTGGCGCTGGCGGTGACGGGGCTGGTCACCGCCCAGGTGGCGCTGGCCGCCGACAGCCGGGCCGCCTCGGCCGGACTGCCCGACCGCACCCCGCGCGCGGTGGCCGCCGCCGCCCCGGGGCTGATCGACCGGCTGGCCGCGACGGCCGAGCTGACGGGCGAGGAGCTGGCCGCCGCCCGGGCGCTGGCCGCGCGACTGCCGGAGCTGGCCGGGGAGCTCGCCGCCTGCGGACTGCCCGAGACGGTGGTGCACGGCGACTTCCACCCCGGGAACTGGCGCTCCGACGGCTCCGGGCTGGTGGTCATCGACTTCGCCGACACCTGCCTCGGTCACCCGGTGACGGACGGGCTGCGCCCGCGCGGCTTCGTGGACGGGGAGCGCTGGGCGCAGACGGCCGAGGAGTGGGCGCGGGCCTGGCGCGAGCGGGTGCCGGGGTGCGCGCCGGAACGGGCGCTGGAGCTGGCCGGGCCGCTGGTGCACTTCGGCTACGCGCTGCGGTACCAGGAGTTCCTGGACCACATCGAGGACAGTGAGCGCCCGTACCACGAGGGTGATCCGGCGGACGAGGTCCGGCGGGCGCTGGCGGCGGCGGGCTGACCGCCCGGGCCCGGAGCGGTCGGCGCCGCGCCGGACGGGGCGCGGCGCCGAGAGCGTGCGGGTGGTTCAGCGGGCCGGGCCGTTCGGCCGGTTCGGCCGGCCGGGCAGTCCGGGCGGTTCAGCCCGTCGGGTCGATCCGGCGGCCGTCCCCGACCCCGTACAGGGAGAGCGCCTCGACCGGGCAGAAGTCGACCGCGTCGGCCAGTTCCGCGGTCAGCGGTTCACCGGCGGCGCCGGTCGGCTGCTCGCGCACCGGCCGGGCGAGCCCGTCGGCGCCGAGCGCCAGCGAAGCGGGCGCGGTGGCCGCGCACATGCCCGAGCCGATGCAGCGGTCCCGGTCCACCTGGACGATGACCACCACCGGCGCGGCTCCGGTGACCCCCTGACCCGCCGTCCCCCGGCCGGACACCCCCTGCCCCGTCACCAGGCGACCCGCAGCTGCTGCGGGCTGCGGGTGAGCAGGCCGCGCCGCCAGTCGATCGCGTCCGCCGGCCCGGCGAGCCGCAGCGAGGGCAGCCGGCGGGCCAGCCGGTGCAGGGCGAGCTCCAGCTCCATCCGGGCCAGCCAGGCCCCGAGGCAGTGGTGCGGCCCGGCGCCGAAGGTGTACATCGGTGCGGCGAGCGGGGAGAACAGCTCGGTCAGCAGGTCGCCGGTGAACACCTCGGGGTCGGTGTTGGCGGCGCCGGTGTCGGCGGCGACCACGCTCCCGGCCGGGATCCGCACCCCGCCGATGTCGAGGTCCTCGACGGCCCGCCGCAGCAGTCCGGGCAGGACGTCGGAGTCGCCGAGCGGGACGGCGCGCAGCAGCTGTTCGGTGGCGGCCGCGGCGCTCTGCTCGTCCGAGGCGAGCTGCTGCCAGGCGTCGTGCCCGTCGCTGAGCAGGTAGACCAGGGCGTTGCCGAGCGAGGTCATGGTGGTCTCGTGCCCGGCCACCACCAGGCCGATGACGAGCGTGACGATCTGCTCCTCGGTGATCCCGGGGGTGTCGGCGGCGGCCGCGAGCAGGCTGCTGACGAGATCGTCGCCGGGCGCGGCACGGCGTTCGGCGATCACCTCGGCGCCGAAGCCGGCGAACTCGGTCATCGCGGTGCGGATCGCCTCGGCCGAGTACGCGGTGGCGGACAGGGCGTGGTCGCTCCAGTGTTCGAGGCGCTTGCTGTCGAGTCCGTCGAGGCCCATCAGCCGGCTGATCACGGCGACCGGCAGCTGACGGGTGTAGCCGGCCACGATGTCGGTGGGCGAGCCCCGGTCGATCAGCTCGTCGATCAGGCCCTCGACGACGGAGGCGACCCAGGGGCGCCAGCGGGCGATCGCGCGCGGGGTGAAGGCGCGCTGCACGGTGCGGCGCAGCCGCTGGTGCTCGGCGCCGTCGATGTTGAGCATCGAGGCCGGGTCGTCGAGCAGGTTCGGGGTGAGCGAGACGGGCGGGGCACCGGGGGCGTGCAGCGGCGCGCGTCCCAGGCGCGGGTCGGTCAGCACCTGCCGGACGTCGGCGTGCCGGCTGACCAGCCAGACGGGGGTGCCGGTCGGAAGGGCGGCCAGCCGGGGCGGGCCGGGTTCGAGCAGCCGCAGGCAGTGCAGCGGCGGCAGGACGGCCTGGGCGGCGGGGCCGGGGGCGGTGGCGGTACCGGCACGGGTGGCACTGTTCTCGGCGGACATCCGTACTCCAGACTCCAGGGCGGTGGCCGCGCGGAGGGCGGCCGACGGGGGGTGGATCCGGGCGGTGCGCGGGGAAGGGCGGCGTGGTCGACGGCGTGCCGAGTAGGCCGGGTTCGCTACGACCGTACGTGGGCGACGGGCCACAGTCAGCGACGATTCCAGCCAACGCAGGGGTGGGGAGGGCGCGGTGAGGGCGCGGCGGTACTGACGGGCGCTCAACGGTGTCCGCGCGCCCCGCCGCGCGCCCGGGAGCGGCCCGGCCGGGCGGTGAGGGGGATCACCAGGGGTGTTCCCGGGCCGCCCGCCGCGGCGGACGCTAGGCTGCGTGGGCGAGTCACCGGACTCGCGTCGACGCAGGTCACGCCGGTGCGCAGGGGCACCGGCCGACGGAGGTGGATCGGATGGCCCAGCAGGTCAAGGCAGTCGTCGCACGCGCGAAGGGCGCGCCCGTGGAGGTGACGACGATCGTCGTACCCGACCCCGGGCCGGGCGAGGCGGTGGTGCGGATCCAAGCCTGCGGCGTGTGCCACACCGATCTGCACTACCGCGAGGGCGGGATCAACGACGAGTTCCCCTTCCTGCTCGGCCACGAGGCCGCGGGCGTCGTGGAGACGGTCGGCGAGGGCGTCACCGAGGTCGCGCCCGGCGACTTCGTGGTCCTCAACTGGCGCGCGGTCTGCGGCCAGTGCCGCGCCTGTGAGCGCGGGCGTCCGCAGTACTGCTTCAACACCCACAACGCCAAGCAGAAGATGACGCTGCTGGACGGCACCGAGCTGTCCCCGGCCCTGGGCATCGGCGCGTTCGCCGAGAAGACCCTGGTCGCCGCCGGCCAGTGCACCAAGGTGGACCCGGCCGCCGACCCGGCCGTCGCCGGACTGCTCGGCTGCGGCGTGATGGCGGGCATCGGCGCCGCGATCAACACCGGCAACGTCGGCCGGGGCGACACGGTCGCCGTGATCGGCTGCGGCGGGGTCGGCGGGGCGGCTGTGCTGGGCTCCCGGCTGGCCGGCGCGGCGAAGATCATCGCGGTGGACATCGACGACCGCAAGCTCGCCACCGCCCGCAAGCTCGGTGCCACCCACACCGTCAACTCGACCGCCACCGACGCGGTCGAGGCGATCCGCGAACTGACCGGCGGGCACGGCGCTGACGTCGTGGTCGAGGCGGTCGGCCGCCCGGAGACCTACCAGCAGGCGTTCTACGCCCGCGACCTGGCCGGCACCGTCGTCCTGGTCGGCGTCCCGACGCCGGAGATGCGGCTGGAGCTCCCGCTGCTCGACGTGTTCGGGCGCGGCGGCGCGCTCAAGTCCTCCTGGTACGGGGACTGCCTGCCCTCGCGGGACTTCCCGATGCTGATCGACCTCTACCTCCAGGACCGACTGGACCTCGGCGCGTTCGTCAGCGAGACCATCGAACTCGACGCGGTGGAGCAGGCGTTCGAGCGCATGCACCATGGCGACGTGCTCCGTTCGGTGGTGGTCCTGTGAGCACCGGCGCCCTCCGGATCGACCGGCTCGTCACCGCCGGCACCTTCGAACTCGACGGCGGCAGCTGGGAGGTGGAGAACAACGTCTGGATCGTCGGCGACGACGCCGAGGCCGTGGTGATCGACGCGGCCCACGACGCCGCGGCGATCGAGGCGGCGCTCGGCGGGCGCCGGCTGCTCGCCGTCGTCTCCACCCACGCCCACAACGACCACATCGACGCCGCCCCCGCGCTCGCCGAGCGCGCCGGCGCGCCGATCCTGCTGCACCCGGACGACCTGCCGCTGTGGAAGCTCACCCACCCCGACCGGCTGCCGGACGGCGAACTGGCCGACGGCCAGCGGATCGAGGTCGCCGGTACGGCGCTGACCGTCCTGCACACCCCGGGCCACGCGCCGGGCGCGGTCTGCCTGTACGCCCCGGAGCTGGGCACCGTGTTCACCGGTGACACCCTCTTCCACGGCGGCCCCGGAGCCACCGGCCGGTCCTTCTCGCACTTCCCGACCATCATCGACTCGATCCGGGAGCGCCTGCTGACCCTGCCCCCGGAGACGGTGGTCCGCACCGGCCACGGCGACCCGACCACCATCGGCGCCGAGGGCCCGGCCCTGCCGGAGTGGATCGCCCGAGGGCACTGAGGACACCCGCGCGTACCCGGTTCCGGGGCCCGGCTCCGACACCGGTGTCCGGGCCCGGACGTGGGACGCGAGCCCGGGCCCGGCGGCCGTCCGCCGGGCCCGGCGACGTACGATCGCGGGCATGGCCCATGATCCCCGCGCGCTCGACGACGCCTTCCTCGCCTTCTGGCGGGAGCGGCACATCGCCACCCTGACCACCCTGCGCCCGGACGGGTCGCCGCACGTGGTGCCGGTGGGGGTGACCTTCGACCCGGAGACCGGGATCGCGCGGGTGATCAGCAGCCGGACCAGCCGGAAGGTGCGGAACGTGCTGGAGGCCGGGGCGGAGGGCCAGCGGGTCGCGGTCTGCCAGGTGGACCGGGCGCGCTGGTCGACGCTGGAGGGCGTGGCCGTGGTCCGGCAGGAGCCGGCCGAGGTGGCCGAGGCGGAGCGCAGGTACGCCGAGCGCTACCGCGAGCCCCGGGTGAATCCGGACCGGGTGGTCGTCGAGATCACGGTGGACCGGGTGCTCGGGCGGGCCTGAGCGGACCCCGGCGCGCCCGGTGGACGGGGTTCCGTTCGGCCGGGTGCCCTCCGTTTATCCGGCGTTGATCGTCGTCGCCTAGCGTCGGGGCATGATCGAGGGAACGAGGGGCGGCCGGGGCACGCGGACCCCGGCCGAGGGCGGCCGGATGACGGCCGAGGACACGGACCGGTTCCGGGTGCTGCTGGCCCGGCTGGAGGACTCGCTGGCGGCCGACCGCCGCGCCACGCCGGTGATGACGGTGCCGCCGGTCGTGACGGCGGCCGCGACCACCATCGGGGCGCCGAGACCGGCGGTGGGCCGCGATGGGTGAGCGCCGTCCGGCGGACCACCGCCCGGTGGGCCGCCGCCCGGCCGCGCGGGTCGAGGTGCTGCCGCTGTGGCAGCGCGGCGCCCGGACGGCCGAACCCGCCCGGAACGCCGTGCCCGGACCGCTACTTGGCGAAGCGGACCTCGGGGAAGGCGCGCGAGGGCCGGTCGAGCAGCGGGGCCGGGCGGCCCAGCAGGTGCCGGTCGAGGAACGCGCCGAGGTAGGCGCGGGTGGCGGCGAGCGCGCGGTCGCCCCGGACGGTGCCGAAGAGCCCGGGCCCGGAGTCGGCCGGTAGCTGGTCGCGGCTGCCGAGAGCGTCCACCACCCAGTGCTCGTCGGAGAACGAGAGGTGTCCGGCGGTCGGCAGGTCCACCCAGTACCGGGGACCGCCGAGCCGCTTCCAGGTGTCCTCCCAGTTCCCGGTGGCCTCCGGGGAGCCGCCGAGCTGGGCGCTGAACAACAGCACGGGGCGGGAGCGGAGGCCGGTGGGCGGGATCCAGACGGAGCCGTCCAGGTTCGCGGCGGCGCGGATCCGGCGGTCCTCGGCCATCGCCTCCAGGGCGGCCGCGCCGCCGAGCGAGTGGCCCGCCGCGGCGATCCGGCCCGGGTCGACGGCGAGCCCGCGGACCGGGCCGCGCCCGCCGGGGGCGGCGAGCCGGTCGATCACGAACCGCAGGTCGGCCGCCCGGGCCCGGGACGATTTCGCGCCGAAGTCCGGGTCGGTCCCCTCCTGCCCGCAGGCCAGGCAGGGCTCGATCCGCCCGCCGGGGAACTCCACCGAGGTTTCGTAGGTGTGGTCGACGGCGGCCACCGCGTAGCCCCGGGCGGCGAGTTCCTCGCCGAGCGCGGTGAGGGTGGTGCGGCTGAGGCCGAAGCCGGGGGAGAGCAGGACCAGCGGATGGCGCCCCGGCTCGGGCCTGGCCCCGGCCACGGCACCGGTCCGTACCCCGGCCGGTTCGCTCGTGCCGTACAGGGCGGTGGACAACTCCGCTGACAGGTAGGGCGCGTGGGCGCCGCGGGCGGAGTCGGCCGGGTACCAGAAGGTGACCATCAGCTCGCGGGTCGGGGTGTCCGGGCGCCAGGGGTCGGGCCGGTCCCGGTCGACCAGGCGCGCCGAGGTCGTCCCGACCGGCCGGCGGGTGCTGGTGGCCGGCACCCGGGGGCCGGAGGCATCGGGTGCGGCGGTGGCGTCCGCGGTGGGGGAGGCGGCGGTGGCGGCCGGGGCGGAGGCGGCGGCCGGGCCGGCGAGGGCCAGTACCAGGGCGGTGGAGGCGATCGGCAGGGCGGCGGAACGCCACCGGACGGTCTTCGACATGACGCCACGTTAGGGAGGGGGCACGCTCCGGCGCGTCGCCCCGTCGGGGGACGGCGGATACGCCGCGAGGCGGAGCCGGCCGGGCCGGGGACACGCCGTCGGACCGGGTCCGGCTCCACCTGGGGGAGCTGTGGCCCCGCGCTCCCGCGGCCCCGGGCTCGACGGTGGTCGGCTCCGGTGGTGGCCGGTCGGGAGCTCGCGGTGGTGGCCGGTCGGTCTCGATTCGGTCACGGCGCGTCCCATTGGTCGGCCCTTGGGGGGACTGTGGTGATTGATCTTGGTCGCGGGGGAGGCCGATCTCCTTCATCATTCTGTCCAGACGCGACGAGCGGCCGGGTGCGGATGGCACCCGTTGCCGATGGTGCGGTTCCTGTTGCCGGTGTGTCCGGCCCTGCGGGACCGCCACCGCGTCGAGTCCGACGAGCGGCCGGGTGCGGATGGCACCCGTTGCCGATGGTGCGGTTCCTGTTGCCGGTGCGTCCGGCCCTGCGGGACCGCCACCGCGTCGGACCGTCCCGCGAGGAACTCCCCCGGCAGTGCTGTCACACCGGGCGCGTGCCGCGGGTCAGTGAAGCGTCGACCCACGAGTCACCGGGCGGGAGCGCTCGATCCGCCTCCCGCCGTCCTTCCACCTGAACGAGGTACCACCATGTCTGTCGCCCACGTCGTGCTCGCCGTCGTCAGCGCCCTCTGGGTCGGCTTCTCCGGCGTCTCGCTGGCCCGCCGGGCCGAGTTCGTCACCCAGCCGCTGGTCGACTACGGCGTGCCCCGCGCGTGGTGGAGCTGGCTCGCCGCGGCGAAGCTCGCCGGTGCCGCCGGCCTGCTGGTCGGCCTCGCGGTCCCGGCGATCGGTGTCGCCGCCGCGGTCGGTCTGATCCTCTACTTCGCCGGGGCCGTGCTGACCAATGTCCGGGCCCGCTCGTTCAGGACCGTGCCCTTCCCGCTGCTCTACCTCGTGCCCGTCGCCGTCACCCTGGGCGTCGGCCTCGCGGCCTGACGCCGCGTTCGGGCACCGCTCCGGTCGCCGCCGGGTCCGGAGCAGTGCCCCGGACCCGGCGTCAGGCTTCCGTCGGCCGGAAGGGCCTCAGCAGTCGCAGCCGCAGTCGCAGCCGTCACAACCGTCGCAGCAGCCGCAGTCGTTGCAGCACTGGGCGTTCTCGCCGCAGCACTGGCAGCCGTCGCAGCAGTCCCCGCAGTCGCAGCACTCGTTGCGGGCGCAGAAGCCCTCGCGGCGCTCGCCCGTGAACGGGTGGTTGTGCTCGCAGCACAGCAGCTGGCAGGTGCAGCCCATCAGGGCCCAGGCGGCGCAACCGGCCAGCAGATTACGGCGGTTGGGCGGCGGCGCGCCGGGCGGGGTGAAGCCCGGGCCCTGCGGCACCCAGGGCGGGACGGGCGCGCCCGGGCCCTGCGGCGGGGTCCGGTCCGGCTCGTGCCGCGGCGGGGCCTGGTACGGGTTGGAGCCGGTCGGGCCCTGGTGCGCCTGGCCGTGCGGCGGGTGGCCGGCCGACGGCGCTCCGGGCTCGTGCCCGACCCGGCAGGCGGCGTGGCCGGGCCGGCCGAAGACCCGCTCGACGGCCCGCTCGGTCTCGTGGGCGAGCAGGATGTGCACCAGCGCCCGGTCCGCGAGCTCGACGTCCCGCAGGGCCAGCCGGATGCCGTGCACGGCGTCCCGGCACAGGCGTTCGGCCTCGGCGCGCTCGGTGCCGGTGGCGTCGAGCGGGTTCCACGCGCCGCTCGCGGCGTCGGCCTCCTGGTCCTCGGCGGCGTCCAGCAGGTGCGCCAGCCGTCCGAACAGCCGCCCGGCCTCGGCCAGCGGAGCCTCGTTCCCCGGCCGTCCGGCCAGGACGGCGGTGTGCGCGAAAGCGGCGGCGGTGGCGGTCTCGGTGGGCTCGGTGACCAGCAGCACCGAGCCGCCGGCCGGCAGTTCGCGCTCCAGCTCGCCCTGGCGGGCGGCCGCGTCCAGCAGGACCGAGGTGTCGAAGCCGACCACCGAGGCGCTGCCCGCGCTCTTGCGGTCCCAGCGCCGGGTGACCGCCCGCGCGCCGACCGCGACCGGGCGCCGGGCGAACACGCCGTCCTGGTCCTCGACGTGGTCGCGGATCTTCACCGAGGCGAGCGCCAGCGAGACGGCGGCCGCCAGCCGGGCGCCCTCGCCCCGCGCGACCGAGGCCGTCCGCATGCCGCGCAGCGGACACGGCCCGGCGGTCCGACGTCCGGCGCCGTCGGCGGTGTGCCCGGCGTCGGCCTGGGCCTCGACCAGCACCGAGATGATCAGCCCGTCGTAGTTGGTGGCGGTCCGCGCCAACTGCCCGTGGTCGTCGCGCAGGGCCAGGCAGAGGCCGCAGAGATGGGCCATCCAGCTCGCCTGGAGCCGCTCCGAGAGCCGATGGCGGCAGGGTCTGATGATGCCGAACATGTGGTTCCCCCGTGTTTTGCCTGGGCCACCCGGCCCTCGATCGCGGACATCATATGATCGACAGACCGTTCTTCCGGAACCGACAACGGGCCCCCGGGCCCGCCGGGCCCGGTCCGTCGGGGCGCGGACGAAAACCGGGCGCCCGGTGTTTATTCGTTGTCCATTCGCTCCTGTCATCATTCCGTCCGCACGTCGCCGAGTGAACCGGCCTGCCAGGAAAGCCGGTTGGCGAACCGATTCGCGGAGGACCCCCCTTGACCCGAGACCTGTCCCCGGCCGAGCAACAGGTGCTGGCCTCGATCACCGCCCGGATCGACGCGATCGTCGCTCTCGGCACCGTGACGGAGCTGACCGCGACCACGGTGCTGAACGGCCCCGGAGCCGCCCCCGACTACCACGCCTTCCATCAGCGCTTCGCCCGGCTGGGCCAACGGATGCGCGAGGTCACGTTCGTGGTGCGGGACGACCTGCCCGCCACGATGGGGGCGAACACGGTGATCACCAACGGGGCGGTCCCGTCGGTGCGGGAGATCCAGCTCCGCCCGAGCCTGGTCGGCCCGGGCACCCGGGGCCTCACCAACCGCGTCCTCACCCTGGTGCACGAGCTGTCCCACAGCCTCGACGAGGGTGTCGGGAACCACCCGGTCAAGGACTACGCGTACCGCGGCGGCTGGGCCTGGACGTACCTGTCCGCCGAGTTGGCCCGCAACAACGCCGACACCTACGCGGCCGCCGCCGCGCTGCTCGTCGAGCGGAGCGAGAACGCCTGGGGCGAGTACCAGAAGTTCGGGCAGCTGGTGGCCCGGCGCGGGCTGCTGGCGAAGCGGTCGGGGACCACCACTCTCGGTGGCGCGCTGGCCTGGCTCGACATCATGGTCAACCGGGCCTGGGTCCGCGCCTCGGACTGCGAGGGGTTCGCCCGGACCACCTTCAGCGAGGAGAAGTGGACGACCAAGCCCGAGTGGTCCGACTGGAAGCGCTACGCCCGGCTGCTCGCCCTGGAGAACCAACTGGTCTCCTGGGGGTACATCGCCCAGCGGACCGTGCGCGACGGCGTCGCCGTACTGCTTCCCAAGGACCAGGCCGTGGTGGCCAAGCTGTTCCCGTACCTCAGCGAGCTCAAGCACGCGTTGGACCGGATCGTTCCGGTCCTGGCCGAGGGCAGCGGCCGGATCACCTTCGACGCCGCCTCCGGCGCCCTGCGGATCCCGCGCGGCACGGTCGACTGCGCGCCGCTGGCGCTCGCCGAACTCCTGCTGGACGCCGTGATCGAGGGCACCGCCGGTCTGGCGGAGGCGAAGCCCTTCGCCCAGCGGGCGCGGGAACTCGTCCGCGCCCTGGTCGACCAGGACCGGGAGGTGGAGGGACAGGGGATCGCCACGCTCCGGAGCGTCTTCGCGGCCGTGCCGGCCGTTCAGCCGAGCGTCGCGGGGTGGGCCGCCCTGGCGGTCGAGCTCGATGCCGTCGTCCTCAGCGACATGCGGTTCCGCTGGGAGCGCCTGGCGAAGGGCACCCCCGCCGTTCTCGCGCTGCCGGACGAGCCGGACGGGCACGTCCTGATCGGTCTCGCCGCGTACTTCGCCGAGGACGTCGAGGTGCTCGGCGCCGTCCACGGCCGCACGCCGGTCCCGCGGGACGACATCAGGGAACTGGCGGCCGCGATCAAGCAGACGGCCCTGCACGTCACCAAGGTCCACCCGGGCCAACGGCCGGAGTTCGAAAAGCTGCGCGCCCGCGTGGAGGCCCTGGCCTGACGCCGGTCGTCGCAGGACTGCCGGTCGAAGCCTGCCGGTCGTCCGAGTTCCGAGTACTGCCGGTCGACGTCCGCCGACAGCACGCCGCCCCGCCGCGACCCCCGGCGGGGCGGCGTGCTGTCGAGGGTGGGACCCGGCCCGGCGAACGACCCTGCGCCGGGCCGGGTGGCTGTCGGGGCTTCGGGGTGCCAGGAGTGTCGGGCGAACGCCAAGTCAGCGCCATGGAAGGAACAGCGGTCGAGGCCCACGATGGTCCGGGACGTCGACGCGCCCGGCCGGGACCGCCCCGGTCGGGCCGCGCCGGTTCCGACCTGTCGCCGAACCCGGCCGGGGACAGCTGTCGCACCGCGAAGCACAGGCCGACACGGCCGGGCCTCTGGGGGATGTGTGCTGACTGTCAACTTCGGTGTCCCGGATCTCGCCCGTACCCGGTTCGTCGTCTCGCCGATGGACCACGTCCTGACCGCCGTGGCCGGATCCCCCGCCTGGGCCGGCACCCGCCGCGCCCGCTGGCGGACGCGGATGCGCGGACGAGTACCGTACAGCGCCGCACCGCTGCTCGACGTGGTCGGTGCCTGCGGTGCCGGGGTCCCGGACTTTCTGGTGACCCGCCTGCCGGACGCCGCGCCCGGTGGCCCGCCGGGCACCGACCGGCAGCTCGCCGACGAACTCGACGCCCTGACGGCCGTCACCCCGGCCGAGCTGCGGCGGGCCCTCTCCGGATACGGCGCCGGGCGGGGGACGCCCCGGATCGTGGTCGAACTCCGCGACGGCGACACCCGCCAACTGCGCCGGATCGCCGACGGCGCCCGGGCCCTGTTCCGGGCCTGCCTCGCCGAGGACTGGTCCGACATCCGGCGCCATCTGCGCACGGACGTCGCCCATCGCGCCCACCTCTGCGGCGAGGCCGGGATCGGGGCCATGCTCGGAGGGCTCCACCACCGCGCCGGCTGGCAGGAGGACGGGGTGCTCCGGTGCGCGGTGGGCGGACCGGACCGGATCGTCGACCTGGACGGTGGCGGCCTGGAGCTGCGCCCGAACTTCTTCGTCCAGGACGGCGCCGTCCTGGTGCCGGGCCGGCCGGCGGTGCTGATCCACCCGACCACCGGACCGGCGGACGAACGCGGACCGGGCACGGCCGATCCGCTGACCGGCCTGATCGGCCCGGCGCGCGCCCGCGTCCTCCGGGCCGTCGGGCTGGCACCCTGCAGCACCACCGAACTCGCGGCCCGCCTCGGTGTCGGTCTGTCCACCGCGAGCGCCCACGCCACCGCCCTGCGGACGACCGGGGTGATCACCACCCAGCGTCAGGGGCGTCAGGTCCGCCATCTCCTGGCACCACTCGGGCGCGCCCTGCTGATGGCGGGCAGCTGATGGCGGTCGGCTGATGGCGGTCGGCCGATGGCGGTCGGCCGATGGCGGACCGGTGGGCCGACGGGCGGGTCGGCCACCGCGCTCGGTGGCGGACCGGCCCCGGCCGCGCGGGGCGACCGGGGCCGGCGGACCCGGGAGGGGCCGGGTCAGTTGAGGGGGCCGCAGCTGAGGCTGCCCTGCGGCGTGCCGTTGTAGAACCGCTGGACGCACGCCTTCATGCTGTGGCCCGGACCGTCGTAGAACCACGGCGACTGGTTCCCGCTGCCGGTGGGAGGGGCGTAGCTCCAGATCACGTTGCCGTTGTCGTAGACCGTGAAGCGACACCAGTAGGGGTCGCTCGCCGAGTTCTGGGTCGGGTTGTTCGCCATCTCGTCGTGCCAGGCGCCGTTGACCCAGTGCAGTTCGATCTTCTCGACGGCCTGGCACGACCCCGAGCCGATCGGGAAGCTGCCCTCGGCGGCGAACGCCTGGCCGGGGCTGAGGGTGAGGGTGGCGCCGAGTCCCAGCGTGGCCACGGCGAGCAGACGGGCGGCACGGGCGGAGAGCATGGGCGGTCCTTTCGGGACAGGAACAGGAACAGGAACGAGGACTGGATCACCTGCGGGTGGCGGGCACCCACGGGGCGTCCGGCAGCAGTTCACCGCCGGTGCGGCCGGCGCGGCCAGCTGTTCGCCCCCGGGGCGAAGGGTCGGCCCCGGCTCGCCTCGCCTCCGCCCGGGTACAGGGCTCCGGCCCAGGGAATTCCCGAATCCGGGATAGCATCACGGATATGGGAATCGACACGGCCGCCGACGAGCGGCTGGCGGAGCGACTCGCCGAATTGCGGGTCGAACGCGGCTGGACACTGGAGGAGTTGGCCCGGCGGGCGGACGTCAGCCGCTCGACGCTGTCCCGCGTCGAGCGCGCCGAGGTGAGTCCGACGGCGGCGCTGCTCGGGCGGCTCTGCGCCGTCTACGGACGAAGCATGTCGCGGCTGCTCGCCGAGGTGGAGGCCGCGCCCGCACGGCTCGTGCGGGCCGGGGACCAGCGGGTCTGGTGCGACGAGGCGACCGGTTACGTCCGGCGCTCCGTCTCGCCGCCGCACGGCTCGCTGCGGGCCGAGGTGATCGAGGGACGGCTCCCGGCCGGCGCCGTCATCGCCTACGACAAGCCCGACGACACCGGCCGGGAGCACCACCTCTGGGTACTGGACGGCCTGCTGTCGATGACCGTCGACGGCACGGAGCACCTGCTGGAGGCCGGGGACTGCCTGCGGTTCACCGCCGAGACCAGCCGCTTCCACTGCCCCGGCCCGGCCGGCGCCCGGTACGCGCTGGTGGTGGTCGAACCGTGAGCGCGACCGGCGCGATACCGGCGCCGCCGGTCAAGGAGCGCTTCGACGCGGCCGGGCGGCGGGTGCTGCTCGTCTGCGTCGCCGGCGGCTTCACCACCCTCATCGACCAGTCGGTGCTCAACACCGCGATCCCCGCGCTGCGCGAGTCGCTGCACGCCCAGCCCGCGCACCTGCAGTGGATCGTCGCCGGCTACTCGCTGGCGTTCGGCCTGGCCCTGATCCCCGGCGGCCGGCTCGGCGACGTGCGCGGCCGCAAGTGGTTCTTCGTCGGCGGCCTCGCCCTGTTCACCGTCGTCAGCCTGCTCTCCGCCACCGTCACCGAGCCCTGGGTGCTGGTCGCCGCCCGGCTGCTCCAGGGCGCCGGCGCCGGACTGGTGAACTCCCAGATGATCGGCACCCTCCAGGACGTCTTCCAGGGCCAGCTGCGGGCCCGCGCGCTCGGGATGTACGCCGTGACCGGCGGCCTCGCCTTCGCCCTCGGCCCGCCGATCGGCGGCGCGGTGCTCGCCGCCGTCGGACCGGAACAGGGCTGGCGGATCACCTTCCTGCTCAACGTGCCGTTCGGGCTGGTCACCCTGCTGCTGGCGGTCCGCCACCTGCCGCGCCCGCGCCCCAGCGCCCGGCACGCCGACCTCGACCTGGTCGGACTGCTGCTCGTCGCCGCGTTGACCCTGGCGCTGATGCTGCCGTTCGTCCAGCCCCCCGGCTGGGTCGGCTGGCTCGGGTTCGCCGCCGTGGCGGCGGCCCTGCTCGGCGCCCTGGCCCGGTGGCAGCGCCGCTACGCCCGGCGCGGCGGTCACCCGCTGATCCACCCGGCGCTGACCCGTTCCGCGCCGTACGCGCTGGGGACGGCGGTGGCGATGGCGCAGTTCGGCTCCTCGATGGCCGCCGGACTGGTGCTCACGATGTTCCTCCAGGACGGGCTCGGCCTCTCGCCGATGGGCGCGGCCCTGGTCGCGCTGCCGTCGGCGGTCGCGATGGGCTTCGCCTCGGCCTTCGCCTGGCGGGTCGTCCAGCGCTTCGGCCGACGGACCGTCACCGCGGGCATGGCCGGCTCGGCGCTGGTGATGCTCGCGGGCGGCCTGGTCGCGCGCTGGGCGCCGACCGGTCCGCTGCCCTGGCTGCTCGCGCTGCTCCAGCTGCTGGGCGGCGCCTCGGTCGGGCTGATGGCGGCCTCCAACCAGGCGTTCGTGCTGCGGCACGCGCCGGCCGAGGCGGCCGGGGTGAGCGGGGCGATCCTGCAGATGGCACAGCGGATCGCGGCGGCGGTCAGCGTCTCGGCGCTGTCCGGCGTCTATCTGCGGGCGACCGGCGGGGGCGGCGGGCACCGGGCGGCGTACGCGTGGGCGAGCGGTGTCTGCGCGGCGGTGGCGGCGCTGGCGGTGGTCGCCTCGGTGCTGGCGGGGCGGGCGTCGGCCCGGGAAGCGGCGCGGGAGGCCGCGGCGGCGGGGGAGGCCGCGGCCGCGGCGGGCGGAGCGGCGGCGGGCGGCTCCGTTCGGGAGACCACGCCGACGGGTTGAGTGCAGACGCGTTGAGCGCCGACGGGTGGAGCGCCGACGCGTTGAGCGCTGGGCGAACACCCGGCCGGGCCCGGCCGGGCGCGGTCTACGGTGGCCGGTATGACCCAACCCCTGATGGTCGACCTGCCGGGTCTCTCCCTCGCCTGCCGGGAGAGCGGCCCGGCCGACGGCCCGCCGCTTGTCCTGCTGCACGCGCTCGGCGAGCGGGCCACCGACTGGGACGCGGTGCTCCCCGATCTCGCCCCCCGGCACCGCGTGCACGCCCTCGACCTGCGCGGCCACGGCGACAGCGGCCGCCCCGGCCGGTACAGCCTGGAGGCGATGCGGGACGACGTGCTCGCCCTGCTCGACGCGCACGGCCTGGACCGGGTCGACCTGGTCGGTCACTCGCTGGGTGGTGCGGTCGCCTACCTGGTCGCTCAGGAACGGCCCGGGCGGATCGGCCGGCTGGTCCTGGAGGACGTCCCCGCCCCGCGTCCGCGCCCCGCGAGCCCGGTGGCCGACGCCCCGGCGGCGCCCGTCGACTTCGACTGGGCGGTGGTCCGGGCGGTCAAGGGACAGATCGACCGGCCGGACCCGCGCTGGCTGGAGCGGATGAGCGCGATCACCGCCCCCACCCTGCTGGTCGCGGGCGGCCCGACCAGCCACGTTCCCCAGTCCGGCGCGGCCGAACTGGCCCGGCTGATCCCGGACTGCCGCCTGGTGACCATCGACGCCGGCCACCTCGTCCACCGCACCGACCCGACCGGCTTCGTCGCCGCGGTGGCTCCCTTCCTCGCCCCCTGAGGTCCCGGCCGGGACCTCAGGGGGGCCGGGCGTCCGTCAGACGCCGTGCTCGGCCGGGAGGCGGCCGGCCCGGATGGCGGTGACGAGGTCGGCGTGGTCGGCCTCGGTACGGTCGGCGTAGGCGACCGCGAAGGTGGCCACCGCCTCGTCCAGGGCCTCGTTCTTGCCGCAGTACCCGCTGATCGCACCCGGGTCGGCGGTGTGGGCGTGGGCGCGGGCGAGCAGGGCGCCGGTGATCCGGGCGTAGTCGTCCAGCTGCGCGGGCACCAGGGCGGCCGGGTCGACGCTGCCCTTGCGGTTGCGGAACTGGCGCACCTGGTAGGGGAGTCCGTCGACCGTGGTCCAGCCGAGCAGGGTGTCGCTGACCACCTGCATCCGCTTCTGCCCGCGCACCACCCGGCGGCCCTCGTGGACGTCCGCCCCGGCCACCGGGTGGCCCGCCCGGGCCAGGTGCGGCAGCAGCACCGACGCGCGCGCCTCCTTCACCTGGAGCACCAGCGGCTGTTCACGGTGGTCGGTCAGCAGGACGACGTAGGAGCGGGTGCCGACGCTGCCGGTGCCCACGACCCGGAACGCCACGTCCTGCACCCGGTAGCGGGACAGCAGCGGGTGCAGCTCGCCGGGGACGGTCCGCACGTAGTCGCCGAGCGAGGCGGCGACGGCGGCGGCCGTGGCGTCCGTCACCTCACTGAGCACCGGCGGCGCCGCGGTGAAGCGCCAGGAGCCGTCCTCCTCGCGGACGGCGGACTTGGCGGCGAACCGGGCGCTGGTGTTGCCGAGCGCCTTCGCCCCGACCTTCTCCAGCAGTTCGGCCAGGTCGTGCGCTTCGGCGAACGAGACCAGCTGCTCGTCGGCGACGGCGTTCCAGGCGTCCAGCGCGGGCAGCTTGGCCAGGGCGCGCATGGTCCGGCGGTAGGCGCCGGCCGCGTCGAAGGCGGCCTTGCGGGCGGTCGTCCCGTCCGCGCCGATCTCCCGGCCCGCCAGGACCAGGCTCGCGGCGAGCCGCTTGAGGTCCCACTCCCACGGGCCGGGGACGGTCTCGTCGAAGTCGTTGATGTCCATCACGAGCCGGCCGCGCGCGTCCCCGTACAGACCGAAGTTGGCGGCGTGGGCGTCCCCGCAAAGCTGGGCGACGATGCCGCTGGTCGGGGTGGCCGCGAGGTCGGCGGCCATCAGCCCGGCCGAACCGCGCAGGAACGCGAACGGGGTGGCCGCCATCCGGCCCAGCCGGATCGGCACCAGCTCGGCCAGCCGGCCCTCGTTGGAGGACTCGATCGCCTGGACGGCGGTCGGGCGTTCGGCGGTGGGCGGGAACTCCGCGTGCCGCTCGCGCGGGGTGCGGGCGCGCAGCGCCTTGCCGCGCTGCCGCGCGTCGCCGTCCTGGCGCGGCGCGAAGCCCTCGACGGTGAACCGCCGTCCGGGCCCCTGCCCGGCCCCCGCCACGTCCGCCGGTATCCCGGACCCGTTCACCGTCTCGGTCAGCTGCGTCACTGCGCCCCGCCCTGTCTCTGTCGTTCCCGTCCGCGACCTGCGCGGACCCGGCCCGGGAACGGGCCGGCCAGCAGGCTACCGGTCCGCCCGTCCGGTGCTCCGGCAGGGAGGGACGCTGCGGGGGCGGCCGCGGTTCCCGCGGTGGAGCGACGGCCTCCGGCGGGGCGGTGGCGCACGAGGTGCTCCGAGGTCGGCCGGTGGTCCGAGGCCGGCCCGTGGTCGGGGGAGGGGCCGACCGGCCCTAGGGTGCGGGGATGGACGATCTGCGGGGCCGGTGGGCGGTCAGGGGCGCGGCTGCCACGGCGGCGGTGCTGACGGTCGGCGCCGGGCTCGGGACGCGGACGGTGGCGGGCGGCGAGGTCGCCAAGTACGCGGGCGACGCCCTCTACACCGTGCTGCTGTACGCGCTCGCGGTGCTGGTCGCGCCCCGGCTGCGGCCGCCGGTCGCGGCCGCCTGGGCGGCGGCTCCGAGCTGGGCGGTCGAGCTGTTCCAGCTCACCGGCGTCCCGGACGACCTGGCCCGGCGCAGCACGCTCGCCCGGCTGGTGCTCGGATCCACCTTCAACCCGCCGGACCTGCTCTGGTACCTGGTCGGCGCCGGCCTGGCCGCCCTCGCGCACGCGGGTGTCCGCGCGGGCACGAGGGCGGCCGGCCGGGTCGCTCTCCGACGATCCGTCAGCTGACGTATCGTCAGAGCGGCATCAGTTCGGGGCGCTTGGCCTCGACGTTGTCACCGGACGACTCCCCGCGCAGCCGGCGGCCGACCCACGGCAGCAGGAACTCGCGGGCCCACTGGAGGTTCTCCCGGCGCTGCTCGGCGGGGGAGAGCTCCGGGGTGGACGGCCACGGGGCCTCCGGGTCCTGCTCGGTGCGCAGGCCCAGCGAGCGGGCGGCCAGCAGGGCGACCCGCTGGTGGCCCTCGGGGGAGAGGTGCAGCCGGTCCTCGCTCCAGGCCCGGCGGTCCTGGACGGCCCGCAGCGACCAGAGGTCGGCCACCTTGCAGCCGTGCCGGTCGGCGACGGCGCGCATGTGGCCGTTGTAGGTGGCGATCTTCCCGCGCAGGTGCTTGAACAGCGGCACGCCGCGCGTGTCGAAGCCGGTGCAGATGAGCACCGTGCCCGCCGCCTCGACGAGTTGGACGACGGCGGCCTCGAAGCGCTCGGCCACCTCGTCCGGGTCGCTGCCCGGGCGCAGGATGTCGTTCCCGCCGGCGCAGAAGGTGACCAGGTCGGGCTGGACGCGGCGGACCTCCGGCACCTGCTCGGCCATGATCTGGTCCAGCAGCCGGCCGCGCACCGCGAGGTTCGCGTACTGGAAGCCGCCCGGCGGCCGGTCGTCGGCGAGCAGCCCCGCCAGCCGGTCCGCCCAGCCGGCGAAGGCGCCGTCGGCGCCGGGGTCGTTCAGCCCCTCGGTGAAGCTGTCCCCGAGGGCGACGTACGAATCGAGGTCAAGAGTCTCCTGGAGGTGCGACATGAAAGAGATAGTTCACTGTCTCAAGTGACCTACGCCACCGTAGGTGGCCGGTGGCGGTACGTGAGATCGGCCACGTGCGGTCGGAAGGTCCGGCGGGACGGCCGGTGCGGATGGGGCGGACGGCCCCGGGCGGGAGGCGTGCGGGGGCCGGAACGAAGGGCCCGGACGTTCCGGAACGGCTCGTGCGCGCCCTTGTGCGCCAGGGGCGCGCGGGCGGGCGCACCGGATGCGCGGGGTACTGCGCCACCCGGTGCGCCCGCCCGGGTGTGGGAACGACGTGGCCGGGGCAGCCGCCCTCTGGAGCGTACGGACGTAGGTGGCGGGCAGCGCCCGTGCCCCGTACCGGGGCCCGTCGGCTCCGTCCCCGCCCCTCCTCGTTCCTCCCCGCCCCGTCCCGTTCCAGACCGCGGAGGTCGTCGCATGCCGTACCGAATCCCGGAGCGCGCCGCGAGGCCGCGACGCTTCCTCATGTGCCGGCCGACGCACTTCACGGTCGAGTACGCCATCAATCCCTGGATGGACCCCGGGCAGCCGACCGACACCGCGCTCGCCGTCCGGCAGTGGGAGCGGCTGTACGCGCTGTACGGACAGCTCGGCCACACCGTGGAGCTGATCGACCCGGTACCCGGTCTGCCGGACATGGTCTACACGGCCAACGGCGCCACCGTGCTCGACGGCCGGGTGCTGGTCGCGAGCTTCCGCCACCCCGAGCGGGCCGGCGAGTCCGACGCCCACCAGGCGTGGTTCGAGGCCGGCGGCTACCGCGAGGTACGGCGCGCCGCGCACGTCAACGAGGGCGAGGGCGATCACCTGGTGGCCGGACGCCGGGTGCTGGCCGGCAGCGGCTTCCGCACCGACCCGGCCGCGCACGCCGAGGTCCGGGACCTCTTCGGCCGCCAGGTGCTCACCCTGTCCCTGGTGGACCCGCGCTTCTACCACCTGGACACCGCGCTCGCCGTCCTCGACGACGACCAGGTCATGTACTACCCGGAGGCGTTCACCCCGGACAGCCAGGCGCTGCTGCGCAGCCTCTACCCGGACGCCGTCCTGGCCGACCTGGAGGACGCCGAGGTGTTCGGCCTGAACGCCGTGTCCGACGGCCGCCGGGTGCTGCTGCCGGAGGCCGCGAAGGCGCTGGCGGCCCGGCTCGCCGACGAGGGCTTCGAGCCGGTACCGGTCGACGTCTCCGAACTCCTCAAGGGCGGCGGCGGCCCCAAGTGCTGCACGCTCGAACTCCGGCCCTGAGCGCCCGCGCACCCGCCCGAGGTCGGTGCCGGTGCCGCACCGGGCCGTTCGCCGGGGTGCGGGGTCGTCCGCCCGTCCGCCCGCGCGGCGCGCACGGGTGGGCGGGGAACGGGGAACGGCGCCGGGGTCAGGCGTCCTGGCCGAGCCAGAGGTCGGGGCCGAACACCTCGTAGTGGATGTCGGCGGCCCGGACGCCCGCCGCGAGGAGCTGGGCCCGGACCGAGCGCAGGAAGGGGAGCGGGCCGCAGAGGTAGGCGGTGGCGCCTTCGGGGACGTCGACCGTGGACAGGTCGACCAGGCCGGTCCGCCCGGCCGGCCAGTCGCCGAGCGGCCGCTCGTAGAAGACGTGGGCGGCGGCGTCCGGCAGCTTGGCGGTGAGCTGGGAGAGATCGGCCCGGAAGGCGTGCGACAGCTGGTCGCGGTCTCCGTGCACGGTGACGACCCGGCGGGTGGAGCCGGTGGCGGCGAGGTGGGCCAGCATCGCGGTGATCGGGGTGTTGCCGATCCCGGCCGAGGCGAGCAGCAGCGGGCCCTCGCCGTCGGCGAGCGCGACGTCGCCGAAGGGCGGGGCGATGTCGAGGACGTCCCCGGCGCGCAGGTGCTCGTGCAGGTGGTTGGAGACCTCGCCGGCCGGGCCGCCGGCGGCCTCGGCGGTGGCCCGCTTGACGGTGAACCGGAGCGCGCCGTCCGCGACGCCGGAGAGGCTGTACTGGCGGATCTGCCGGGCGCCGTCGGGGAGTTCGGCGCGAACCGAGAGGTACTGGCCGGGCCGGGCGGTCGGCAGCGGGCCGCCGTCGGCCGGGCGGACCAGGTAGGTGGTGACGTCGTCGGTCTCCGGGTAGCGGGCGACCAGGGTGTACGGGCGCCAGAGGTCGGCGGGGTCGAGGTGCTGGGCGGCGGCGGTCTCGGCGCGCAGCCTGGTCTCGATGGCGATCAGGGCGTTCGCCATCAGCCAGTAGACCTCGTCCCAGGCGGCCGCGACCTCCGGCGTGACGGCCTCGCCGAGCACCTCCACGATGGCGGCGAACAGGTGCTCGTGGACGATCCGGTACTGCTCGTCGCTGATGCCGACCGAGACGTGCTTGTGCGCGATGCGGGCGAGCAGCGCGTCCGGGCGGGTGTCCGGGGTGGCGATCAGGGCGGTCGCGAAGGCGGCTATCGAGCCCGCGAGCGCCTGCCGCTGGCTGCCGTTGGACTGGTTGCCGCGGTTGAACAGGTCGCGCAGCAGCTCCGGGTGGGCGGCGAACATCCGGTCGTAGAACAGCGGCGTGATCTCGCCGATCGCGCCGCCCACGACGGGCAGGGTGGCTTCGACGACCTCGGCGGACTTGGCGGACAGCATCGTAGGTGCTCCAAACTGGTATCTGAAACTCGTATTAAAGCCCGTGCGGATGCGCGGACCGGCGTGGCGTGACCGGCCTGGTGCGGTCGGTGCGGCGTGACCGGCGTGATCGGCGTGGTGCGTCGAGGCCGGTGACGGGTCGGTGCGGGGTGGCGGTGCGGTCAGTCGGAGGGGCCGGCGCCACCGTCGGGTCTCGCGCCGAGGCCCGGGCGCAGGGTGAGTTCGAGCAGGACCGGCCCGGTCGGTGAGGCCACCAGGTCGCCGATCGAGAGCGGGTCCAGGGCGGCGAAGAACGCCTCCTGCGCGGTGCGCAGCGCCCCGCGCAGCCGACAGGCCGACCGCAGCGGGCACGGTGGTTCGTCCTCGCAGCCGACCACGTCGCCCACTCCCTCCAGCTCGCGCAGCAGTGGGCCGAGCGAGCCGGTGCGGCCGGCCGCGGTGAGGGACAGGCCCCCGCCGCGCCCGCGCCGCGCCTCCACCACGCCGAGGTGCTGCAGTCGGCTGACCACCTTGGCGGCGTGGGTGTAGGGCACGCCGACCGCGTCGGCCACCTCGCGGGTGGTCGGGTTGGCCTCCTCGTCGAGGACGGCCAGCCGCATGGCGATGCGGAGGGCGATGTCGGTGCTCTTGGTCAGCCTCACGGTCGAGAGGCTAGCGAATACGACTCCAAGACTCCAATTTCCTGCACACGCCACTCGACGGAGCCGAACCGTTACCCGCCGAAGCCTCCCGGGCGCTGTCCGTCGGGCAGGTCAACTGCTTTACTGGCCAAGCTCGTTCGCCGGAATTCGACCTGGGGAATGGGGACAGTATGGACAGTGGCACCCCACCGCCACCTCCGCCACAGGAACCCTCGCGGACACCACCGACCTACCCTCCGCCCTCGCCCTACCCGCCGCCGCGTCCGCCCGCCCCGCCACAGGGGTATCCACCGCCGTCCGCACCGCCGTCACCGCCGCCGCCGCCGTCGTCGTCGCCGCCGATCCGGACCGGGCCGGTCCGCCCGTCGAGGCCGGTGCCGCCCGCGCGGCCCAGGACGTACGGGCCGCCCGAGCCGCCCGCCACGTACGAGCCGCCCGCCGGGTACGAACCGCCGGAGCCTTACGAGCCCCCGGAGCAGTACGACACGCCGACCTACCTCGGGCCCTCGTTCACCTCGGCCGCCGTGCCGGGTCCCGCCTCCTCCTCCGTCCCCGGTGCCGCCTCCTTCTCCGCCGCCGCCTCCGGCCCCGGCCCCGCCGTCCCGGCGACGCCCGAGAACCTGCACCACCAGGCGGGCACCGTCCCCGGCGACGCCACCCGCTACCTGTGCGCCGCCGCCTGGCTGGACCGCCGCTTCCGCGCCGCGCTGATCGAGGAACTGGTCGAACAGTCCTTCCGGATCCCCGCCCCCTCGCCCGGAACCGATCTCGTCCGGGTACTGCACGAGGCCCTGACCGCCCGCCGCTGGGAGGCCGGGACGGGCCTGTTCTGCCTTCTCGTCCTCCTCGGATCCTTGCCGGTGCTCGGCGTCGGCGCCGGACTCGCGGCCCTGGTGCTGATCCTGCTGCTCACCCTGGCCGGCGGCCTCGGCCCCCGCCGGATGGACCACCGACTCGGCCTGGAGGTCGAGCGGCTGATGATCACCCCGCGCGCCCCGCGCGCCACCGGTTGGCGCGGGACCGTCGCCGGCGTCGGCCGAATCCTGGCCGGCCTGGCCCTGGTGGTCGCGGCCGCCACCTACCTCTACGGCCCGCTGGAGGGCTCCGACCTGGACCGGGTGTTCGTTCCCGACCTGTTCGGCCCGGTCGGTGCCGGCCTGCTCGTCGAACTGGCCGTGCTCTGGCTGGCCGCCGCCCGGCTGCGCTACCGGCTGCGGCGGCGACTGTCCGCCCTCGTCGGGATGGACCCCACCCCCGTCCCACCGCCGGAACCCCGGGGCGCCAGGGCCGCCGCCGTGTACGAGCGGCTGGGCGAGCAGCAGGCCGGGCCGGAACTCCTCTACCAACGTCAGGCCCCCCTGGTCGGCCTCGGTGACGCGGGTCGGATCTGGCGGATGACCTTCGAGCTGCGCCCCTCCGCCGAACGGGCCGCGCAGGGCCGGGCACCGGACCCGATCGACACCACCACGCTCTACCGTTCCGTCGCGGCGCGGGTCCGCGCGCTCGCCCAGGACCCGCGCTACCCGGAGGACTCCCTGCGCGGACTCTCCGTCACCGACCGGGTGTTCCGCCCCAGCCTGCGCGACGACGCCCCGGCGAGCTGGCTGGGCGCGATGTCCGGCCGGGCCGGGGAGCAGGTCCTGCTCGAACCGGCCTGGGCCGACCTGCTGAGCCGGTCCGGCCACGAACGGCTCCGGCACTATCTGGCGATCCGGGTCGGCTCCTGGCAGGAGGAGGTCGTGGTCACCGTGCTGGTCCGGGCCAGCACCCGCGGCGGCCTGCTGTACCTGGAGTGGCTGCCGTACGTGCTCGGCCCGGTGGCGCAGGAGTACCACGTGGTCGACCTGCTGGGCCACCGCTCGGGCTTCATGCACGCGATGAACGCGCTCGGCTGGTCAGCGCGCCGGTTCGGCGGCGACACGGCGATCGCCGTCGGTCAGCTCGGACAGATCTGGCAGTCGCGCCGCCGGGCCGCCCGGCTCGCCCGCCGGTACCGTCACCTGACCCGGGCCGGTTACGCCGTCGACTACGCGCCCCGGTCGAGCGTTCGCGAACTCGGCGCCGGCGCGACCTACCAGAACATCTTCCAGGAGCACGACGTCCAGCGCTTCCTGAGCACCGTGACCGAACGGGTGTTCAGCGCGGTCGGGGCCGAACTGAGGGCGCGCGGCTACGACAGCGCGGCCTTCGAGGAGCAGTCGCAGAGCATCACCAACATCAACAACGGCGGTGTCCAGGTGGTCGGCTCGACCGTGCACGGACCGGTCGCGGGCGGTGCCGGGGCCAAGGTCGACATCGGCAAGGGGAAGGGGAAGAGCTCATGACCGAGAACCCGGACGCGGACGCACCCCCGGACGCACACCCGGAGGCGAACCACCCGCCCGCCGCGGCCAACTGGAACACCGGCGGGATCCAGGTGGTCGGCTCCACCGTGCACGGCCCGGTCGCCGGCGGCCAGGGCTCGACCGTCCACATCGGCCCGGGCGCGGCTCCACCGCTCCCACCCGGCCCCGAGTCCCTGCGCGCGGCCGCCGAGTCCCTGCGCGCCGCCCTCAGCCGCCTCCGCGCCGAACACCCGGGCGCCGTCCCCGAAGCCGACGCCGCCGACGCGGACGCCGCCCTCGCCGACATCCTCACCGAGACCTCCCTCGCCGAACCCCGTGAAGGCCCCCTCCGTCGCCGCGTCAGCACCGTCCTCGACGCCCTGCGCACGGTCGCCCTCCTGGCGGCCGCGGTGACCGGCCTGGAGTCGGCCTTCGCCGCCCTCTTCGGACAGACCTGAGCCGCTGCCCGATCGCGCCACCTGTTCGGATGCCGCCCGGGTGCCTGGTGTACGGTCGGTTACCGTGCGCACGAAGGCGTGTTCGCCGTCCAGTTGGGGTGACGGGACGTTCGACGGGGAAGAGCGGGAGAGCGATATGGGGCGCGCTGACTGGGTGTCGGGGGACCGGCCGGGCGGGTCGGGGCGGGAGTCGTGGACGGGGGTGGACCTGCGGATGGACGTCCCGCACTCGGCCCGGGTGTACGACTACCTCATCGGCGGCAAGACCAACTTCGCGCCGGACCGGGTCGCCGCCCACGCCTCGGTGCAGGCGTGGCCGGCGCTGCCCACCTCGATGCGGACGACCCGGACCTTCATGGAGCGGGTGGTGCGCCACCTCGCCGAGAAGCACGGGGTGAGGCAGTTCCTGGATGTCGGTACGGGTATCCCCACCTCGCCGAACGTGCACGAGATCGCCCAGGCGGTGGCTCCGGAGTCGAGGGTGGTGTACGTCGACAACGACCCGATCGTGCTGACCCACGCCCGCGCGCTGATGTCCAGCGCGCCGGAGGGCCGTACCGCCTACCTGGACGCCGACCTGCGCGACGTCGATTCGATCCTGGACTCGCCGGCGCTGCGCGAGGTGCTCGACCTGTCCCGGCCGGTCGCGCTGTCGCTGATCGCGATCGTGCACTTCGTCCTCGACGCGGACGACCCGCAGGGCCTGGTGCGGCGGTTGATGGACCGACTGGCTCCGGGGAGCTTCCTCGCGCTGACCGTCTTCACCGGGGACACCGATCCGGTGGGCGTCGGCGGGGTGGGCCGTGAGTACAACGCCCGGGGCATCCCGCTGCAGATCCGCGACCGGGCCGAGGCCCTGGCCTTCTTCGACGGCTACGAGCTGCTGGACCCCGGGGTCACCCTGGTCCACCACTGGCACCCCGACCCGGACGCCGCGCCGATCCGGGACCAGGACATCGCGATGTACGGCGGTGTGGCGGTCAAGCGCTGATCCCGGCGCACCGCCCGGGGCGGGGCGGATCCGGCCCCTGGCACATCCGCCGTCGGTTGTGACCGACTCCTTCGGATTCCCAACTCCACTACGGGGGAAGGGGGAAGACGATCATGTCGCCTCTGGCATACTCGCCTGCACGCCGTCGTGGGGACGACGGTGTGCGGATCGAGGGGGCGTGGGAATGTCGGGTACGGAGCCCAGGGCGGAAGCGGGCAGAGACCCCGGCGAACCGGCGGCCGCCTCGTCCCCGCCGCCGATCCACCGGACGATCTACGCGCTGATCTGCGTGGTCCTGGTCGGCTACGCGGCGATGATGATCTTCCTGGCGGTCAAGCGCGGTGATGCCAACTGGGACCGCCTGGTCTTCCTCTTCTCCGGCCTGGAGGCGATCGTCTTCGCCGCCGCCGGCCTCGCCTTCGGCGGCTCGGTGCAGCGCGGCGCGCTGAACGCGGCGCGGGAGGACGCGGCGGCCGCGCGGGCGGAGGCGGGCCGGCAGGGTGCGGCGGTGGAGGCCGCCCGGGGCGACAGCGAGGTCCTCAACGGGGTCCTCGCCGCGATCTCGGTCGCTGCCGCCGCCGAGCGGGACGGGCAGGGGACCGCCCCGGAGAGCGGCTGGGGCGACGCGGACCGGACGGCCGAGCTGCCGCCCGGAACGTACGGCGCCCGCCCGCTCGCCGGTGCGCCGCGGGCCTGGAGCATGGCCGAGCTGGAGCAGTTCGCCCGGACCCTGCGGGACCGCACACAGCCGGAGCGACGGACCGGCTGACAGCGTTGAACACCGATACCGAGATCGCGCCCGGCTCCGACAACGCCGGTCCCGGTGCCGAGAGCGGGGTCGGCCCCGGCCCCGATGACGCCGGTACCGAAAGCGCGACCGGCCCCGGCGTCGACGGCACGGCCTGGCTCCCGCCCCACACCGCGCTGATCCGGATCGGCACCCCGGCGGCCGACGGCAGCGGCCATCCGACCCTGCTCGCTCTCGGCGCCGACGACCCGCCCGGCGCCGTCCACCACGGCCGCCCGCTCCCGGTCGGATTCCTCGGCCAGGAGGAGTTCCGCGCCTGCCAGGAGCTGTTCGCCCAGGACGTCCCGACGCCCGAAGCCGTCCGCACCGCCGCCGAGTTGGTCGGCGACGCGCTCCGCGCGGCCGACCTGCTGGAGCCCTGGCTCGACGCGATCCGCAAGTGCCACGACGACGGCCGCCCCGCCCGCACCCTGCTCGACATCCTGTGCCCACGCCTGCGCACCCTCCCCTGGGAGCTGGTCGCCGTCCCCGGGGACGCGGCCCCGCTCTGCGTCCGCCCCGGCCCCGGGTGCACCTTCACCCGGTTGCTGCGGCCCGCGTCCGCCGTCACGGACACCTGGCTCCCCCCGCTCCACCTGCCGCTGCGCCTGCTCGTGGTGATCGGCGACACCGATCCCCGACTGCTCGCCGACCAGGAGGTCGGACGGATCCGGGCCCGGCTGGCCGTGCCGTTCGGCGAATGGCACATCGAGGTGGTGCGGACCCCGACCTCGGCCGAACTCGCCACCGCACTGCGCGACATCACCCCGCACGTCCTGCACTTCATCGGCCACCAGGAGCGCGACGGCGGTGACCCGGGCGCGCTCACCGTACGCCCGCACGGGCAGGAGCCCTGGGCCGTCACCGGCGCCACCGTCCACGGACTGCTCACCGCCCACGTGCCGAGCCTGGTCGTGCTGAACGCCTGCGACACCGCCGGGAGCGCCACCGAGTCGCTGCTCACCGCGCTGCTGAGCGCCGGTGTCACGGCCGTGGTCGGGATGAGCGGCGGCATCGGCTCGACGCCGGCCGGGTGCTTCAGCGAGGAGTTCTACGCCGCCCTCGGCCGGGCCGAGACCGTGGACCGCGCCGTTCTCGCGGCCCGCCACGCGATGCTGCGCGCCGACCTCGACGGGGTCGACTGGGCCCGCCCGGTGCTGGCCGTCCGCACCCACCCGGACGCCGTGCTGCACCGTTCACCGGCGCTGCGCCCGGCGGCGCAGAGCGACGCGCGGTTCGCCGACGAGCGGTGGAACCTGCGGCACGCCGTCGACCGGGTCGCCGAACGGCGCGCCCTGTTCGACGGGTTCGCGCCGACCGGACCTGCCGCCCCGGTCACCGTCGTCACGGGCGGCGCCGCCACCGGCAAGGCCACCCTGGTCCGGTCCGCGCTGCACACCTGGTACCGCAACGGCGCACTGACCCTCTGGACCGATCTGCGCACCCTCGGCCGCACCGCCACCTGGCTCGACCTCGTGCACTGCGTCGTCGACGGCCTGCGCGAGGCCGACGCCAAGTCACGCCCGCTCCGACTTCTGGAACACCGGCTGGCTCAACTGCACGACCGCTGGACCACCGACGACGAGCAGCCGTGGCTCACCCTCGGCGCCGATCTGGTCTGGCAGGAGACCGTCCCCGGAAACAGCGTCGGCCGCACCGCCGACCGCCGGCACACCGCGCTGCACCACCTCGCGGACGCGCTCCACGAACTCGGCGAGGAGAACGGGCTGGTCCTCGCCCTGGCGGGCCTCGGTTCCCGGGAGGTCGAGCAGCTGACCGTTCAGCAACTGCTCGCCCCGCACCTGATCGCACCGCTCGTGGCCCGGCCGGACACCAGGGCCAAGGTCGTCCTGGTCGTCTCCGAGGACGAGGCGGAGCTACTGCCGTTCGCGTTGCGGGACACCGCCCGCTGGATCACCCTCGGGCCGTTCGCCGCCGCCGAGGTCGGGGAGGTGATCGGCGACTACGGCCGGGCCCGGGGAGTGTCCAGCAGCCACATGTCCAGCTGGGAGAAGCTGATGACCCTGCTTGCCAACCACCACGGACAACTGACGCCGGCTCTGCTCCGGGACAGCATGAACGTTTTCGAGTTGAAGCAGAGGTCCCGATGACCGACCGCCCCGGCGCACCGTTCGACGGACTCGGTGAGCGCCTCCACCAGGGCGACCCGCTGGAGCGGATCCTGCTCGACCTGATCGGCCCCGGCTGGCGCGAGGTCCTGCGGCACTGCAGCGTCGTCCCCGACTTCACCGAGGACCTCTACCGCACCCTCCTGTGCACGGTGCCCGACGGCCCCGCCGTCACCGAGCTGCTCGACCACGGCCTGCTGGAACCGGCCGCCCGTCCCGGCCGCTACCGGATTGCCGAAACGCTCCGCTTCGCCTGCTGGGACTCGTGGTGGCGCGACAGTACCGGACCGGCCACCGAGGCCCCGGCCGCGCTGCGGCGTCTGGCCGTTCGGCTGGCCGCGGACAGCGCGGACTGCGACGACGAACCCGGGTGGCTCCGTCACCTCGCGATCGCCGGTGAGCTCGACCCCGGTACCTTCCGCGCCGCCTTCGACGAGGCCGACCGGCGCCTGGACCTCGCCCGCTGCCAGGACCTCGTCAACGCCGTCACCGACCCCCAGGTCGCCCCGCTGCTCCAGCCCGCCATCGGCCGGACGGTCGCCGAGGCCCGCGTCCGGATCAGGGCCCGCGCCCTGTGGCGACCGGCGTACCACCAGTCCGCCGGGTACTTCCGGCGCCCGCGGGCGGACGAACCGCTGCTGACCCTGCTCGCCGAGCGCGACCCCCGGCTGCTGCGCCTCCAGGCCACCGGCGGTTCCGGGAAGTCGATGCTGCTGCGATGGTTCATGGCCAGGTACTGCCAACAGCTGCCGGTCCCGGTGCCCTGCGCGTACCTGGACTTCGACCACTGCGACCCCGCCCTGGCCGTCACCCATCCGTGGCTGCTCGTCCTGGAGGCCGCGGCGCAGCTCAACGAGCAACTGGTCGACACGCCGTTCGACGAACTCCTCGCCTCCCGTCGCGAGTACCTCGCCCTGCTGCCGCGCAACCGCGACCGGGCCGCCGACGCCGGCCTCGGACGGCCGGGCACCGGAGCCGAGGGCGAGGTGACGACGGTCGGTGACTTCATCGCCGTCCTGCACGAGACGCTCGACCGCCGGCGCGCCCGGGCCGTCCTGGTCCTGGACACCCTGGAGGAGGTCACGCTCCGGGACGGGGCGCAGCTGGACGGACTGGCGAACGTCCTGGAACGCCTCCTTGCCGGCGTCCCCGAGCTGCGGATCGTCGTCTCCGGCCGCTACGACCTGTCCGAGGCCCTCCCGCTCCGGGCCCGTGCCCTGCGGCTCGACCCCTTCGACCCGGAGGAGGCCGACGCGTACCTGCGCGACGTCCGGTCGATCGACGACCCCGCGCTGCGCCGGGCGATCGCCGAGAGCGGCGACGGCCTGCCCTACACCCTCGCCCTCTTCGCCGACCTCGCCGCCGACCTCACGCCCGAACAGATCCGCTCCGCCTCCGGCCCCGGCCTGCTCTACGCGATCGACCGGGTCCTGGAACGCGTGCACGACGACCGCCTCCGCTGGCTGCTGCGGTACGGGGTGATCCCCAGGCGTCTGTCGCTGAGCATCGTCCAGGAGGTGATGCTCCCCCATCTGCGCCAGGGCATCCGGGGCAGCGGCACCGCCGACGATCCCGGCCGGGACGAGCGTCCGGTCATGCGATTCCCGATCTTCCTGCGCGCGGAGCCCGGCTTCACCGACGAGGCCGACGAACTCCCGGAGCTCTGGGCGGCCCTCACGCGCTACGCCGGCGACTCGGTCTGGGTCGGCCGCGACCCGCGCGATCCGGACGGCCTGGTGATCGACCGGACCGTGCGGGATCCGCTGCGCGCCCTGCTGGCCGACCATCCGGTGTCGAAGCTCCTCGACCGGGATCTCGCCGAGTACTTCGCCCACCGGGCGAGGACGGCGGAGGGTTCCACGGAGTGGGTCCGCTGGACGGTGGAGGAGTACTACCACCGCTTCTCCGGGGACCAGCAGCGGGGTGCGGAGGCGTGGGCCCGGCTGGTCGGCGAGCCCGGCTTCGGTGAACCGGACCCATCGCTGGTCCAGTTGGCCGAAGAGGTGTTGCAGCTGGCCGGCGCCGGTGAGCTGACGCTTCCCCCGGACGCGCTGGCGCGGGCGGTGCTCATCGTCTGCCGGGCGGTTCCGGAGGGCGGCGACCACCACCTGCTGCTGGAGACGGAGGCCGCGATCTCCGCCGGTCCGGTCGGCCGGGAGGTCCGGCGCGCGATCGAGCTGACCGCCGCGCGCCAGCTGATCCGGCTCGACCGCCTCGCCGGGGCCCGCCGCCGTCTCGCCGCGGCGGCGGCCGACCTCGACCTCGCCGCCCCCGGGACGGTGGCCGAGTACCACCGTCTCACCGGTGCGGTGGCCCTGGCCGCGTGGCGGGGAGACCTCGCCCAGCAGGCTTTCGAGCGGGCCGACCGGGTGCTGCGGCCCACCGGGGGCGAGGTCGCCGCCGAGACCCGGGCCGACGTGGCCCGTCTGCTGGACGCGGGCTGGGTCGGGTACGCGGCCCACTGGCTGCCGCGGCTGGACGCGCGGTCCGATCCCGAGCTGTACCTGCGCCTGCTGCTCGCCGTCGGCCGTCCCACCGAGGCGCTGGCGGCCCACGCCTCGCTCGGTCCCGCCGCTCGGTTCCGGACGACGGACCAGGCCGCGCTCGCGGCGCTGCGGCTCCACCGCCCCGCCGAGGTGCTGGCGCTCACCGACCCGTCGGCATGGTCTCCGCCCGGCGCGACGGCGGTCCTCGAAGGGGCCTCCGGGAGCCTGCTGGCGCGGGGCGCCGCCCACGTGATGCTTCGCGCGCCCGTGCGCGAGGTGACCGCGCTGACCGAGCAACTGGCCGCCGAGAGGCTCCCGGCGTCGCCCCTGGCGATCCTGCTGCTCCGGACGGCCCAGCTGCTGGACACGGCCGGCGGCAACCGGGAGGAGGTGAGGTTGCTGATCCTCCGCGCCCGGAGGCTGGCCGGCGCCGGACCGGACGGTACGGCCGCCGACCTGCTCGCCGAACTCGCGTGGTGGCCGGAGGAGGCCCCGGGGGAGCCGTCGGTGTTCGCCGACGAGCCCCTCGCCGCCGCCCCGCTGCCGTTCCGGGTGGGGTGGCTGGTCGGCGCGCTGGCCCACGGCCGTCCCCAGGACCATGAGGCGTTCGCCGGTGAGCTGATCGACGCCCTCGGCCCACTGGGCCGTGCGGAGGCCCGGCTCGTCGCACTGGAACGCCTCGACCGGGTGCCCGGGTGGCTGAGGCTCTTCCCGGAGACCGCCGAACGGCTGACCGGGCTCTGTACCCCGGACGTGCGGTGGACCGACAGTGCCGATGCCGCGGCGCTCGGGCTCACCTACGCGGAACTCCTGCGCCTCGTCGGACGGCCCCGGGAGGCGTCGGACCTGGCCCGCGCGTGCGCCGAGGAGCTCGCCCGGACGGAGAGCGCGGTCTGGCTGCGCTACCTCGACCGCACGGTGTCCGAGGTCCGCCGCCCCGGAGACGTCCCGGAGGATCTCGCCGACGTTCTCCGCCGGGACTACGACGCGTTTCCGGAGGCGGCGGCGGCCGTGCTGACCGAGCAGGCCCTGCACGGGCCGTGGAAGGACGGTGGGACCGGGGCCCGGACCATGGCCGTCCGTGCCTGGCTGATGCTGAAGGGCCGCCCGGGGAGCCTCACCAAGGCCCGGTGCGCGGGGGCGGTGGCGGTGACGGCCGCCTGGTCCGGGGGAACGCGTCCCGAGGTCCAGCGCCTGGCCCGGCGGTCCCTGGAGGTCTACGAGGAGTTGGGCCGCCCGCCCGAGGAGCGCTACCGCCCGACGACCCGACTCGGCAGTGACGAGCCGGAGCCGGCCGTCGAGTGGCACGAGAACGTCCTCCAGCTGGACGGCGGCATGCCCCTCTCGCGACGAGTCGCTTCCCTGTCCCTCCAGTTCCTCGAATCCACCGGCCCGGGAGCCCGCCGACGCCTGACCCAGCGGCACGCGGCGGCCCCGGAGTGGCTCGGTGGCCTGGACGCGCTGCACACCGCGCTCTCCGGGTCGCCGGCGGGCTGGGTGGAGGAAGCCGGAGCCCTGGTGGGTACGGTCCTGCCCGGCCGGACCGGGCCGGGGCAGTCGAACGAGCCCCGGGAGCTCGACCTCCGACTCGAAGCGGCCGTCGGACAGGAGGCCCTGCTGGCCGCACCGTGGGAGGCCGTGGTGAGCCCGGAGGCGATTCCGGTGCTGCGGCGCGACAGGACGTTCGTCTACCGGGGACTCGCCGGCCATCCGACGGAGGCCGCCGCGCTCGGCCGACTGCGGGCCCTGGCCGAGGACGTGCCGGGCGGCACCCCCCCCACGGACCTCCGTGACTTCGTCGCACACCTGTGGGGGCTCGCGCCCCGCCCGGTCCGGGTCGGTGTGCTCGCCCGGGGGCGGGCCGACGGCAGTTCCGAGCACTTCACCGGCCGGTCGGCGATGTCGCACCTCCTCGTCGTCTACGAGAACCACCGATCGGTGCGGATGGTCGATCCGACCCGCCGTGGCGATCGCCGCGGCCTCCCCCAGCTCGTGCACGTCCAGGGCACCTTCCACGAGAAGGCGGCCGATCCCCGGATCCGCTGGGACCCGCGCGAGGACAGCAACGCCGCCGGGCTGGGAGAGTTCCTCGGCGTCAGGAGCGGCCCCAACCCGGTGGTGGTGCTGGAGGCTCTGGACCCCGGCACCCACCACGAGGCCGTGCGGCAGGTGCTCCTGCGGAACCTGTTCGCCGCCGAACTGCTCGCACGCGGCGAGGTGTCGGCCGTCCTGGCGATCGGTCCGTTCCCGCGCTCGGCGACGGGCAGCGAGCTGGCGCGGTGGCACTTCGTCGAGCGCCTGGTCGAGGGTGTGCATCCCGCGCTCGCCCTCAAGGAACTGACCCGGGACCAGGTGAGGGCGGAGGGCCCGCCGATGCTCACTCTCCCCGCGCTGTTCAGCACCCTGCCGACCGACCTCCTCGTCCCCCTGTGGGCCTCGGCGTGACCGCCCGGAGCCGCTCATGACCCCCGCCGACCGCCGCCGCCGCGTCGCGCTGCTCGCCCGGGCCGACGGGCTGGCCGCCGACCTCGACCACTGGCTCGCCCTCACCGCCGACGCCGACGCGCCGTTCCCCCGGCACCACACCCAGGTCCGCGCGCTCGACGCCGCGCTGCGCCCGCTGCTGACCCGCGTCCGGGACGGCGAACCGCGGCGCTCCGACGTCGAACTGGCCCTGCTCCAGGAGGTCTGGTGCCGACTGCGCGACGCGCTGGCCCAGCGCTGGGACGGCTCCACGGCGGAATTCCTGGAACTGGCCGACGACTTCGCGTGGTCCTGCTACCTGCCCGCGCTCACCGCCGCCCGCTCGGCGGTCCGCGCGGAACCACCGGCGGTGGAGCCCCCACTCGTCCACCTCACGTCGCACGCCGTGCCGTTCGCCCTGCCCCGGCTGGCGACCGACGGGCGACGGGCGCAGGTCGGCGAGTTGCGGCGGGCGCTCCCGGTTCCGCTGGTCGGGCTGCCGTTCGTGCAGTCCCGGCACCTCCCGGAGACCGTGCTGACCGCGCACGAGGTCGGCCACTGCGTGCTGGACGCGTTCGGGCTCACCGGGGAGCTGAACGCGCTGCTGCGGCGGACCACCGACGGAGCCGACTGGTGGACGGACCGACTGCCCGAGGTGTTCGCCGACCTCTACGGGACGCTGTGCGGGGGCTCCGGATTCGCCTTCACGCTGGCCGAGTTCGTGGCGCTGACCCCGGGCGGGCCGCCGAGCGACCGCTACCCGGTGCCCAGGGTCCGGGTGGCCCTGGTCGCGGACACCCTCGCCGAGGCCGGGCACGAGGAGGCGGCCGTCGAACTGCGGGCCCACTGGGACGCGCAGGCGGCGGCGGACCATCGCGTGCCCGACGCCCTGCGGCCCACCGTCCGCACCCTCCTGACGACTCCGCTCGACGGACTGGGTGGCACGCCGTTGCTCGGACTGTTCCCGGCCGTCTCCGACGCGCTGCTCCGCAGGACGGCCGACGCGCTGCTCCGCCGTACGTCCCTCCCGCGGGGAGGCGAGGCGGGCGCCCGGCTGCTCGTCCCGGCGGCCGCCCTGGCGTTCCACCGCGACCCCGACCGCTGGACCACCGTCGTCACCGCCCTCACCGCCCGCGTCCACGACGTGGCCGCCAAGTACCGGAGGCGGGGCATCCGGGGCCCCGAGGAGCGCGTCCCGACACCCGACGACGCTCCGCGGAAGCAGGGCGCCCGGGCCGCGGTCCGCCTGGAGGCGTTGTTCGACTCCTGGTGAGGCGCGTCGGGGGCCGGGTCCGTCGGTTCTGCGGTTCGGTGCTTCGTCGGTGAGGCGCTTCGTCGACGCATCACCCCGGTGTCGTCCGGCCGGTGGGGGCGGCACCCGGGCCGATTCGTCGGGACGGTTCGAATGGTGACCAATTGAACAGACTTGAACGGTTGGCAACAATCCCGGTCATCTCCTGACGCTTCGTCAATCGACCTTCTACGCTTCGGGCGATCCGGACGGTCCCCCCGGGTCGCCCGGAAGGCCCGGTGCGGCCGTGAAGCGTCCGGTTCCGACGGTTCCGACGAGTCTGGAGATCCCGTGACAACACGCCCGTCCCCGCGCCGATTCTGGACGGCGGTAGCCGCCGTCGGCGCGGCCACGGCCGCCCTGCTGTCCCAGCCCGGCGCCGCGTCCGCCGACACCGCGGGCGTCGCCGCGGCCGCCGGGCTGCCGCCCGCGGTGGCGGCCACCGTGACCGTCGCCCCGTACCCGGCGGGCGTCGCGCTCGCCCCGGACGGTGCCCGGGCCTATGTGACCAGTCAGAGCAGTGGCACGGTCACCGTCCTGTCCACCGCCACCGGAACGGTCGCCGGCAGCTTCACCGCCGGTACCGGCTCCTACGCCGTCGCGGTCGCGCCCGACGGTCGGCGCGCCTACCTCACCCACCACCTCGACGGCACGGTCAGTGTGGTCGACACCGCCACCGGCGCGGTCGCCGCCACCGTCGCGGTCGGCGCCGGGGCCTTCGGTGTGGCGGTCGCCCCCGACGGTGCCCACGCGTACGTGACCAACGCCGAGGCCGGCACGGTCAGCGTGCTGGACACCGCGAGCGCCACGGTCACCGCGACCGTCCCGGTCGGCGCCGAGCCGCACGGTGTGGCCGTCGCCCCGGACGGCGGGTCCGTGTACGTCGCCGCCTCCGGTGACCAGCGGATCGACGTGATCGACACGGCCACCGCCACCGTCGGTGCCTCGATACCGGTGGGCCACGGTGTGTTCGGCCTGGCGCTCGCCCCCGACGGCTCCCGGCTGTGGACCGGCAACGGCGGCGACTCCACCGTCAGTGTGGTGGACACCGCGCACCGGACCGTCACCGCGACGGTCCAGGTCGGCACCAACCCGTACGCGGTGGCCGCCGCCCCCGACGGCCGGGCCGTCTACGCGAGCAACTACGCGGACAACACGGTCACCGCGATCGACGCCGCCACCGGGACCGTCACCGGCACCGTCCAGGTCGGCGCGAGCCCGTTCGGCCTGGCGATCACGGCCGACGGCCGGCACGGGTACGTGGCCGACTTCGACGGGGCCGCCGTCAGCGTGCTCGACATCCCGCCGCCCGCGCCGGTGGTCACGGGCGTCAGCCCGGCCACGGGCCCGCAGGCCGGCGGTACGGCGGTCACCGTGACCGGCACCGACCTGGCCGGCGCGACCGCGGTGAGCTTCGGCGGGCACAACGCCGCGTCCTTCTCCTGCACCGCGACCTCCTGCACCGCCACCGCGCCGGCCTCGCCGGTCTCCGGGACGGTCGACGTCCGGGTCACCACGGCGGGCGGCACCAGCGCCGTCGTGGCCGCCGACCGGTTCGGCTACGTCGCGCCGACCGCCGACGCCGCCGTCACGCTCGCCGCCTCGCCGGTGTCCGCCCTGTTCGGCGGCCGGGTCGACTACACGCTGACCGTGACCGGCCGGGGCCCCGACCCGGTGACCGCGGTCACCGTCACGGCCGCGCTGCCGGCCGGCATGATCGCCACCAGCAGCGACTGCACCATCGCGGCCGGCCGGCTGACCTGCGCCATCGCCGGGCCGCTGGCCGTCGGCGCGGGCGCCACGCGGCACTTCACCGTGCAGGCCGGCCTGCTCGACCTCGGCCGTACCTTCGCCGTCACCACCGCCCGGACGGCGGGCACCCCGGCCGACCCGGTGCCCGGCAACGACTCGGCGACCCGCACCTGCAAGGTGGCGCTGATCCAGATCACCTGCAGCTGAGCAGGCCCGATCGGAACGGGTCCGGCCTGATCGGCCCCGGTCGCACCTGACGCGGACGGGCCCGCCCCCGGGGTTCCTCACCCGGGGGGCGGGCCCGTTCCGTGACCCGTCCTGGACGAAACATCCAGTCTGGACGTACAGTCCAGATCATGACCACCGAGACCCCGGACCCGCGCCTGCGCGCCTGGGCCCCCGTCTGCCAGGCGGTGGCCCTGCTGCTCGGGCCCTACGCCGAGGTGGTGCTGCACGACGCGGCACGTGACGAGGTCCTCGCCATCTGGAACCCGATGGGCGGACGCGGGCCGGGCGACCCCTCGCTGCTCGGTGAGCTGGACGCGCTGGACCAGGCCGCCCCCGACGTCTACGGCCCCTACCCGAAGCTGCTGCCCGACGGCCGACGGCTCTCCTCCGTCAGCGCGGTGCTGCGCGACGAGGACGGCCGGCCCGCCGCCGTCCTGTGCGTCAACCTCGACCGGGGCCCGCTCGAACACGCCGCCGCCCTGCTCGCCGCCTTCGCCGCGCCGACCGCGCCGCGCCCCGAGCCGCTCTTCGAGCAGGACTGGACGGAACGGCTGAACGAGGTCGTCGGCGGTTACGTACGCGCCCACGGCCGGCCCCTGAAGTCGCTCGGGCGCGAGGACCGGCTGGCCGTGCTCCGCGAGCTCGACCGGGCCGGGGTGCTCGCCGTCCGGCGCGCGATCCCGGCCGTCGCCCGGGCACTGGAGGTGTCCCGCTCGACCGTCTACACCCTGCTCGCCGAACTGCGCGAGACCCCCGGGGCGGCCGATACACCCAGGACGGCCGGTACCCCCGAACCGCCGGGTCCGTCCGCCCGCCCCGGCAGCTGACCCGCACCGACCAAGGAGACCCGCCATGACCCGGCTCCCCGACTTCCGCCTGGAGACGTACTTCTCCCGCTGGGAGTTCACCGCCCGCCACCACCTCACGGCCTCCGACGCGCAGACCATGGCGATGTCCGAACTGCTCGCCCTCGCCGACCCGGAGGACCGCCACGCCTGGGACACCCTCGCGCTCGGCTACACCGAGACCTTCGGCGACCCCGCCCTGCGCGAGGCGATCGCCGGACTCTACGAGCGGGCCGACGCCGATGACGTGATCTGCTTCGGCGGCGCGCAGGAGGGGCTCAACCTGGCGATGCAGGTACTGCTCGGCCCCGAGGACCACGCCGTGGTGCTCACGCCGAACTACCAGTCCGCCGAGACCGTTCCGCTGTCCCTCTGCGAGGTCACCGGCGTCGCGCTCGACCCCGGCCGCGACTGGGCGCTCGACCTCGACGAACTCACCGCCGCGCTGCGCCCCAACACCCGGGTGGTGTCCGTCAACTTCCCCAACAACCCCACCGGGGCGGTGATCGACGCCGCCGACTTCGTCCGGCTGGCCGAGATCTGCGACGAGCGCGGCATCCACCTCTTCAGCGACGAGGTCTACCGGGGCCTGGAGCGCGACCCGGCCCGCACGCTGCCCCAGGCCGCCGACCTGTCCGAACGCGCCCTCTCGCTGAACGTCACGTCCAAGTCGCTCGGCCTGCCCGGTCTGCGGATCGGCTGGATCACCTGCCGCGACCGGGAGTTGCGCGGACAACTGGAGCGCGCCAAGCACTACACCACCATCTGCAACGCCGCTCCGAGCGAGATCCTCGCCAGGATCGCGATCAAGGCGCGGGAGCCGATCCTGGCCCGCAACCGGGCGATCATCGCGGCGAATCTGCCGCTGTTCGACGAGTTCTTCGCCCGCTTCGACGACCTGTTCGAGTGGCGTGCCCCGGACGGCGGCTGCGTCGCGTACCCGCGTTACCTGGGCGCGGACGGCGTCGAGGCGTTCTGCGCCGGGCTGGTCGAAGAGGCCGGCGTCCTGCTGCTGCCGGCCTCGATCTTCGGCTCGGAGCTGACCCCGACGCCCGCCGACCGGTTCCGGATCGGCCTCGGCCGCCGCGACCCGGCCCCCGCGATCGACGCCTTCGCCGACTGGCTGAAGGGCCGGCACTGAGCGGACGCCCTGCACCGTGCGCCGCGGGGCGGCGGGGCGGACCGTCCGGACCGCCGCCCCGGCACGGTCACAGCGGAGAGGGCAGGACCCAGGAGAGCATCAGGGTGTTGCCCGCCGCCTGGATGCCGACCGGGCCGAGCAGCCAGCGCAGCACGACGGCAAGCAGCTGCGGGTCCTTGATCAGCAGCGTCTCGGTGCCCTTCGCGGTGACCAGGAGTTCGAGCGTGGTCGACAGCAGTTCGGTGGCGCTCTCGCCCCCGTAGACCTTGGCCGCGTAGCTGCCGCTGGTGGCCGAGCGCGGGGGCGAGACCGGCATCACCGCCCGGTACGCGCACTCCTTCGCCACCTCGGGGTCCGCGTGCCCGGGGTAGATCGGCAGCAGGGTACCGCCGCCCGCGGCGGTGTGGCGGGCGTGCAGCAGCCGGACGAGGTCGAGCCAGCAGCCGATCGGCAGGACGTTCTCGATCACGTGGCCGACCTCGTGGGCGACCACGTCCGGTTCGTCCGTCTCCCCGATCGTGATGTTGATGCCCCCGGCGCTGGTGAAGGCCCGTACGTTCAGGTCCGTGCCGCTGGTCTTCACCACGGTGAACCTGGGCAGTGGCAGTTGCTGCTGGACGCCGGGCGAGATCACGTTGCTCAGGGCCGTCAGGGCCTTCTTGATAGTTTCCACGCTCTTCGGCAGGGCCTTGTCCACCAACAGGCCGGTTCTGACCGTGTCGTGCTCGGAGTGGTCCGCCTCGACCAGGGGAGCCGTCGCCCAGCGGGGATCGACCCCGCCGCGCAGCGGGACGGTCGAGGCCCCCTTCAGGGCCGCCACCACGGCGGGGAGCTTGCGCAGGGTCTGTTCGAGCGAGCCCCGCAGCTGCTCGGTCAGGACGGCCTTGAACCCGGGCGCGACGGGGTGCGCCGCGAGGTAGGCGGTGCCCAGGGCGTCCTGGTTCATCGGGTCGGCGAACCGCGCCAGTGTCCCGAAGCGGTGGAACAGGGTCACGATGTCGGCGCTCGGCCGGCGGCGCAGCGCCCCGTGCCCGGCGTTGTACCAGCCGTCGACCACCTGCTGCGCGATCCCGTCGAGCTGGCCCTCCAGCAGCAGCTGGAGCTGGACGGGGGTGTGGTTCCCGTAGAGCGGGTCGTGCTGGTCGACGACGGACACCGCGCAGCCGGCGAGCTTCGAGTGCAGGATCATCAGGTCGTGGGTGCTGGCCAGTTCGTGGGCCAGGAAGAACCGGACGGTCTCCTGGAACACCTGGGTGTCGTTGGCGAGCGCGTGCGGGTTGGCCGGGAGGGCGGCCGGAACCGCAGCGTTGAGAGCGGCCACCAGGGGGTTGAAGAGGTCGGCCGGGTCCGGGAGGCGGCTGCCGTCCGGACAGGAGCGGATCCGCTTGTCGACCTGGCCCACCAGGTCGGGCGGGTTGTCCCCGGGCAGGTACTGGTCCTTGGGATGCGGCATGACGAGCCCCTCGATCGAGGACGGGCGGGCCCGGTTCCCCCCTGGCCCGTCCCGTCGTGTTCGCCAAGAGACTAGACCCGCTCGTACCCGTGGGGGAGCCGGATCACTGGACGACGATCGATCGGTCGGACGCCCGACGGGCTTCCTTCGCACGGTACTTGAGCCCCAGCAGCGCTCCCGGCAGGCCGTTCGGGACCAGCCAGGAGACGTCCTCCCGGTCCACCGCGTCGAAGCGGTACTTGTACGGCTCGGTGCCGCGCAGGAAGTCGAAGACGGTCAGCCCCTGCCCGGCGGCCGCCCGGATCGCTTCGGCGATCACCGCGGTGCCGAGCCGCAGCGGAGCCCAGGTCTGGTCCCAGCCGATCTGGTAGTAGGCGAAGGTGTCCCGCCACTGGAACCCGTACAGCACGCCGACCACCTCGCCGGCCCGCTCGGCGACCAGGAACGCCGGGCCCTCGCCGCGTCCGGTGTCGGCCGCCCGCTCGATCACCCGCAGGTGCAGCGGCGCCCTGGCTTCGTCGAAGGTGGTCGGCAGGCCGAGGGCGGCCCGGCGCAGCCGGTGCAGCCGGACGGCGGTGTGCAGCAGCTCGAAGCGGGCCGGGAGTTCCGCCACCGCGAGGGCGGGCGGTACCCAGCGGAAGGTGATCCCCTCGGCGGCCAGCTTCCGGCCGTAGCGGCGGAGGTCGGCGCGGAACTGGCGACTTCCCAGCGTCTCCGGACCGGCCGCCAGATCGGCGCGAGGGCAGGCGGTGCGCCCGATCTCCACCGCGCCGGGCGGCAGCAGGGCGGACTGTCCGGGATCCAGGTCGGCCAGCAGCAGGCTCGTCCGCCGCCCGCGTCGGGCGAGCCAGTCGGCCACCTCGGCGCGGCGGTGCGGCGCGACCACGAAGCCGCAGTGGTCGGCCGCGCCCGCGCCGGAACCGAGCACCGTCAGACAGGGGACGGGCAGCGGTGCGCGGGGGTGGAGCCGCTGGACGGTGCGCAGCAGGGGGAGCACGGCGTCGATCCGGCCGTCCCCGTCCCGCCACACCACGACCTCGCCGTCGCCTGCGGTCGCGCCGAGGGTCTCCCACCAGGCGAGGGTCCACTCCGGTGTGGTGAACCACGAGCCGCCGGCCTCGCCCGCGGCGAGCTCGCGCCAGCCGTCGACCATCTCCTGCGGCAGCGCGGGTGTCCGGTGGCGCACCGGCACCGTGCCTGCCGCGGCCGAAGTACGGAGCGCCGTTCCGAGCTCTCCCGCCCCCACGTCTTGTGCCCCCACGTCCCTGCCCCCAGGTCTCCGCCGCTCCGGTGCGCCGCCGCTCGGCGCTCCGGTCGCGGTCAGGTCCGCATTCTCCCGGATTCCCGCCCCCGAACGACGCGGTTCGGCTTGTTCCCCTGCCGTTACCGGGCCTCAGCGGCGGGGGAGTTGGCGCGCCGGTGTGCGGGGTGTCAGCTGCCGCCGCGCAGGTGGTGCACGGCGGGGTGGAGTCCGGACAGGATGGTGTCGAACCGGTCCCGCCCCGTGGTCGAGTTGACCCGCAGTCGACTGATCCGCAGCGGGTGCGGTGGCAGCAGCCGGTCGTGGCGGTGGTCGAACAGGAAGCCGATCCGGTAACCGAGGAGCCGCAGTTCGGCGTCGGCGCGCGGGTCGACGTTGCCGTTGGGGTAGGCGAAGGCGGTGGGCGCCTCGCCGTCGAGCCAGCCGGTGAGCGCGTCGTGCGCGCGTCGGATCTCGTCCCGCACGGTGCCGCCGTCGCAGTGGTCGAGGCACGGGTGGGAGGCGGTGTGGTTGCCGACCGCGACGCCGTTCCGGGTGAGCGTCGACAGGTCGGCGGGGGTGAGCTGTTCCTGGCGGGGCGCGCCGGACCGCGCGCTCTCCCGGAGTTCGGCCAGCGCGGTGCGGCGCTCGCCGTCGGGCAGGGTCTTCATCCGGTGGACGGCCGCGCCCGGCGGGCAGTCGGCCAGGCCGCGGGCGGCGCCGCCGTGGGCGGCGAGGAAGGCGGCCTCGGACCACCAGAACGGCTGGTCGCCGCCGATGAGGTCGGTGACCACGAAGGCGGCGGCGGGGATGCCGAGCCGGGTCAGTACGGGCAGGCCCTCGGTGAGCACGGTGCGGTCGCCGTCGTCGAAGGTGACCAGCACGCTGCGTGGAGGCAGGGCCCGGCCGGTGCGCACGGACTCCTCTACGGCCGCGAGCGGGACCGGGCGCGCGACGCGGACCAGCCGCTCCATCTGGAGCGCGAACACCCGGGGGTCGTCCACGCCGTGGTAGGCGAGAACGGCCAGGCGCCGGGTGGCGGCGAGCCGGAACAGCGGCTGGAGCGGCGAGTTGCGCAGGACGGCGTCGACGGTGGCGCGGCGGCCCGCGAGCCGTGTCCTGCGCGGGGCGGCGGCCGGGAGCGGGCCGGTACTCGGTTCCCCGGCCGGGCTCGCGGGTGGATCCGTACTCGGATCCACGGCCGGGCCCGTTCTGGACGCGGTTCTGGTGGTCCCTCCGCCGGCCGTTCCGTCGGCCGTCCGGTCGGCCGTTCCGGTGCTCGGGCCGTGGTCGGTCCCGGTCGATCGCGCGGTCCCCTCGGGCATGGACACGCTCCCCCCTTCCTCCCCGTGTGATGCTGCGGTGGTGGGGGTGGGACGCGTCGCACCGGCAGTTCCCGCCGTTCCGCACAGGCTGCCCGGTGGGCGGCCCGCACCGTCCACGAATTCCCAAGATAGTGCAAAAACCCATGCTCCGAACCGGGTTGTGCGTCGCGAACGGGCTCCGGGGGGAGGTTGGCGCATTTGGCGACGCGCCGGTGGCCTGTGCGACGGCTGTGAGCATTCTGAGTGATTGCTGGTGGGAGCGGGGGTGGGTGCGGCGGGAGGGGAGTGGTCCGGCCGCCGGTTGCGGACCCGGCGGCCGGCCTGGCCGGGGCATGCGGGGCCCCGACCGCGTCACCCCTCCCGTCCCCGACGGGGCATCAGAAGGGGTAGGTGCAGGTGGTCACCTGCTGCTCGGCCTCCAGGGCCGGGCCGGCGGTGGCGCAGACCATCTTGAGGTCGGTGGTGACCACGCGGGGGGTGACGGCCTTGGCGGAGCCCTTGGTGACGGTGGTCGCCGAGGCGGTGGTCAGCCACGGGCTGCCCCAGGCGCGCTGGGTGCGCACCTCGACCTTGACGATCGTCAACTGGCCGGGGGCGGCGGAGACCTGGGCGACGCCGACGAACCCTCCGCCGTCCTTCTCCTGCCAGACGCACGGCTGGTTCAGCACCGTCGTACAGGAGACACCGCCCGCCGGGTTCATGGCCTGCGTCGTGCCGCCGCCGGTGACCGTCGCGGCCGTGGCCGGGGCGATCGTGGCCGCCGTGATCCCTGCCGCCGCGACCATAAGAGCTGCGATCCGAGCGTTCATGATGTCAACCTCCTTGGAATGAAAGGGAATCTCACTCTGTGGGATGAGTCTTGCACAAAATATGGACGCGTCCCATGTGTGCTGCATCACACTCAAGGTGATCGCTCGACTACGCTTCGAAATCTCGCCAGTGACCTTGTGATTACCGTCGGATGTCACTCCGTCGACGAACGGGTGCCGCCCTCCGGTCCCGGAATCCGGTCGCCGCTCCCGGCCCCACCGCGCAACTCGCGGGGTGCGGCGCGGCGTTCACTCGTTCGGGTGGCGTCACGCCAGTGGCTCGTTAGGACGGCTACGATCGGGCCGACCCTCGGAGGTGACCTGGGTGAACACGGTCATCGTGCAGTTGCCCGAACCCCGTCCGCCGGTCCGAGCCGACCGTCGGTTCGCCCGGCTGTCGCGACCGCCCCGCAGTGCCCCGCCCGCCAGACCGGCCCTGCTGCACCTCGGGCCGGGCGAGAGCGTCGAGTTCGGGCGCGGCGAGCCGGGCCGACCGCTTGCCGTGCCGATCCCCGACCCCGGCGTGTCGCGTCGGGCCGGCGCGATCACGGCCGCCGAGGACTACTGGCGGCTGTCCAACTTCAGCGCCACCGCGACCTATGTCGTCGAGAACCTCGAAGGTGCCGGCGAGCACGTCAAGGTCGCGCCGGGGCGGCTCGGCGCGCCCGTCCCGTTCGAGTTCTCCCGGGTGCTGCTGCCGGCCCTCGGCGAGCCGGTCGCGTTCAAGGTGTTCGCACCCCAACACGCTTATCTGGCAGGTGGATCCGAGGGTCCGGACGACGAAGGCGTGTCGGCGGCCGGGCACGGGGAGCCGACGGTCAGCCCGTTCGCCCTGGACCCGGGTGCCAAGTACTTCCTCGTCCTGCTCGCGCTCTGCGAGCCGCGCCTGCGCTCGCCCTCCGCGGCGGCCGTCCCCGGGGTCACCGAGGTGCTGGCCCGGCTGCGGGACCTGCCCTCCTGCCGCGACCTCACCCGATCGGCCGTCAACTACCACATCGACTACCTGGTCGGCAGCAAGCTCCGGCTGCGCGACCCGGCGGAACCGGTCGACCCCGGGGGAGCCGGCGGCGGAAAGCGGGAGGAACTCGTCGCGCTGGCGCTGCGGTTCGACCTGGTTCGGGAGGAGCACCTGGTGCTGCTCCCGCCCCGGCGTGGCGGGTGACCGGGCGGTGGCGCCACGCGCGGTGGACCCGCCCGGAGCCCGGCCGTCCGGCGGAGGTGCCGGGTTCGCGGTGCCGGCGGGCTACCCGGTCGCCGGCTACCTGGTCGGGGAGCGGATCGGGGCAGGTGGCTGGGGCACTGTCCACGTCGCCCGCGCGGCCGGTCCGGATCGCGCGCCCGACGGCGAACCCGCCGAAGTGGCCGTCAAGTTCCTGCATCCGGGGCGGCTCGGACCGGGCCAGCGGCAGGCTGTCGCCCAGGTCGCCCGCAGCGAGATCCGGTTCAGCCGCCGCGCCGACCACCCGCACCTGATCCGCACCTTCGCCGTGCTCACCCTCGCCGACCCGGACCGGCCCGAACTCGACGGCGCCGTCGCCCTGGTGATGGAACGCGCCGCGCGCAGCCTGCACGACCTCCTGGCCGAGGCCCGGCCACCGCACCCGCCGCCGGGAGCCGAGCGGATCCTGACCGAGGTCGCCGCCGGGCTCCGGCACATGCACGGCTCCGGCTGGGTGCACGGGGACCTCAAGCCCGGCAACGTCCTGCTGATGGCCGACGGCACCGCCAAGCTCGCCGACTTCGGGCTGACCGCGGAACTGGAGGGCACCCACGCCTACGCCCCGCCGCTCGGCTCGCCGGACCACGTGCCGCCCGAGTGGTGGTCCGAGCGGACCGGCGCGCGCGGCGCGGCGCTCCGCCCGAGCGCCGACCTGTGGGCCTTCGGCGTGCTCGCCCACCAGCTGCTGACCGGCGGACTCCACCCCTTCCTCGGCGCCACCGCCCGCGCCCGCTCGCTGGCCGCGGTCGCCTACGCGCGCGGCAGTGCCCCGCTGCGGCTCGACGCGGCGCTGCCGGAGCGGTGGCGGCCGCTGGTCACCGCCTGCCTGACGGCCGACCGGCAGCGGCGCGCGCAGTTGGACCTGGCCGCCCTTCTCGCCGCCGCCCTGGGCGGGAGCGGTGGTGCCGACGCCCGACCCGGCCCGGTGGTACTCGGCCCGGTGGCACTCGGGCCCGTCGTGCTCGGCCCTGTCGTACCGGGTCGGCGACGGCCCCGGCGACGCACCGTCACACGCGCGACGCCGCTGCTCGTCGCGGCCGCGGCCCTGCTCGTCCTCACCGGGGCACCCGAGCGGTCCGAGCCCGTCGGCCCCACGTCCGTCGGCCCCGTCCGCGCCGCTCCCGCGCGCCCCGGCGCCGTCCCGCCCGGTGCCGATGTGCCCGCCGCCCTGCGCGGCCCGATCGACGACGCCGCCCGGCGCTGCCCCGAACCCGAGATCACGCCGGTGCTGCTGGCGGCCATGCTCAAGGCGGAGTCCGGCTTCGACCCGGCCGCCGCCCGTCCCGCCACGGGCGAGTACGGGGTGGCGATGTGGACGCCCACGGTCTTCAACGCCTGGGCGCAGGACGCCGACCACGACGGCGTCAAGAGCTATCTGGACCCGGACGACGCCATCGCCGCGATGGGCGGCTACGTCTGCTGGCTCGCCCAGCGGTTCAAGCTGCGGGGCTTCCCCGCCGCCGACCTGCCGGCCCTGGTGACGGCCGGCTACCGGACGAGCGACAAGACGGTCGCCGACGCCGGCGGCGTACCCGAACGGGTGAAAGCGCACGTCGCACGCGTGCTCGGCTACCTCGCCGAGTACGGCGGAGGTACCGTGGCGGGGCCATGAGGTCGGCCACATCCGTCGCCTCCCCGGCGGCGTCGCCGCGGAACCCGGGCTTCCGGATGGGATGCTCGGCGGCATGTTCACCAAGCTCCGACCGCTCGTCACGCAGTGGACCACCCTCGTCCCGCTGCTGGCCCTCCTCGTCCTCGTCCTGACCTGGCACCGCGACCTCCCCGGCTGGGTGGTGGGGGTGGTGTCCTGCTTCCTGGCGGGCGCCGTGCTCGCCGCCGTGCACCACGCGGAGGTGGTCGCCCACCGGGTGGGGGAGCCGTTCGGTTCCCTGGTGCTCGCGGTCGCGGTCACGGTGATCGAGGTGGCGCTGATCGTCACCCTGATGGCGGACGGCGGGGACAAGTCCGCGACGCTCGCCCGGGACACGGTGTTCGCCGCGGTGATGATCACGTGCAACGGCATCCTGGGCGTCTCCATCCTGGCCGCGGCCATCAAGCACCGGGTGGCGGTCTTCAACGCCGAGGGGACGGGCGCGGCGCTGGCCACCATCGGGACCCTCGCCACGCTGAGCCTGGTCCTGCCGACCTTCACCACCAGCTCGCCCGGCCCCCAGTTCAACCCCGCCCAGCTGGCCTTCGCGGCGGCCGCCTCGCTCGTGCTGTACGGCCTGTTCGTGGCCACGCTGACGTTCCGGCACCGGGACTACTTCCTGCCGGTGACCTCCGACGGCAAGGTGCTGGACGAGGAGGACCACGCCGATCCGCCGAGCTCCCGGGCCATGGTGTTCAGCCTGGTGCTGCTCGGCGTGGCGTTGATCTCGGTGGTGGGCCTGGCCAAGGGCGTGTCGCCGACCATCGAGTCGGCGGTCGAGTCGGCGGGGCTGCCGTCCTCGGTCGTCGGTGTGGTGATCGCCCTGCTGGTCCTGCTGCCGGAGACCATCGCGGCCGTGCGCGCGGCCACCCGCAACCGCGTCCAGACCAGCCTCAACCTGGCGCTCGGCTCGGCCCTCGCGAGCATCGGCCTGACCATCCCGGCGGTGGCGATCGCCTCGCACTGGCTCTCCGGTCCGCTGGTCCTCGGCCTCGACCCCGCGCACCTGGTGCTCCTGACGCTCACCCTGGTGGTCGGCACGCTGACGGTCATCCCGCGCCGGGCGACCCCGCTCCAGGGGGCGGTGCACCTGGCGATCCTGGCGGCGTACGTGGAGCTGGCGATCGTCCCCTGAGTGCGGCTCGCGCCCGTGCGGGGCGGAGCGGGACGGCCGGAAGGGCCGGCGACCTGATGAGGTCGCCGGCCCTTCGTCCGTCTGTCCGTCCGTCCCGGCCGGGGCGGCGCCGGGCGGATCCAGGACGACGGGCCGATCCGCGGCGCAGGGCCGATCCACGGTGCAGGGCCGATCCGCGGCGCAGGGCCGATCCACGGCGCAGGGCGATTTACGGCGCAGGCGAGATGATGGTCGGACTGAGACACCGTCATCATCCGGTCGCTCGGGAGCGAGGGGCCCGCGCGCCGGATCCTCCCGGAGCGGCCGGGCGGGCCGCCGGATGCCCGCGTGTCGGGTGCGGCACGACCGCCGGGCTCCATATCGTCGGGTGTCCGCCGAATCAGCCGAGTCCGCAGCAGGACCGAGACCCGTGGGAGCGTCGCATGCCCGGCCCAGCACAGCAGTCGTCCACCCGCCCCGCCCGCCCGTCCGAGCCGTCCGGCGGGGCCGCCGCCGAACCGGCCGCCGCCGCCGCCGAGGCGTCCGGGAACGGCGCCGACACCGCCGACGTCATCGTGGTCGGCGCGGGCCCCGCCGGCTCCACCGCCGCCTACCACCTCGCGCGGACCGGCCTGGACGTCCTCCTGCTGGAGAAGTCCGCCTTCCCCCGGGAGAAGGTCTGCGGCGACGGCCTCACCCCGCGCGCGGTACGGCAGTTGATCGATCTCGGCATCGACGTCTCGGAGTCGGCCGGCTGGCTGCACAACCGGGGGCTGCGGATCGTCGCCGGCGGGCGCCGGGTGGAACTCGACTGGCCGGAACTCTCCGCCTTCCCGGGCTTCGGACTGGTCCGCCGCCGCGCGGACTTCGACGAACTGCTCGCCCGCCGCGCCGCCGCGGCCGGCGCCCGGCTGGTCGAACGGGCCAACGTCGACAGTCCGTTGATCGACGAACGGAGCGGCCGGATCACCGGCGTCAGCGCCCGGCTCGGGGAGGACCGCTGCCCCGTCACCTACCGGGCGCCCCTCGTCGTGGCCGCCGACGGCAACTCCACCCGGCTCTCCCTCGCGATGAAGCGCTACCGCCGCACCGACCGCGCGATGGGCGTCGCCTACCGCACCTACTTCACCACCCCGCGCCACGAGGACCGTTACCTGGAAGCCTGGCTGGACCTGCGCGACCCCGCCGATCCGGACCGCCGCCTCCTGCCCGGCTACGGCTGGGTGTTCGGCATGGGCGACGGCACCGCCAACGTCGGCCTGGGCGTCGTCGACACCGGTGCGGTGACCCGCGACGTGGACTGGAAGCACCTGCTCCGCCACTGGTGCGAGAACCTCCCGGACGACTACGGCTACCGCCCCGAGGCCGTCACCGAACCCATCCGGGGCTCCGCCCTGCCGATGGGCCTCAACCGCCAACCCCACTACGCCGACGGCCTGTTGCTGATCGGCGACGCGGGCGGCACGGTCAGCCCGGCCACCGGCGAGGGCATCGCCTACGCGATGGAGTCCGGCCGCTACGCCGCCGAGACCGTCGTCCAGGCCCTGGCCCGCCGCACCGACCGGGGCCGCGACCTCGCCCTGCACGCCTATCCCCAGGCCCTCCGCGCCGCCTACGACGGCTACTTCGCCCTCGGCCGCCTCACCGCCGCCGCCCTGAGCCGCCCCCGGCTGCTCGGCGCCGCGGGCGCCGCCGGTCTCGGCAACCCCGCGGTCCTGCGGGCCGCCTTCCGCCTGATGGTCAACCTCACCGAGCCCAACTCCCGCGACGCGCTCGACCGCCTCCTCCACCTCCTCGGCCGCCTCGCCCCCAGCAGCCGGGGCTGACGCCGGTCCGAGTTGCCGCCGGACGCTCCTCCTTGCCGTCGCCGTCGACCGTCGATCGCCGACGGCCGTCCCCGGTCACGGATCGATTCACGGATCGATCGGGATTCCGCAAGGGCTCGATCGACCGTCGGAATCCCTTCCGGCGGCGAGAAGTTGCTGCCGGGACCGACTGCCGAGCGGCCGTCCCGCCGAGCGGCCGTCCGGCCGTGTCATCCTTTCGGGAGGAGGGCCGGGGGGTCCGCTGTCCGTCGGGGGGCGTGATGGGATCGATCGGTGTTCTCTGCGTGTTGGCCGCGCTGGTGGTGGCGGGGCTGTTGCGATGGCTTCCGGTCAAGGGGCGGACGGCCGGTGTGACGGCGGCCGGTGTCGCGGGAGTGCGGGGTGGTTCGAAGGCCGCGCTGGCAGTGGCAGTCGTGGAACTCCACCTGGCAGAGGTGATCGTCACCGGCCGCGGGGGACGGCTGCGGCGGGTGACGCACGGCGGCCCGGGGCGGAACGTGACGTCGCTGCACCGGGCGGCGTGGACGGTGTTCGGTCGCGACCTCTCGTTGGCCGATGCCGCCACCGCTCCGCCGGTGCGGCGGGCCCGGCAGGAGCTGAACGCCGAACTGGCCGGGCGCGGCCTGCGATGCGGTCGAGCCCGGTCGACAGTGGCCGGCCTGCTGTTCCTGACGGCCTGTGGCACGGCCGTGGCCGCCGCGGCACACGGATCTCTCCCCGCGGGACTGTCCCTGGCCGTCCTGTCGCTCGCCGTCCTGTGCGGCCCGGCGCGGACCCTGGCCGGCCACCGACTGCTGCGCGAGCTGCGCCGTCTGCATCCCCGTCCCGCCTCCGCCCCGGCCGCGCCGGCGGAGACCGGACTCCTGGTCGCGCTCCACGGGCGCAGGGCCCTGCGTCTGCTGGTGCCGGAGTTCGCCGCCCGTGCCGGTCTGCTCGGTGGCCGCGCCGTCCGGGAGACCGTCGCCCGATCCGGGGGCGGTCCGTACGAGGGCTCCGCCGCCGAATCCGCCGAGGGCGGCAGCTTCTGAGGGGACGCCGCTGCGACTGCCGCCGCGCCGTACGGAACGGACGGGGTGGGGGCGGGGGACGGGCCGTGCGGGGGTCCGACCTCGTCCGCCCGGCAGGCTGTTACTGGTCGTTGAACCAGGCGCGGCCGGCCGGGGAGAGGAAGGTGCGGAGGACGAAGGCGCCGAGGGCGATGCCGGTGAGGGCGGCGAGGGAGCCGGTCAGGAGGAGGGCGGCGGCGGTCACGACCGAGAGGGCCTCGACGGCGACCACGGTGGTCCTGGTCCAGCCCGCGCGACGGGAGGCGAGGCCGGCGCAGGTGGCGAGCAGCAGGGCCACCAGGACGGAGGCCATCGCGATGAACCGCACCGGGGCGACCTCCCCGCCCTGGTTGCGGCCGAGGGCGGCGAGCAGCATGAGGCCCGCGAATCCGCTGAGGGCGGCGTGCACCCACACGCCCGCGACCGCCCACCTGACCGTCGGCGGCATGCGCCGCGCCGTCCACTGGTCCGTCATCGCTGACCACCCCCGGTCGTCGAGCGGCCCTGGCCGGTGGCCGGGTCGTACCGGCGAGGATCGGGCCGGTCCGGCGGGCTGTCAATGGAACGGATGCGCTCCGCGTCGGCGCGGTCACCGTCCGCCGCTGGTTGCGGGGGCTGTTCCGGTCCGGGTTTGGGGGCGTGACGGGACAGGCCGCGCGCCCCCGGTGACCGGTCCGCGCGGGTCCCACCGGAGTCGTGCCGCCGGAAGCCCCCGGCGCGGGCGGCGGGTGCCCGGTCCGGCGCGGGGGTGCGGGCGGCGCGCAGCGTGATCATGGCCCGATCGTGGCACGTTCCGGAGCCGGTACCGGGCGGATTCCGGACAGCCGCGAGTCGTCACCCGGGGTAGTGGGACGGCGGGTGCCCCGGTCGGCCTCCGGTCGGCGCCCGGGCCGGGCCCGGGCTGAGCCCTGGCTGGGCCCCGGGCCCGGCCCGCGGTGGCCGCGCCGGGCGGAGCCGGGGGCGCGGGCCTAACCTGGAAGGGCGCGCCGGTGCGTGGTGCGGAACGGGAACGGTGGGCCATGACGGTCGTCTCTGCGGCACTCTTCGGGGCCGGTTGGCGTGCGACGTCACGCGGTTCCGCCGACCTGCTGCGCGAGTGCGCGGCCCGCGGCTGGACGGTCCTGCTGACCGCGCCCGGTCCGCCCGGGGCCCCGGCACTCACCGTGACCGATCCGGGCCGCGATCCGGTCCGGATGGCGCTCCACCTGGTCGACGGCGAGCCGTCGCACGCCGTGTTCGTCGCCGCGAGCGCGCCCGAGGTCCGGGTCGCCCGCCTGGCCGGCGTGCCCTGCGTCGCGGTGCTCGGTCCCGGCCCCGGTGCCACGGCCGCGGAGGTGCGGGCGGCGGGCGCCGCCGAGGTGCACCCCGACGCCGCGGCCCTGCTGTGTGTGCTGGACGACAGCCTGCTCGCGCGTCCGCGGGCGTTCGGCGACCGTCGCCCGGCCGCCTCCGTCGCCCTCGCGGGCCGGAGCGGTTAGCGCACCCCCCACCGGGCAGTCGCCCGGACGGGATGTCGTCGTCACCGGACGTGCCGGAGGTGACCGAGATGGACGGACCCGCGTTGAGCGGACGGGAGCGGCGGCTCCTCGCCGAGATCGAGTGCGATCTGCGCCGCGACACCCGCCTGGACCGGCGGTTGAGCACGATGGGAGCCGAACACCCACGCCGTTTCGGGAGCGCCCTGCGCGGTTTCGGCCGCCGCCTGCCGACCGGCGTCCTGATGACGGCGCTGGTGATGGCGGCGCTGTGCCTCAGCATCGCCGTGCGCAAGCCGACGGCCGTCGTGGCGATCGCCACGGCCGCCGTCTGGGTCGGCAGCGTCATGATCGCGGCCGGTCTGTCGGTCGTGCTGCGCCGCCACCGGCGGCACCGGGTGGATCCGGCGGACGGCCCGCCGGACGGCGGGGGCCGGGGGATGTGGCCGGACGGGCACCGGAGCCGGGGCCCGTACCGGGACGACCGTCCGGGTGGTGGCCCGGGCGGCGACCCCGGGGACGGCCGCTACGGCCGGGGCCGCCGTGAGCGCCGCCCGTGGGACCACCCGGAGGCGTGATGACCACCGAACTGCGGGAGTACCGCCCGGGCTCCCACTCCGCCGCCGACCTCACCCTGGTCGGCTACGACGTCGAGGCGACGGACGGCCCGCTCGGCCGGGTCGAGCAGGACGCCGGGGACCACCTGCTGGTGGACACCCGGCCGTGGGTGCCGGGCGCCCCGGTCCTGGTGCCGATCGGGACGGTCGCCCGCGTCGACCACCTGGAGCTGGTGGTCCACCTCGACTGCCACCGCGCCCGGATCCGGATCGCCCCGCCGCCCGCCGCCGTCGAGCTGACCGGGGGCGGCCCGGCCGCCGCCGCCCTCGCGAACCGGCCCGGCCCGCGCCCCGGGAGCTGAACCGGTGGCGGCCGGGTCCTCGGGCGGGCGGAGAACGGGGTGGGCCGGATGACGCCGACCGTCCTCACCGGCCGGACGATCGCCTTCCTGCTCGCCCCCGAGGGCGCCGAGCAGGTGGAACTGACCGTGCCCTGGCAGGCCGTGGCGGAGGCCGGCGGCACGCCCCGGCTGCTGTCCACCCGCCCCGGTCGGGTCCACGCGTACCGGCACCTCGACCGGGCGGACGCCTTCCCCGTCGACGACGTGGTCGGCGTGGCGCACCCGGGTGCCTACGACGCCCTGGTGCTGCCCGGGGGAGTCGCCAACCCGGACTTCCTCCGCCTGGATCGCGCGGCCGTGGCCCTGGTCCACCAACTGGCCGCCGCCGGCCGGCCGGTCGCGGTGAGCTGCCACGGCGCGTGGACACTCATCGAGGCGGACGCGGTGCGCGGACGCACCCTCACTTCCTGGCCCAGCATCCGCACCGACCTGGTGAACGCCGGCGCCTACTGGGTCGACGAACCGGTCCACGTCTGCCGGGACGGCCCCGGGGTGCTGGTCTCCGGCCGCCGTCCGAGTGATCTCCCGGCCTACACCGAGGCCCTGGTCACCGAGTTCGCGCACGCCCGCCCGGCCGCAGGCCCGCACCCGCCGTGGCCCGTCGCCCACGAGCCGGCCCCGTCCCGCCACGCCGCGGCGGAGGGGAAGGAGGACTGAGGGCCTCGGCGCGGGCCCTCAGTCACCGCGCAGGCGGACGAAGCGGGCCGTCGGCGGCCGGCCGGTGACGGTCACCTCGGCCCGCAGCGGGACGGTCAGCGGTCGGACGTCGCCGTACTGCGGATCGTGGACGGCCGAGCCCAGCCGGCCGGACGAAAGCTCCGCGACCTGTCGGGACTGGGGCGGTGACAGCGGCGGGGAGGAGAGCAGCACCCGGCCGTCGTCCAGTTCCAGGACCACCGCCCGGGGCCGGGCGGGCGGTCCGGTCACGGCGCGGACCGTGGCGTCGACGGTGTCGCCCCGCCGGTACTTCACCCAGACCCGGCCCGCCCCGCGCGGCCGGTAGGCCGAACCGGCGGCCTTGCAGACCAGCCCCTCCACCCCGGTGTCGGCGAGCTGTTCCATCCAGGTCAGCGCCTCGGCCCGGTCGGTGGTCGCCAGGACCGGCTGGACCGGCGGCGGGACCTCGGCCAGCGCGGCCAGCAGCAGCCGCCGCCGGTCGGCCAGCGGAAGCGGCCGGACGTCCCGGCCGGGCAGGGCGAGCACGTCGAAGGCGATCAGCCCCAGTGCGACGTCCTCGGCGGCCCCGTCCCGCCTGGTCCGCAGCAGTTCCTCGAAGGCGAACCGGCCGCCGCGCCAGGCGACCAGCTCCGCGTCCAGCACCAACCCGGCCGGCAGCCGGGAGACGGCGGCGGCGATCGGCGGGAACTCGGCGGCGAGGTCCCGTCCGGAGCGGGACTGGAGGAACGGCGGGCGGGCCGGACCCCGGGCGAAGGCCACGCAGCGGAAGCCGTCCAGTTTCAGTTCGTAGAGCACCCCGGCGCCGCCGAGGCCGTCCGCGGGCGGCACGGCGGGCACGGCGGCGGGCCGCATCACCTCCAGCGGAGGCGTCAGGACCACCGGTTCGCGGCCGCCCGGGGGCCGGGCGGCGGAGGTCCCGGCACCGGTCCCGGTCCCGGCTCCGGCCCCACGCGCCGCCCCGGGCGGGACGGCCGCGGGCAGCGGCCGGGCCCGCGCCGGGTCGAGCAGCGGCGCCAGCGGATCGCCGTGGGCCGCCAGCCGCTCCGGCACCTGGGCGATCGTGAACACCAGCTCCGCCGCCGACCCGGCCGCGTCCAGCTCGGCCCAGGACAGCGGCGCCGACACCGTCGGTCGCTCCCGGGCCCGCACCGTGTACGGGGCGGCCGTGGTCTTCTTGGCCGAGTTCTGGGACCAGTCGACCAGCACCCGGCCGGTGCGGCGGGCCTTCGCCATGGTGTGCACGACCAGTTCCGGCCGGGCCGCCGCCAGCTCGGCCGCCAGCTCCTTCGCGTAGGCGGACACCCGGGCGCTCGGCGTGGGCTCCAGCGGCACCAGCAGATGGAGGCCCTTGCCGCCGGAGGTCTTCACCCAGGCATCCAGGCCGTCCGCCGCGAGCCGCTCGCGCAGCAGCCCGGCCACGGTGCGACAGGTCAGGACGTCCGCCCCAGCGCCCGGATCGAGGTCCAGCACCAGCCGGTCGGCCAGCCCGGGCGCGGCGGCGTGCCACTGCGGCACGTGCAGCTCCAGACAGCCCAGGTTGACCACCGAGAGCAGCGCGGCGCCGTCCTCCAGCACCACCTGGCGCAGTTCGCCGCTGTTGCTCGGCACCTCCACCGCGCGCACCCAGTCGGGCGTGCCGGGCGGCGGGTTCTTCGCCACGAACACCTCGGCCGCCACGCCGTCCGGACAGCGCAGGAAGGACACCGGACGATCGCGCAGGTGCGGCAACAGGGCCGTGTGGACGGCGGCGTAGTAGCGCAGGACCTCGCCCTTGAGGGTGCCGGTCCGGGGGTAGTAGACCTTGTCCAGGTGCGAGAGCGCGAGGGTGCGCCCGTCGACCGTCATCTGCGGCATCGCCGCCTCCGGGGCTGCGCGCGTCCCCGGCCCCGGGCACGGCCCTGCTCGGCCGCCCGGGTCCACCGGGCCCGTCGCGGCCAGTCTGCCCGCGCCGGGGGCGCGGCGCGAGCCGTCCCGCTGGGCCCGCGGGCCGGAATAGGTGCCGCCCCGGCCCTGTTGCTGACCGGTGATCGCAGATGATCACCGTATCGAGGGGGATGCCATGAGTGGACCGATCACCGCTGTCGCCAGACTGAGGGCCGCACCGGGGCAGGAGGAGCCGGTCCGGGCCCAGGCGCTGTCACTGGTCGCGCCGACGCTCGCCGAGCCCGGCTGCCTGTTCTACCGCCCGTACCAGGACCCGCTCGACCCCGCGTCCTGGGTGGTCGTCGAACAGTGGGCGAGCCGGGCGGACTTCGACGCCCACCTCGCCGCGCCGCACATGGCCGAGGCGTTCGCCGCCGGCGCCACCCTGCTGTCCGGCCCGCCGGACCTCCAACTCCTCACCGACCTGGCCTGACAGCCAGGTGGGGTACCGGGACGGTGGCCATCGGTGGCCGCCGTCCCGGTCGGGACCGTCGGACCCGGTCCGACCGTCCGCGCGGGCGCCGGCAGTGGGGAACCGGCCGGCCCGGGCAGCGGTGGCTTGGTGCCGGGCGGTACCGCGCCTCCGGCGGTCAGGGGCCGAGCAGGGCGAGCGCGGTGCGGACGAGGGTCCCGTCGGTGGCGGGGGCGCGTTCGCCCGCCACGCCGGAGCGGAACAGGGAGGCGCCCTCGATCAGCATGATGAACACCCCGGCGCGGGCCCGGCGTTCCTCCTCCGGAAGGTCGGGGTGGCGACGGGCGAGGAAGTCGGTCACCTGGGCCCGGTAGTCGTCGTAGAACCCGCCCACCGCCGCCGCCACGGTCGCGTCCCGGGCGGCCAGGGCCCACACTTCGACGAACAGCCGCATCAGCCGGGCGTCCTCCTGCTCGGCCAGCAGGGCGGTGACCACCCCGGCGGCCGACTCGGGGGCGTCGGCGTCGGCGGAGAGCAGGGGCGCCAGCCGTTCCGCCGACCGGCGCAGTACCCGCTCCAGGACGGCGGCCACCAGGTCCGCGTGGGTGGGGAAGTAGTACTGGAGGTGGCCCAGCCTGACCCCGGCCGCCGCGGCCACGGCGCGCATCGTCCACTCCGGCCCGCCCTCGGTGACGAGCACCTCCTCGGCGGCGTCCAGCAGGGCCTCCCGGCGCTCCGCCCCCTTCCGCCCCCGGCCCGGCGTGCCGCCGCCGCCCACGGCGGCCGCCGTCCGCCGTCGCCCCGCCGGCGCGTCGGCGCTCCCGTCCGTGGGGCTGGCGGGCCGGTCCGCGTCGGTCGCGGCGGTCGGCGCGGCCCCGGGGGGCCGTCGCGGCCCGTTCTCGGGGGGCGGGGGCGGGGTGCCGTCGCTCGTCGGGGCGGGGGTCGGGTCGGGTGCGGTGCTCATGCGGCAGCATCCAAGCCCGGAGCGGAGCCGATGTCGACCGTGACCCCCGCGGCGGCCAGGTCGGCCAGGACTCCGGCCGGCCTGGGTGTCTGCTCGGGGAAGGAAACACCGGCCGGTGCCGCGGGCGCGCCGTCCGAGCCGAGGACGCGCCGCAGGGCGAGCAGGCCGCCGACGGCGGTGAGGTGGGCCTGGCCGGCCCGGTCCTCGACGACGGCGGTGAGGGTGCGGCCGGCGTGCCCGACGTCGACGCGCAGCCGCGCGGTGCCGCCCTCGCCGGGGGAGTACAGCAGGGCGCGGCGGGCGGACTGCCAGCGGTCGCCCCGGCCCCAGCGGAAGAAGCCGGTGTGCTTGGCGGCCAGCAGGGCCCGGGTGCTGAGGTCGGAGCTGAAGCCGATCCGGGTGGTGGCGGTGGTGGTGCCGAGGGTGAGCGGCAGGGTGAACTGCTCGGGCGTGTCGATCCGGGCGACCCGGGTGGGGTGGTCGCCGATCCGGACGGTGCGGGCCTCGGTCAGCGGGGCGACGGTGCGGCGCCAGCCGTCGCTGATCACCTCGTAGTCCAGCCCCAGCCGGTCCATGAACTCCACCGAGTCCGCGCCGGCCCGGTCGGCGAGGTCCCAGCGGATCGCGGTCTCGACCCGGTCCGCGCCGCCCAGGCGCTCGGCCAGCGCGGCCGCGACGAGTCCGACCACGCCGCCCATCCAGGCGGAGGAGAGCAGGACCGGCGCGGTGGGGCGCAGCAGCCCGGACACGGTGGCGGCGCGCTGGAGCCGGGCGGTCCAGCGGGTGACGTCGACGTACGGGACGCCGGCGCGTGCCGCCGCCCGCAGGACCCGGTCGTCGGGGTCGTTGACGACGCCGACGACCGCGCTGACCGCCGCCGTGAAGGGCGTCGGGTCGGCGAGGTCCCAGCGGCGGACGGCGGCGTTCGGGGCGCCGCCGAGTTCGCGGACGAGGGCCGCGCCGCGCTGCTCGGAGCGGCCGGTGAGCAGGACGGGGCGCTCGGCCGCGACCAGGCGGGCGAGTTCGCCGCCGACCGTCCCGTAGCCGCCGACCAGCAGGACCGGTCCCCGGGGATCGAGCGTGAGGAGGTCGGGGCTGTCGGGGGTGGGGGCGGTGGCGAGGAGGTCGGGGGCCTGGAGGTGTTCCGAAGTGGTCATGAGCAAAAACTAGGTCACATGACCTAAAAAGTCCATCAGGAGGTCGGGGACCCCGGGCGCGACGGATCCCGGGCGCCCCGGCCGGTCACCAGGGCGTGCGCGTCCGCGACCAGGTCCTCGACCCGTTCCCAGTCCACCGGCGGAACGTCCAGGCGGACGCCGATCCACCCCCGGTGGCCGACGTAGGGCGGGCGGAAGAAGCGCTCCGGCGCCTCCGCGACCAGGAACTCCTGCGCGCCCGCGGCCGCCGGGCACCAGAATCCGAGGCGGTCGTCGTGGTGGTGGTCGGCGAGCATCACGAACACCCGCGCCCGGCGACCGGCGCCGGCGAACCAGGTCGGCTCGCCGTGGCTGACCCTCTCGTCCACCTCGGGCAGGGCCAGGCAGAGGGCCCGCAGCCGCTCCACGACCGCCCCGCCGTCGTTCGGCACCCCGCCGTCCGTGAGCGCCCCGCCGTGGTTCGGCGTCCCGCCGTCCGTCGCTGCCCGGCCCGGCCGCTCGGTGGCCCGCACGGCTCAGCCCGCCGAGGGGCGCGGGGCACCCGGGTAGGTGCCGAAGTACCAGTGGTTGCCCTCGGGGTCGGCGGCCGCGAAGTCGCGCGAGCCGTACTCGGTGTCGTACGGCGCGGTGGTGATCCGCGCCCCGGCGGCGGCCGCCCGCGCGTGCAGGGCGTCCGGGTCCGCCGTCACCACGTAGGCCGAGAAGGTCCCGGGGCCGCCCGGCCAGGGCTCGCCGCCCTCGGGTGCCGGCCGGTCGGAGCCCAGCATGATCCCGCCGCCCTCCGGCCAGGCCAGTTCGGCGTGGGCCACGAACTCGCCCTCGCCGTAGGCGACGACCTCCTCGAAGCCGAACGCCTCCGAGAGGAAGCGGATCAGCGCCCGGGCGTCACGGGCCCGCAGACTGGGCCAGACCTGCGGAGCGGGCGCCGTTCCTCCGCCCGCCCCTCCGCCCGCCCCGCCGCTCCCCGCGTCGCCAGTGCCGCTCGTGCCCGCGGTGTCGGTGTCCATGACCGGGTACCTCCTCGGTTCGGGGCGACCGGCCCGGGTGGGGGCCGGGCCGGTCCGCCGTCATGCCTCCCACTCTGGCCCGGGCCCGGCCGCCCCGCCTTGGACGATTCGGAACTTCACCGCGTCCGGCCCCTCCTCGGCGAGCCAGACCGAGGGCGCGCACCCCGCGAGCGCGCGGAACTCGCGCGCCAGATGAGCCTGGTCGAAGTACCCGCAGCGCACCGCGAGCTCCGCCAACCGGGGCGCCGGACCAGGTGCGGCCAGCAGTCGCCGGGCCCGGTCGAACCGGACCACCCGGGCGGCGGCCTTCGGCGTGAGCCCGGTCTCCCGGCGGAACCGGTCCAACAGGTGGCGGCCGCTCCAACCGGTCTCCTCGGCCAACGCGGCCACCGACAGCGCCCCGCCGCTGCGCCGCAGCGCCTCCCAGGCCCGCACCACCTCGGGCGGCACCCGGCCGGACGGGTGGGCGAGCCGCAGCAGCGCGCCGTCCAGTGCCGCGAACCGCTCCGGCCAGGTCGGCGCCTCCCGCACGGCCTCCTGGAGCCGCTCGGCCACCGCGCCGAGCACCTCCTCGGCCGGCACGTCCAGTTCGGCGAGCTCCCCGGCCGGCAGCCCGAACAGGGCCCGCGCCGCCAGCGGGTGGACGGCGACCTGGATACCGGACTGCCGTCCGTCGTGGCTGATCAGCGCCGGGGCCGTGTGCAGGCCGCCGAGCAGGGTGGCGAACCGGCCGGGGGGCTGCGCCGGGTCCGGGTGACCCGCCATGGTGAGCGGTTCGTCCAGGGTCACGATGAAGGTCAGGTACGGGGACGGCAGGCCCCGGTGCAGGGCGGGCGGCAGACCCTGTTGGCGGTAGCCCGAGTACCAGGCCACATAGGGGCGCAGCGCCGTCGCGGGCCGTACCCGGACCGCCTCGTCGACCAGGTCGGGGGCGGTCGTCAGCCCGGTCCGGTCCGGCGCCCGTACCGCACCGCGCGCCCCGGCGAACTCCTCCGTCACGCCTCCAGTATCGTCCCGTCCCTCGTGCTTCCCCGGCCCCGGCCACGCTCGGCGACACCCCCCCGGATGCGCTCGCGGACCCCCGGCACCCGTGCCTAGGGTGGGCGCACCGGAACACCCGGTGCTCGGGGGAGATCCTGAGGAGGAGTCCCCGTGACTACTGCCCGAGACATCATGCACGCCGGCGCCCAGTGCGTCGCTGCCGACCAGAGCCTCGCCGACGCCGCCCGGATGATGCGCGACATGAACGTCGGCGCCCTCCCGATCTGCGGCGACGACCAGAAGCTGAAGGGCATCATCACCGACCGCGACATCATCGTCCGGTGCATCGCCGAGGGGCGGGACCCGGCGAGGACGAAGGCGATGGAGCTGGCGGGGCACCTGCACTGCGTCCACGCGGACGACAGCATGGACGCGGTGCTCCACAAGATGGAGCAGCACCAGATCCGCCGCATCCCGGTCATCGACGGCGACCGGCTGGTCGGCATGATCAGCGAGGCCGACCTGGCGACGGGCCACCGGGAGGGCCAGCGGCTGACGGACCAGCAGATCGTCGACTTCATGGACAGCGTCTACATGACGCGCTGACGCCGACGCCGGCACCGCCGTTGACGCCGTCACCCCCGGCAGAGCCGTCCGGTTCCCCCGCGCCGGTTCCCCCGTGTCGCACCGGCGCGGGGGAACCGGCGCGGGAGCCCGCCCCTCCCGGCGGTCTGTAACAGAATCCCCGCACCGGTTAACGCGTTCGCCCTCCCGGGACTCCTGGTCGTAGAAGTGTTGGCACGACGACAGGAGTGCTGGTGGATCCCGTGACGGGCTCGGTGGTGGCAGGTGTGCTGGGGCTGGTGGGCGCCTTGGTCACCCTGGTGGGGCAGTTGCGGCCGCGTCGACGGGACCGGCCCCAGCCGCCCCCGCCCCGCGCGGTCGTCGTCGTCCTCGCGCTCCGCACGGGCCGGGGCGGGGACGACGACCGGCGCCCGGGGCGGCCGGCGCCGCACGAGGAGCGGGGCCGCGACGCGCATGAGTGAGACCGGCCCGGAGGGGGAGGCCGCGTCGGCGGCGTCCCTCGGCCACCTTCCGGCCCCTGCCGACGGGAGCGGGACCGGTACCCGGCACGGGGAGTTCGCGTACTTCTACCGCACCTGCCTGCGCAGGCTGGTGGCGTTCCTGATGTGGCAGGGCGCCCCGGCGGCGCTGGCCGCGGACCTGGCCCAGGACACCATGGTCAAGGCGTACGAGCGGTGGGACCGGATCCAGTCGCCGGAGGCGTGGTGCCGAAGAGTCGCCTCCCGTGAACTCGTCCGCGCCTTCAGCCAGGTCGAGGACAGCATCGAGGAACTCGCGCTCGAACCGACCTCGTTGCTGCCGGCCCCGGGGCACGCCGCCGAGTGGGAGGACCGGCAGGAGATCCTGCGGCTGCTGGGCGGCCTGCCGGCCCGCCAGCGCCAGGTGCTGGCGTGGACGCTGGACGGCTACACGCCGACGGAGATCGCCGCCGAGCTGGGCATGCGGCCCGCGGCGGTCCGCGCCAGCCTGTTCAAGGCGCGGCTGGCCGTCACCGGCAGAATGACCGATCGAGAGGGGGAATGATGGCCGAGCGCGGTTCTCCCGAGCGCCGCACCCGTGATTTCTCGGACCGGATGGCAGCGCTGCGGAAGTCCTTCCTGCACGGGCTCGACACGCATCTGGACGTGGAGGCCGGGCTGCGCGAGGTGATGTTGTGCGCCCGCCACAAGGAGCTGGCGGAGGGCCTGGACGCCGTGCTCGACATCGAGGCCGGGCTCGTGTCCGTGCTGTCCCGGGGTGCGGCCAGGACGGAGTTCGAGGAAGCGGCCGCCCCTCTCTACGAGGTCGGCCTGATGCACCAGCGGTTCGAACTCATCGGCCCCGAGCAGCGGTTGGTGCTGCGCGGGCACCCGCTGGTCACCTCGGCCATCCTGGCGGACCTGCTGATCCGCACGGTGGTGCTGGCCCAGGACCTCACCTACGGCCTCGGGTTCGGCCGGTACCACGGGATGCCGTTGCGGCGGGCGGTGTTCGCCGCCCAGGGGGTGGCCCGGGGCATCGCGCAGGAGCTCGACCGGCGGGCCGCCCTGGCCTGGGACCTGCGGGACCTCGCCCACCAGATCGTGGCGCTGCTCGAACCCCACTACCCGGAGATCGACCGGGCGCGCCGGGTCGGGCAGTTGCTGGTCCGGGAGATGGTGACCACGATCGACAAGCGGGTGCGGACGGCGGACCACCCGGCCATCGCCGAATTCCTGCGCGCCTGCGAGGTGTTCATGTACGCCGTGCTCGGCGGGGACCTCACCCGGGCGGTGCGGGAGGTGGAGTACCTGTCCCGGGTGCTGGTCGAGCAGGTCGGCGAACTGCTGGAGCTCGGTGAACCGGAGACCCTGGACCTGGAGTTCCTGGCCGAGGTGCTGGACGACTTCACCACCGCCGACCTCACTTCGGTCGATCTGGCCGGGGTCGATCTGGCCGGGGTCCGCTGGTCCGAGTCGCGGACCCGGTGGCCCGCCGCGATCAGTGTCGACCAGCTCCGGGCGGACTCCCGGGAGACGCTGCCCGGGTCCGGGATCTACGTCGTCCGGCCGGGCACGGGGACCCGTGACGTGACCAGGGTCTGAGGACGGACGGCGAGCGGGCGCGGCGCCGGGAGTCCGGCACCGCGCCCGCCCTCGACCTCGCCCCCCACCCCCGACCCCGACCGCGCCGGCGGTCGCCGCCGAGCGGGTGTCAGCGGGTCGGCATCAGCGGATCGCTGTCAGTGGGTCGGCGTCGGCGGCTCGGCTTCAGCAGGTGAGCACGGGGGCGGCCCAGTCCGCGTGGTCGCTGTTGGTGCCGTCGCCGCCGTCCGTCACCACCAGCCGCAGCTCGTTGGCCCCGGTCAGCGCCGCCGTCAGGTGCTTGACGCCGGAGGCGGAGGTGACCCGGCCGCTGTCGGCGACCTTGGTGTCGTCGGCGTAGATCTCGAACGAGACCGAGCCGCGGCCCTGGGCCTCGGCGTCGATGCCGACGTCGGTGCTGATCGACGAGCAGGCGCCGCCGAGGTAGTAGACGATCTCGCTGAACGCGTTGACGCCCAGGCCCTTGGCGTAGGTGGTGCCGCCGACGGTGATGGTGGCGCCGTCCCGCGCCTGGTTGTCGCCGTTGCTCATGTCGCGCTCGACCGGTCCCCAGCTGTTGCCCGCCGCCGACCAGTTGAGGTCGGAGACCTGGTACGTCCCGGCGGCCGGGCCGTCGCCGCAGGCGACCCGGACGTTCGCCCAGTCGGCGTGGTCCCAGGAGGTGCCGTCGCCGCCGTCGGTGACGACGAGCTTCAACTCCTGCGCCCCGGTGAGGTCGGCGGTGAGCCGTCGGGCCTGGTCCTGGCCGGTGACCGGACCGCTGTCGGCGGCCTTCACACCGTCCTTGAAGACCTGGAACACCACCGAGCCGTTGCCGTAGGCGTCGTCGTCGATGCCCACGTCGGTGACCAGGTTGCGGCAGGTTCCGCCGAGGTGGAAGCCGATCTCACTGGGGGCGTGCACCCCGAGGCCGTTGGCGAACTGGGTGCCGCGGATGGTGATCGTGCCGCCGTCGCCGGCCACGTGGTCGCCGTTGCTGCGGTCACGTTCCACCGGGCCCCAGAAGTTGGAGACCGCGGTGAACGGCAGGTCGCTCAGCCGGGTCACGCCCGAGGGCGGGGAGACCGGCGAGCTCGGGGTGATCCGGAACATCGCCGTGCCGTGGCCGGGCACGACCGCGCTGATCGCACCGTTGCCGGTGCTGCTCTTCTTCGACCACAGGTCCTTGACCTTGTAGGACTCGGCGCCGCCGATCCCGACCGCCTGCGCGGTGGTGCTGATGGTGGCGTCGTAGGAGCCCTCGTTGGTGAGGGTGACCGAACGGCTGCCGTCCGCCAGCGGCTTGCTCATCACCACCAGTCCGTTCTCCCGGGAGACGACGGAGCCCTGCTTGCCCAGCGGGTCCTGGTCCACCGCGATCACATCGGTGTTGGTGAGGATCTCCAGGGTCTCCGGCTCGGCGGTGCGCAGGTCGGTGCCGATCATCAGCGGGGCGGCCATCTGCGCCCAGAGGCTGAAGTGGGTCCGGTACTCGGTGCCGGTCATGCCGCCGTTGCCCACCTCCAGCATGTCCGGGTCGTTGAACGCCCCGGGCTTGGCGTAGTTCGCCAGTCCCTGGTTGGCCTGCGCGATGGAGATCATGCTCTGCCAGTTGTCGCTGATGTCACCGGTGGTGCGCCAGGAGTTGCCGACCGGCTGGGCCCAGTTCCACGGCCCGGTGCTGCCCCACTCGCAGATGCTGTAGAGGATCGGGCGGCCGGTCTTCTTCAGCGCGTCGCCCATGGCCCTGTACCGGGTCCGCGCGTCGACGCCCTTGTTGTTGCAGTTGTCGTACTTGAGGTAGTCGACGCCCCAGGACGCCCACAGGTCGGCGTCCTGCTGCTCGTGGCCGAGCCCGCCGGGGAAGCCCTTGACGTCGCAGGTGTGGTCGCCGGCGCTGGAGTAGATGCCGAACTTCAGGCCCTTGCCGTGCACGTAGTCGGCGAGCGCCTTGATGCCGTGCGGGAAGCGGACCGGGTCGGCCACCAGGTTGCCGCCCGCGTCGCGCTGGGGCAGGGCCCAGCAGTCGTCGAGGTTGACGTACTGATAGCCGGCCGCCTTGAGGCCCTTGGTGACGAAGATGTCGGCGATGCCCTTGATCATCGCCTCGTTGAACTGGGCCCCGCAGTAGGTGGAGTTCCAGTTGTTGAAGCCCATCTGCGGCGTCAGGTTGATGCCGTTGTCGAGGGCGGCGGCCGCCGGTGCGGTGGCGAGCTGGAGCCCCACCGTCACGGCGCCGCCGCCGGCGAACAGGGCCAATGCGGTGAGCGCGGACGCGGCACGGCGCGCCGGTCGGGCGTCGGGGGTTCGCACGAATCCTCCTGTGAGGGATCGGAGTTGGGCAGGGGGAACAGACCGGCCGGCCTGGCGGGGGAGCCGGGCGGCAGGCCGGTCGACCGGCGGGAGGGGTCGGGGCGGGCGGGTCCGGTGGAGCGGTCCGCTCAGTTCAGCGGCGTCCAGGACTGGCCGGCCGCGGCCGGGGCGGGCGGGTTCAGGACCACGGACGACGTCGGCGCGGACTGCGGTGCGTCCAGGGCGAGCCCGCTGGCGACGTTGGTGATGGTCAGCGCGCCGGTGGCGGCGTTCTGGGTGACCCGCCACTTCTGGTTGGGGCTGTTGGGGTCCCAGCGGTTGAGTACCCAGGCGGCCGAGCCGTTGCCGCTCCCGCCGGTGAGGGTGCCGTGGGTCTGGGTGGGGGTGTCGCAGTTGTCGGTGATCCGGACGGTGCCGTCCGGGTTCGGGGAGAACTTCCACTGCTCCGAGGTGTGCCAGTCCCACCAGGTGTTGATGTCGGTGGTCGAGCCGTCGGGCGCGGAGCACGTCCCGCGGACCTCCAGCGCCTGCCCGCCGGTGCCGCCGGCGCCGAGGCCGTGGTAGCGGCCGTCGCCGACGACCGCCGCCGGGACGGTGGTGGGCAGCGCCTTGAGGCGGTACATGGTGACGCCGTGGGCCGGGACCCAGCCGCCGAGGGAGCCGGAGGTGGTGCCGGTGGCGCCGGTCCAGAGGTCCTTGGTGGTGTAGCCGGGGCCGGTCAGCCCGAGGTCGGTGAGGGTGGGGGTGATGTAGCGCCAGCCGGACGGGTCCTGGTTGAGCAGCAGTACCGCGGTGTCGCCGTCGGCGAGTTGGCGCTTGAGGACGATCGGGTCGGTGGCCTTGTCGGGCGCGTGGCCGACCAGGGTGGCCGGCTTGGCCAGACGGTCCTGGTTCACCGCGATGACGTCGGCGTTCTTGTAGACCGCCAGGGCGGAGTCGCTGATGCCGGTGGACCAGTTCCAGCCCTGGTAGCTGTGCTGGGAGTCGGCGGCGGTGCGCAGGTCGGCGCCGGTGATGAGCGGGGAGGCCATCATGGCGAGGACGGACATCTCGCTGCGCGACTCGTCGTCGGTCATCGGCTTGTGGCACACGCAGCTGTCGGTGGTGCCGTAGATGCCGTAGGGGTTCAGCCATCCCGCGAACATCATGTCCATGTCGTTCCAGCTGCCGGGCCGGACGTTGCCCGGGTACTGGAGCGCGGTCCGCAGCTGGCCGTTGTAGAGCACGCCGTCCAGGTCCGGCCCCCGGTCGCCGCCGATCCGGCAGAGGTTGGCGACCTGGCCGCACCACTTGCCGGTCGGCGCGTAGCCGGGCGCCTCGCGCTCGGGGGTGCCGGCCGCGACCACGACCGGGTCGGTGCGGGCCGGGTCGTCGCCGGCCAGCAGGTAGGGCACGCCGCTGTGCACCGGCTGGGCGGACACGCTCAGGGTGACCCGGGGCCGGTTCAGCGCGGCCGAGGCGGCGTCCAGCGCCCGGCGGAAGTCCTGCGCCCGGGCGTAGATGGAGCGGGTGAGTTCGCGGCCGATGCCCTGGGTGTAGTAGTCGTGGCCGTCGGGGCCGATGATCTTCGGCCCGTAGGGGCAGTCGTCGTACTTGACGTAGTCGACGCCCCAGGCGACGAAGTCGGCGGCGTCGACGCTCTCGTGGCCCAGGCTGCCGGGGCGGCCCTGGCAGGTGGTGTAGGTCGTGGTGGCGTAGAGGCCGAACTTCATGCCCTTGCTGTGCGCGTACCAGGACAGGTACTCGATGCCGTTGAGCGTGCGGCCGTTGACGGTGCGGTCCGGGAACCGGTCCGGGGCGGGCACCAGGTGGCCGCTGGTGAGGTCGAAGCCGTTGCCGTCGGTGCCACTGACCGGGTTGCGGTTGGCGTCGTACAGCTGCATCGCGCCTTCGGCGGTCTTCGCGAAGTCGGCGCTCTGGCCGTCGCGGTGGCCCAGCGACCACCCGTCGTCGATGGTCACGGTGTTGTAGCCGGCCGCGACCAGGCCGCGGGAGACCATGAAGTCGATGGTCTGGACGACCTGTTCCTGGGTGACGGCGGTGCCGAGGGTGTTCCAGGAGTTCCAGCCCATCGGCGGGGTGAGGGCCTGCCCGTTCTCGACGGCGGCGGCGGGGGTCGCCGAGGGGCCGAGGGCGAGCGTGCCGAGTCCGGCCGAGGCCAGGGCCAGCGTGAGCAGGACGCGGGGCACGGCTCGGGACAGGGAGCGGGGCAGGGAGCGGGCGTGGACCTGGGGGAGGGCGTGGGGGAGGTGCGGCGCGGTTCTGCGCATGGGCGCTCCAGGGCGCGAGTGGGGGTGGGGTGGAGGTGCGCGGAGGCGCTGAGGTGCGGCGTGCAGGGGAGTCGCCATGATGCTTTCTGTCTGTTTTTCGAACAGAAAGCAACGCAGCATAGACACGGCTGAAGCCGTCGCTCAAGAGGGCGTGCGGGTCATGGAGGCCGTTGTCATTACTTGTCCCATATGGCGTGTCACGACTTGATCTCGGCGGCGAACGCTACTTGACGGCCCGTCAGGGCGAGGTGTGATATTTCACATCGCGTTTGAATGTGTTTGGTTCTGCTGATGAGGAGTAGTCCCCTCCATGATCCGAAGCACCCACCGCCGCGCTGCCGCGGCAGGTTCTCTCCTGCTCTCCCTCGGTCTGGTCGCCGCCTGCTCCGACGGTCAGGACACCACTGGCGCCAACGCCTCGGTGGCCCCGGTCAGCGGGAAGATCTCGATCACCTACCTGCAGAAACAGGGGGACCAGGAGTACTTCATCGGCGAGGCCGCCGGGGCGAAGGCGAAGGCCGCCGAACTCGGCGTCGACCTCAAGGTGGTGAACCTCGGCAACGACGCCAACAAGACCGTCAGCGAGGTCCAGGCCGCCGTCGCGCAGAAGACCAACGGCGTCATCATCGTCGTCCCGGACCCGGCCGTCGGCCCGCAGGTCGTACAGACCGCCAAGGACGCGAAGATCGCCCTGCTCACCTCCGACGACCAGGTCTGCGCCACCGGCCCCGACCCCGCCGTCTGCGCCAGGACCGACCTGGTGCCCCGGGTCGGTTTCAGCGGCGCCCAGATGGGCGCCGAGGTCGGCAAGCGCGCCGCCGCCGAGTACACCAAGGCCGGCTGGACGGCCGCCGACACCCGGGTGATCTCGGCCTGGAAGCAGGACGTCACCGTCTGCGGGGACCGCGTCAAGGGCGCGAAGCAGGCGTTCGACGCGGCCGTCCCCGGCGTCCAGAACATCGACGTCGCCACCGACAACACCCCCACCGGCGCGCAGGACAAGGTCGCCGCGACCATCACCGCCAACGCCGGCGTCAAGCACTGGGTGGTGTGGGGCTGCAACGACGAGAACGTGCACGGCGGCGTCACCGCCCTCCAGAACGCCGGCGTCGGCGCCGACAACGTGATCGGCATCGGTCTCGGCGCCTACCTCGCCTGCAAGGACTGGAGCGGCGGCAAGCCGACCGGGATGAAGGCGGCGCTGTTCATCAACGGCAAGGAGGTCGGCGCGCTCGCGGTCCAGAGCATGGTCGACAGGCTCAAGAACGGCAAGGACCTGCCGGCCGAGCAGTTCGCCCCCACCACCATGGTCGACGCGGCCACTTGGCAGAGCGCGGGCGTCACCTGTGGCTGACCTGGCCTCCCCCCGGCCGGACCCCCGGACACCGGGCTCCCGGGCTCCGGGCCGACCGACGCCGGAGCCCCGGACGCCGGCCGCCGCGCAAGCGGCCGGCGCCACCGCGGTCACCGGCGTCACCGGCGTCGCGGCCGTCACCAAGACCTTCGGCGGCGTCCGGGCCCTCACCGGCGTCACCCTCGACTTCCCCCGCGGCGCGGTCACCGCGCTGATGGGCGAGAACGGCGCCGGAAAGTCCACCCTGCTGAAGATCCTCACCGGTGACCACCAGCCCACCGAGGGACACGTCCTGCTCGACGGCCGCCCCGTCGACCTGCGTTCCCCCGCCCAGGCCCGCGCCCTCGGCATCCGGATCGTCCCGCAGGAACCCGAGATCGTCCCGCACGTCTCGGTCGCCGAGAACGTCTACGCCGGCGCCCTCCCCACCGGCCGCGGCCGTCGGCTCGACCGGGCCGAGCTGCGCCGCCGGATCACCGCCGACCTGGAGCGGCTCGGCTTCGCCGGGGTCCTCGACCCCGACCTGCTCGGCTCCCGACTCACCCCCGCACAAAGGCAGTTGGTCGAGATCCTGCGCGCGCTCACCGGCGAGGCCAAGCTGATCGCCTTCGACGAGCCCACCTCCTCGCTGTCCGAGCAGGAGGTGGACGCCCTGTTCGCGCTGATCGGGCGGCTCCGCGAGCGGGGCATCGCGGTCGTCTACGTCTCCCACCGGATGCGGGAGATCTTCCGCCTCGCCGACCGGATCGCCGTCCTGCGCGACGGCGCGCTGGTCGGCGTCCAGGACGCCCGCGACACCGGCGAGGCCGAACTCGTCCGACAGATGGTCGGCCGCGACCTCTCCGCCGTGTTCACCCGCGCCAACGTCGCCACCGACCGGGTCGTCCTGGAGGCCAGGGGTCTCACCACCGACCACGTCCGCGACGTCGACCTGACCGTCCGGGCCGGCGAGGTGGTCGGCCTGGCCGGGCTCATCGGCGCCGGCCGCTCCGAACTCGCCCTCGCGCTCGCCGGAGACCTCCCGGTCCGCTCCGGCTCCGTCACCCTCGACGGCGAGCCACTGCCGTTCGGCCACCCCGGCCGGGTGATCCGGGCCGGCCTCGGCCTCGCCCCCGAGGAGCGCAAGGCCCAGGCGCTGTTCCTGCACCGCTCGGTCCGCGACAACACCTCGATCGCGGTACTCGAACGGCTGCGCCGCTGGCGCTTCGTCCGGCGCGGCGCCGAACGCGAGCTGGCCGCCGAGTACGCGGGCCGGCTGCGGGTGCGGACCCCCTCGATCGAGCACGAGGTCCGCAAACTGTCCGGCGGCAACCAGCAGAAGGTCGTCCTGGCCCGCTGGCTGGCCCGGCGCCCCAAACTGCTGATCCTCGACGAACCCACCCGCGGCATCGACATCGGCGCCAAGGCGGAGATCTACCGCATCGTCGCGGACCTGGCCGAGGAGGGCGTCGCCCTGCTGGTCATCTCCTCCGAACTGCCCGAGGTCCTCGGCCTGGCCGACCGGATCGTGGTCATGCAGGGCGGGCGGGTCACCGGCGAGCTGGACCGCGCCGACGCCACCGAGGAGGCCGTCCTCCAACTCGCGATGGCCGACGACATCACCCGTACGACGCCCCCGGGAGCAGCCCCATGACCAGCGCCACCACCCCGCCCGCCGTCGACCGGCCCGCGCCGCCCGGCCGGTCCGCGCGCGGGAGCGGCCGTCCGCTCGCCGTTCTGGCCGCCCTCGGCGGCCAGAACCTCAGCCTGCTCGGCGCCCTCGCCCTGGTGCTCACCGTCTTCGGCTCGCTCAACGAGAACTACCTCAGCTGGACCAATGTGCAGGTGATCGCCGAGGCCGCGACCATCACCGGCCTGCTCGCCGTGGTTCAGACCGTGGTGATCATCTGCGGCGGCCTGGACATCTCGGTCGGCTCGCAGGCGGGTCTGGCCTCGGTGGTCAGCGCGATGGCCTTCACCTCGGCCGGGTCGAACGCCTTCGCCGGAATGGCGGCCGCGGTGGCCGTCGGTGTCCTGGTCGGTACCGTCAACGGCCTGGTGATCGTCTTCGGCCGGGTCAACGCCACCATCGCCACCCTGGCCGGCCTCGCCGCCTACAAGGGCGTCGCCCAACTCGTCTCCGACGGAAGGGCGCAGGGCTACGTCCTGGGCGACCCGGTGTTCGTGTTCCTCGGCCGGGGCAGGATCGCCGGGCTGCCGGTGATGGTGTGGATCCTGATCGTGGTCGCGCTCGCGGTGCACGTCCTGCTGAAGTACACCGATCTCGGCCGCAACCTCTACGCGATCGGCGGCAACGACACCGCCGCCCGGTTGGCCGGGATCAACATCAACAAGTACCTGGTCGCCGTGTACGCCCTGATCGGCGCGGTCGCCGCCGTCGCCGGCATCCTGCTCACCGCCCGCACCGGCTCCGGGCAGCCGGTCTCCGGCAGCGAGGGCCTGGAGCTCAAGGCGATCACCGCGGCGGCCCTCGGCGGCTGCGCGCTCAAGGGCGGCAAGGGCGGTATCGGCGGCACCCTGCTGGCGGTGGCGCTGCTCGGCGCGCTGGAGAACGGCCTCACCGTCGAGGGCATCAACTCCTTCTGGCAGAACGTCGCCCAGGGCTCGCTGCTGGTGGTCGCGGTGGTGATCCAGCAGTCCCGCTCCGGCGAACGGGCCGTCGGCCTGCCCGGGTAGCCGTCCGCCGCGCGCCCGTACCCCGGCCCCGCGCCGCCGTGCGCCTCCGTCCGCCGCCTGCCGCCTCCGTCCGGTACGGATCGGGCGTGTACGGGGCGGGGTCGGCGGGCAGGTGACCCGTCGTGGTGGGTGACCGCCAGGGCGGGCCGTCAGGGGTGGTCCGGCGGCGTCCGGCGGCTCACCGCCCGTCAACAGGACGGGAGGGCGCAGCGGTGACCACGAAGTGGACCGGGGTGTCGCTGGACCGGGTACGGCTCGACGTGGCCGCCATCGGCGGGACGAGATTCCGCCCGGACCCCGCGGTGGTGCTGCCGGAGCGGGTGGAGGTCTACCGGATCCTGGACGGGCGGGGTGAGCCGCTGCCCTGCACGCCGGCCGAGCACGAGCGATGGGAGTCGGCCGCGCTGGCCTGCCTGGACCGGTTGTCGCGGGCACTGGAGGACTTCTACTGGGCGCACGGCGGCACCAGGATCGAGATCGACCTCGCCACCGGCCGGGGAGTCCGCTGGGGCATCGGCCGGCCGCGCCGCTGGCCGGGGTGGGAGCGGAGGGTCGCCGAACGGTCGGCCCGTGCCCAGCAGGTCCTGGCGCTGGAGGTGGGGCGGGCCGTCCAGGAGTACCGGCCGGTGCTGGAGGAGATCGCCCTGCGGGTGGAGGCGGAGCGGGTGGTCCGCGAGGAGGCCCGGGTGGCCGCGTTCCGGGCCGAGCGGCACCGCCGGGCGGTCCTGGACGAGCTGGCCGGCCACCGGGTGTGGGAGTACCGGGAGGGCGCGGCGGGGGAGCCGGTGCGGGTCCGGCGGGTCGACCTGTCCCGGCCCGACGGCTGGCCGGAGGCCGAGGACGGCAGCCAGGAGCCGCTGACCGCCAGGGAGTTGGCGGACGCGCTGAATGCCTTGAACCGGTCGGCCGAGAGCCCGGTCGAGGTCGGGTGGGACGAGGGCGCCAGGGTGGCGACCGAGGAGGAGTGCCGGGCGAGGGCGGTGCCCGTCACCTTCCTGGAGTGGTGGCAGGACCTCGCCGGCGGGAGCTGGTCGGCCGGGCCGGACGGTCCCCGGCCGTACTTCCTGTCACCGGAGGCGCGCCGCCGCCTCCAGAGCCGCGGGCCGGGCTACGGCGGCACCGGCATGGGAGGAACCGGCGGTTTCAGCGGCGGCCACTCCTACGGCGGGTTCGGCGGCTACTGACCCGGCCGACCAGGGGTACGGGCCCGTCAGGCTTCGGCGACCGGAGCGACGACGAGCTCCCCGACGGCTTCGGTCAGGGCGGCCCGGGCCTGGGCGTTGAGCGCCGAGTCGGTGACGAACACATCGATCTCGTCGAGCGTGGCGAAGCCGCTGAGCGCGACCACGCCCCACTTGGTGTGGTCGGCGACGACGGCGACCCGGCGCGCGGAGGCGACCAGCGCCCGGTTGGTCTGCGCCTCCGCGAGGTTGGGCGTGGTCAGACCGGACTTCTCGGAGACCCCGTGGGCGCCCAGGATCAGCAGATCGACGTGGAGCGAGCGGACGGCCTGGTCGGCCAGCGGCCCGACCAGCGCGGCCGAGGGCGTGGGCGAGCCGCCGGTCAGCAGCAGCGAGGGCGCGCCCGTCCCGTGCTCGTCCCCGGCCGAGCGGATCAGCTCCGCGACCGGCAGCGAGTTGGTGACCACGGTCAGGCGCGGGATGTGCAGCAGCCGGGCCGCGACCGCGTAGGTGGTGGTGCCCGCGGCGACGGCGACCACACTGCCGGGCTCCACCAGGGTGGCGGCGGCCTCGGCCACCGCGGCCTTCGCGGCCGACTCCAGGCCGGACTTGGCCTCGAAGCCCGGTTCGTCGATGGCGGTGCCGGAGGCGGCGACGGCGCCGCCGTGCACCTTCTTCACCACGCCGGAACGCTCCAGGGCGTCGAGGTCGCGCCGCACGGTCATGTCCGAGACGCCGAGGTGGTCGACCAGTTCGGCGACGCGCACGGCCCCGCTGCGGCGCACCATCTCGGCGATCAGCGCTTGCCGCTGGTGGGCCAACAGCCCGGTGTCCGCCACGGATGCGCTCCCTCGTGCTGGTGTTCCATCGGACCCGACAGTCCGTAAAGGATACTGGCCCACCGCATACGCCCGACGTCGAGCCCGAGTCCGGGTGCCGAGTCCGGTTCCGGCCGCCGGGTTCCGGCCGGTGCGGGTGCGCCGATACGCGACCGAGACCCCTTTACCGGATCCTGACCCGATCGACGGGTGGCCGCGACGCCGTCCACACAGAAGCCTGATGCGGCGCGGCTAGCGTCCCGCCCATGTCCAAGACACCTGGAACCCCTGCCACCGACCGAACCCTGACGCGCGGGCGCGCCGCCCTGGCGGCCCTGCTGCTGAGCGCGACCCCGGCGGCGCTGCTGCCGACCGCGGCGGTCGCCGCGGACCGCGGATCCGTCACGGTGCGCGCCGGCGCCACGACCACCGAGGAGCGCGACCGGATCGACGCCTACTGGACCCCCGACCGGATGCGGCTCGCGGGCGCCCTCGTCCCCGAGATCACGCCCGTGCCGGAGGACGACCACACGCCCGACGACCCCCGGCCGCTGCCCGTCGGCACCCCTGACCCGGGGACCGTCTGGACCCACGGCGGAGCGGTGGACCGCAGCGTGGGCCGGCTGTTCTTCACCTTCTCCGACGGCTACGACGGCAGCTGCACCGCCACGGTCGTCACCGCCGCGAACCGCAGCACCGTCGTCACCGCGGCGCACTGCCTGCGGGGCGTCGGGTCCCCCGCCGCCGATGACACCTGGCGCCACAACCTGTACTTCGTCCCGGGCTACCGCAACGGCACCAAGCCGCTCGGCGGCTTCAGCGTCCGGAGCATGGCCACGTCCTCCCACTGGGACGCCGAAGCGGGCGGCACCGGCTCGGACGCCGTCGCCGCGGCCGGCCACGACACCGGGATGCTGGTGCTGAACCGTTCGGCCGACGGGCGGCGGGTCGCCGAGGTCACCGGTAGCCAGCGGATCGCGTTCACCCGGCCGGTGGCGGGCGAGTTCGTCGACACCTTCGGGTATCCGAAGGACCGGCTCAACGATCCCGCCGGCAGGTACACCGGTTCGCGCGTGATCCACTGCGCCGGATCCGCCCGTCCCGGTCCGGCGGCGCCGCTGCTGTGGGGCGAGTCCTGCGACATGTCGCACGGGGCGAGCGGAGGCCCCCACCTCACCGGCTTCGACCCCCGGACGGGAACCGGCACGGTCGTGGGTGTCACCACCACGACCGAGGAACTCGCGGGCGGCAGCGCCGGCACGCTCTACGCGACCCGCCTCGGTGACGGCGCGCACCGTCTCTACGACTGGGCGCGCGACCGGGCGGTGTGACCCGGTCCGGTCCGGCTGGTCCGGTCCGGGAATGCACGACGCCGCTGGCACCGGACTGTTCCCCTGGGGTGGGGGTGGTCGGGTGTCAGCGGCGTGTGTCGTGGTGTGCCCCTCGTGGTGGGGAGGGGCGGGGGTGTTACTTGGTGAGGCCGGCCTTGACGGAGCAGACGGGCCAGGCGCCGGGGCCCTGGGCGGCGAGGACCTTCTCGCCGACGGAGATCTGCTGGGCCTTGGTGGCCTGGTGGGCCTGGGGGGCGTAGGCGGTGCCGCCGAAGGCGGCCCAGGTGGAGGGGGTGAACTGGAGGCCGCCGTAGAAGCCGTTGCCGGAGTTGATCGCCCAGTTGCCGGTGGCCTCGCAGGCCGCGACCTTGTCCCAGACGGTGGCGGGGGCGGCGGAGGCGGCGTTCGCCGTGACGAGGCCGGCCACGGGCAGGGCGAGGACCGCCCCGGCCATCAGTGCCGTCCGGACGCGGTTGCGGCGCTTGGTGGCGGTGGTGGCGGTGGCGGTCTCGTTACGGAAGGTCATGCGGTTCCTTTCGGAGGTGTGCGGGCGTGCGGAACCAGGCCCTGGGGGCTTGTGGTTTCGCGGGGCTCGCACGGCGTTCCTGGTGAGCGTGTGCTCGTTCGGTGCGACGCATTCGAAGTTACGGGGGTGGGGGTGGTGTTTCAAGGATTCGCAGGTTCGGGCACGTCAGTGGGGGGTTACCGCTGGTATGGATCATGAGAATGGGTTGTTTTGAAGGCAAATGCCCCGATTTTCAAGATCGAAGATGGCCGAAGGTGGCCCAGCCCACACCCCTCCCCCCGTGAGCCCGCGCACATCCTCGACACCCCGTGACGGCCGCCCGCACCACCGGTGACGGCACGACCCCCACCCGGGTGGCCCGGACCACAGCCCTCACGGGCCGTGCCCCCTTCGGTCACCCGCCGTGTCCGGCATAGCCTCGGGCCATGAGCAATGAGAGCGATGCGGAGCAGGCGGCGGCCCCCGACGGAGCCGAGCAGCCGGGCGCGGCCGTGGCGCCGTCCGGGTTCGAGCTGGGGACCGACGGACCCAGGATGATCGTGGCGGGCCTGGACGGCTCGGATTCCTCCTGGCGGGCGACCGCCTACGCGGCGGGCCTCGCCCGGCGGCAGAACGCCACCCTGGCGGTCGCGTACATCCAGCCGGTGCTGGGCGCGGCCACCGCGCTCGCCGGCGCGGCCGTCGAGGAGACCACCCAGGAGATCGCCGACGAGCTGCTGGACGCGCTCCGGGAGGCCGAGCACCGGCTGCGCGACGTGTGGCGGGTGGACTGGCGCTTCCTCACCGTGCGCGGCGACCCCTTCACCGGCCTGGCCAGGTTGGCGGACGAGCTGCGGGCGGACGCGGTGGTCGTCGGCGCCTCCGAGCAGGCCGGGCACCGGGTGATCGGCTCGGTCGCGGTGCGGCTGGTCAAGGCGGGCCGCTGGCCGGTCACCGTGGTGCCGTAGCCGGGGAGAGCGAGGAACGAGGGCGGTGACCCCGACGGGTGTCGGGTCACCGCCCTCGTGCTGTCGGTGCCAGGGCGCCGGGCGGACCGCCCGGGCGCGCGCCGGGCACCGGTCAGAGAATGGAGAGGCCGTTGCCGCAGATGTTGGTCTGGATGTTGATCGGGATCTGGATCTGGTTGCCGGACAGCACACCCGGGGAGTTGGCCACGATGCCGCTGGCGTAGGCGCCGCCCTCGTTGATGCAGACGTTGCCGCCGCCGCCCGGGAAGCCGGTGTGGATCGGGGCGGTCGGGGCGTGGTGCACCGGGGTGTCGCAGTCGACCGCGAAGGCGGGACCGGCGGAGAGGACGGCCAGCGCGGCGCTGAGGCCGGCGGCGAGCAGGTACTTCCTGGAGTTGGTCATGGCGAAGGAATAGCCAGTCGACACGCCTATGACGACATAATCCGACCACAGGGTCACCCGATCGCAGGCGGAACCGCACACCGATGCAGGAGTCCCGCCGCCCGGCCGGCGCACCGGAGGGGCGGTCCGGCCGCCACTGTGGTGCGGCCCCGCTCCCCGGGAAGCGATCCGACCTCCCGCGGCCGTGCTCCCCGCGCCCGCGTTCCCGCCCTGCCGCCGTGTCGTCCCGGATGTTGTCCCGGCCCGGGAGTCGGGCCGGAACAGGACCCCGGCCCCGTGCGTCCGGGACAGCCGCTCCCCGACTCTCGACGTACGGCCGCCACCGGGGTCGCACCACTTCGGCGGCGGCCGCCACCACGGCACGAACGGGAGACCCGTATGTACGCACACTGGGGCACCTTCACCAAGAACGACACCCTCGGCGACTGCCTCGGCCTGGCCCAGACCGCGCTGCTGCGCCAGGGCTTCCAGGTCTGGGACCTCGCGGGCGACGGCGACTACCAGGTGATCGGCGGCAACGCGGACGTGATCGCCATCGTCGTCTGCGTCCCGCAGTCCGGGAACGTCTGGCTGACCGTCAGCGCCTGTTCCACCGACTCGGCGCTCGCCGAGCGCACCCGCAACGACGTGCGCTCGTTCATCGTCAGCTCGATCCGCATCGACTGACCGGCGCCGGTGCGGAGCCGGACCGATGTCGGACCGGCGCCGGACCGGAGCGGCCCTCCCGGGGCGCAGGGCCCGGCCCCGGGGCCACCGGGGCGCGGCGCTAGGCTGCGTGACCATGACGGACACTTCGGTCGATCCGCCCCGGACACCCCGCCGCAGCCCCGCCGGAGCAGCCGAGGCACCGCGCCCGGCCGGCCGGCGGGGCCACCGGCCGGGCACCACCCGGCCGGACGACGGGAACGCCACCGCCGCCACCCGCCCCGCCGGCCTCCGGCCCACCGCCGCCCGGCCCCCCGAGCGCTCCACCGCCGAGGCCGCGGAGCCGGCAGAGCCCACCGGGCCCACCGAACTCGCCGAAGCCGCAGCGGCTGCGGATGCCGCGAGCGCGGCGGCGGCCGCCGCGCCCGCCGGGACCGACCTCCACCTCGACCTGCCCGCCGCCGGCAGCCGCCGGGCCGCCCTGATGGACGCCCTGCGCGAGGCGATCCGCAGCGGCCGGCTCGCCCCGGGCACCCGGCTGCCGCCCTATCGCGCGCTCGCCGCGGACCTCGGCATCGCCCGCAACACCGCCGCCGACGCCTACGCCGAGCTGGTCGCCGAGGGCTGGCTCACCGCCCGTCAGGGCTCCGGCACCACCGTCGCCGAACGGGCCGAACCCGTACCCCCGACCCGGGCCCGCCGCTCCTCCCGCCCGCCGCGCCCGGCCCACGACCTGCGGCAGGGCCAGCCCGACGCCGCCGCCTTCCCGCGCGCCGCCTGGCTCGCCGCCGGGCGCCGCGCACTCACCGCCGCGCCCAACGAGGCGTTCGGACCCGGCGACCCGCAGGGCCGGCGCGAACTTCGGGAAGTCCTCGCCGACTACCTCGCCCGGGCCCGCGGCGTCCGCACCGACCCGGACCGGATCGTGGTCTGCTCCGGCTTCGCGCACGCCCTGCGGCTGCTGTTCGACGGCCCGCGCGCCGTCCTCCCGGCCCGGACGGCCGGACCGCTCGCCGTCGAGGGTTACGGACTGGCCTTCCACCGCGGGCTGCTGGCCGCCGCCGGGGCCACCACCCGCCCGCTCCCGCTGGACGAGCACGGCGCCCGGGTGGACGGGCTCGCGGAGGATCCGGAGCTCCGCACGGTGCTGCTCACCCCCGCCCACCAGTTCCCGACCGGCGGACCGCTGCACCCGGGCCGCCGCGCGGCGGTGGTCGACTGGGCGCGCGGGCGCGGCGGGCTGGTGCTGGAGGACGACTACGACGGCGAGTTCCGCTACGACCGGCAGCCGGTCGGCGCGCTCCAGGGTCTGGACCCGGAGCGGGTGGTCTACCTGGGGACGGCGAGCAAGAGCCTCAGCCCCGCGCTGCGGCTCGGCTGGATGGTGCTCCCCGACCATCTGGTGGACCGGGTGCTCGCCGCGAAGGGCGAGCGGGAGGCGTGGGCCAGTGCCCTGGACCAGCTGACCCTCGCCGAGTTCATCGACTCCGGTGGCTACGACCGGCACGTCCGGCGGATGCGCCGCCGCTACCGCGACCGCCGGGACCGGTTGGTCGGCGCGCTGGCCGAGCACGCCCCGCACATCGAGGTCACCGGGATCGCGGCCGGGCTGCACGCGGTGCTACGGCTCGCGCCCGGGACGGAGCGCTCGGTGCTCAAGGCCGCCGCCTACCGGGGGCTGGTCCTGGACGGCCTGGCCGACTACCGGCACCCGCTGCTCGCGGCGGCGGCGATGCCGGCGACGGACGGCCTGGTCGTGGGCTACGCGACCCCGCCGGACCACGGCTACCCGGCGGCACTGGAGGCGCTCTGCGCCATTCTGCCGCCGCCGCTCTGAGACCCGGGGCGGCGGGTCCGGGGGAGGGGAGGATGCCGGGTGCGGAGGACGGGACGCGGAGGGTAGGGCGCCGGATGCCGGCGGGCGGGCGGAACCGGGAGGTAATGGTCCGGAGTGTCCGCTCCCCTGTCATATGCCGGTACGGGCCGGTGCGGAGGCGGCCCACGGCGCGCGCACGGCCGCCTACGCTCTTTGGTCATGCGCACTTCATTTCTGAGCCGTCTCGGCCTGCCCGCGATCCTCGCCCTCCTCCTCGGCCTGCTGCTGTCGGCCACCCCCGCCCACGCGGCCACCCCGTTGCTCTCGGTCTCCGTCGACAGGACGACGGCCACCCCCGGCTCGGACGTCACCCTGACGCTGACCCTGACCAACCCGCACGACACCTCCGCGTACTTCGTCTACGAGTCGATCCAGCCGACCTACGGCACCACCCTGAACACCGGCCTGAAGTACGCCTTCTCCTCCTGCGGCGGCGGCGTCACCTCCTGTGACACCGGTGCCACCGGCGGCCTGGTCCACCACTCCGTCCCGGTCGCCGCCGGTGCCACCACCACCGTCACCCTGACGTACACCATCGGCGCCGACTCGGTCTGCGGCAACGGCGCCCGGATCGACTTCTACACGTACCTCTACTACGAGTACGCCGCCGGTGCGGCCAACGACTCCGGCATCTTCCAGGTCCCCGGCAACGAGGTCACCTGCTCCTGAACCGCTCCCGAAGCCGGGCCGTGCGGCCGACCGGCGGCCGGCCCGCTCCCCGCCAGGTGCCGATCATCCCCCCGTACCGGCACCTGGCGGGGCCTTCGCCGTTCCCGCCCGCTGCTCCCGCCCGCCGCTCCCGCCCGTCCGGCAGGCGGGAGCCCGAGGGCGGGGCCTAGGGTGGAGGAAGGCCCGGGTGAGCGGACGGACGCGAGCGATCGGACGCGAGCGGTCGGACGCCGGTCCGGGCACGGCCGGAGCGCGCGGCGGAGCGGTGGGACGGACGTGGCCCCGAGGACAGACGCGGACCCCGAGCACCCGGACCCCGCACGACCGGAACCCCCCGGGCGCCAGGGGGCCGCGCGCCCGCCCGCGGCGTCGTCCGCGTCCTCCTCCGGGGCCGCGAAGCAGAGTGCCCCCGTCGCCGAGCTGGTGCGCTCGATGCGGGCGCACCCCGCCCGGCTGCCGGAGCTGCTCGCCGTCTTCGCCGTCCGCCACCGCGGCCCCCGCGCCGCACGCCGGGTCGCGGCACTGCGCGCGGCCCACCCCGGGGCCACGACCGGCGACCTCGCCGCACGGGCCGTCGACCACGCCCGGCTGGTCAGCCAGAGCGAGGGCGCGTTCGTCGGCGGGCCGTTCCTCTGGCTGATCCCGTTCGCCTTCTGCACCGCCCTGCTGGCCCAGGCGCAGTTGCTGCTGGAGCTCGCCGCCCTCGCCGGGAAGGATCCGGCCGACCGGGCCCGTGCCCCCGAACTGCTCGTCCTCCAGGGCGCCCACCCCGACCTCGCCGCCGCCGAGCGGGCGCTCGCGGCGGGGCCGGAGCCCGCCGACGCGTCCCGGTCGCCCGGCCGCCTCAGAGGCTCCTGGGAACTGGTCCGGCGGATGGCCCGGCTGCTCGGCATCACCAGCGAGGACGCCGTCCCGCCGCCGTCCCGCTGGCGGTCGGCGGGGGAGTGGTCGCTGCTGGCCCTGGTGCTCCTGATGGGGACCGTCGCCCCGCTGGTCTGGCTCCCGTACATGGCGCTGTCCTACACCTGGGCCACCGACCGGCTGGCGGTCCGCGGGGTGGCCCACTACTTCGGCGGTGACCCGTCCGGCTGGCCCGGATTGCACCGGGCCCGCGCGGACCCCGGGGTGGTGGCCGCGACGGGCCGGGCCCTGGCGGCCCTGCTCGTCCCGGTCGCGGCGGTGGCCGGGCTGCTGCTGGCCGACATCCGGCTCGCCGACAGCCGTTGGCCGGTGCTGGCCCTGGTCCTGATCGTCCTGTCCGTCACGGTGGGCACGCTGTGGTGGATCGTGCACCGGCGCAACCTGCGGGCGGCGAGGCGCGCGGCCCGGTCGGAGCACGGCACCGGGGGGTGACCCCGGACCGCTCGGCCGGCGGACCGCTCCGCCGGTGGACGGCTCGGCCGGCGGGTGGGTGGCCCGCGCTTCGCCCATCGCGACGAACGGGCCACCTGGTTCGATCAGTTGAGGCCGGCCTCGTTCGACCGGCGGTCCTGGTTCGGCCCTGGTCCGGCGCCGGGGCGGGGTCGGTGACGGCACCCGCGGCGGCACCTGTGTCGGGCTGACCGGCACCCCGATTCGCACTCTGTTCGAAGCTCGAACATCTGTACGCGGGGCCCGCGCCCCACCGGCAGGGGTGCGGGCCTCCGCGCTGCTCCGTTCGGGTGGAGTGAATCGTTCCTATGTCTGGATGATTCGCATGCGCAGAAACGTGACGGCCCACCGGCGCGCGGGCCACGGATTCAAACCTTCCGATCGGAGAGATTCACCCAATCGGGGGGCACTCGGTTGTCGTACGGGATGGCTCGCGCGGTGGTGATCTAGGGTTCCGATGGATCGCCCGAGCGGGCGCACCCGCATCTCGAAGACAGTCAACACCCGCACCGATACGCGTATCTGATGATCCGTCGATACCTGCCCCGGCCACCGCCGGTCGCGCGACGGATCGGCGTGACTGATCACACGAATGGAGAACCCTGCCGATGACCGTGGAGACGGCCCCGGAGACACCGCAGGTGGCGCAGTCGAGCCTGACGACGGCCGCTGCCCGCAATCTCGCCACCACCACCAAGTCCGCGCCGCAGATGCAGGAGATCACCTCCCGCTGGCTGCTCAAGGTGCTGCCCTGGGTGCAGGCCGCCGGTGGCGCCTACCGGGTCAACCGCCGACTGACCTACACCGTCGGTGACGGCCGGGTCGAGTTCATCAAGACCGGTTCCGAGGTCCGGGTCATCCCGCAGGAGCTGGGCGAGCTGGCGCTGCTGCGCGGCTTCGAGGACGAGGAGGTGCTGACCGCGCTGGCCGACCGCTGCGAGCAGCGCGACTTCGGCCCGGGCGAGGTGCTCGCCGAGCGCGGCGAGGCGGCCGACCGGATCTACCTGATCGCCCACGGCAAGATCAACCAGATCGGCATCGGCAAGTACGGTGACGAGACAGTGGTCGGCGTGCTCGGTGACGGCGACCGTTTCGGCGAGCAGTCCGTGCTCGACCAGGCAGCCGTCTGGGAGTTCACCGCGAAGACGGTGACCGCCGGTACGGTGCTGTCGCTTCCCCGCCGCGACTTCGAGCAGATCCGGGACAACTCGCCGGCGCTCCAGGAGCACCTCACCGCCTTCCTCGCCCTGCCGCTCCAGCGCCAGAACGAGCGCGGCGAGGCCGAGATCGCCATGTCCGCCGGCCACCACGGCGAGTACCAGCTGCCGGGCGCCTTCGTGGACTACGAGCTGAAGCCGCGCGAGTACGAGCTGAGCGTCGCGCAGACGATCCTCAAGGTGCACACCCGGGTCGCCGACCTCTACAACCAGCCGATGAACCAGATCGAGCACCAGCTCCGGCTGACCATCGAGGCGCTGCGCGAGCGCCAGGAGCACGAGCTGGTCAACAACCCGGAGTTCGGCCTGCTCAACAACGCCGACTTCGCCCAGCGGATCCAGACCCACTCCGGCCCGCCCACCCCGGACGACCTCGACGAGCTGCTCAGCCGCCGCCGCGACCCCGACTACCTGCTCGCCCACCCGCGGGCGATCGCCGCGATCGGCCGTGAGCTGAACGCGCGCGGGATCTACCCGCACCACGTCGACCTCGGCGGCCAGCAGGTGCCGGCCTGGCGCGGTGTGCCGATCCTGCCCTGCAACAAGATCCCGATCAGCAAGGAGAACACCAGCTCCATCCTGGTGATCCGGACCGGCGAGGACAACCAGGGCGTCATCGGCCTGCACCAGACCGGCCTGCCGGACGAGTACCAGCCGGGCCTGTCCGTCCGCTTCATGGGCATCGACGAGAAGGCGATCATCTCCTACCTGGTGAGCGCCTACTACTCGGCCGCGATCCTGGTGCCGGACGCCGTCGGTGTCCTGGAGAACGTCGAGATCGCGCACGGCCGTCACTGAGCCGCGGGTCCGGGCCCGCCGTCCCCCGAGGTCGGCCCGGACCGGCCGTAACCGGATCTGCGCATGATCGTTTCACCTGATGCCGGACGGCCCGCCCTCTGTGGCGGGCCGTCCGGTGTCGGCCCCCCTTCTTACGGCGTGGGCCGGCCCTCCTGACGACACGAGAGGTGCATGGAGCCCATGTCGCAGCACCAGCCGCCCCGGCCGATACCGATGGACGGGGCACCGTGACCGCGGACCGGGCGCGGGCGGCCGTCGCCCCCCGCGGCCGCGCCGAGTTATCCGGAACCGGTCTCGCCGGGGACGCCGACCCGCGGGCGCGGAGGGTTCGACTGGTCGGAGCGGCCGCCGGGGTGGTCGCGCTCTGCGCGCTGCTGACCGGCTCGGCCTCCGCCCGCTCCTCGACGGCCCCGAGCGGTGGGCACTCGCACGGGCCGGTCGTCGACACCTGCGTCCGCACCGGCACGAGCGTGTCGGTCGGGGCGGGCCGGGACGGCGCGGGCGCCGAGGTGGACGTGGAGGTGGAGGTCGGCGTGGGCGTCGACCTCTCCGGGATCCTGCACCACCCGAAGCCGTGGCCCACCAAGCCCTGGCCGCCGAGGCCGACGCACCACCACCCCTGCCCGACGCCGACACCCACGCCGACGCCGTCGAGCACCCGGCCCTCGCCGACGCCCACTCCGACACCCACCCCCAGCCCCACGGTGACGCCGACGCCCACGCCGACCGTCACGCCCGGTCCCACACCCACCCCGGTTCCGACGCCGCCGCCGACCCCGGCTCCGGTGCCGCCCGCACCGCCGGTCCCGACGCCGCGGCCCACCCCGCCGCCCGCGTCGCCGCGGCCGCCCGCGCCCACCCGGACGCCGACACCCGTGCCGAGACCCGCGAGCCCGCGGCCGTCCCCGCCGGTCGTCCCGCCCCCGGCACCCGCCGCCCCCGTACCGCCGCCCCCGGTCCCGACGCCGACCCCGGCGTCCCCGGTACCGAGCCCGGTGCGCCCGGTCCCGACGCTGCGGCCGGTCCCGAAGTCCCAGCCGCTGCCGGCGCCGCCCGTGCACCACGGCAGCTCGCCGACGCGGACCATGCTGGTGGTCACCGTGCCCGCCGTACTCGCCGTGGCGGCACTGCGCCCGCGCGGTGGGGGAGGCGGCCGGGGCCGGGCCGGAGGACGCGGTGGAGCCGGTGGTTCCGGTGGTTCGAGCGGCTCCTGACGCCGCTCCGCCCCGCGTTACCCCGCTCTTCCCCGGCTGCCCTTCCCGTTTCCGGGCCCTGGCCGGCCCGGGTGTTCCTGTTTCCGACGGGCCGGCGCGATGCAGTTCGACCTGTGTCCGTCCGCCCTGTCCGCCCTGTCTGTCCGGACCTGTTGGTCCGACTGATTCCGATCGACTCCGGTCGATCCCCGACCGAGAGAGGAGTCCCCGATGTCCGAATGGTTGGCGCTGGCCATCGCCATGCTGGCGGCCTGCGCCGTGGTGGTGGCGGTGGTGCTGCTGAGGCACCGCCGCGCCGGTGAGGACGAGGACACCGACGAGACACCCGACGTCATCGAGTACATGACGATGATGATCGGCGTGGTCTACGCGATCGTGCTCGGCCTGGCCATCGCCGGGGTCTGGGAGACCCGCGGCGCCGCGCAGGACGACGTCTTCCGCGAGGCGCAGGCGCTGCACGAGGTGAGCGCGCGGGCCCAGATCTACCCGGTGGAGTTCCGCGACAAGGTCCGCGCCGACGTCGACGCCTACGTCTCCTACGTGGTCGACGTGGAGTGGTCGTACATGCGCGAGAACGGCGAGATCTCCGACCGGGGCACCGAGCTGCTGGACAAGCTGCGCACCGACGTCGCGACCCGCCCCCCGGCCACCGACCTGGAGGCCCAGGCGTACCAGCCGATCCTGGACCGGATCAGCGTCGTCGACGACGCCCGCAACGCGCGCGGCCAGAACGCAGGGCCGAGCATGCCCGGCGTGGTCTGGTTCGGCCTCATCGTCGGCGCCGTCGTCACGGTGGGCATGGTGTTCTTCCTCCAGATCCGGCGCTCCCCGAGGGAGTTGATCCTCGCCGGTGCGTTCAGCGCGCTGATCGCCTTCCTGCTGTTCCTGATCTGGGACTTCGACGACCCGTTCGGCCGGAGCGTCTCGGTCACCACGCAGACGTTCACCGACCTGTTCCCCACCCTGGGTGGCGGCAGCGGCTGAGCGCACCGCGCGGGATCCTCCTACGGGCCGACCTCCACGATCCGGGCCTTCGATAATCTGATCGGGCCGTTGGGGGTCGGCCCCGGCGTGCGCGCCGAGAGGAATCGCGAGCAGTGGCGTACCAGCAGCCCGGCCAGGGCGAACAGTTCCCGACGACCGAGCGTCCCGGACGTGCCTGGTGGTGGCTGCCGGCCGAGGAACGGCGCGACCGCAAGCGCCGACAGCAGGAGTGGAAGGCGTACCTGCGCAGGCACGGGGAGCGGAAGAAGGACAACGACCTCGACGACTACCTGCCCTCCGGCTGCGGCAACGGCGGCCGGGGCGGCAACGGCGGCTGTGGTGGCGGCGGTGGCAACGGGGGGTGCGGGGGCGGCGGCGGGTGCGACGGTCCCTGCCTGCTCGCCCTGCTCCCGGTGATGAGCGTGGCGGGCCTGCGGTTCGCCCTCACCGGCGGCCGGAGCGGGCGGTCCCGGGGAGCGGCGCGCGGCACCGACCCGGCGGCGCCCCCGCCTCGCGGGCTGGTCGCGGGGGTGTTGTACGGCGCGGTGCGCCACTACCGCACCGAGATCAGCCCGAAGCGTCCCGCCTGCTGCCTGTACACGCCGAGTTGCTCCACCTACGCGGTGCAGGCGCTGCACCGACACGGCGCGGTGCGCGGCGCCCGCCTGACGGCCGGCCGGCTGCTGCGCTGCCGCCCCGAGGCGGCCCGGCGCAGGAACGGCGTCGACCCGGTGCCGGAGCGCTGATCCCGCCCGGCGGGCCGAAGCACACGCGGGCGGGGCCCGACCGGATCGTCCCGGTCGGGCCCCGCCGTACCGCTCGACGTCAGTGCAGGCTGCTGTTCATCGCGTTGAGCATCGTCCCGGCGGCGTCGTCGTTCTCCAGCGAGAAGGCGAACATCCCGGCCAGCCCCTTGCTCCTGGCGTACGCGCCGCGGGCCTGGACGGCCTGCGGGGTGTCACCGGTCCAGAAGTTGGTGCCGTCGTACACCCAGGAGGACTCCGTCACCGGGTCCCAATGGGTGTTGGCGGCGGTGGGGTTGAGCTCCTTCCAGGCGGCCAGGCCGGCCTCCGCGCTCAGCGGCTTGGCCGGGGTCGGACCGGTCGCGCTCTGGTACAGGCCGAAGTTGGAGCCGGCCGGCACCCCGGTCCAGCCGCGCCAGTAGAACGGCACGCCCAGCACCAGCTTGGCCGCCGGGAACCCGCCCGCGATGCCGTACTCCGGCAGGCCGGTGGTGTACGCGGTGAGGGTGGTGTCGATGTTGTACTTCCGGTTGCCCGGGGTGATCGGCGTGGTCGGGTCGGCCGGGCTGTCGTGCAGCGGGTCCTGGTGGTTGGTCGGACCCTTGGCGTCCCACGAGCCGTGCATGTCGTAGGTCATGATGTCGGCGTAGTCGAGGTACGCGCCGATCTTGTCGGTCTCCAGCTGGGCGATCTTGTCCTGGCCGCTGGGCAGCGCCGCCGTCAGCAGGAACCGCTTGCCCTGGGCGTTGCCGAGGGCGTCCAGCTGGGTGCGGAACTCCTTCAGCAGCAGGGTGAAGTTCTGCTTGTCGGCGGGCGAGGTGTGGTTTCCGGTGTGGCCTCCGGCCGAACCCGGGTACTCCCAGTCGAGGTCGACCCCGTCGAAGAGCCCGGCCGCCGTGGCCGCGCCGCCCGCCGGGTCACCGGCGACGTTGGCGGGCAGGTTCCCCTTGAGGAACATGTCCACGCAGGACGACACGAACTTCTTCCGGGAGGCGTCGGTGGCCGCCGCGTCCGAGAAGTACTTGGAGTACGTCCAGCCGCCGATCGAGATGGTGAGCCGCAGGTTCGGGTACTTGGCCTTGAGCTGGCGCAGCTGGTTGAAGTTGCCCTTGAGCGGCTGCTCCCAGGTGTCGGCGCTGCCGTCCACGCTGGTCGCGCCGTTGTAGTCGGCCTGGTAGTCGGCGTAGGCGTCACCGGCGCCGTCACCGGCGTTGGGGTTGTTCTCGTTCGCCGAGTCCGACGCCTTGACCGCCTGGAAGCAGGTGAGGTTGCTCGGGTGGATGTTGGCGAACGCGTAGTTGATGACGTCCAGCTTGCCGGCGGCTCCACTGGTGTCGACGTTCTTCGCGTGGTACGCGTTCTCGTAGACGCCCCACTGGTCGAAGTAGGCCGAGCGGAACGGGCTGCTGGCGGGCGCGGCGGCGGTGGTGGTGCTCACCCGGGCCGACTGGGCGGAGGCGTGGCTGCCGGAGTAGCCCTGGACGGTGAAGGCGTAGCCGCGGGCCGGGAGCAGTGAGCTGACCGCCACCGAGGTGCCCATCGAGGTGGCCACCAACTGGTCGCCCGCGTAGACCTTGTAGGCGACCGGGGCGTCGCCGGTGGTCGCGGTGGACGCCTGCCAGCTGAGGACCACGGCGTTGTGGGTGACCTTGGTGACGGTGACGCCGGCCGGGGTGGTGACCTTGCCGTCCCCGGCGGGGCCGGTGGCCGTGGAGGTGGCGGTGGGCGTCGTGGTGGGCGTCGACGTCCCGGTGGGGCTGGTGGTGGTGGTCGGGCTGTTGGTCGCGGTGGGGCTGGTCGTGACGGTCGGGCTGTTCGTGGGGCTGGTGGTGGTCGTCGGGCTGCTGGTCGTGGTGGGGCTGTTCGTCGCCGTCGGGCTGGCGGTGCCGGTCGGCCCGGCCGGTCCGGTCAGGCTCAGGTCGTCGGCCTGGTAGGCACCGGTGCCGTACCAGCCGTGGGTGAAGACCGTCACCGAGGTGGTGCTCGCACCCGTGGTGAAGGTGCTGCTCAGCTGGGTCCAGCCGCCCGTACCGGGCGTCCAGCTCTGGGAGTTGACGCCGGTCCCGGTCGCGCCGAGGTAGACGTAGTTGCCCCGGACCCAGCCGGCCAGGGTGTAGGTGGTGTTCGGCAGGACGGTGACCGTCTGCCGGCACTCGGCGGTGTCGGAGGCCGAGGCGGCGCCGTTGAGGGCGTAACCGCCGCCGTGGACCGGGGTGGTGACCACGGATCCGTTGGCGCAGGTCCAGCCGGCCAGGGTGCCGGATTCGAGGTCCGCGTTGGTCAGCAGGTTGACGGCGGCCGCCGAGGCGGTGTCGAGCGTCAGCGCGAGGGCGGCGCCGCCGGTGCTGAGCGTGGCGGCCAGGGCGAGGGCGAGTGCTCTGCGGCGTGGCGCGACGGCCCGGCGCTCGGCAGGGCGCGCGGACATGACACGGTCGTGCATGCGGTTGTCCTCCGGAGGAGTGGGGGTTTCCGGCGGTGCGACGGCCCGGGTGGGCCGGGGGAGCCGGGCCGGGCGCTGTGGGGGCGCGCGGCCGGGTGGGAGCTGAGCGGCGGTGCGGTGCGGTGCGGGGTGGTGCGGGGTGGGGCGCGGTGCGGTACGACAGGAGGTACGGACGTGCGGAAGCCTCGACCCGGACCGGCCGGGGCCGACGCATCACGACATCACAGATTGGACTGGACCAATATTCGCCGTCAAGGGTGCCTGGTCAGTGGATCGCGCACCGCTCGCGCACCCGGTGCGGCAGCCGGGAGGACCGGTACGGTGGCCTCCCGAGCAGTCCCCGCGTCGAACGGAGAACGGGCATGGACAGTCGCGCCTGGGACGAGCGCTACGCCGCGAGCGAGCTGGTGTGGGGTACCGGGCCCAACCGCTGGGTGGTCCGTGAGCTGGCCGGGCTCGCCCCCGGACGGGCCCTGGACCTGGCCGCCGGGGAGGGCCGCAACGCGATCTGGCTCGCCGGTCTCGGCTGGGAGGTCACCGGACTCGACTTCTCCACCGTCGCCCTCGGCCGCGCCGAACGACTCACCGCCTCCCTGCCCGACGAGGTCGCCGACCGGCTGACCTGGCGGCACGGCGACGCCCGGGTCTTCGAGGCCCCGCCGGAGGGCTACGACCTGGTCGTGGTCGCCTACCTCCAGCTCGCGGCCGAGGACCGCCGGGCGGCACTGCGGCGCGCCGCGGCTGCGCTCGTGCCCGGCGGCACCCTGCTGGTGGTCGGGCACGACTCCACCAACCTGACCGAGGGTGTCGGCGGCCCGCGCGACCCGGCCGTGCTCTACACCCCGGAGGACGTGCTCGCGGACGTGGCCGGCAGCGGCCTGCGGACCGTCCGGGCCGAACGGGCCCTGCGCCCGGTCGCCGCCGAGGCCGGCCACGGGGGAGGGCCGGCGGCGGTCGGTGCGACGGCGGTGGACGCCCTGGTCCGACTGGAGCGGCCGGTCTGACCCCAACGGTCCCTGCCTGACCCCAACGGGCCTGTCCTGCCCCGGTCGGGCCCGGTCCGGCCCGACCCGACCCGGCCCGATCCGCCCGGGTGCGGTCCGTCGTCGCCCGCATCCGCGGCGGGTGCGCGGGGTATGCAGGTGTCCCGGGACGAAGGCGTCCCGCGGCGCCAAAAAGATCTACAGTGCTGTAGATTCAAGGCGCTGGAGCGATCGACGAGGAGGGCGCCATGAGCGTTTCGCTGGCGAAGGGGCAGAAGCTCAGCCTGGAGAAGCCGGGCGGAGGCCGACTGGGCGTGGTACGGATGGGCCTCGGCTGGCGGGCGGCGCAGCGCAAGGGCTTCCTCGCCAAGCTGTTCGCCTCCCAGGAGATCGACCTGGACGCCTCGGCGGTGCTGTTCGCCGCGGGCAAGCCGGTCGACGTGGTGTTCTTCCAGCACCTCACCAGCAACGACGGCTCGGTGCGGCACAGCGGTGACAACCTGACCGGCGGTGCCGGGGACGCGACCGACGACGAGACCATCACCGTCGACCTCAACGCCGTGCCGGCCGAGGTGGACCAGATCCTCTTCACCGTGAACTCCTTCACCGGCCAGACCTTCCAGGAGGTCGAGAACGCCTTCTGCCGGCTGGTCGACACCCAGACCGGCACCGAGCTGGCCCGGTACACGCTCACCGGTGGCGGTGCCTACACGGCGCAGATCATGGCCAAGATGCAGCGCACCCAGGCCGGTTGGCAGATGATCGCGATCGGGCAGCCGGCGGGTGGCCGTACCTTCCAGGACCTCATGCCGGAGCTGGTCAAGCACCTCTGAACCGCCCCGGCCACTCGGCCCGCCCGGGAGTTCCGGACGGGCCGGTCGGTGTGCCCGCGCGACCGGCCCGCGGCGGGCGGCCCGGTCGGGTGGAGTTCCGTGATAACCCTGCGGAGCTCTCGGCGGGTCCGCTAACACTGGCCGCATGGACGATGACGCTGTGCAGCTGCCGGAACATCTGACGATCAGGGTCACCCACACGGACGACCCGGTTGCCGCGGTGGCCGGCCTGGAGGCGTGGGCATCCCGCGAGAAGTACCCGAACCTGATGATGATGCCGCCGGTCTTCGGCAGCCTGGAGCGCACCGGCTCGGGCACCTGGCGGATCGTCGAATTCCATGCCACCACCCCGCAGGCCGCCCGTGACGATCTGGGGCACGCGTTCCGGGCCTGGGCACTGGCCGAACCCGGGTCGAGCCAGGCCGCCGACCGGGATCTCGACGAGGCGGAGCGCGCCTCCTACGGCGCGGCCCACGACCGGCTGGAGTGGGAGGCGCTCGACGAGATCTCCGCCGGCGGGCGTGACTACCGAATCTTCCGCGCCGAGCAGGTGCTGCGTTCGGGCCCGGACGGAATCGAGCCGCCCCGGCCGACCGACCCGGATCCGGCCGCCGTCGGCGAGGGGCACCGGCTGCCGTCCCGGATGAACGGGTTCGTGATCGACCCGGCGGCGGGCGTCACCCTGGTCGACGGGATCCTGCGGCTGGACATGATGTCGCTGGTGCCGACCGGCCGTTCCATCCCGGAGGACGTCCGGGAACAGGCCCGGCGCTCCTCCCACCTCTGTCCGAACGTACTGGTGCTGCCCGTGCACTGCGCGGTCGCGGAGTACCGGGACGGCGGCTGGGGCCCGATGACCGGTGCGTGCGAGACCCCGCAGCACGCCCGTGACACCCTGGCCGCCTACCTCCGCGAGTTCGCCCCCAGGCTGGACCCGCGCCTCGGGGAGGAGGAACTCGCCCGCTACGCGGAGGCCGCCGACCGCCTGGACGCCGAGCGCTCCGACGAACTCCGGGCCGCGGACCGCCACTTCCGCCTGGTCCGGGTCGAGCCCGTGGTCCGCCTCGGCCCCGACGGCCCCGAACTGCCCCGCAGTTCGGACTGGGACCCGGAACTCCCGCTGCGGGTCCAGGAACAGCGCGACCGCGCGGCGGGCATCCGCTACGCCGAGGACGAGGACGAGGGTGGGAACGAGGAGGACCAGGACGCCGCCGAGGAGCCAGGAAGCCCGGTCTGACGAAAGCCCGTCCCCACCCCGCCACCACCGCCGCCGTGCCGACCGGCGATGATCGTCACGGACCGTCGGTCAGTGCTACGGACAGGGGAGAACGGCCATCGCCACCCCGGGCGCTGCCGACCGGTCTGGATCACCGATGTGCTGCCGCACGAGATGGTCGACCAGGTCCGGCCGCGCGTCGTCCGGGGTGCCGAGGTCATCGAGGAGACCTTGGAGCAGCGGGCCGAGCGCTGATCGTCCGCTCCCGGTCGACGGGTGACGGTGTCCGGCCCCGCGCGCGGCCGGGCACCGCCACCCCGGACGGGTGCGGTCAGCCCCCGATGAGCGAGAAGCCGACGACCACACCCGCGGTGACACTGATCCTGCCTGGCGTCAGGTCGCCGTCGGTGTCGCCGTCCGCGCCGCCGCCGTGCCGGCGGTAGCTGTTCTGGACCCGCTCGGAGTCCACGTCCTTGATGTGGACGACCGGACCGAGCCGGACCTGGGCGGCCTCGGCGTACAGCTCGGCCTTCTCCCGCGCGGCGGCCACCGCGGCCGCTCGGGCCCGCGCGCGCAGCTCCTTCTTCGCGCTCACGTCGAACTCGACACCGTCCACCTGGTTCGCCCCGGCCTCGACGAGGTCGACGAGCACGGACATACGTTCATCCGATCAGCTCGATGACCGACGAGGGCCCGGCGGTCGCGCCGGGCCCTCGGGTACCGCTTCCGTGCCACCGCGCCCCGCAACCCCTGCCGTTGGCCCGGGGAACGGAGGAGCGCGGCTCAGTACTGGCGGGCCGAAGTGGACTAGCGGGCCGATGGGGACGGTGCGGCGGACGGGGAGGTCGTGGCGCTCGGGGCAGTGCTTGCGGACGGGGTGTCCGACGGAGTGGGGGTGGGAGTGGGGCAACCCGGGGCGTTCGGGGTGGTCGTGGCGCTCGGGGTGGCCGACGGGGTGCCGGACGGCGTCGCGGAGGGGCTCGCGGTCGCGGTCGGCGTGCCGGTCGGGGTGGGGCAGGTGGTCGGGGTGTCCGTGGGCGTCGCCGTCGGCGTGGCGGTCGGCGTCGTGGTGGGGGTCGTCGTCGGGGTCGCGGTCGCGCTGGGGCTCGGGCTCCCGGACGGCGTGGTGACGGGGGTGGTGGGCGTGCCGCTCGGGGTGCCGCTCGGCTCGGCGGACGGTGAGGCGGACGCGGACGGCGAGGGGGTGCCGGAGGGTGTCGCGCCCGGCGAGGGCTCGCCCGACGGCGTGGTGGCCGGGACGGTCGGGGTGGTGCTCGGGGTGCCCGGCGTCGTCGGCGCGGTGCTCTGGTTCGGCGTCGGCGTCGGCGTCGGCGTGGGCGTCGTGGTCGGGTTCGGCACTACCGGGGACGGCGGAGCGGTCGGGACGAGCGGCGCCACCGGCACGACGGGCGGCAGCGGCGTCAGCGGGCTCGGCGTGCCCGGGCGGTTCGGCGTGGTGACCGGACTGCCGGTGCCGAAGTGGGCCATCCAGTTCCGGACCGTGCGCAGGTACTCGGCGGAGTGGTTGTAGCCGAGGATCGCCCGGTCCAGCTGGGCCGGGTCGGACAGGTCGCGGCCGCCCGCGCACAGGTACCGGCCGGCGGCCTCGGCGGCGTCGTAGATGTTGTTCGGGTCGGCCTTGCCGTCCCCGTTGGCGTCCACGCCCCAGGAGGCCCAGGTGGAGGGGATGAACTGCATCGGCCCGACGGCGCGGTCCCACTGGGTGTCGCCGTCGTAGCGGCCGCCGTCGGTGTCGCCGATCGCCGCGAAGCCGGCACCGTTCAGCACCGGGCCGAGGATCGGACGGAACGTCGTCCCGCCGGCGTCGACCGCGCCGCGGCCGGCCTGGCCGGACTCCACCTCGCCGATCGCGGCGAGCAGCTGCCAGGGCAGGTGGCAGCCGGGGGAGCGCAGGAGCAGCGCGGCCTCGGCCTTGCGGTAGGCGGCGAAGACCGTCTCGGGCAGGGCCGGCCCGGAGCGCAGCGGATCCGCGAAGGGCGAGGTGAGCGGCGCCAGCGGCGGCTGGGCCAGCGGCAGGGTGCCGCCACCGTCGACCGGCGCGGTGCCGAGAGTGCCCGGGAGCGGGGTGGCGCCGGAGCCGAACGGCGAGGCGGTGCCGTCCGGGCCGAGGCCGGGGACGAGGGCGGCGGTGCCGCCGGGCTGGTCCGGAACGGGTTCGGCCGCGGCGGCCGGGGCGAGCCGGAGGCCGGTCACCTGGGAGCCGGTCAGCGCCGCGAGGGCGGTGAAGACCGCCAGCATGCCGGTCAGCCGCTTGCCGAGGCGCAGTCGGCGGCGGGTCGTGCCACCGGTCGGTCGCTCCGCCCCCGCCGGCTCGCCGCCGCCTCGCGTGGCCGCGCCGTTCCTGCTCACCATGCCCTGCCCCTCCCCGTCACCGTCCGGTCCCCCTGGAACGGACGGGTTGTCACCATCGTGCCTTCCGGTGCATGACAGATCTCATGACCCGAATGATTAGTATCACGACGATCTGACAGGCCCCCGGTGGCCTGGGGCGATACCGGGCGCCACGGTTCGGTGAACGGACGGTGGACCCGTTCGACCGGACACGGTCAGGGACGGGCCGGCGATCCGGGACGGGGCCGTGCTTCAGAGTTCGAGGAGCATCCCGTCCTCGGCCACGGCCGCGCCGGCCGCCGCCAGTGCCGGGGCCAGGGCGACGGCCTCCGGCGAACCGGGGTGGGCCAGCGGGTTGGTGTTGTTGAGGTGGGTGTAGAGGTAGCGCGGTCCGGGCCGGCGGGCCAGGTGGGGGAGCGAGTCGGCGACCGCCAGATGTCCCATGCCGCGTGAGCCGCGGGCGCCGGCGGTCCGCTCGGCGAGCTCGTCGTCCGTCGCGAAGGTGCCGTCCAGGATCACCACGTCCGCCTCGGCCACCGCCCGGTCGACGGCGGGCGTCCAGGCGGCCAGGCCGGGGGCGTAGACGGCACTGGCGCGGCCGCCGGCCTCGGAGAAGCGGTAGCCGACCACCCAGTCCGAGCGCCCGTCGGGCGGTTCCCCGGCCCGTGCGCCCGCCGGCAGGGCGGCCAGGTCGGCCGCGTACCGGGGCCGCTTGCCACCGAGGGCCAGCGGTTCGGCGATCAGCCCTCCGGCCAGTTCGACCGGCTCCCCGGGGACGACGGTGTGCCAGTGCGCCTTGGTGTAGGGGGCGAGCAGCGGACCGACCGGGAACGCCTCGTGCAGGGCGGCCCGGACCGGGGCGGTCGTGTGCACGGTCAGCTCGGCGGCCTCGCGCAGGGTCACCAGACCGAGGGTGTGGTCGAGTTCGCCGCTGGTCAGCAGGACGCCGCGGAGGGGGGTGTCCCGGGTGCCGGGCGGCGGCGCCAGCTCGGGGGCGGCGAGGAGCTGGGACCGCAGGTCGGGCGATGCGTTGACCAGGTACCAGGCTGCGCCGTCGGCGCTGACCGCGAGGCAGTCCTGGCCGCGGGCGGCGCCGGTGCGGCGGGCGGTGGCGCAGCCCGCGCAGCCGCAGTTCCACTGGGGCAGGCCGCCGCCGGCGGCGGTGCCGAGGATCCGGATCTTCAGTGCTCGCTCCTGGGGAGGGGTTCTAGGCCGGGTCCGGGACGGGTGGGAGGTCCGGGACGGGCGCGGTGAACCGGCGCGGCAGCGGGGCCGGGCCGGCCTCCGGGTCGGGCGCGTGCACCAGGTGGTGCTGCGGGGAGAGCCGACAGGCGGGGTCGGTGGCCCCGGCGTCGCCGGTGAACTGGAACGCCTGGCAGCGGCAGCCGCCGAAGTCCTGCTCGCGCAGGTCGCAGCTGCGGCACGGTTCGGGCATCCAGTCGGTGCCGCGGTAGCGGTTGAACGCGGGCGAGTCGTGCCAGCTGGCGGCCAGGCCGTCGGTGACGGCGTTCGGCACCGGCAGCCCGGGCAGCTGGGCGGCGGCCAGGCAGGGCAGCACGGCGCCGTCGGGCGCGACCACCAACTGCTCGTTCCCCCAGCCGTTCATGCACGGCTTGGCGGTGCCGCTGTGGTGGTCGGCGACGACATGGGTGATCTCGATCCGGTCGCCGTGCCGGGCGCGGGCGGCGGCGACGTCCCGCTCGGCCTGCCGGACCTGGTCGTCGCCCGGCGCGAGATGGGCCCGGTTGACCCAGGCCCAGCCGTAGAACTGGGTGTGCGCCAGCTCCACCCGGTCGGCGCCGAGCTCGACCGCGAGGTCGGCGATCTCGCCGAGGCGCCCGACGTTGGCGCGGTGCAGCACGGCGTTGACGGTGAGCGGCAGCCCGGCAGCGGTGAGCAGGGCGGCGGCGGCGAGCTTGCGCTCGTGCCCGGTGGGGCCCTTGAGCCGGGTCAGCCCGGCGATGACGTCGGCCTGCCGGGGGTCGGCGTCCTGGACGGACAGTTGCACGTGGTCCAGGCCGGCCGCGGCGAGTTCGGCGGCGCGGGGACCGTCCAGCGGCAGACCGCTGGTGATCAGGTTGGTGTAGAGGCCGAGCTCGCGGGCGTGCGCGACGATGGCGGTCAGGTCGCGGCGCAGCAGCGGCTCGCCGCCGGTGAGGTGGACCTGGAGCACACCGAGCCCGCGCGCCTGGTCCAGCACCCGCAGCCACTGCTCGGTGTCCAGTTCGTCCCGCTGCCGGGTGAGCTCGACCGGGTTGGCGCAGTAGTGGCACTGCAGCGGGCAGCGGTGGGTGAGTTCCGCGACCAGGCCGAGCGGCGCGGGGGCACGTCCGCCGGCCGCGACCCCGGGCAGGCCGGCGGCGGGGCGCGGGTCGGCCGGGCCGCCGGTGCCGTCGAGGGCGAGCAGCCGTCGTTCGGCGAGATCGGTCAGCAGGGCGAGCACCTGGCCGGGGTCCACACCCTCGTACTCCTCGGCGAGCCGGGTGGTGATCTCGGCGGCCTCGCGCCGTCCGTCGCAGTGCCGCAGGACGGCGGCGGCGGTGCCGTTGAGCAGCAGCACGCCCTCCGGGTAGAGCAGGGCGTCCTGTCGGCGGACCGGGTCGTGGACCAGCCGCACCCCGCGCCGCAGCCCGGGGGCCGCGGCGGCGGGTGCGGCGGTCACCGGCCGCTCCCGGCGGGAACGGGGGTCCCGGTGGCGGCGGTACTGACGGCAGCGACGGCAGCGACGGCACTGACGGTGCCCACGGGGCCGGTGGCGGTGGCCTCCGGGCCGTAGTCGACCGCGTCGAGCATCGCCCGCAGCACGTCGCACTTGAAGGCGAGCGCCGCCACGGCGGCGCGCTGCTGCTCGGCCGTCACGCAGTGGTCCAGCACCACGTCGAGCGTCCGGGCGCTGTCCCGGCGGGCGTCGGGGATCCGGTGCTCGAAGTAGGCGTAGCCGGCCGGATCGATCCAGTCGTAGTGCTTCTGCCAGGCGATCACCCGCTCGGCCATGTGGTCGGGCGAGAACATCTCGGTCAGCGCGGCCGCGACGCCCTCGGTCCACGGGCGGGTCTGGCAGAAGTGCAGGTAGCCGTCGACGGCGAAGCGCACGCCGCGCGCCACGTGCCGTTCGTCCAGGACCTCGGCCCGGTCCAGGCCGACGGCCTCGGCGAGCACCAGCCAGTCGGCCAGCCCGCCCTCGCCGTCCTGCGGCCCGTCCTGCTGGCCGAGCCGCCGGGTCCACTCCCGGCGGACCTCCGGGAGCGGGCAGTTGGCGATGATCGCGGCGTTCTTCCGGGTCAGGCACAGCTGGTAGTACCAGCGGTTGGCGACCCAGCGCCGCAACTCCGGTGGCGTGCAGCCACCGGAGTGCAGGCGCAGATGGAACGGGTGGGTGTCCCAGTACCGTCCCCGCAGGCCGTACAGCCTGGCCGCGAACTCCTCGCGGGTCGACGCGTCGGTGGAAGCCTGGGTCACCGAGTGGTCCGCGCGGCGTACGCGGTGACCTCGGCGCCGGTGCGGTGGCACACCACCGACGGGGCGGACCAGGTGGGCTTGGCGGCGGCCGCCGGAGCGGTCGGCGCGGCGGCGGCGGTGACGGGCAGCTGGGGCGTGAGCGTGGACTTCATGGGAGTTGCCCTCCTCGGTGAAGTGGGGGTGGGGGTCGGGGCCCGGCGGCCCCTGGAGCAGGACGCTACGAGCCACCGGGTCCGCCCGCCGGTCCGAACCGTGCGATCGCAGGACATTCGCGCTCGAACGGGTGACGCGACGGACTCCGCACCCGGGCGGGGCCCGGGAGGGAAACCGGTGTCGAGTGTGCCGGTCCGGCAGTGCCGTGTCGAGTGGGCGTCACGGGGTGTGTCGGGGTGCGGCGGGATGCGGCGGAGAGTTCGGAAGGGGACCGTCGGGCCCGGACGGACCGGCTCAGGTGGACCGGCCGAAGGCCACCAGGTGACCGTCCTTGGTGCCGACGAACACCCGCCCGCCGTCCGTCGCCGGGACGGAGAACCTGGTCACCGTGCCGAGCGCGAAGCTGCGCCGCAGCTTCAGCGAACCGTTGACCGGAAGCGCGTCGTAGACCCGCAGTTCGCCGTTCTGGCCGCCGGCCCCGGTGCCCGAGTAGACCGACCACACCAGGGCGGAGCCGCTCACCGTCCCGTTGGAGGTGACGACGGGGGAGCCGGAGGCGTAGCCGAAGCCCTCGGGGCTGGTCGCGGCGCTGGTCAGCTGCGGGTTCCCGGCGCTGTTCACCGAGTACTTGAGGGCGCGCAGCGAGCCGTAGTTCTCGACCAGGTAGACGTAGCCGCCGTCGCCGCCCCAGACCCCGGCGTGGCCCCAGACGCCCTTGAACGGGCCGGTGGTGCCGACCACGCCGTCCGTGCCGTTGGGGCCCTGGCCCATGCCGCCGAGCTTGTCCCGGTCGAGCAGGAAGATCCGGCCGTCCTTGCCCACCTGCACCATGAGGCGCGGGTGCGCGGCGTTGCCGAAACCGGACGGCAGGGCGACCGGGCCGCCGGAGCCGAGGTCCACGTCGCCGTGGTCCATCTCGCGGTTGTTGGTGGGGCTGAAGAAGTCGCGCGGGGCGAGGCTGCCGTCGCTGTTGACGCCCAGCCGGACGACGGACTCGGCGAAGTGGCCGCCGGGCTTGTCGCCCGGACCCTTCAGCGGCGAGGAGCCCTCGCCCGCGCCGTTGCCGGTCGCGATGAAGATCCGTCCGGAGCCGTCCGAGACCAGGCCGCCGCCGCTCATCCAGACGCCCGCGTTCTGCGAGGCGGAGCCGGACTCGGTGGACCAGAGGGTGAGTTTGCGGGTACTGGTGTTGACGCCCGCCACCGTGCCGACGTACGTGCCGATCCCGCAGTCCGAGGCGAAGCCGAAGTAGACCGCGCCGTCGAGCAGCAGCAGCCCGGCCCGCTGGGCGGAGGTGTTGGGGTTGAACGCCACTCCGGGGCTGTTCACGGCCGAGCCCGCGACGGTGACCGGCCAGCCGCTGCGCGAGGCACCCGTGGCGGCGTCCAGGGCGTGCACCGAGAAGTGCGCGCCGCCCTCGCTCGACTTGCTCACCAGATAGACCGTCTTGGTCGCCTTGTCGTAGACCGGGGTCGAGATGATGCCGGTGCCCGGGGAGAGACAGGCGCTGGAGGAGGCCACCGGGGTGCCGAGCGCACGCTGCCAGAGGATCTTCCCGTCCGACGCGTTGACGCCGTAGACGTGGTTGGTCGCGGTGGCGACGACCACGGTCGAACCGGCCACCAGCGGTTGGGCGAACACCGCCCCGTCGACGGCGGTCGACCAGCGGCGGCCGAAGTCGGAGCCCGACACCTGGGCGGGCCCGAGGCCGGGTTCGTTGGCGTCCCAGGCGGTGCGCATGGTGTTGACCGAGACGGTCGGGCTGTCGGCCCGGGCGGGGGCCGCGCCGCCGAGCGCGCCGGCCGCGAGGGCCGGGGCGAGCAGCGCGAAGCCGGAGAGCAGGGCCGCCCCGGAGCGCTTCCGCCGGGGGACCGTCGTCGGCCCGGGCGCGGGGCCCGACGGCGGGGAGGTGCGGATCCGGGAGGTCGCGGCGCCGGGTATCGCGGCCCGGGGTATCGGTTCCAGGTCCGGACCGGCGGGGCCGGCTCCGGCGGGGTCCGGACCACTGGAGTCCGGTCCGGTGGAGTGCGCGGGTGGGTGAGATCGGCTCATGCGATCCGCCTTGGCTGTCGGGAGGAGTACGGCTACGGCGCCGTGGCGTCATTCTGCGAACGCCCGGGCCGTGGCCGCATCCGCCCGGTGCCCCGGAGCCCGCCCCGTTCACGCCCCGGGGGGAACGCGCTGCGCCGGGCGGCGGCGCCCCCGCCCCGGGGTGGGGGCGCCGGCCGGGGGCGAGGAGCGTCGACGGGGCGGGGGCCGTCGGACGGGGGCGGGGCGGGCTCCGGGGCCGGGATCAGGACAGCATGGCGACGCGGTACTGCATGATCCGGTAGTTCCTGGTGTCGTACCACTGGCTGACGACGATGTGGAAGTCGCCGAAGGTCGATCCGGGCACGACGAACCCCCCGTACGGGCTGGCGACGAGGCCGCCCACCTCCTGGCCCGGGCTGCCCGGGAGGATCATGGTCTGCTCCAGCGTCCTGGTCAGGTCGGAGGTCGGCAGCGGGAAGACCATCGCCCTGATCGAGAGCGGGTCCATGTTGAGCCAGGTGAGCACGTACTTCCCGTCCATGGCGCGGAAGCACAGCTCGCCCCACCTGCGGGTGCCGAGCACGGTCGTCGGGGCGGGCGCGTTCCACCGCCAGCCGCCGTCCGCGAACCCCCACGGCTCGTAGGCGTCCGGCTCGCCGAGACGGTCCTGCCGTACCCGGTGCAGCAGCATGCCCGACTCCGCCTCCCGGTCGAAGACCGTGGACAGCACGTAGCAGTAGCCGTCGTCGGCCACGGCGTACGTCTTCTGCTGGAACTGCCCGCCGTGCAGGTCCCCCGGCCACTGGCAGAGGTACTCCCAGGTCTCGCCGTTGTCGGTGGAACGCCAGAAGTCGGTGTGGTGGGTGTCGTAGATGACGCCGCGCATGAGGTGCATGTACATCACCCCGTCGACGACGAAGGCGTCGGACGGGATCGCGGTCGTGAAGGCGCCGCCGACCGGGTTGTGCGGCTCGTCGACGAGGCTGATGCCGTGCTCCCCGCGGACGACGCCGTCGATGCGCAGGTTGTCGAGCCTCGCGCTGCTGGACCGCAGGCCGACCGGGGCGTTCCAGTCGCCCGCGCCCACCTCGTCGCCGCCGAAGGTGTCGCCGCAGACGAAGAGCAGGGTGCCGTCGGGGCAGCGGACGGGGATGCCGAGGTCCGTCCACGGCGCCGAGAACGGTCCGGTCTCGGCCGGGCCGCTGAGGTTCCGCACCTTGGCCGCGACGGTCGGGGCGGTCGGGTCGTACGGGCCGTTGGCCCTCGCCGCCGGCGCGCCCGGACCGAGGACCCCCGGACCGAGAGCCCCCGCTCCCGCCGCGACCCCGAGGCCGATCCGCAGCAGCCCGCGTCGGGAGGGCCCGCCGGCCGTCGCTCGGTGTCCGTCCGATGAATGTGTCATGGTGCCGGTGGCCCTTCCGGATCGACGCGTTCCCGCGATTGCGAACGGACCGTGGACATCCGAGTGGTGACGGTGCCGACAACAGTGACGGTCCGTCACCGAGACTAGGGTGCCGAGCACTCGCCGCCTCGATCGGTGGACGGACCTTCACCCGAACCGAGTAGAGGGTGGAGGCGCCGGAATCACCGTGCGGTCCGTGACGAATGGGTGCGAGGAGGCATGACGCCGGACGGCGAGCGGTAACCGGTGACCGGATCGTGAACCGACGCTGACCACCGGCCGGAGCGACCTGTTGACAGACCCGTTCGGGATGATGTCCGCATGGACTTCGACCTCACCCCGCCGTACGGCGTCGGCCCGCTGCGGATCGGTATGGATCGGCAGGCGGCCGGCGCGGCGCTGGACTCACTGCGCGACCCCTCCACGGTCTCGGAATCCGACCGGCCGGGTCAGCACGTCTTCCGTCCCGGTGGACTGATGATCGGCATCCACTGCACACGGGACATGCTCGAAGCCATTGAGCTCGGAAGGCCGTCGTTCCCGGGGGACCGAGTCGCCTTCCGGGACCTGGACGTGTTCGCGACTCCGGCCCGTGAGCTGGTGCGACGCATGGGCGAGTACACCGCGATCGAGGCGGACCCGGACGATCCGGCGTCCTTCGTCGCCTTCGACCTGTTGCTGAGTCTCTGGCGCCCGTTCGCGGCCGACGACGAGCCGGAGGAGGAGCAGGGCTACTACTTCAGCTCGGTCCTGCTGGCACGGCCCGGCTACTACGACACGCCTGCCCAGGCCGCGGAGCGACTCCGACAGGGTTGACGGCTGCCCGGTGGGGATGCCGGCGGGACTCGTTCCCGGGGGAGGACCGCGGCCGGCCCCGAATTCCAGGATCCGCCCCGGCTCCTCCTGTCCGGCGGGACCGGAGGGCCCGGACTGGCCGACGTGGACGGTCCTGCCGTCCGGGTCGGTGGCCCGGGATCGCCGGAGGAGGCCGCCCTCGCGACACCCGCCCCACCGAGCAACAGGGCCACCGCCGTCGCCGCCGAGACGGCCCAACGGGATCCGCGCCGTAACGCGATTGCCGCAGTCCTCATCATCTCCTCCCCCTGTCGGTCGGTGCGCCGCACCGGGCACCGGCTGGACCGAAGCCCAGAGGATTCCACTATCGTGAGTTTGGTCAACTATTAAGTGGTGCAACGGAGTTGGAATTCCCAACAGTCGTCGGTGGGGCGATCCGGCAGGATGTCCGCCGACGCCCAGCGCCGGGTTCGACCACGGCTCGGGCCGGTCGGCGACGACACGGTGAATTCCGGCACGAAGCGAGTGGTGAAGAAGTTCGCGGACCCGCTGTGCAGTTGGGTCACCTGGCTCGCCACCAGGGGCGCAGTTGCACGGGCTTGCTAGGGTCCTGGCGTGTCTCTGACTGACCTGCGCGACGGTTTCCGTGACGATGAGCAGCTCCGGCGTGCCCGGAGGGTCGTTCATGATCGCCTGGCGGATGACCGTGACCCCCAGGAGTGTCGTTACCTCATGCGTTTCTGGTGGCAGCTGGGAATGACGTACCAAGAGGTGTCGATGGAGCAACTCGGCCAGTACGTCGGCCGACCGAAGCTCGACGTCATCGAGGAACTGATCAGCGCCGTCAGGGCGGGCCACGCCGAGATCGATGCGTGGGCCGACATGGTGGAGTGGGCCTTCCCGGTCACACGGGATCGCGGCTACGAGGCTGCCATTGGCAGCGCTGGCTGATTCGAGGGGGATTCGTCGGGCGACGCCAGAAGGTCGTGCCCGAGTCGAAGCCGAGCTCCTGCGGCAGGTGTTCCCAGGAGATCCCGGTGTGCGGCACGAAGGGGATGCCCCGGAACACCAACGGGTTCGGATGCCGCCTGCGAGCGGGATATCGAGTGCGACGCTGGATCTCAGGCAGCAGCGGGGCGATCACTGCCCACGGTCCCTCGTCCACCTCCCACGGCTTCGGCCGCGCCACTTCGCACCTCCAGATCACCGGCTCCGGAGTGATCCAAGCGTGCCGAAGATCGTTTCTTGGGAGTTCTCAGCGGCAGAGCGTTCGCCAGGATCCGGGCCTCGCCCCTCGTGTCGTTCCGCCTCGCCGGACAGTGTCCGGCGAGGCGGAGTCGACCAACGGCGTCCGCGTGGTGCGGGCCGTCGCGCAGTTGCACAACCTCACCCGAACCGGATGAACACGCAGGCCGGAGCAGACGCCGAGCTGCCCGCACCGGACTTCTGCGGAAAGCTTCAGACCAGCTTGGACAGGGCCAGTGCCAGGCCGCTCGCGGCCGCCGCCTCGGCCGGGGCGTTGGCGTCGTCGTTCGGGCCGCGGTCCTTGACCACCTCGATGTCGTAGACGCGGTTGTCGTCGGCGACGAAGATCACCGAGGGTCGGAAGCCGTCCTTGCGCTGGATCAGGTATGCCTCGCGGCCGGCGCCCGGGAGCGGGGTGGCCGTGTAGTCCGGGTTGGCCTTCAGCGAGGCGAGGGTGGACGGGGACGACTCCCGGATGTGGACGTAGGACTGGCGGGAGCCCCAGGTGCAGCCCCAGACCGGCTTGCCGTCCACCGGGTCGGGGTGGGTGCCGGTGAACGGGCCCGCGGTGCCCACGGCGGCGATGACCTGCGGGGAGGTGAGGAGGCTGCAGGCGTCCGCGGGGCGCTTGCCGGCACCGGCCGGGGTGGTCGCGGGCGCGGCGGTGGGCGGGGTCGTCGGTGTCGCGGTGGCGGTGGCGGTGGCGGTGGACGTGGACGTGGGCGGTGCGGCGGGGGTCGTGGGCGCGGTGGTCGCGGCGGTGCTCGGCGGCGCGGAGGCGGCGGTCGATCCACCGCCCGAGGACGAGCAGCCGGCCACCGCGACGGCCGCGAGGGCCAGCGCGGGCAGCCAGGCGTACCGGCGGCCGGACGTGAGCGGTGTCCTGCGGTCCATGGAATCCCCTCCGATGGTCGTCCACCGGTGCGGCGGACTGCGTGGTGGCAGGATCCTACGGCCCGGATCGAGCCGGTATTTCCCGTTCCTGCTACGAGAGTTGGACAGCCCGGTCACGGGCGCGGCCATGGTCGCGGAGCGGGCGCGTCCGGAGGCCGGGACGGCGGTCCGGGGCACGGGGGTGGTACGCGCACGTGCGGCCGGGCTCCCGGCGGCGCCCTCGGCCGGGCGACTGACCAGGCCGGATGCGGAACCCCTCCATACCAGTGCGGTCGGGTCGCTGTCGAGGACCGGAGGGCGTCTTCCCCGGACGGGTGACGTTCTGGTGAAAGTGGTCATGCCAGGAACGGTGGCCCGGCATTCTGAGCCCGTGATCAGGCGGATCCCGGGACGGGGCGGGGAGCGCGACCAGTGGGAACACCTGAGGGACGGAGGCCCTGACATGAGCACCAACCTGCCGGAGACCGTGGTCGAGGCCCCGGCCGCGCTGCCCGCGCCGCCCCGGGTCGTGGACGACCTCGCCCGTGACCTCACCCATGCGGCAGCCGCCGTCCGGGCCGCCTCCCGGGCCGGACGGACCGGAGGGGACCTCGCGGTGGCCGCGTACACCGCGGTGGTGTGCACCGGGCGGTCGGCGGCCCGCGCGCTGGAGGAGGCTGCCGCCTGGTGCCGACAGGCACCGGAGGCCGAGGTGCACTCGCTGGCCTGGGCGCGCGTCCCCGGCCATCGCGACGACGTCTTCGAGTACCGGGTCACCCTGGCCGTCAGCTTTCCCGACCGGGAGACCGGCGAGCACGCCGGGGACACCCACCACGCCCGGCGCTGACGCTCGGAGCTGCTGGTGCCGGGCGGACGGACGGGCCGATCGGCGGGGTTCGGCCGGATCGAACGCCTCGCTAGACTCGCCCCATGAATGTTGGGGGAACGAACGATCCGGTGCCCAGGGCCCAGGAATTGTCGCCCGAGGTGGGAGGCGCGGCGCCGGTGGAGCACGAGTTGTCGACCGGTCCGGCCGTCCTGGTCACCGTACTCGCCGCGGCTTGCGGCGGGTTGGTGATGCTGCTCGTGCTGCACGGGCTGGGCTGGACGGCTCCCGGCCTCGGCTGGCTGGTCGCCAAGGGGGCCGTGAAGATCGGCGTGGGCGGCACGGTCGGACTCGTCGCCGCCGTGGGCTGGCTCAGGGCCCGCCGCGCGGACCGGCGCCCGGACGCTACCTGAGGCGCCAGGGCGGCCAGGGCGGTTCGACCGCGCGGGTCGCCCTGGCCGCTCAGGTCGCCCGGGTCGTTCGGGCCCGCCGGAGGACCCTGGCGCGGGACCTCAGTCCTGCGCTGCCGTCGCGCACTCCGGGTGGCCCCAACTGCTGCCCACCTTGGTGATCCTGTCACCCTTGGCATAGGGCCGCGAGCACGGGCAGGTGCCGGGGAAGCGCGCGGACAGCGTCGGAGCGCCGCCGCCCGAGGGCCGGCGCTTCGCCGCTGCCGGGGCGGCCGTTCCCGCGCTCCGGGTGCTGCTCCGGGCCGCGCCGCCGCGGGAGGCTCCACCGCGGGCGGGGCTGCTCGCGGCCGGGTCCGGTACGGGGAGGTCGGCGGCCGTCCCGCCCGCCGCCTCCTGGGTCCGGGCGGCGTCACTGGCGGCCTTGTCGGCCACGGCGTTCAGGGGGTCGCCGTCCACCTGGTGGGCGGGCACGTAGACGAAGGTGACGTCCCGGCCGTCCAGCAGCTCGTCGATCCGCTGGATCAGCTCCTGGTTGGCGACCGGTTTGCCCGCGGCGGTCTTCCAGCCGTTGCGCTTCCAGCCCTTCAGCCATTTGGTGACCGAATCACGGGTGTAGGTGCTGTCCAGTCGGACCTCCAGTGGCACGGCGGGGTCCGTGGCAGCCAGCAACCGCTCCAGCGCGGTCAGTTCGCCCACGTTGTTGGTGCTGTGCCCAAGAGGTCCGGCCTGCCAGCGCTGCGGCGCCCCGGTGCTGTCCGCCACCACATAGGCCCAGGCCGCCGGGCCCGGGTTTCCCTTGGCCGCCCCGTCACAGGCGGCAATGATTCGGTCGTTCATACGGCGATCATGCCAGGGCCGGCGGTGTCCCCCGGACCACGGCCGGGGGCGGGGGTGGTGGTGGGCCGCTCCGTTCCGCGGTCTTCCGGGTCGGGGCGTTCGGGGCCGGTGCGTTCGGGATCGGTGCGTTCGGGGTCGGGGCGTTCGGGGTCGGGGCGCCGTTTCCCGTCCTGGTGCCGGTTTCGGCGCGAGTGAGTGCCCGACAGTGGGTGCAGGTCCTCGTCAGTGACCTTCACCGGAGGGAAAGTCATGAGCATCCGTACCGTCGCCGCGGCCGTCGCCGCCACCGCCGCACTCGCCGTCCCGGTCCTCGCCGCCGTCCCGGCCTCGGCCGCGCCCGCGCGGGTGGCCACCTGCTCGACGTACAGCAACTACGTGAGTTACGGCGCCTCCTGCGACGGCACCCGCGGCTACTACGCGTGGGCCGTCTGTGCCAACAACCAGGTGGTGTACGGACCCACCCGCTCGGGCGGGGTGTGGTCCTACGCCTACTGCAGCAACGTCGGTTCGACCTTCCGCAGCGGCGGTTACACGCTGGTCTGACCGCTCGGGCCCTCGGCCGACGCGCCGGTCGGTGCGTTGGTCGACAAGCCGGCGGCCGGAGTGTCGGCCAGGGCGGCGTCCAGGCGGTCGGCGAGGGTGCTCCACGGGCGGCAGTCGACCACCGGGAGCGCGTGTCGACGGGCCTGCTGGGCGAGCCAGTGCGAGTACCGGGCGCCGACCTCGGCGCGCCCCGTCTGGGGGCCGCTCGCCGGTTCGCGCTCCGCGTAGTTGGCGGTGATCCGGTCCGCGTCGCCCTCGTGCAGGAACACCGCCCGGACGTCCCGGCCCGTCGCCCGCCCGAGGGCGACCGCCCGGGCACAGGCGGCCGGAGTGAGGTAGTCGCCCTCGATCACGGCCGGAACGGGGACGGTCAGCCGGTTGCGGACCACGCCGAGCACGGCCGGCTCCAGGGCCTCGGCGGTGGCGATCTGGAGCTCCAGTACGCGCCCGGGCGGCCACGCTTCCTCCGGCTGCTCGGGCGCGCCGGGTCCGTCGAAATGGTGCAGCGCCGGGTGCTGTGCGGCAGTGGTGAGCTCCTGGAGGGCGGCGACCACGTCGTCGAACTCCACCACAAAGGCACCGGTTGCCCCGGCGATCCGGGCGGCCGCCACGCTCTTCCCGACGCCGGAGGCGCCACCGAGCAGTACGAGCTCCCAGGTCCGATTCGCCATCCGGTGACACTATCGTGCGGGATCGGGCCGGATCATCCGGATTTCTCTGCCTGTCCGGGTGTTCGCCGGTCCGCGTGTTCGTCCGTCGTCGGTTCGCCGCTCCGTCGCTCCGCGGGTCCGTCACGGGCGAACGGAGCGCCCGGTCGCGACGGAGCCGCTGTCCGGGCCACCGCGGCGGGCGGTGAGCACGGGTTGGTAGAACCCACTGGACTCCGGATGGTGCCAGGTGATGTCGGCGAAGCCTGCCTCGGCCACGAACGCTGTCAGTTGTGAGCGGGTCAGCGCCCAGTAGGTGGTCCGGCGGACCCGGGTGTCCCAGGTGTCCCGGGCGTCCGGGGCGTCCGGGGTGTTCTCCTCCGGGACGAGCTGGAAGTGCTCCAGGTCGTAGCGTTCGCCGTCCTCGTGCCAGTGCCAGAGCTGGAAGGTGATCACCTTCCCCGCGCTCGTTTCGGAGACCTGCGGAGGTGTCGCGGTGGGCCTGGTGCGCCGTGCCTCGTCGTAGTCCCGGACGGTGAGCAGCAGCAGGCCGTCCTCCCGGAGGACCCGCCTCATACCGAGGAGCGCGGCCCGGAGGTCCTCACCGGAGAGCAGGTGCGGCAGCGAGTTGTCCGCGCAGACGATCGCGTCGAAGACCTCGTCCGCGAACGGCAGTCGGCGCATGTCCGCCGCCGCGGCCGGAAGCCGGCCACCCCGGGCCACCGCCTCGGCCGCGGCCCGGGCGGCGGCGGCCGGGCTGAGGTCGCTGCCGACCACCCGGTGTCCGGCGGAGGCCAGCCCGATCGCCTGGGTCCCGATCCCGCACGAGCAGTCCAGGATCCGCTGCGGCCCCGCCCCGAGGCCCCGGCCGAGCAACTCGCCCAGCACTCCGGCCTGATGCGCCATGCTCGCGTCCCAGTCCCGGAAGATCAGGTGGTAGTCACGGGCCAACTCGTCGTAGAAGTTCCGCACGGAGAACTCGGACACGCACCCACCCCCTTGGTCGCGGTTCGCCATGAGGCTATCGGGTCGGGCGGGGCCGTCGACGGACGGGGAGGAGAGGGGACGAGCGGACGGGAGGGCCGTCGGCGCGTGGCGACGCGTCCCGGCGTCCCGGTGATCACCCGGCCGGGTTCTCCTGGGCGAGGTGCCCGGCCCGGGGCGGGTCGGGGTGGTCGAGGCGGCGCTGCCAGGCCGTCAGCAGGGCTTCCAAGGTGGACGCCTCCTCGGGGGTGAGGACGCCCAGCAGGCGGTGCTCGTTGCGCATGTGCGCCGTGAACGCCTCGTCGAAGAGCCGTCGTCCGGCTTCGGTGAGGGCCACCACCCGGGCCCGGCCGTCGGCCTCGCTGCGACGGCGGGTGACCAGGCCCGCCCGTTCCAGCCGGTCGATCCGTTTGGTCATGGCACCGGTGGTGACCATGGTGTGGGCGGCGAGTTCTCCGGGTGCGCGCTCGAACGGCGCGCCCGCCCGGCGGAGTGCGGCGAGGACGTCGAACTCGCCCTCGCCGAGGCCGTAGCGGCCGTAGACCAGGCACAGCTCCTCGGTCAGCCGGCCGGACAGTCGGTGCAACCGCCCGATCACCGCTTGCGGGGACACGTCGAGGTCGGGCCGCTCCCGGTGCCACGCGGCCTGGATGGCCGCGACGTGGTCGGTGACGTGGTCGGTGACGGCGTCGGTGGGTCCGTGGTCGCGCTCGTCGTCGGGGCCGGAGGTGGAGGCGGTGGGTGCCATGGCTCCATCCTAGCGCAGTAGCTTCCATGGAAGGTATATTGTCTTCCATGGAAGCCAGTTTTCGATGGGTGCTGCTGACCGCCGTCGCGCCGGTCGCGTGGGGAGCTAACTACTTCGTCACCCGCGAGTTCCTCCCGGCGGACCGCCCGCTCTGGGGAGCCGCTCTGCGGGCCCTGCCCGCGGGGCTGCTCCTGCTCGCGCTGCGCCCGCGTCGGCCGCGGGGAGCCTGGTGGTGGCGGACGGCCGTCCTCGGGCTGCTCAACACGGCGGGATTCTTCGTCCTGCTCTACATCGCCTCGCAGTCCCTGGCCACCAGTGTCGCCTCGACCGTGATGGCGGCCTCGCCGCTCGCGATGCTGCTCCTGGCCTGGATCCTGACCGCCGCCCGCCCCGCCCGGGCGCACCTGCTCGGCGCGCTGGTCGGTCTGGCCGGTGTCGGGCTGATGCTGCTGACCAGGAGTGAGCCGGTCAGCCTGCCGGGCCTGGCCGCCTCGGCGGCGGCGATGCTGGTCTCCTCGCTCGGCTACGTCCTGGCCGCCCGGTGGCGCGAGGGCGCGGACGTCCTCGCCACCACCGCGTGGCAGCTCCTGGCGGGCGGGCTGGTCCTGCTGCCCCTGGCCGTCGCCTTCGAGGGCGCGCCCTCGGTGCCCGCCGGACGTGAGCTGGCGGCCTTCGGCTACGTCTCGCTGGTCGCGACCGCGTTGGCCTTCGCGGCCTGGTTCACCGGCCTGAGACGGCTGCCGGCGGGCACGGTCGGGCTGCTGGGGCTGCTCAATCCGCTGACCGGAGTGCTGCTCGGCACCGCGGTGGCGGGCGAGCGGCTCGGCCCGCCCCAGTTCGCCGGGTTGCTGCTGGTGCTGGCGGGGGTGGCGCTCGGCCGCCCGCGTTCGGCGCGCCCGCGTTCGGCGCGCTCGCGCCCGGTGCGGTCCGTCGGGCGCGTCGCGCCGGCCGGTGCGGGTGGTGCGGCAGGAGAGCGGGTGGGTGGTGCGGGTGGCAGTGGTGGCAGTGGTGGCAGTAGTGGCGGAGGTGTCCGGAGGGATTCGCGGTGACGTCGGTGCTTGTGCGAACTTCCTTGCGTTCACCAGAAGTTGGCCACTGGGAGCGGATCGGACCGGTAGGAATGGGAGCGCCCGACCCGGCCGGGGCGGGTGGAGGGGGCGGGGCGCCAGGGGCTGGACGGACCTGCCCGGGCGCCGCGGGGGAGCCCTCTCCCGCTTCTTTGTCTTCTGCGAGCAAGGGACCCGATGCGTTCGTTCACCAAGACCCTGCCCGTCCTGCTGGTCGGCGTGGCGCTCACCGCGGCCGCGCTGGCGTCCCCCAGCGGGGCCGACGCGGCGACCGCCGAGAGACCCCACGGTCTGGAGGTCGCTGTTCCGGCCTATGTCCTGCCCGGCGAGCCGATGCTGGCCGCCGCGGCGAGCGCCCGCCCGGCGCCGTCGGTCGTCGTCCTCAACCCGTCCAACGGCTACGCCCCCTTCGACGCGGCCTGGCAGGCGCAGGCCGACGCGCTGCGCGCCGGGACCACCGCGCACGGCACCCGCACCCGGGTGCTGGGCTACGTCGACACCGGCCACGGCTCGCTCACGGCATCCGCCGTCCGCGCGGTGGTCGACAACTACCTCAGGACCGCGGACCACCGGCTGCACGTCGACGGCATCTTCTTCGACCAGACCGGCCGCGACTGCGGCCCGGACAACGCCGCCCGCGACTACTACGCGGACCTGCGCCACTACGTCCAGGAGACCGTCTACGCCGTCGCCCCGCAGGCCCAGGACCTGGTGGTGAACAACCCGGGCACCGCCGTCGCCGACTGCTACCTCGAACCCGGCCACCGCACGGCCGACGTCTTCGTGACCTTCGAGGGGGACTACGACGACTACACCGGGGCCTGGCTGGGCGGCAACGTCTTCAATCCCACGGCGGGCTACTACTCCGGCGCGGCCCTCGACGTCAGCGGCACGGCCTTCTGGCACCTGGTGTACGACACTCCGGACCAGGCCGCGATGCGCACCACTCTCGACGCCGCCTTCACCCGGGGCGCCGGCTACGTCTACGCGACGGACGACGCGCTGCTGGTGCCGTGGGACGCCGCCCCGGGCTGGGGCTTCGCCGCCGAAACGGCCTACGCGGCCGCGAAGGGCTGACGGGCGCGGCGAAAGGCTGACGGGCGCCGCTCGGCCCGCTCGGGCCGCCCACGATTCTCCGGCCGCTCCCGCGGGGCGTTCATGTGCCTGCGGGAGCGGCCGGGGTCGGTGGTGCGGGGGTCGGTGCGGCGGGGGTCGGTGCGGCGGGCGGGCGACCCGGGCTCAGTACTCCCGGTCCTGGCGGGCGGCGGTGACGGACCAGGAGATCATGATCACGACCGCGAGGGCCAGCAGGACGGCGCCGACGCCGACCGCCGTCCAGCCACCGCTGGTCAGACTGTCCAACTGCTCCTGGTAGGTGGTGTCGTGAGGTTCCGGCATGCCGTCGCCGAAGGAACCTTTGACCTGGACGTGGCAGACGTCGCCGGGTGACATGGGCCGGCCGTAGCAGGTGGGCTCGGCGGCGTTCAGCTTGTCGACGCCCATGAGGACCAGGCCGACACCGGCGATCAGCAGGACGAGTGGGATCAACACCTGGAGAGCCTCCCCGGATTCCTCCGACTCCGCACGGCCGCGCCGGGCGGCCGGTGCGTACGCACACGCCCTCCGACGCGCGGGAGGTGCGAGGTGGTTCCGCGTTCGGGGCCGCTGTACCGGCGGGTGCGTGGGCTCAGTGCAGGGGGACGGCGTAGACGGGCTCCGGGCCGAAGGTCGTGAAACCGGCTCGGCGCAGGATCGGGCCGGACGTGGTGCTGTTGGCCTTGACCAGGGCCATCGCCGAGCCGTGCGCCGCCGCGTAGTCGAGCCGGGCGGCGAGCACCGCCCGGTACACGCCCCGGCCCCGCCAGGGCGGTGCGACCACCCCGCCGGTGAGGCGGGCGACCCCCTCCACGATCGAGACGCCGCCGCAACCGGCCGGTTCGCCGTCGACGTACGCGACGACCACGCCGCCCTCGCCGGCCGGAAGGGCCTTCGCGACCCTCGCCGCGTTCGCTTCGATCCGCTCCTCGGGTGGGAGCGTGCCGCGGAACCCGGTGACCTCGACCGCCGCCGCGTCCCGCGCCGTCGCGAGGTCCGTCGCCCAGCGGAGCGACACGTCCACCGTCGGCGGCCGCAGTGCGGGCGTGCCCCCGCTCAGGTCCGCGGCCAGCAGCTCCAGGCCGAGTTTCACCCGTCCGCCCCGGGCCGCGAGTTCGGCGGCCAGACCGGCCGGGGAGCCGACCAGCACCTGCCAGTCCAGGATCGGCGGCCCGAAGGCGCGGGCGCGGTCCAGTACCGCGTCGACGGCGGCGGGGAGGGGTCCGGCCGGGGTGAAGGAGACCACCGAGAGGTCGAACGCGACGTGCTCGGGCAGTCGCAGGATCGTGTACTCGTCGGTCTCGACCACCTCGGCGTCGTCCGGTTTCCATACCCAGGCCGCGCCGGCGGCGGCCACATCGGTGGCTGAAAGACTCATGCGGCGCAGCCTAGGAGGCCCGGTCGGTGCGTACGCGGTGCTGTTGCAGGATCAAGACCCGCCTGTCACAAGGTCGGTGCGTGGAAGGCGAGGCCGCGAGGAACCGGGAAAACCGCGTGACCCGGAGGGGGTCCGCTCCCTACACTCGGCATCCAGAGACGCACCGCCGTGGTTCCGGTGGCGGTGCCGCCGTGATGAGCTGAGGGAGGACCGGTCGTGCGACACCGCATCGCTGCCGTCATCCCCTCGTCCCGGTTCGAGGTGATCCTGGTGTCCTCGTCCCTCCGGTGCCCGCTGCGCGGCCGGCACCGGACCAGCGCGACGCACCGCTGACCTCGGGTCGTCCTTTCGGCCGTTCGCCGCCTTCCGGCACTTCTGCCTTCTCTTCCGTCCCTGTTCCTCTGTCCTTCTTGCCCTTCTGTCTGCTTCGAGTGCCCGGGGTCCTGTGGGTCCGGGTGCTCGGCGGCGGCTGTGCCCGTGGCTGTCCCGTGGCTGTGCCCGTGTGTGACCGGGCCGACCGGGTTGGCGCGCCGGGTGAGCCGGGCGGGGTCGGGACCGGGGTGGGCCGGGGCCGGAAGGGGTGGACCGGAGGCCGACAGGGCTCCCGTGCGCGTCGTCGCCGTAATCGCGCTGCCCCAGCACCTCGCTCCACCTCGAAAGGCACCGGGCCATGCGCACCGACGTCCGCCGTACGCACAACGCCGTCACCGACACTGCCGCCGCCGTCCTGGCCGGCATCACCACCGTCCGCAACCTGGGGATCCTGGCCCACGTGGACGCGGGCAAGACCACCGTCACCGAGCGGATCCTCTTCCTGGCCGGCGAGACCCACAAGCGCGGCGAGGTCCACGACGGAACCACCGTCACCGACTGCCACCCGCAGGAGCGCGAACGCGGCATCACCATCTTCGCCGCCGCCGTCAGCTGCCTCTGGGACGGTCATCGGATCAACCTCATCGACACCCCCGGGCACGTCGACTTCGCGGACGAGGTCGAACGCTCGCTGCGGGTGCTGGACGGAGCGGTCGCGGTGTTCGACGCCGTCGCGGGAGTGGAGCCGCAGAGCGAGAGCGTCTGGCGCCAGGCCGACCGGCACGGCGTGCCCCGGATCGCCTTCGTCAACAAGATGGACCGGGCCGGCGCGGACCTGGACGCGGCCGTCGCCTCGATCAGGGAACGGCTGCACCCGGTCCCGCTCGCCGTCCAGCTGCCCGTCGGGCGGGAGGGCGACTTCATCGGCGTCGTCGACCTGCTGACGATGCGTGCCCTGACCTGGGACGACGGTCCCGGACGGGACGTCCTGCGGGAGGGTCCGGTACCGGAGGAGCTGAGGTCCGAGGCCGAGCACCGGCGCCGCCGGCTGGACGAGGCCGTGGCCGGACTCCATCCGGCCGCGCTCGAGGAGTACTACGAACACACGGCGCTCTCCACCGCGACCCTGACCGCGGCGCTGCGGGACCTCACCCACAGCGGCGAGGCCGTGGTCGTGCTGTGCGGATCGGCCTACCGCAACCGCGGTGTCGAACCGCTGCTGGCCGCTGTCACGGCCTACCTGCCCTCGCCGCTGGACGTCCCCGCGGTGCGCGGATCCGCCGTGGGTGCCGCGGGCTCGGTGGGAGTGGCCGGCTCGGTGGGCGCCGAGGATGCCGAGAGCGCCGAGCTGGAGCGGGCCGCCGATCCGGCCGGGCCGCTCACCGCGCTGGTGTTCAAGGTGAACGTCACCGCCTCCGGCCGTCTGACCTATCTCCGTCTCTACACCGGAACACTGCGAAAGGGGGACACCGTGCTCGACGCCACGACCGGCCGTACCGAACGGATCGCCCGGATCCTGCGGGTGCAGGCGGACAGTCACACGGAGACGGACTCGGCGGTCGCCGGGGACATCGTCGCGGTGATCGGTGTCAAGGCCGCCCGCACGGGAGCCACGCTCTGCGCGCCCGGCGCGCCGCTGGTCCTCGAACCGCCCGTCACCGCCGAGCCGGTGGTGACGGTGGCCGTCGAGGCGCGGCGCTCGGTCGACACCGACCGGTTGGCGGTCGCGCTGGCCCGGCTCGCGGAGGAGGACCCGTCCCTGGTCGTCCGCACCGATCCGGAGACCGGGCAGCGGGTGCTCTCGGGTCTGGGCGAGCTGCACCTGGAGGTGGCGGTGGAGAAGATCCGCCGCGACCACAACGGCCTGGAGGTGACCGTCGGCCGCCCGGAGGTCGCCCACCGGGAGACGGTCGAACGCGGCGTCACCGGCCATGTCCACCGTCACGTCAAGCAGGACGGCGGCGCCGGCCAGTTCGCCCAGGTCGTGATCGACGTGACGCCGCTGGACGGACCGGTCGGCGCGCAGGAGGGAGGGGGCTTCGTGTTCGCGTCCACCGTGACCGGTGGCCGGGTGCCGAAGGAGTACGTCCAGGCGGTCGAGGCGGGCTGCCGGGACGCACTCACCGAGGGCCCGCTGGGCGGCCACCCGGTCACGGGCCTGCGGGTCACCCTGACCGACGGGGCCACCCACACCAAGGACTCCTCGGACCTCGCCTTCCGCACCGCCGGGCGGACGGCGCTGCGGGACGCGCTGCGCCTCTGCCGGATGGTGCTGCTGGAACCGGTCGTCGAGGTGGCGGTGACCGTGCCTCAGGAGGCGGTGGGCGGGGTCCTCGGTGACCTCGCCGCCCGTCGGGGCCGGGTCCAGGGCTCGGACCCGCGCGGTACTGCGGCGACGGTGACGGCGGTCGTGCCGCTGGCCGAGCTGTTCGGCTACGCGACCGCCCTGCGCAGCCGCACCCAGGGCCGGGGCACGTTCACCGCCCGGCCGGCCGGGTACGCCCCGGCTCCGGCCGCCGCCCGGTAGGCGGGCCGACCGCAGGACCCGCCCCGGCGCGGGTCCTGCGGTACCGCCGGTGGGTCCGGCGGGTTCAGTTGGTCTGGGTCCGGTAGCCCGGTGGGCCCGGTGGGTTCTGTGGGTCCGGTGGGTCCGGTGGGGCGTGCTCGGCCGGGCGGGACGGTCCGTTCGGCGGCGCTCCGCCCGAGGGGCTGGAGAACCGCCCCTGACCTGCGCGTCCTTCCTCGGCGGTGGTCGGTCGAGCGGTTAGCGTGGCCGGGCGGCCGTGGCCGGTCGCGCGGCGTCGTGGGACGCCGTCGGCACCACGAGGGACGGCAGGCATGCAGTTCGACGATCAGGGCGACCTCGACACCTCGCAGGTCGACGACCGGCGCCGCATCCCCGGGGGGAAGGTCGCCGTCGGGGGTGGTGCGGCCGGTCTGATCGCCGTCCTGATCGCCGTGCTCTTCGGTGTCGACCCGAGTGTCCTCGGGCTCTCCGACAGCGGGGGAGACACGGGTGCCGGGTCCGGCCGGGGCACCACGGCGGGCGAGGTGCAACAGGTCTGCCGGACCGGTGCCGACGCCAACAACCGCCAGGACTGCCGGATCGTCGCCGTCACCAACAGCCTCCAGGACTACTGGGGCGGCCAACTGCCCCGGTCCGGTGTGGCCTACCGTCCCGCCGAGACGGTCCTCTTCACCGGGCGGGTGTCCACCGGCTGCGGTGCTGCGAGCTCGGCGGTCGGCCCGTTCTACTGCCCGGCCGACCGGCGGGCCTACTTCGATCTCGGCTTCTTCGACGAGCTGGCCACCCGCTTCGGTGCCTCCGGCGGCCCGTTCGCCGAGGCATATGTCGTCGCGCACGAGTACGGGCACCACATCCAGAACCTGACCGGCACCATGCAGAAGGTCGGCCGCGACCGGCAGGGCGCCAACAGTGCCTCGGTGAAGCTCGAACTCCAGGCGGACTGCTACGCCGGTGTGTGGGCGCACCATGCGACCACCACCCCGCAGGCGTCCACCGGACGGCCGCTGATCCGCACCCTGACCGATCAGGACATCGCCCAGGGCCTGGACGCGGCCGCTGCCGTCGGTGACGACCGGATCCAGAAGCAGTCCACCGGCCGGATCGACCCGGAGACCTGGACCCATGGCTCCTCGGACCAGCGCAAGGCGTGGTTCACCGCCGGCTACCGCTTCGGCGACCCGGCCCGCTGCGACACCTTCGCGGCGGCAAGCTGACCCGCGCCCCGTGCACCGCGCTCCGTGCACCGCGCCCCTGGCTCCGCACCACCCTGTCATTCGTCAGGGACCGCTGCGGGTGGTGGCTTCCTACGCTGCTGAACACCGGCCGGATCCGGACCGGACCTGCATCTGAGGGAGCACCACCATGCGCAAGATCATGCACACCTTCGCCGCGCTCGCCCTCGCGGCGGCCGCCGTCACCACGATGGGGAGCTCCGGCGCCCAGGCGGCCGACGGCTCCTGGGACGGGTGCCCGTACGGGGCGGTCTGCATCTACCCCCAGGACTCCGACACCAGCCGCCCCCCGACCGATGTCTTCTACAGCTACGGCGCCCACAACCTCCGCAACCAGAACGGCTGGCACTGGGTGCTCAACAACCAGTCCGGCGGAGCCCACGCCCACCTGTGCACCGGCTACAACGGCGGCGGCTGCGGTTACGACATCGCCGCCCAGGCCGGTGTCTACGCCGACCTCACCCCGATCAACTCCATCACCCTGGACCGCCCCTGATTCGCTTGCCCGAGCCCCTCGTCCCTTGATCTGCTGAGCCGCTGAACCGGCGGGCCGCCGCCCGCGTCCGCCGTGCGCGCCGTCGCCGGGTCCTCCGGGGGGAGACCCGGCGACGGACCGTTCCGTGGTCCGGCCCGACCACGGTCCGGGCCGCTTCAGGACGTCCCGGGGGAGGGACAGGTGAGGTCGCCGGCGGGGGCGGTGCCGGCCAGGAGGTAGGACTCGACGGCTTCGCGGACGCAGGTGTTGGGGCCGGGGTACTGGCCGTGGTCGCCGTTGCCGGTGACGGTCACCAGGCGGGAGCCACGCAGGGCCCGGTGGGCGGAGAGCGCGGCTTCGTAGTACGTCGCGGGGTCGTGCACCGAGTTGAGCATCAGGGTGGGGGGCAGGCCCGCGCCGGTGACCCGGACCCGGGGTGCGGTGGGGGTCGGCCAGGAGGCGCAGACGGCGGCGAAGGCGAGGCTGCGGGCCCCGACCAGCGGCCAGCGGGCGGTGTTCTCGGCGCCCCGGTCGGCCCAGAGGGAGAGGTCCCGGGTCCAGGGGGTGTCGCCGCAGGTGACGGCGAAGAACTCGGCCAGGAACTCCGGGCTGAGGTAGTCGCCGAAGACCCGCCGGGCCGTGGTGCGGGCAGCCGGGTCGGCGGCCGGCCAGTCGTCGAGCGCGGTCAGCGCGGTGGCCAGCAGGGTGAAGCCGTTGTTCTCGCGGTAGATGCCCTGGATGGTGCCGTTGTCCAGCTGGTTCGGGCCGAGGGTGAGTTGGCCGTCGACGATCGGGTGCTCGTGCAGGGCGGCGCGGCGGGCTTCCCAGCGGGCCTTCACCTCGGCGGGGGTGGTGCCGTAGTGGTAGGTGGCGTCGCGGGCGGCGAGCCACGGCAGGAAGTCCTCGTCGAAGCGCCGCTGGAAGCTCATCGGCTGGCCCAGCTGGAACCGCTCCCAGGTGCCGTCGAAACCGATGTTGCTGTCCAGCACCATCCGTTCGATCCGGTGCGGGAAGAGTGTCGCGTAGTAGGCGCCGATCATCGTGGCGTAGGACGGTCCGTAGTAGCTGATCCGGCGCTCGCCGAGGAGGGCGCGCAGCAGGTCGATGTCCCGCGCCGTCTGCTCGGTGGTGAGGAAGGGCAGCAGGCCGCCGCTGCGCTGCTCGCAGCCGGCGGCGAGGGCGGTCGAGTTGGCGATCACGCGGGCGCGGTCGGCCGGCGTGTCGTCGCGGAAGTCCCCGGAGAAGAAGGAGCGGAACTCCTCGGGGGTCTGGCAGACGGCCCGGGTGCTGTGGCCGACGCCGCGCTGGTCGAAACCGATGATGTCGTAGGAGGCGCCGAGGGCGGGCGCGTTGCGCACGTGGTCCGCCGGGCGGAGCAGCCCCTGGCCGCCGGGGCCGCCCGCGGCCGTGATCAGGGTGCCGATCCGCCGGGCCGGATCGGTCGCGCGGTGCCGGGAGACCGCGACGGTGATGTCCGGGCCGCGGCCCGGGTGGTGCCAGTCCCTCGGCGCGGTCATGGTGGCGCACTCCAGGGTGGCCTCCTCCGCGCAGGTCTGCCAGGTGAGTTGCTGGTGGGCGTAGCGGGTGGGGACGGCGGGGCCGACCGCTCCGGCGGGCGCCGCGACGGCACCGGTGGTGCCGGTCGCGGAGGCGACGGTGAGGAGGGCGAGCAGTGCGGCGGTGCGCCGGCCGAGCGTGCCTCGGCGGGTGCGGCGGGTGCGGTCGGTGGAGATCTCGCTGCAGGGGGCTTCGGTGGTGGAGGTGTTGGCGGTACGGGTCAGGTCTCCTGTGGTCATGGCACGATCCTGACGGTTGGATCGATCGTGGTCGATCAGGCGGGCACCCGTCTTTCCGGTGGTGCCTGCACCACCTCGACAGGGTGTCCCGGTACAGCCCCGCACTCCATGGAAGTACCTCCCCATCACGTAATTGACGTGTCGTCACTCCTCTCCGCCCGAAACACCCCATCGTGTCGGCGATGGGGTGTTTCGGGCGGAGAGGGTGGGGGGAGGCATGCCGGTGGGCGGCACTCAGTAGCCGGCGGTGAAGCGGGTGCGGCGGTGGGCGGGCCGCTCGGCCTCGTCGAGGAGGGCGACGGCGAGGTCCTCCATGGAGATGGTCGAGGCGCCGTCGGCGTCGACGAGAAGTTCGTCGCGGCCGAGCCGGAAGTGTCCGGTGCGCTCGCCCGGCGCGAGGAGGGCGGAGGGGCTGAGGTAGGTCCAGTCGACCTCGGTCTCGGCGAGGTAGAGGGAGAGCTGCTCGCCGCAGGCGTTGGCGATGGGCAGCAGAGCGGCGGGGAAGTCCGGGGAGTCGGCGAGGGTGACGCCGGAGCCGTCGGGCAGGGTGAGGCTTCCGGCGCCGCCGACGACCAGCAGTCGGACGCCGGTGCCGGCCAGTCCGGAGAGCAGACCCTTGGTGGCGACGGCCAGTTCGTCCTCCCGCCCGGGGGCCGGGCGAGTGGCCGTGATCAGGAGGTCCTGGCCGGCGGCGAGGCGGCGGACGTCCTCGGGGTCGCGGGCGTCACCGGTGGCGACCCGGACGGTGGCGGGGAACGCGTGCGGGCGGTGCGGGTCGCGCAGTACGGCGGTGACGTGGTGGCCGCGGGAGAGGGCCTCGGCCACGACCCGGCTGCCGACGTTGCCGGTGGCGCCGAAAACGGTGATGTTCACGGTGGTTCTCCTTGGTGCGACGAGGAAGGGAGGGGGAAGGGATGTGAGCGAGTGCCCGGTCAGGCGGACTGGTGCGTACGGCTGCTGACGGGCCGACCGCTCTCGTCGGAGGGTACGTCGGCGGGGCGTCCGGGCGTCCGCGTCGACGGGGTGCGCGGGTGCTGGGTCTGGGCGGCGACGAGGGAGCCGAGCACGATCAGCGCGCCGAGGGCCTGGACCGGCGAGAGGTCCTGGCCGAGGGCGAGCCAGCCGAGGGCGGTGGCGACCACGGGGCTGAGCAGACCGAGGAAGGTGACGGAGGTCGGCGGCAGGGCGCGGATGCCGCGGAACCAGAGCGCGTAGGCGACGGCCGCGCCGATGAGGCTCAGGTAGCCGTAGCCGAGCAGGTTGGCGCCGGTGAGGTGGGAAGGGGGCGGCCCCTCGACCAGGAGGGCGACCGGGAGCAGCAGCAGGCCGCCGGCGGTGAGCTGCCATCCGGTGGTGGCGAGCAGTGACGCCGGTGACGTCCAGCGCTTGGAGAGGACGACGCCGGTCGCCATGACCACCGCGCCGCCCAGTGCGGCCACGAGGCCGAGGGTGTCCAACTGGGCGCCGGCACGCAGGACCAGCAGGCTGACGCCGGCCACCCCGGCGATGCCGGAGAAGAGGATGCGGGGAGAGAGTCGGTCGCCCAGCAGGGCGGACGAGAGGCCGGCGGCGATCAGCGGCTGCACGGCGCCGACCGTGGCGGCGACCCCGCCGGGCAGTCGGTACGCGGCGACGAAGAGGAGGGCGAAGAAGGCACCGATGTTCAGGGCGCCGAGGACGAGCGAGCGCCACCACCAACTGCCGGTCGGCAGGCGGCGGGTGAGGGCGATCAGCAGCAGTCCGGCGGGCAGGGCGCGGAGCACACCGGCGAGCAGCGGGCGCCCCGGCGGGAGGAGTTCGGTGGTGACGAGGTAGGTGGAGCCCCAGATGGCGGGGGCGAGGGCGGTCAGTAGCACGATGGCGAGTCGATTCCTTAGCACTAAGCCAATATATCTCAGTGCTAAGGCATCTCGGCAAGGCTTGTTCGAAGGGTGGGTGCTGTGAGGTATCTCACCGCTAAGGCATCGTTTAGGCTGAGGGCATGGCAGAGCGCGTGGATCATGTGGACCGGATCGTGCAGCAGTGGGGCGCCGAGCGCCCCGACCTGGATGTCTCGCCGATGGAGGTGATCGGCCGCCTCAAGCGGCTGTCCCGACTGGTCGACGCCGAGCTGAAGGAGACCTTCGCCCGGCACGACCTCGACTTCGCCTCCTTCGACGTGCTCGCCACCCTGCGCCGCAGCGGCCCGCCGTACCGGCTGACGCCGACTCTGCTGATGCAGTCCGCGATGGTCACCTCCGGGGCGATCAGCCAGCGCCTCGACCGGCTGGAGGCGCGGGGCCTGGTCACCCGCACCCCCAGCGGTTCCGACGGCCGGAGCCGCGAGGTCGAGCTCACCGAGGAGGGCTACGCCCTGATCGACCGTGCCCTGCCGGACCACCTGGCGACCGAGCGCCGCATCCTGGGCGACCTCGACGGGGCGAGGACCGCCGACTTCGTCGCGGCGCTGCGCACCCTCCTCGGCACCCTCGGGGACGATCCGGAGTGACCGGCGCCCCACCGTCGACGACCGGTCACGGGTTGACCGCCACCGCCTTGAAGAACGTGTAGTGGAACGACCCGTCCGGCTCGGCCGTGCGGCGCAGCTCGGTGACACCGCGGTCGAACTCCTCGGCCGTGTCCAGGCCGGCCGCGAGGGCGTCGGCGCGGACCGCCTCGACCATCGCGACGAAGGTGCGCCGGGTGAACGCCTCGGCCAGGTCGGGCCTGGCGCCGTCCGCGTACATCGTGCGCGGGGCGACGGAGATGTCCCGGAACCCGGCCTCGGCGAGCAACGGGTACAGCCGGCGCCCTAGCAGGCCGTCCCCGCCGCCGTCCGCCTGGAGTCGGACCAGGTGGCCGACGACCCGCTGCGCGGCCTCGCCGCGGGGGTGGAAGAACGCCGAGCCGTGGTCGCCCTCGATCACCGTGACGGTGCCGCCGGGGCGCAGGACCCGGCGCAGGGCGGTCAGTGCTGCCGCCGGGTCGGCGAGGTGTTCCAGCACGAAGCAGACGAAGAGGTGGTCGAACGCTCCGTCGGGGAAGGGCAGCCGGTGCAGATCACCGTGGTGCCAGGTGACCTGGGCCTCCGGCAACTGCTCCGCGACCCGGGCCCGGGCCCGGGCCAGCGAGTCGGCGGAGACGTCGGCGGCCGTCAGCAGCAGTCCCGGGCTGGACTCCAGCAGGTGCACCGTCTGGGCGCCGACCCCGCAGCCGGCCTCCAGGACCCGGCTGCCCGCCGGGTACGCCGTGCCGGCGTGCAGCAGTCCGGCGAGGACGTCGGCCTGGTCACCCAAGCGGCGGGCCTCGGTGGGGGAGTAGCCGTGCACGTAGGGGCCCGGGTCGGACGGTGAAGGGGCGGCGACGGCGGAGGGGGTGGTGGAGGTGGCGGCGGAGGCTGTGGTGGTCGTCATGCCTTCACCCTCTCGGCACAATGGACCGGTGCACAGGTCCAATGATCATTCGATCGACAGGTCCAGAACGGCGGGTTCGGACTTCCTCCAGCTCGACCCCGGGCAGGCGCCCGCCGGTGGGCTCGCCGACTGGCTGGCGCGGCAGCTCCGCGACGCGATCGGTGACGGCCGCCTCCCTGTCGGCAGCCGACTGCCCGCCACCCGGGTGCTCGCCACCGACCTGCGGGTCTCCCGCGGTGTGGTGACCGACGCCTACCGGCGGCTGGCCGAGGAGGGGCGGATCGCGGGCCTGGGCCGGGGCGGCACCGTCGTGGTCGACCAGTTCGCCCCGGGGGCCGCGCCGCCGACCGCGCAGACCCCGCCGTCCCTTCGGGCCCCACTGACGGCCGCCCGTCCTGAGCCCGCCCGTCCTGAGCCCGTACACCCGGAGCCCGTACACCCGGAGCCCATTCACCCGAGGGGCGCCCGCCCGGGGGCCGCCCGCCCCGGAGCCGTCGGCGTCACCGGTCCCGCGCCCGCCTCGCCGTTCGACGGCGAACCCGCCACGACCGTCTTCGACTCCCTGCGCACCGCCCCCGCCCGGATCGACCTCACACCCGGCGTCCCCGACCTCGCCGCCTTCCCCCGCGCCGCCTGGCTGCGCGCCGAACGCGCCGTCCTGCGCGACCTCGCCGCACCGGACTTCGGCTACGGCGACCCGCGCGGCACACCCGCCCTGCGCCGTGCCGTCGCGGACTGGCTGGCCCGCAACCGCGGCATCCGCGCCGACCCCGCGGAGATCCTCGTCGTGGCCGGGGCGGCCCAGGCGCTCGCCCTCGTCGGCGAGGTGCTCCGGGCGGACGGTCTCGACGTGGTCGCCGTCGAGGATCCGGGCTCCCTCGGCACCCGGCAGCACCTCGGCCACCGGATCACCGCGACCCCGCCCGTCCCCGTCGACGCCGAGGGAATCCGGGTCGACGCGTTGCGTGCCGTCGGCGCCCGCGCCGTACTGATGACGCCCGCGCACCAGTTCCCGACCGGCGTGGTGCTCGGTGGTGCCCGCCGGCGGGAGCTGCTCCAGTGGGCGGCCGACGGTGGGCTCGTGATCGAGGACGACTACGACGCCGAGCACCGCTACGACCGCCCGCCCGTGCCGGCGCTGCGCGGCGCCCTCCCCGAGCAGGTCCTCTACCTGGGCAGCGTCTCCAAGCTGCTCGCTCCCGCGCTGCGCACCGGCTGGGTGCTCGCCCCCACCCGCTACCGGGACGCCCTGGTCGACGCCAAGCGGCTCAGCGACCTCGGCAACGCCGCGCTCCCGCAGCTGGTCCTCGCCCATCTGATGGAATCGGGCGCGCTGGAGCGCCACCTCCGCTTGCAGCGCACCCGTCACCGGCGCCGACGTGACGCGACGACCGCCGCTGTCGCGGCCCATCTGCCCGGTGCCGAGGTCCACGGTGCGGCGGCCGGGCTGCACCTCATGCTCACCTTCCCGGGCGGCCTGCCCTGTACCGACACCGAGCTCGCGGCGGCGGCGCTGGCCCACGGAGTGAAGCTGCACCCGCTGTCCTGGCACGCCCGGCTGCCGCACCCGCCGGGGCTGGTCCTCGGATACGCGGCCGGTGCACCGGGCGAGATCGAGGAGGGCATCGCCGTCCTCGGACGGCTGCTCCGGGAGGCGGGACCACCGCTCCCGGGGTGAGGCTGCTGCTGTCACTCGTCCGCGCCGGCACGTGGGACAAGGGAGAGGGTTCGTCCGGCAGTCGTGCTTCACCGTGTCCCGCCACGGCTGTCGCCACGGCCGTCGGCACGGCGCCGTGGCGGCACGGCACCGCAGCACGGCGCCCGGCGCACCGGCGGCGTGTCCGCCGTCGAACCGTCGACTCCCGCGCACGGATCCCGCATCCTGGCGGTCCGGGACAGGTGTCCCGACCGGGTCGCCGGCCCGGTTCGTCGTCGTCCCGGACCGATGGCCCGGGCGGTCGGCGAACCCCGGACGTCCTGCGCCACCGGCGCACCGCGGGACCGGTTCGCCCGACCGGCCCGGACCCGATCGACCGAGGGAGGCCGGATGTCGACACCCGACCGTGGACGCCCCACGCCCCGCCCACCGCGCCCACCGCGACGGACCCGTCGACCGGTCCGTCGGCCGCTCCGCTTCGCGCTCCTGGCCCTGCTGCTGGCGGCGGTGGGCCCGGCGGCCGCGCTCGGCCCGGTCGGTCCCCTGGCCGCACCGGCGCCGCCCGACCGGCCGACGTCGGTGGGCCAGGAAACCGACTCGGCCGACCCGGGCACGGGCACAGGTACAGGTACAGGCACCATCAGCGGTACCGCTACCGGCATCGGCCCGGCCGGTACCAACCCGGGGACCGAGACTCCCACCGAGAGGACCGCGACCGTGCCCACCACCGCGTCGCTCCGGCTCGCCGGCCGTCGGATCGTCTACTCCTACCCGGGCGACACCCCTCCGCCCGAGCTGCTCGACACCATCCGGGCGGGGCGCGCCGCGGGCGTCATCCTGTTCAAGGAGAACGCCCCGTCGCCCGAGCAACTCGGCGCGGCGGTAGTGCTGTTGAAGGCCGCAGCGAAGGAGTCCCCGTCCGGTGCCCCGCTGTTGCTGATGACCGACCAGGAGGGAGGGAAGGTCCGCCGACTGCCCGGAGCCCCGGTCGGCCCGGCCGGTGAGGCCCGGGCCGCCGCGGATCCGGTCGGGGAGGCCGCCCGGGCGGGCGCGGGAGCGGCCGGCACCCTGGCCGGGGCGGGCCTGAACGTCAACCTCGCGCCGGTGCTCGACGTCTTCGACACGCCGGACAACTTCATCGACCAGTTCGGGCGGTCGTACGGGGGGAAGCCGGACCTGGTGGCCGAGTTGGGCACGGCGTTCCTCACCGCCCAGCAGCGGTCGGGGGTGGCCGCCACCGCCAAGCACTTCCCCGGCCTCGGCGCCGCGGCCCGTGGGGAGAACACCGACGAGCGGCCGGTCGTCCTGCCGGTTCCGCTGGCCGAACTCCGGGCGCGGGGCGAGGAACCCTACCGTGCCGCCATCGCCGGCGGGGTCCGGCTGGTGATGGCCTCCTGGGCGGTCTACCCGGCTCTCGACGCGGACCGTCCGGCCGGACTGTCGAGCGCGGTCGTCCAGGGTGAGCTGCGCCGGCGCCTCGGGTTCCGCGGGGTGACCGTCACCGACGCCCTGGAGGCCGGTGCTCTCACCGCTTTCGGTGACACCGGGGACCGTGCCGTCGCCGCGGCCGGGGCGGGCATGGACCTCCTGCTCTGCTCCGCCCGCGACATCCAGCAGGGCGACGCCGCCGCCGAGGCCCTCGCGGTCGCTCTCGACAGCGGTCGTCTGGACGCCGCGGAGTTCAGCGGTGCGGTCGGCCGGGTGGACACCCTCCGTGCCTCCCTCGGCCGCCCCTGAGGTCTGAGCCCGGAGCCCCGCCCCTCACCCGCCGTCCGGCACCCGCTCACCGGTACCTGCCGTCCGGCACCCGCTCACCGGCGCCCGCCGGGTGTCCGTCCGCCCCCGTCCGTCGCTGTCCGCCCGCCCCCGCCCGGGGTGGCGCGGGTGGCGAGGGTGGCGAGGGGGTGGCGCGAAAGGGGGTGAGGGTGGCGCGAAGAGGGTGCACGGCTGACCAACACGCGCCGATCCTTAGCGGAAACGAGCGGACACGGAGGGTCATCCGGGTGGCAGGCTTGCGGCCGTGACTGTGCACCCTCTCGTACACGAGATCGCCGACGCCTACCTGACCCTGGTCGACGCCGCTGCACCCGGGCTGGTCGAGGGCCTCTACGTGGTCGGTTCCACCGCCCTGGGGGACTTCCACCCGTCGCGGAGCGACATCGACTTCGTGGCCGTGTCCGCCGATCCGGTGACGGCGGCGCAGCTCGCGGGGCTGGAGCGCGCCCACGCCCGGCTGGCGGCCCGCTATCCGCGCCCCGCGTTCGACGGCCCGTATCTGACCTGGCACGAGCTCGCGGGCCCGCCCGCGCAGGCGGCGCCGGGGCCGCAGGTGTTCGGGGGGACGGTCCGGCACCGGGTCAGAACCGACCGCACCCCGGTGCTCTGGCACACGCTGGCCCGCCACGGCGTCACGCTCTGTGGTCCGCGGGCCCAGGAGTTGATGATCGACACCGGGCCGGGGGAGCTGGCGGTGTGGACTGCGGGGAGCCTGGAGGAGCACTGGCGTCCGTGGCGTCGCCGCTCCTCGCGGCTGGCCTCGCGGTCGGGGCTGGCCCTTCTGGGAGGCGCCGGCCCGGCCCACGGTGTGCTCGGGGTGAGCCGCGCGCACTACACGCTGGCCACCGGGCGGATCGCCTCGAAGAGGGGGGCCGGTGAGTACGCCCGGGCGGTGTTCGACGAGCGGTGGCACCGGATCGTCGACGAGTGCCTGCGGGTCCGGGACGGCGGGCGGCGCCGTTCCCTCTATCCGAACCCGTTCATCCGGCGGGCCGACGCTCTCGCATTCATGGACATGGCGATCGAGAGTGCCCAGCGGCTGAGTGTTGGCCGATTGCCGCTGGGTGAGTAGTGATTCAAGCCAGCGAGGGCGGAACATCACGCCATTGAAGGCCAGTTTCCAGTCTGATCATCGGGTGTTCGGATCTTGGTCCTTTTCTGCATTGGAATCGCATGAAAGTCTTACGACATGCCACATGTGAAATGTCACATGTGGCCAGCTGATTCCTTGCAATCAAAGAGAGAAGAGGAGGAGCGGACATGCGGATGAACCGACTCACCCTGACCGCGGCCGGGATCGTCGGCGCGGCGGCCCTGCTGGCCGTGCCGGCCGAGGCGAGCGCTGCCCAGGCCAGCACCACGGGCATCATCGGCACCACCACCACCTGCGGCGCCTCCGGCCTGCAGGCCGGCCTGTCGACCCGGGTGTGCGCCGAGATCACCGGCGACAGCGTCCAGCTGTACGGGCAGATCAGCCTGGCCGGCCCGCCGAGCCCCGGCACCCCGTGGCCGCAGACCGTCGAGCTGATCACCGGCCTGTCCGGCCAGGTTGTCGGCGGCGCGTCGCTCGGCTCGATCAGCGGCTACACCCGCTTCACCGCCAGCACCGTGCAGGTGCGCGGCGTCGGTGGCACCGTTCCGTGCGGCTCCATCGTGCACGGCAGCTTCAGTGCCGCCGCCTACCCGTGGGGTCCCGTTCCGGTGACCGTCGACGTCGCGGTGCCGTGTTGATGACGCGCGCCCGGTAGGGCGGTGCGGGCCCGGGGTCCGGGGATCCCGGGCCCGCACTGTCGTCCGACCGCTTTCCCCTCGCCGTCCGGCCGCCCGCTCCCTCCTTCCTTCTTCCTTCCCTCCGCTTTGCTTCCGTGCGCCGTGCGCCGTGCGCCGTGCGCCGTGTGTCATGCGCTGTGTGTCATGCGCCGTGTGTCGTGCGCCGTACGTTGTGCGTCCGTGCCCCGGCCGTCCGACCGCGTCGGATCGGTTGCCGGTCGCCGACCGGCTGCTCCACCGCCGTTCCTCGCGGTGTCCGGCCGAGTGCCGGTCGGCGACGCTGTTCTCCCGATTCGGTGATGACGACTTGAAGAAATCTTCATCCGCAAGGATGATGCTTCACGCCGCCAGGCGGCGAACGGCCCCTTCCCCGATCCGCAGGAGAGAACGGACGATGCCGGTTCCGCTCTACCAGGCGAAGGCGGAGTTCTTCCGCACGCTCGGACACCCGGTCCGCATCCGTGTCCTGGAACTGCTCCAGGACGGACCACGACCGGTGCGCGAGCTGCTGGCCGAGATCCGGATCGAGCCCTCCAACCTCTCCCAGCAGCTCTCCGTCCTGCGCCGGACCCAGCTGGTCACCGCGACCCGTGAGGGCAACACCGTCGTCTACGCCCTCGGCACACCGGACGTCGCCGAGTTGCTGCGGGCCGCCCGACGGATCCTGACCGAGCTGATCGCCGACCAGGACGCGCTGCTCGGCGAACTGCGCGCGCCCGTGGCCCCGGTGGCCCCGGCGGGCCACCGATGAGCCCGGACGGGACCACGAGCGGCCCCGACGGGACCGTGGGCCCGGTGAGCCCGACGGCCCCGTCCCCCTCCCGGGCCCCGGTGCCGGGGGAGCGGGCGACGCTGGAGGAGAAGGCGCGGCGTCGGGCGATGCTGATCCGGGCGGGCATCTACATCTTCGCCACGCACCTGTTCGCCGGCTTCGTCCTGCTGCTCTTCGCCCTCGGCGACCGGAAGTGACCTGGACCGCCCGGCGTCAGCGCGCCGCGTCCGCTCCGCGGTAGCGGCGGCTGGTGCTGGTCCAGGCGTGGACGCCCGCGACGAGTTCCCGGGTGCCGCGGAGGTACCAGTCGCCCTCCGGGTGGCTGAGCAGCAGCCGACGGCGCAGGGCCTCGCTCTCCGAGGTCAGCCGGGCGATCCTCGTCCCGACGGACCGGACCGCCCGGGCCCGGGTGCAGCCGCGGACCCGTTGCAGGGTGAGCACGGTGTTGAAGGCCGCGACCTGTTGGCGTTCCTCGCGGTCGGCCGAGTAGAGGTCGTTGATCAGGGTCGCCACGTCGGCGGTGTTCGCGCGCAGTCGGTGCAGCGCGGGGTCCCGGTGCAGGGCGGCCGGGGCATCACCGCCGTGGACGTGCTCCAGTATGCCCATGAACGGATAGAGGCAGCTGGCGTGGCGGCGCAGCCGGACGGTCTCGGCGAGGTCGGGGTGGGTGCGCGCGGCCCGGTGGGCGGTTTCGGCGAGGAAGGTCTCCAGGCAGGAGCGCCATTCCTCGGCGCTGCGCCGGCGCCACTCCGGTGACATCGGGGCGGTCTGGCGCTGCCACAGTTCCCGCCAGGCGTCGAGCAGGTGGGGGTGCGGACCGCCGACCGGGACGGGCCGGCCGGTGGTGACGGCCAGCATGGGGCCGACGATGGCGCGGGCCCGGGCGGGGTCGCGACCCGGCGGGCCGTCGAAGTGGTCGTCGAGGATGGTGAACCAGCCCAGGATGTCGACCAGCAGGTCCAGTTCCGCGCCGCGGGCGCGGGGGTAGGCGTGGCCGATCAACTCGGGCAGCGCGTAGGACTGGTAGCGGCTGAGGTCGGCCGGGGCGAGCAGGCCGTGGGCGAGCGCCCAGTCGCCGTGCCGGGCGGTGGCGGCGCGCAGTTCGGCCGGGGTGCGGGCCGCCTCGGTGCCCGGTCGGAGCAGCGGGGAGGCGGTCGCGTCGGTGTGCCCCGGCCGGGGCGTCGGTGCGGTGCGGGAGGACGGTGCGGGCCGGGGGACGGCCGTGGTGGGCCCGAGCAGGACGAGGCGCCGGGGGGAGGTGGGGGACCGGACGGTGCCCGCGCCCGGGGCGAGTGCCTCGCCGCCACCACCGCCACCGCTGCGGGGACGCGGGCCCGTGCGTTCGGCGGTGCGCGAGGTGGTCCGTGAATCGGCGGTGCGCGACCCGCTGCGCGCGTCCGTGGCACGTGACCCGGTGCGTGCGTCCGAGGTGCGCGTGTCCGTGGTCCGGGCCTTCGCGGTGCGCAGGGCGGCCGTGCGCGAAGCGGTCCGTGACGCCGTGCGGGCGACCGTCCGGGCGGCGGTCCGCAGGGCGGTGGTGTGCAGCGCCTCCGGGTAGGAGCGGGCGGGAACGGAGCGGCCGGGCAGGACGGTCGACCGGGCGGGCAGCAGGGTGGACCGGCGCGGACCGGTGATCGGCAGGCACCGGGCCGGCGTGTCGTCCCGGCCGCCCGGCGCGGGGGTGCGGCGCGCGCCGGGGGCGTGCGGGGGCCGGTCGTCGCCGCGCGGTTCGAGTCGCACCCGCAGGCCCTGGGCCTGGACGGTCGTCCAGACGACCTCGCGGGCCCGCGCGTGGGGGACGGCCGTCGGGCGCCAGCGGCGCAGGATGGCCGCGGTCGCCACGATCAACTCGGCCCAGGCGAAGGTCTCGCCGATGCACTTGTGCTTTCCGGCGCCGAACGGGAGGAACGCCTGGCGGGCCGTGGCGGTGCCGCCGGTGCCCCCGCCCTCCGCCCCGTCGGCGTCGTACCAGCGGCCGGGGTCGAACCGGAGCGGGTCCGGGTATAGCGCCGGGTCGCGGTGGACGGCGGTGAGGCTGTAGAGCAGCTCGGTGCCGGCCGGGATCCGGTAGGCGCCGAGCGTGACCGGGACCCGCGCGGTGCGCATCAGGAAGGCGTTCGGCGCGTGCAGCCGGACGACCTCCTGGGTGACGGCGCGGGTGTAGGTGAGCCGGGCGAGGGCCTCCGTGGTGGGCACCGTCCCGGCCGGGAGGTGTTCGTCCAGCTCGGCCAGGACGCGGGCCTCGACCCCGGGGTGCCGGACCAGTTCGTCGAACAGCCAGGTCAGCGTGGTGGAGACGGTCTCGGTGCCGGCGCCGAACATCGTGATCGCCTCGGACCGGACGTCCGCCTCGGTGAGCGGCCGGCCGGTGGCGGGGTCGACGGCGGCGCGCAGCAGGGCCGGCAGGGTGGGGCGCCGGGTGCCGCCTCCGCCCCCGGCCATCGGGCAGCCGCCGGATCCACCGGCGCCGGGCCCGCCATGACCGCTGTGACCACCGGGCCCACCGTGAACACCGGGCCCACCGTGACCGCCGTACCGGCCGCCGGGCGCGGTGCCGTTGACGGCCTGGTCGACGACCCGGTTGAGCACCCGGACGGCCGCGTCGAAGCGCCGGTTGACCGGCAGCGGCAGCCGGGCGAGCGCCGGATGCGGGTAGAGGGACTGGACGATCTGCCCCTTCACCAGGTCGGGCAGGGCGCGGTGGAAAGCGAGGGTGGCGTCCTCGCTCAGCCGGGCGTCGAACAGCGCGCGGGTCACGATCTCCAGCGCGAGATGGTTCATCTCCTTGGCCACGTCGAGGAGCTGGCCGGGGCGCCAGCGGTCGGCCCGCTCCTCGGTGACCCGGTGCATGACGGCCAGGTATCCGGCCATCCGGTCGGGACCGAAGACGGGCTGGACGGTCCGGCGGCGGTCACGGTGGGCTCGGCCCTCGGACATCAGCAGGCCGTCGCCGAAGGCCGTCCTGAGGGTGTCCTGGACGGCTCCGCGCGGGCAGTCGTGGGCGAGTGCGACCAGCAGCGTGTGGACGAGTCCGGCGTCGGTGACGACGCAGACCGTGCGCGGGCCGAGGCGGATCCGGACCACGTCGCCGTACCGGGAGAGGGAGCCGAGGAAGCCGAGCGGGTCCCGCAGCAGGGCCGGGGCGTGTCCGAGCCCCGGCAGGGCGCCGGGGGCGAGCGGGGGAACGACCGCTCGGCGGGGCCCTGCCGCAGGGGTTCTGGGCGGGGCGGGCGGTCTGCGGGTCTCGTTCGTCAGGATCATGACATCACCTCTCACCAGATGGACCGGGGGCGGACCGGTGGGACGGTCCGGCGCGACCGGTCGGGTGTCGTGTCGGACCGGTCGAACGGTCCGGCGCTGCGGTACCACCGGAGCCGCCGCCGCGACAGCCGGGTTCCGGGGGCCTGTCGACGCGGACCCCGCGCGCGCCGCTGCCAGAGGGCGCACGCCATGGGAAACGCGCCGGTCCCGCGAGCGTTGCGCCGTACCCGGGTGGATCACCCCATCGGTGGAGTGTCCTCAAGGTGTACGCGTGGCGTCCCGATGGGGTCGGCCGGGCGCTCGCGGGCGAGGCCGTCGGAGCGGGGACCGTCCCGGCGCCGTCCCGGCTCCGCCCGGGCCGTCCTGCCCGGTGGGCAGGGCCTTTCGACCCTCGGCGGGAGGGTGCGCGGGGGGTCAGCATGGTGCCGAACCGAGGAGGATCCCCTGATGACCCGTCTGCGCCACCGGCCCGCCCCCGACCTCCGGGTGGAGATCCGGGGCGAACTGCCCCGCGAGGACGCGGAGTACGCCCGGAGCCGGTGCCTGGAGCTGGTCGCGGACCTCGGGCCGGACGCGCGCGCCGCCCGGTTGCGGCTCACCCGGCCGCGCGACCGGTCGCTGACCAGGCCCGCCGTCGCCCAGGCCGCGCTGGACCTGGCGGGGGTGGGACGGGTCCGGGTGGAGCTGGCCGCGGTCACCGTCCGGGAGGCGGTCGACCTGGCGCTCGGCACCCTCGCCGGGCGCGCCGTCCGACTGCGCGAGCTGGGCGACATCGGGCTCGCGACGGCGTACGAGAGCTCCTACCGCCCCCAGTACACGCCGCGCCCGCTCGCCGAACGGCGGATCGTCCGGCGGAAGTCGGTACTCCTCGCCCGGTGCGCACCCGAGCAGGCGGTGCGCGAGCTGCTGGCCCTGGACCGGCGGTTCCACCTCTTCTCGGACGCGCTCACCGGCCAGGACTGCGTGGTCCACCGGATGCCCGCCGACGGGGGATTCCGGCTGGTCCGGGCCCACTCCGCCGCCCGGCTCGGCGGCTCGGGGCTGCCGCTGACGGAGAGCGCGCACCCGGCGCCCCGGCTGGACACCTTCGGGGCGGCCCGCCAACTCTGGCTGACCTGCTGGCCCTTCGTCTTCCACACCGACCCCGGCGACGGGCGCGGCCGAATCCTGTACCGCCGCTACGACGGCCACTATGGCTTGATCACGCCGATAGCGGACCCCTACTGACGGGCAGGTAATGATCGGTAAGGGCTGACCGGTACACGACCGACAACGGACGAGCACACCCTCACGCTCTGGACGGGAACTGGGACCATGGACTGCGAAGAAGTCATGCTGACCGTCAGGATCGCGGCCGCCGAGCGGACCCTGCTGCGTGAACTCGCCCGTGGCCACGGCGCCGACATGTCCGACGTCGCGGCGGACGGCCTGATCGACGTTGTCCCCAGTCTGCACGTCCTCCCGGTCTTCGCCGTCCGGCCGGAGCCGGCGGTGCTCCCCGTCGCTCCGGGGGCCGCGACCGGAGCCGCGACCGGGACCGCGACCGGGACCGGGACCGCGACCGGAGCCGGGACCGCGACCGGAGCCGGGACCGGAGCCGGGCCGGCGTCGGGGGTCGGGGACGCGGGTGTGCTGCGACTGCTGCGGGTGCTGGCCCGGCCCGCGCCGTGCGCGGTCACGCTCTGGCTGCCGGCGCCGGTCGCCGAGCTGCTCCCGCTGGTCGGGGAGCGGATCACGGCGGTGACCGGGCTGCGGATCGGCCCGGTGAGCGCGGCCCTGTCGGCCGCCCTCCGGTACTGGCTGGCGGGGGATCCGCAGCGGCTCGCGGCGGGTCTCGCCGGGCTGCACCGGCAGGGCAGCCCCGGCTTCGCCGCGCAGCGGCTCGACGTCGCGGCCTGAGACGCCGCGCCGACCTCCGGGGACCGGCCGGATCCGGCCGGTCCGACCGCGTGACCCACGAGACCCACGTGATCTGTGTGACCCACGTGACCCGTGGGCTCCGCCCGCGCCGCCGCGCCCGACGCGTGCGCGGACCGCCCCCTCGTCGGCGGCCCACGCCGCGCCGGACGGCCCTCGGCCGACGGTCCACGTCCGACGGCTCTCGCCCGACGGTCCACGTCCGACGGCTCTCGGCCGACGGTCCACGTCCGACGGCCCTCGTCCGACGCTCCACGTCCGGCAGGCGCCGACGGCACGTCACCGGGTGCCCCGGGCATCCCGTCCCGGACCCCCTCGTCCGCCCGCGCGAATTTCGAAAAGAGGTTTTTGTTATCCGGCCCGCCCGGGCCGGTCTCCGGAGTGTCGGAAGGTTCAGGCCATCACCCCGAGCGGTGGTCGGAGCCTCGCACGAGGAGAGGAGACACCCGATGGGGCACCGGAGCACGGAGCTCCGCCGTCGGCGGCGTCGACGGACGGGCAAGCGCACGGCACTGATATCCCTGGCGGTCGCGGCCGGACTGGTCGCGGGGGCGCTGGGCATCAGCACCGCCATGGACTCGTCCGCGGTCCACGACACCGCCGCGGCGAGCGCGGTGGCGGGTTCGGCCGACGGAGTGGGCGGTGCCATGGCCGGCACGATCGCCGACGACGGCACGGGCGAGACCGGCACGGCCGAGAACGCGACCAAGGCACCCGGGCCGAAGCGCGACCAGAAGGCCGCGCCGATCAGCGAGATACCCAAGGACCAGCCCGAGCGCGGCCTGGTCTACGCCGGACTGAACCTGCCCGCCGGCGACCGCTGCGCGGGCTCCCTGGAGGTGACCGGCGGCGAACTGTGCAGCCACGGCCCGGACGCGCCGCCGAAGGACGTGGACATCCGCAAGGACGTCCCGCCGGTGGCCGCCGCGGCCGCCCAGCCGGCCGCGCTGACGCCTCCGGCCGACGCCCAACCGCCCGCCGCCGCCGACCTGGTGAAGGGATCGATGCCGATCCTGGACGCCACGACGAAGACGCTGCTGGCCGACGCCGCCGGTGACCCGGCCGCTGCCGCCGCCGCGCCCGCCGCCGGTGGCCAGGGCGTCGTCTGCGAGGGTGACGGCAGCGTGGGCAACCGGGTCCAGGTGGTCTACGCGCACACCCCGGGCAACGACCGCTTCGCCCAGTACCTGGCCTCCTTCAAGAAGTGGGCGGCCGACGTCGACGTCATCTACAACGCGAGCGCCCAGGAGACGGGTGGGGTCCGGCACGTCCGGTTCGTCACCGAATCCGACTGCTCCGCCTCGGTGTTGAACATCCAGGTGTCCGACGCGGAGATGGCCGACTTCAACACCAGCAACCGTGCGATCGCGGCCCAGGGCCTCAATCGCAAGGACCGCAAGTACATGATCTTCGCCGACGCCAAGGTGTACTGCGGCATCGGCACCTTCGCCGGCGACGAGCGTCCCGGCCAGGACAACCTGAGCAACTTCGGTCCCTCGTACGGCCGGACCGACTCGGGCTGCTGGGGCGGCCACACCGCCGCGCACGAACTCGGCCACAACCTGGGCGCGGTGAGCAACAGCGCGCCCAACTCCAGCAAGGGCGGCCACTGCGTCGACGAGTGGGACATCATGTGCTACTCGGACGCCCCGTACTACCCGGCGATGCGCACGGTCTGCCCGGACAACGCCAGTGACATGCGCCTGGACTGCCGGCACGACGACTACTACCACACCGACCCGGCGCCGGGCAGCTACCTCGCCACCCACTGGAACGTCGCCAGCAACCGCTTCCTGATCGCCGGCGGCGGCACCGGGCCGACCCCCGACCCGACCCGGAGCCCGACCGCTTCGCCGACCCCGACGAAGCCGCCGACGACCACACCGACCCGCGGCCCGTCGCCGACCGCGACCGGCGGCACCCCGACGCCCACCGGGACACCGACCGCGACCGGTTCGCCCACCGCGAGCCCGACCGCCACCGGTGGCGCCTCGCCGACGGCCACCCCGACCCCGACCGGCTCGCCGACCGGCACCGGCACCCCGACGCCGACCGGCACCCCGACCTCCACCGGTTCGCCGAGCCCCACCGGTTCGACGACGCCGACCCCGGGCCCGACCGCCTCGCCCACCGGCGGCGGCACCGGGCCGGCCATGACGGTCAGTCAGGTGACTCAGACCTCGGCCGTGTTGAGCTGGCCCGCGGTCAACGGCGCGAGCGGCTACGACGTCCTGCTGAACGGCCAGCCGATCGGCACCGTCCGGGCGACCGTGGTCGGCCTGGTCCGGCTCGCCCCCGACACCTCGTACTCCGTCGCGGTCGCCGTCCGGGACGCCGGAGGAACGGTCTCCAAGCCGGGTCGCGCGGCGGCCTTCCGCACCGCGGCCGACGCCGGGAAGCCGCAGCCCGGCACCCGCTACAGCCTGTTGAACGGCCTCACCGGCCAGGCCGCCGACCTCTGGGGCAGCTCGCTCAACGACGGCACGGTGGCCATCGCCTACCAGCGCACCGGCTACGCCAACCAGAAGTGGACCTTCGAGGACGCCGGCTCGGGCACGCTGCGGATCAAGTCCGTCCGCTCGGAGAAGTGCCTGCAGCTCGGCGGCAACCCGGTCGCCGGACAGTACGTCGCGCAGCGGCCGTGCTCGGACGCGGCCGGCCAGAAGTGGCGGGTCGCCGCCGCGGGCGGTGCGGTCGTCCTGACCACCGACGGCTCGGACCTCGTCCTCGGCGCCAGCAAGCGCTGGTACTACGGCGGTTGGCTGCTGGAGCTGCAGAAGCCGAACGGCCAGGCGTACCAGCACTGGAACCTGCAGAAGACCACCTGACGCCCGGGGGTCGACCCCCGACCCCCGGACACCCCCGAGCCGGGTGCGGCCGCCGCTGAAACGGCGGCCGCACCCGGCCCGTTCCACTCCACGAGGAAGACCCGCGATGCCCCGCACCCGTCAGTCCCTCGCCGCCCTGGCCCTCGCCGGGGCGGTCGTGCTCGCCCCCGCCGCCGTCCCCGCCGCCGCGCACGGGGACACCGTCCACCTGGAGGTGTCCGGACAGGAGAACGGGCACGTCACCACCGTTGCCACCTGGGAGAACGACCGCGACCCGGTCACCGATCAGTTCGCCGGGACGCTCTCCGCCACCTCGGCCGACGGCCGTGCCGCCGGGCCGTGGCGACTGGTCGCCGTGCCGGGGCGGCCGGGCACCTACACCACGCGTGAGTTCCTGCCGGCCGGCCACTGGCGGATCGCGGTGGACTGCGCGTTCCCCTCGCTCGGGCACGGCGAGCGGGAACTCGACGTCGAGGCCGCGGTGATCTCCGACCCGACGCTGCCGACGCCAACCGGTCCGGGCACGGGCGGCTCCACGGTCGGCCCCACGGCAGCTCCCACGGCCGGTCCCGCGACGGGGACCACGACGGGGGCCGCGACCGGGACCCCGAGCGGGCCCGCGGCTCGGACGACAGCCGCCACCGCCGGCAGCACCACCGGGCCCACCGGATCCGACGGGTCCGGCCTCGCCACCCGGGCCGCCGTGGGCACCGCGATCGCCGCCGTCGCCCTGCTCGTCGGCGGCCTCGTGCTGCGCCGCCGCGACCGCCGCCCCTGAGCCCGTTCCCGCCGCCGGGGTGTTCCGGCGGCACCGCGACCGCCTCCCGGCGGGAACCACCGGGTGCGAACCGCTCGTCCTCCCCGCCAACGGGCGCCACTGGGCGCCCGTACCGAGGCAAGGGAGCAGGCGGATCGTGCGGAAGGTACTGATCACCGGCGGGGCAGGCTTCATCGGAAGCACCGTGGCGTCCGCGCTGCTGGACGCGGGCATCACCCCGGTCGTCCTGGACGATCTCTCCAAGGGCCGGGCCGAGTTCGTCGAGGGCCGGGAGTTCTACCAGGGTGACATCGCGGACGCGGCGCTGGTCGACCGGATCTTCGCGGAGCATCCCGACATCGACGCGACGCTGCACTGCGCCGCCCGGATCGTCGTCCCCGAGTCGGTGGCGCGGCCGCTGTTCTACTACCGGGAGAACGTCGGCAAGACCGTCGACCTGTTGGAGTCGCTCCAGCGCAACGGCTGCACCAGGGTGGTCTTCAGCAGCTCCGCCTCCATCTACCGCCCCACCCCGACCGGCCGGGTCGACGAGAGCTGCCCCGTCGACGGGAGCAGCCCGTACGCCCGCACCAAGCAGATGATGGAGCAGGTGCTCCAGGACTGGACCCGGGGCGCGGACGCCGACGGGACGCGGGTCGTCGCGCTGCGCTACTTCAACCCGATCGGCGCGGACCCGCGACTGCGGACCGGTCTCCAGGACCTCGCGCCGAGCCATGCGCTCGGCAAGCTGATCGAGGCGCACGTCAACGGCACGCCGTTCACCATCACCGGTGTCGACTGGGACACCCGGGACGGCTCGGGGATCCGGGACTACATCCATGTCCAGGACGTCGCCGACGCCCATGTCGCCGCGCTGGTCCGGTTCGACGAGGTGGTGCGGCCCGGGGGCGAGGACCGCTACCGGGTCGTCAACATCGGTACCGGCGACGGCACCACGGTGCGCGAGCTGGTCACGGCCTTCGAGCAGGCGATCGGCGAGAAGCTGGACGTCCGGGAGGCGGAGCCGCGCCCCGGCGACGTGCTCGGCTGCTACAGCGACGTGACCGCGGCGCGGGAACTGCTCGGCTGGGAGCCGCGCCGGACCATCGCCGAGGGAGTCCGGGACGCGCTCGCGTGGCGCGCCCGGTGGATCGAGCGCCTGGCCGCCGCGGTCTGACGCGCCACCGTCCGGCCCGGGGCGTTGCGGCCCGGGCCGGGTCGCGTCGCCCCGGTGCTACTTGGACTCGTCGAGGCCGTTGACGAAGTCCTTGGCCTTGCCCGTAGCGGTGTCGATGTGGCCGCTGTACTTGCCGTCCGTCTTGTCGTCGACGATCCCGGCGACCTTGTCCAGGCCCTGGGTGACGGCGCCGCTGTGCTCGCGGGCGAGGTCGGTGGCCTTGTCGGCGAGGTTCTTGAGGTGTTCGAACATGATGGTCCTTCTGTTCGTTCCGCGCGGTTCGTGGTCATCCTAGCCGTCCCTGACCTGCCGTTTTCCCGCCCGGGAGGCCCGCGGACGGGTGCGGTGGGAGCGGAGTGGCGGGTGGGGCCGGGGTGGCTCCGCGGGGCGGGTTGTATGCTCACATCTTCCTCTACAGCATTGTAGAAGTTCATCGACGGGCACGGCGGAAGGGGTGCGGGGCATGGCCGGACAACACGCGAGAGGGGCGGTCGGAGCGCTCCCGCCGTCCCGCCCCGGGGGGACGGCGACGGTCCTGCTGGCCGCGACCGGGCTGCCGCTGGCCGGCGCGGTCGCGGGCGAGCTGGCCGGGAACGGCGGCGGTCCGCTGTTCGCCCTCGGCGCCGTCCTCGGCACCGGTTTCGCGGCGGCCCGCTGCACCCGCCCCGGGCGCTGGTGGGTCGTCATCGCCGCGCCGCTCGTCGTCCTGGCCGCCAGGGTCGGCACCGCCTGGGCCGCCGACGCCGCGGGGGGCAAGGCGCTCGCCTCGGCGGCCGTGCGCTGGGTGGTCGACGCCTTCCCGGTGATGGCGGCGGCCGTGCTGGTGGCGCTGTCGGTCGTCGTCGGGCGAGCGGCCTTCGCGGCCCGGTCTGCGCGGTCGGCCCGCACCGGCCGTTCCTCGCGCCCCAGCACGTCCCCGGCCACGTCCCCGGCCCCGACCCTGATTCCGGCGCAGGCCCAGGTCCCACCCCCGCCCCCCGTTTCCACCCGCGCCCGCGCCCGCGCCGCCGCCGCTGCCGCCGGGCCGACCACCGACCGGAGGCACCGTCATGGCTGAGCCCCGCACCGGGCCGTTGACCGTCGTCGGCCGGGTCCTGGCCGGCACCCTCTCGGTGGCCGTCCTCGGCGCGAGCGGCCTCGTCTGGTACGAGTACCGGCAACTCGACGGCGGCATGGTCAAGTCGGGCGCGCTGGCGGAGGCCCGGAAGAACGCGCCGCCGCACCTCGACCAGTCCGTCAACCTGTTGCTCATCGGCCTCGACAGCCGCAAGGACATGGACGGCAACGACCTGCCCAAGGAGTTCGTCGAGGAGGAACTGCACGCCGGCTCCAGCGAGATCGGCGGGTACAACACCAACGCGCTGATCGTCCTGCACATACCGGCCAACGGGGGCAGGGTGACGGCCCTGTCCGTCCCGCGCGACGACTACGTGCAGACCGTCGGCGCGGACGGGAAGATGCACAAGATCAAGGAGGCGTACGGCATCGCCAAGGGCACCGCCGAGCAGAAGCTGAGCGGGAAGGGCCTGTCCAAGCCGGAGTTGGAGCGGCAGAGCCGGGAGGCGGGGCGGGCCGCGACCCTCCAGACCGTCCAGGCTTTCCTGGACATCCCGATCGACCATTTCGCGGAGGTGAACCTGATCGGCTTCTACGACATCGCCAAGGCCGTGGAGCCGATCCAGGTCTGCCTCAACAATCCGGTCGACGACCCGATCGTCTCCCGCACGGCGACCCACGAGGGCGGCGGGACGGGGCTGCGGCTCCCGGCGGGCGTCAGCTCGCTCGACGCCCGGCAGGCGTTGTCGTTCGTCCGCCAGCGCCACCACCTGAAGAACGGCGACCTGGACCGGACCCACCGGCAGCAGGCGTTCATCTCCTCCGTCGTCTACAAGTTGAAGCAGGACGGTGTCGTCGGTGACCTCGGACGGCTCCAGCGGCTGTTCGACGCCGTGAAGAAGGACGTGGTCATCGACGACCGTTGGAACGTCCTGGACTTCGCCCAGCAGGCGCCCAACCTGACCGGCGGCAACGTGGAGTTCAACACGCTGCCGATCACCGGGTTCAAGAACATCGGCGGCCAGGAGGTCAACACCGTCGATCCGGGGCAGATCAGGCGCATCGTCAAGCAGCTGTTCGGCCACGAGGTCCCACCGGAGGCTTCCCCGGCCGCCCCGGCCGAGCAGCCCGGGGCGACCACGCCCGCCGCACCGCCCGCCTCGGCCGGGCCGTCGACGGCCGGGGCCAAGGCCAAGGCCGCGTTCGCGGTTCCCGTCGCCACCCGGACGACGACCCCGGCCGCACCCCGCTCCACGCACTCCCCCCTCACCGCGAGCCCGTCCGCCTCGCCGGAGGCCCCGTCGACCGGGTCCACCGCCGAGCCGACCCCGGACCTCCCCATGCAGGGCCCCGCGGTGAAGGCCGGGGGCATCCCCTGCGTGGACTGAACCCGAGGCGCCGTTCCAGGACAGCGAGCTCGTACCGGGCCCATGCGCCCGGTACGAGCTCGCTGTCGGTCTGTGAGAGGGGCGGTGCGGGAGCCTAGTGCCGGCGGCCCCGGGTGCGCAGGACGAGCAGGCCGATCATCAGACAGCCGAGCGCGCCGAAGGCGAGAACCGGGAGCGCGCCGGAGCCGGTGCTGGGCAGCTCCCCGTCAGGTCCGGGGGAGTGCGTCGGCCCGGTGGTCGGCCGGTGGCTGTGCGTCGCCGTGGGTGACGCCGAGGCGCTGGGGCTGGGCGATGCCGTCGGGGACGCCGTCGGGGAAGGGGACGCCGTGGGTGAGGGCGAGGTCGTCGGGGACGGTGACGGCGTGGGGACGGTCACCGTGACGTCGGCGTGGCAACGGGCGTCGCCCTCACCGGGCGGGCAGTTGTTGCGGTAGGTGGCGGAGGTGACGGTGTTGTCGAGAGCGGTGTCGCTGGTGAGCGAGCTGTGCACGGTCACCGAGTAGGTGATGGTGGCGCTCCCGCCGACCGGAAGGTCGCCGGTCCAGTGCAGGGTGCTGCCGGTGACGGTGACGGTGCCCAGGTCGGTGGCGGCGTCACCGTTGTACGAGGCCCGGGAGAGCACGTCCGTGAGGTTGTCGTCGAGGGTGACCCCGGGGGCGGCGACGTTGCCGGTGTTGGTGACCTCGATCCGGTAGTCGACGGTCCGGCCGGGGGTGGTGGAGGTGGGGGTGGCGGTCTTCTCGATCGAGTAGACCGGGGTGGCGATCACGGTGTTGCGCACGGTGTTGCTGGTGCGGGTCTGTTCGCGCCGGGTCTGGTTGCCCCGGAAGGTGAGGGTGGCGCTGTCGTCCAGAACGGTTCCGGCGGTGGCGGCCCGGTCGACGGTGGCCCGGAAGGCGACGGTGGTGCTCGCGCCCGGGGCGAGGTCGGCGACCCGGCAGGTGACGGTCTGCCCGGCGGCGGAGCAGGAGAGGTTGGAGTCCGCGACGAAGGCGGTGCCGGTGGGCAACTGGTCGGTGACGGTGACGCCGGTCGCGGTGTCGAGGTCGCCGGTGCTGCCGTCGGCGCGCCGATTGGCGACGGTGAACGTGTAGGTGATGTCGTCGCCGGGGGCGACATCACCGGGCGGGTTGTTGTCGGTGGTGCCGGCCGGGGTGTTGGCCTTGGTGATCTGCAGGTCCGGTTCGAGGGCGTCGACGGCGAGCCAGACGGCCTGCGGGTGCAGGGCGTCGCCGGCGCCGTTGATCCGGAGCACGGCCTGGGTGGCGTCGGCGGGGATCCTGCCGGTGACGTCGATCGTGCGGGCGTCGTATCCGTAGTTGTTGACCGGCGCGGGGTCGCGGGTCGTGATGTTGCTGCCGGTGCCGTCTGCGGCGACCCGGTCGATCCGGCTGGTGAAGGCGTTGTCGGTGACGACACCGGCCGGGCCGGGCATCGGCAGCAGCGTCAGGTCGTCGATGGTGGAGCCGACCAGCAGTTGGTCGCCCGAGATCGGGACGTCACCGTCGCCGACGGTGACGCCCATCGTGGCGGGCGGGGCGGTGGCCGGGGTGCGGATGCCGGCGAGGGTGAGCGTCGCCAGGTTGTCGGGGTCGCGCAGCAGTTGGAAGCCGTCCCAGACCTGGAGGTAGCGCAGCGGGTCGGCCTGGTCCTGGTAGGCGACCACGAGCGACCAGCCGCCCCAGCAGCCCACGTTGTTGCCGCCGAAGTTCTGCGCGGAGGAGCGCCCGGCGCACGCCTGGATGTCCGCGACGGTGTAACTGCCCGCGCCCGCGGCCTTCACCCGGGCGGTGACGTCCTTCACGCCCGCGCCGGCCAGCAGTGGCTCGGGAGGGTTGCCGCCGACCTGCTGGTCGAACCAGTCGTAGGTGTCGGCGGTGACCTGCTCGTAGGAGGCGCCCCCCGGGACCTTCCAGGACACCGTGTTGCCCTTGTCGATGTCCCCGGAGGTGCCGCCGGCGGTGCTGGTGTTGGTCGGGTTGAACTGCCAGTACAACCGGGCGGAGAGCACCTCGGCCCCGGCCGGGATCACCAGCTGGGCCGAGGAGGCGTTGTTCCCGGGCGCGGTCGGGTCGGTTTTGACGTACTTGGTGCGGCCGTTGTTGGTGCCCTCGGTGTCGTTGCAGACCGATCCGTCGCTGTCGTCACAGGTCAGGACGGAGTTCGAGGCCATCGTCAGGTTGCCGTGGGTCAGCAGGTCGAGCACCGGGTCGGGGCCGATCGGCCGCTGGGTGCCGGCCCCGCGGACCGCCGCCTGGCGCTGCGGCAGGTCCGGCGCCGCGAAGGCCCGGTCGAGGGCGAACGGGGTCGCGAGCCCCGCGGCCAGCGGGACCGCCGCGCACAGGGCGTACAGGCGTTTGCGGCGCGGGGAAGGTCGATGAACCACGGGTGGCCTCACAGCGGGCAAGGGGACGGGAGCAGGCCCCACCCTCGCCCGGCCTCCGGACCGGTATGTCCGGACACGCAGAAATGATCACCTCAATGGCTCAGTACTCGGTGTTCGGAGTTCGGCACTCGGTGATCGGTACTCGACGCCCGACGCCCGACGCCCGACGCCCGACGTCCGGTGCTCGGCGCTCGGCGCGCTGGGCTCCGGGTGGACGGCGCCGTGCGCGCGGCGGTCCGGAACCGCTCCGCGGACGGGGGCGTCCTGAGGCAGAGGCGAGGGGCCGGAGCGAGGGGTGGGGAAGTCGGTGGAGCGGGCACGCTGGTGGGTGTGGGGGCGACGGGTGCTGGAGTGGTCCGGCTGGGTGGTGTCGGCGGTGTCGGCGGGGCTGGTGGCGGTCCGCTTCGGTGGGTGGGACGACGGGACGCCGCTCGCGCTCGCCGTCGTGGTGCTGCCGTACGCGGCCCTGGGCGGCGTGCTCGCGCTCGGGGTGCTGCTGGCGCTCCGTTCGTGGTGGGCGGCGGCGGTCGCCGGCCTCCTGGCGGTGGTGCAACTCTTCTGGCTGGTCCCGAGGTTGGTGCCGGACGGGGGTGCCGCGCCGGCCGCCGACGCGCCCCGGCTGCGGGTCGCCACCAGCAACGCCTTCGTGGGGCAGGCCGATGCCGCCGAGATCGTCCGGCTGGTGCGCGAACAGCGCGTCGACGTCCTCGCGATGGAGGAACTGGGACCGGGCTCGATCGCTCGGCTGGACCGCGCGGGGATCGCCGACGTGTTGCCGCACCGGGAACTGCGGCCGGGGCGGGACACCGCGATCTACTCGCGGCTCCCGCTGACGCCGCTCGACGGCTCGGCCTCGGAGGCCGCCCGGGAGCAGATCGCGGCCGAGGTGACCGTCGGTGGCCGGGCCGTCCGGCTGACCGCCGTGCACACCTACTATCCGCTGGGTGACTCCGGGCGCTGGTCGGCGGACTTCGACGGACTGCGGGCGGCGGTGGCCGGGGCCACCCGGAACGCCGTCCTGCTGGGGGACTTCAACGCGACCCTCGACCACACGCCGATGCGCGCCCTGCTCGACACCGGGCTCACCGACAGCCACGCCGAGTTGGGGCGCGGGGTCGCACCCACCTGGCCGGAGTCCGACACCTACTTCTCCGGTCTGTGGCCGGTGATCCAGATCGACCACGTGCTGCACGGGGAGGCGCTGCGCGCGGTGTCGGTGGCCGAGCACCGGGTGCCCGGAACCGATCACCGGGCGGTCGTCGCGGAACTCGCGATCACCGGCTGACGCGGGGTCCGGCGGCCGGGAGGCGGGTGTCCGGGTCCTGGGGCCGAACGACGTCGAGATGATGCCCTGATGCCCTGATGCCCTGATGCCCTGATGCCCTGATGCCCTGTGTCGCGGAGCCCCTGACGCCCTGACCGCCCCGCCCACCGGTGCGGTGGGCGGGGCGGGGGACGGCCCGAGGGGCCCGGCCGAGGTCAGCCGGTGGTCACCCCGGGGGCGGTGCAGGGCGGCAGGGTGGACGGCGAGGTGGTGGCGCAGGTCGCCGTGGCCGTCGCCGGCTGCTGGGCCGAGGTGGTGGACGCGGCCGTCTTCGTGGTCGTCGTGGTGGCGGCCGGGGTGCTGGTCACCGTCGGCTTCGAGCTCGCCGACTCGGTGGAGGCCGACGAGGACGTGGCCCCGGAGGAGCTCGCACCCGAGGACGTGGCACCTGACGAGGTCGCGCCCGAGGAGGTGGCGCCCGAGGTGGAGGCGGTCGCCGAGCTGCTGGACGGCCCGGTGGAACCGGAGGTCGAGCCGGACGGCGAACCCGAGGTCGAGGTGCCGCCCGAGCTGGGCGCCGAGGACGAGGTCGAGGCGGAGGTGGAGCCCGAGGTCGACGGGTTCGGCGAGGCGGACGGCCAGGAGGTCGCGGGCGGGACGCCGGGTGCCAGCGGACCTCGCGGCTCCCGGACCTCCTTGTCGACCACCTTGATCTGCCCCGTCACCCGGGCGAACCAACCGCCGGTGACGATGTCCACCAGCACGATCTCGGTCACCGGCCGGGGCGCCGCGACCACGATGACCAGCGTGCTCGGCTGGAAGCCCGTCCACGGCTTGCCGACGTACTTGGCGTCCGCGACCAGCGTCGGCGCCTTCAGGGGGTTGCCGCAGCTGCAGCGCACCCGCGGCACGCCCTGCGCGTCGACCAGTACGGCGGTGCCGGCCTGGAGCACGGACTGGTAGGCGACGGCCGCGCCGCCCTGGTAGCTGTGGTTGGTGACCCGGGTGTCCACCCGCAGGTAGGCCGAGGTCAGCGAGCGCAGGTAGCCGGGGACGGCGGACTGCTCGATGCCCTGGGCCGAGGCCCAGGCCCGGCCGGTGTCGCCGGTCGAGGTCATCGAGATCAGCCGGTCCACGTCGCAGCTCGGCTTGTTCATCGTCCCGCCGTAGACGCCCGCGGACGTCCCCTCGACGTTGTGGAGTCCGGCGCTCGCGCCGGCCGTGGCACCGGCCGTTCGGGTGGCGGTCGCCGAGGACGGCGCCGGGGCCGGGGCCTGCACCGCCTCCGTCTGCACCGAGGGGGTGAACGGCGCCGGGCCCGGGTCCTGCGGACCCTGCAGCGCGACCTCGTTCGCGGTCGGCACCGTGGTGTCCTTGCTGCCGCCGCCGCCGCTGTTGTTGTTGACGATCAGCACGGCCGCCACCACGGCCAGCGCGGCGGTGCCGGCCACCAGCGCGGCCTTCCGCCCCGAGCGCCACCACGGCGTCGGACGCCCCCCGGACGGCCCGCCCGAGCCGGACGAGCCGCCTGGCCCGCCGCCACCGGAGGGTCCGCCGGCTCCGCCGGAGGCCGGGCCGGACGGGGGACCGGGCGGGCCGGACCGGCCGCCCGACGGCGGCCCGGAGAGCGGCCCGGACGGCGGTCCGGAGGGCGGGCCGAGGGGCGGCCCGGACGAAGGCGGTTGGGAACTCATCGAGGCTCCGTTTCGCAGGCGGCCGGTCGACCCGGCCGGCGCAGGAGGCTCCTGCCACTGGCATCCATTTCTGCCCCGGGCGTCCGTCCGCCGCAACAGCAGCGGGCAACAGCGGCCGTCGGCAGCGGCCGCCGGTGGGTGGACCGCGTGGACCGGGTGGACCGCGTGGGCCGGGGGACCGTCCGGGCCGGGCCGGACCGACGGTGGCGAAGCGACGGACAGGCGGGCGGGCCGGTCCTGGGCCACCCTGGTGGCAGGCGTGGGGGCCGGAACCGGACGCACGAGGGACCGCGCCGGAGACAGCGCCGGAGACAGCACGGGAAACACCGCGAGCAGCACCCCGGGGGACAGCAGGGGAACACCGAGCCGACAGGGAGGCCCGCATGGACCAGCAGGCCCGTTCGAACGGGCCCGCCCGCACCGGGGCGGCCGGATCGCCCGGCGCCGTGCGCGGCTGGCTGGACGCGGTGGCGGTCGTCGTGGCCGGGTTCGCCGCGATGGCGGCCGTCGCCGCGCTCGGACTCTGGGCGGCCGGAGCGAACGACCTGCCCGGCGGCGGCTTCCCGTACGTGCTCGCCGCCACCCTCACTCTCGCGGTCGGCGGCTCGGTCGGCCTCGACGGCGGGGCCGGCTTCTTCGCCTCCGTCGATGCCGGGATCGTCGCGATGCCGCTGTCCGTCAGCCTGGTCGGCGCCCTGGCCGTGGCCGAGGTGTTCCTGCGCCAACTGCGGTTCCGCGCGGTCGCGGGCGGCCGGGAACTGCTCGGCCGGGCCACCCGGACGGCGGTGGTCTGGCTGGTCGCCCTCGCCCTGCTCTGCGTCGCGGCCCGGCACACCTTCCCGGTGCCGCTCGGTGGCGGACTGGTCGAACAGCTCGGCGGCGCGCTCGGGATCGACCCCGAGGTGGGCTTCCACGCGGAGCCCGCGCCCACCCTCGGCCTCGGGCTGCTCTGGCTGCTGGTGGTGCTGGCCGCGACCTTCGCCGTCTCCCGTCGCGCGCCGTTGCCGCGCTCCCTGGTGCCCTTCCAACAGGCCGTCCGCCCGGCCGGGTTCGCGATGCTGCTGGTCCTGCTCGGGTGCGTGGCGCTGGGGGTGGTGGCCGCGGTCGTCACCGCCGTGGTGAACGGGAACGCCCGCGAGGTCGCCGCCGTCGCCCTGCTCGCCCTGCCCAATCTGGTCTGGCTCGCCTTCGGCGTCGGCCTCGGCGGCGAGTGGAACGGCCACCTGGTCGGCGCGATCGGACTGCCTGTGCCCAAGTCGCTGGCCGCCGTGCTGCGCGTCGGCGACGGCCAGGACGGCACGGTGAGCCTCGGCACCCTCGCCGAACAGAACGCCTACGCCTGGTGGTTGCTCCCGGCGGCCGCCGTCCTGATGCTCGCCGCCGGGGTGTTCGCCGCGCACCGCGCACCGCTCGGGGTCCGGCTGTGGCAGCACGCGGTGCGGCTGGCGGCGGCCGCCGCCGTCACCATGCTGCTGGTCGGCGTCTGGACCAGGATCTCCGCCGACTACGGCCTCTCGGTCCTCGGGGTCGGCCTCGGCGAGGGCGGACTGGGCGACCTGCTCGGCTCCGTCCTCGGCCCGGACGCGGGCCCGGTCGGCCCGGCCGCCGCCCTGACCGGCGGCACGCTGACGCTCGACCCGGTGCTCTGGATCACCGTCCCGCTCGCCGCCGGCTGGGGCCTGCTGACGGGCGCCCTGGGCGCTCTCGCCGCGACCCGCCTGCCCCGCCGGGCGGGACCGGCCGGCTAGGAGTTGTCGCCGCGGCGCGCGGCGGCGGCCAGTTGCTCGAAGGTGCGGTTCAGCACCTTCCGGCGCTCTACCTTGTACTCGGGCTTGGGCTCGAGGCCGTCGATGGTGCGCTCCCAGACCGCCATGAACGTCTCCTGCCACCCCTCCACCACCTCGGCCGGCGGCAGCTCGCCGCCGGCGTGGCCGGCCTGGGCGAGCACGTGCAGCAGCTCCAGCTGGCACGGCACGGCGACGCCCCAGTACTCGTCGGGTTCGAGCTCGACCGGGTCGCCGGCCATCGCCTCGGCCACCTCGCCGACCAGCCGGCCGACGACGGCCGACAGGTGGTCCAGCGCGGTGTCGCTCTCGAAGTTCCCACTGCCCCACGTGCCCACGGATTCTCCTCGGTTCTCGCTGCCCCGCCGTTGCCGTCGACGCCATCGAACCAGGCCGCACCGACAACCGGCCGGACGCCGTTCGGCCCGGGCGTCAGCGCCCGTGGCCCGGACCGGGTGGGTGGACGGCGGGGAGGGCCCAGGCCGGGGGGTCGGGGACGCCGGGGGTGCTGGGGAGGGCGGGGACGACCTGGGTCGGCGGGCCGGCGGTGCCCCACTGGGCGCCGGGGGGACCGGCGGCCGCGGCCCGGAGTTCGGCGACGAACTGCAGGCAGCTGGCGAACCGTTCCTCGGGGGACTTCGCGAGGGCCCGGCCGACCACCTCGTCGACGGCGGGCGGCAGGTCGGGGCGGTGCTCGCGGACGGTGGGCGGCGGGTCGTTGAGGTGGGCCCAGAGCAGTGCCAGGTCACTCTCCCGGCGGAACGGCGGCGCCCCGGAGAGCAGCTCGAAGACGACGCAGCCGAGGCCGTACTGGTCGCACCGGCCGTCCAGCGGCCGGCCGGAGATCTGCTCGGGCGCGGCGTAGTCGAGGGTGCCGACGATCTGGCCGACGCCGGTCAGGCCGCTCAGCGACAGGGACTTCTTGGTGAGGCCGAAGTCGGCGAGGTAGAGGTGTTCGGGATGCTCGCTGTCGGTGCCGGGAGCGACGAGGACATTGCCGGGCTTGACGTCCCGGTGGACCAGCTCGTGGTCGTGGGCGGCGTCCAGTGCGGAGGCGATCTGCAGGGCGAGCCCGGCGGCCCGCTCGACCGTGACGGGGCCGCCCCGGGAGATGAGGCCGCGCAGGTCGCCGCGCTCGACGTAGCGCATCGCGAGGAACAGGATGCCGTCCGCCTCGCCCGCCTCGAACACCGGGATGATGTGCGGGTGGTCGATCCCGGCGGCGACCTGCGACTCGTGGATGAAACGGCGCCGGAACACCTCGTTGCGGGCCAGTTCGGGGGCAAGCAGCTTGACTGCGACGGTGCGGCCCAGCCGCAGGTCCTTGGCCCGGTAGACGACGGCCATGCCGCCGCGGCCGATCTCCGCCTCCAGCCGGTACCCGGCGACCCGGCGTCCGACCAGGCCGGCCGGCAGGCTGGGCGGGGCGAGGGCGGAGTCGTCCTCGGGGTCCGCGCCCGGCGCCGCCGGGGGGCCGGGCGCCGGGTCGGCGGGACCGGGGGGCGCGGCCGCCGCGGTGGGGCCGGCCCCGGGGGTTTCGGTGGACCCGACCGAGGTGAGCGGGTGCGGGGACGGTTCGGCGGGTGGCTCCGGGGCCGGGCCCGGGAGCGGCTCGGGGGGCCGGCTCATGGCTGCACCAGCCGGGTGGGCTCGTCCGCGTCCGGGGGCCGCCCGCCGTCCGGTGTCCCGGCGTCGGGCGTGCCGCTGTGCGGTGTCCCGCGGTCGGGCGTGCCGCTGTCCGGGTGGCGCGGCCGGTCGCCGACGGCGTAGGTGTGGAGCTGGAGGCCGTCGCAGTAGCACCAGCGGTCGTGCACCGGGTCGAACACCCAGAGCCGCTCGCCGTCGACGACCAGCCCGATCCGCAGGCCGCGGGCCCGGTCCCGGAAGGTCTCCAGGTCCACGCCGCCGGCGGCGAGGTCCTCCAGCAGGGCGCGGTAGCGGGCCAGCGCGCCCTCCGCCTCGGCGAGGGCGGGGCGCGGGTCGGCGGTGCGGGCGGGCGGGCCGGTGGCGGCGGGCGGCGCGCCGGGGAGGGAGAGCAGCAGCCGGCCGTCGACCCAGGTGGTCCAGCCGTTGGAGCAGAGCACCTGGGCCCAGTCACCGGCCCGGGCCAGCAGTTGCAGCGGCAGCAGCGGGTCCAGCGGGGACGCGGGTTGCGCCGGGTCCGGGGCGGCCCAGCTGGGCAGGCCGTCGGGCGGGGCCACATGGGTGGGGCGGAACCCGAACTCGTCCATCGGCAGGTCCACTCCCGCAGGGTCGCTTCCGCTGGTCTTCCGCTGATTCACGTCGGCCGGTTCACGTCGGCCGGTTCACGTCCGCCGACTCATTTCCGCATGATCGCCGGTTCCTGCCGGCGCAGCAGGGCGAGCACGGCCAGGGCCAGCACCAGCGCGAGCGCGAGCAGCAGCGCCAGCGCCAGCAGCCACCCGGCCCGCTCCTGCCGGAACATCGGGTCGGCGGTGATCGCGGTCGGCAGGACGGTGTGCAGGTCGACGGTGCGGGCCATCGCGGACAGGCCCCAGCGTGACGGCACCAGCCAGGAGAACTGTTCCAGGCCGGGAACGTCGTGCAGCTTCAGCATGGCGCCGCTGAACACGATCTGCACCACGGAGAGCAGCACCAGCAGCGGCATCGTCGCCTCCTCCTTGCGGACCAGCGCGGACACCAGCAGGCCGAGCATCATGGCGGAGAAGGAGAGCAGCGCCACCGCGATGATCAGCTCGGCCAGGGGTGGCAGCAGTACCCCGCTGTGCACCGTGACCCCGTTGGCCAGGGTCGGGCTCAGGTCGACCCCGGCCAGGCCGACCACGGTCAGGACGGCGGCCTGAGTCACCGTGATCGTGCCGAGCACCACCACCTTGGAGACCAGATAGGCCGATCTGGACAGCCCGACCACGCGTTCCCGCTGGTAGATCGGCCGTTCCTTGACGATCTCGCGCACCGCGTTGGCCGAGCCGGTGAGCAGGCCGCCGATGCAGAGCGTGAGCAGACAGTTCAGCGCGTTGTCGGAGGAGAGGCGGCTGCCCGCCATCGCCCGGCACATCACGCCGATCAGGAACGGCAGGGCGATCATCACGGTCAGGAACAGCCGGTCCGCGGCGAGCACCGCGGTGTAGCGGCGGATCAGCGTGCCCAGCTGGGCGAACCAGCCCTGCGGCTGCTCCGGGCCGATGCTGTCGGCGGCCCGCTCCGCCCCGGGGCCGGCCACCGGGACCGGCCGGGCGGGCGGCAGGGCCCCGGCGGCGACGTACCGCTCGTACTGGGGCGACTCCCGGAACCGGCGCTGCCAAGCCTCGTGGTCCTCGTTCTCGAACGCCTCGAAAGCCTGCGGCCACTCGGTGAAGCCGAAGAACGGCAGGGCCTCGTCGGGCGGGCCGTAGTAGGCGGTACGACCACCGGGGGCGAGGACCAGCAGCCGGTCGCAGACGTCCAGGCTGAGCACGCTGTGGGTGACCACGACGACGGTGCGTCCGTCGTCGGCCAGGCCGCGCAGCATCTGCATGACCGAGCGCTCCATGCCCGGGTCCAGGCCGGAGGTGGGCTCGTCGAGGAAGAGCAGCGAGGGCTTGGTGAGCAGTTCGAGGGCGACGCTGACGCGTTTGCGCTGGCCGCCGGAGAGGCTGGAGATCACCAGGTCGGCCCGGGCGTCGAGGCCGAGCTCGTGGATCACCTCGGAGACCCTGGCCTCCCGTTCCTCCTTGGCGGTGTCGCCGGGGAAGCGCAGTTCGGCGGCGTAGGAGAGGGCGCGGCGGACGGTGAGCTGGGTGTGCAGGATGTCGTCCTGCGGCACCAGGCCGATCCGGCGGCGCAGCTCGGCGTAGTCACGGTAGAGGTCGCGGCCGTCGTAGAGCACGGTGCCCTCGTCGGCCGGACGCAGCCCGGTGAGGGCGTTGAGCAGGGTGGACTTGCCGGCGCCGCTGGGGCCGGCCACGGCGAGCAGGGCCTTCTCGGCGAGCGGGAACGAGACGTCGTCCAGCAGTACCCGGCGGTCGGAGCCGACCCGGACCACCAGGCTCTGCACATTGAGCGAGACCTCGCCGGTGTCGGTGTACTCGACCAGCTCGTCGCCGGAGAGGCAGAGCGCGAAGTGGCCGATGCCGACGATGTCCGCCGGGCCGACCGGTGCCCGCTGGACCGGGCGGCCGTTGAGGTAGGTGCCGTTGTGGCTGCCCAGGTCGACGATCTCGTGGCCGCCGTCGGGCAGGGTGCGCAGTTCGGCGTGGTGCCGGGAGACCACGAGGTCCTCCAGCACCAGCTCGTTGTCGGGGGCCCGGCCGATCCGCACCGTCCGGCCGGGCAGCCGCAGCACGGCGCTGGGGCGGCGGAAGGTGCCGGAGAGGCCGGGAGCGACGAGCGAGGGCCGCTCGGGGGCGGCATGACCAGCGGCGGCAGCAGCGGCGGGGCCGGGGTCCGGGGCGGCGGGCAGGCCGGCGAAGGTGGCGGACGGCCCGTCCGCCACGTTGCCGAACCGCAGCCTGGTGCCGGCTCCGATCTCCGCGGCCCGGATCCGGCGGCCGTCGGCGAAGGTGCCGTTGGTACTGCCCACGTCCTCCAGCTGCCACCGGCCGTCGGTGGCGCGCAGCACGGCGTGGTGCCAGGAGACCCGGGGGTCGTCGAGGACGATCTCGCTGGTCGGGTCGCGGCCGACGTGGTACGCCCGGCGCGGATCGAGCAGCTGCGAATCCGTGTCGGTGACGAGGACCAGGGGCGGCGCGGCGGGCGCGCCCGGGCGCTCTCCCATGGTTCGGAGTCTAGTCCGGTGGCGCCCGCGCGGCCCGGCCACGCCGGGTCGGGGCCGGGTCCGGGCCGGGCGGGGCCCGCGACCCAATCCGATACCATGCAATTGGACTGGACCACTGGATCGTCGCCCGGTTACTGCCCTATCGTTCGGGGAGATCTGTACGGTCGTCGGGGCACTCCGTACGACACGCCACGCGAGCCCCGGGATGGATCCATTGAGCGTCTGGCCGCAGTTGCGCGACACCCGAACGGTCAGAGCCGGCGTCGCGCCCGGGACGGTGCTCCGCTGCGGTCTCGTCGACACCATGCTCGCCGACCTCTCCGTCTCGGTCGTCCTCTTCTTCGACCGGACCCTCGACGAGGAGCGGCTCGCCGCCGGACTGGCCCGGGCGCTGGAACGCGTCCCGGTGTTCGCCGGCCGACTGCGCACCGTCGACGGGGTGTTGGAGGCCGTCTGCGACGACTCCGGTGTCCCGATGGTGAGTTACCGGGTCGACGGCACCCTCGCCGAGTCGATGGGCCGGGTCACCGCGCCCGGCGCCCAGCACGTCGACCCGCTGGACGCCCGGGCCGCCCGGACCGGCGACGGGCCGCTGTTCGGCGTCCGGGTCACCCGCACCGGCGACGGCGGCACCGTGCTCGGCTGCTCCTGGCACCACGCGATCGGCGACCTGCAGAGCTTCGCCCTGCTGCTGCGCGCCTGGTCGGCGGCGGTCGAGGGCGAGGAACTGCCGGTGGCCGAACTCGTCGAGGACCAGGACGCGCTGCTCGACCGGGTGCTGCCCGCCGAGGACTGCGGGCAGCCCGGCTTCCGGGTGCCCGGCGAGGACGAACGCCTGCTGCTGGAGCGCGAGGTGGCGGCCGGACCACGCGCCAACCGGACCGTGCAGCTGTACTTCGGTGACGACGAGATCGCCAGGATGCGCGAGGAGTTCGGCGCGGCGGCCGGGGTCAAGGTCTCCGCCGGTGACGCCGTCTGCGCGCATGTCGTGCACACCGTCAGGGAGTTGGACGCGGACCAGGAGACCCGCTGGCTCACCGTCCCGGTCAACGTCCGCCGCCCGCTCGGCCTTTCGGACAGCCTGATCGGCAATCTGCTCGGCGACATCCACCTGCCGTACACGCCCGCCGACGGCCCGGCCGCCCTCGCCGGGGCGCTGCGCACCGCCGTCCGGGACTACGCCGAGGAGCACCTCAACCTGCGGTCCAACCTCCGTTTCCTGGCCGAGCTCGGCCGCGCGGGGCTGGCCGGGTGCGTGCCGCTGGGCTTCGACCCGCAGCACCGCCGGTTCAGCTTCTCCAACTGGAGCCGGTTCGGCCTCTACGACGCCAGCTTCCAGGGGCAGCGGCCGGTGTTCTTCAGTCCGACCGCCAACTACCCGCTGCCGTGGGTCTCCTGGAGCGTGGAGGGGTTCGGCGGCACCGGACTGCTCACCACGCTGGTGGTCCCCGCCAGGCTGGCAGCGCGGCTGCGCGGGACGGACGGCCGGGCGGCCCTGCACCGCTACCGGGACCCGTCGGACCCGCTGCCGGCGCTGCTCGCGGCCGTGCCCAAGGTGCTCTGAGCGGGTACTCCGGACGGACAGGTCGGACGGGCCTCCGAGCGGTCGCTCCGCACGGAGGCCCCATCCGGGCAACCCGTCCAGAGGCTCCGTCCGGTCACTCCGTCCGGTCACTCCGTCCGGAGTACCCGAACGGGCACTCCGGACGGGTGCTCCGGCCGGGTGCTCCGAACGCCGACGGGGGCGGCCGTGGTGGCCGCCCCCGTCGACGTTCGATACCGATTCGCCGTGTGGCTCACTTCATGACGGCGCGCAGCGCGTGCCGAAGCTGCTCCCGCTCGGGCTGCAGGGCCCGGTCCAGCACGGGAGCGAACGGCAGCACCGTGCCGTCCGGCCGGGTGATCCGACGGGGCGGAGCGGTGAGCCGGAACTCCTCGGCGGCGGTGGCCAGCACCTCCGCGCCGATCCCGCAGCTGCGGTTGGAGTCGTCGATCACCACCAGCCGCCCGGTCCGCTCCAGCGACTCGCCCAGCGCGGCCCAGTCGAACGGGTAGAGCGTGCGCGGGTCGAACACCTCGACCGAGATCTCACCGGCGAGTTCCTCGGCCACCGCGAGCGCGTCGTGCACCAGGTGTCCGACGGCCACCAGGGTGACATCGGTACCGGCGCGGTGCACCCGGGCCCGGCCGAGCGGCACCGGGACGAGGTCCCAGGTGACGGTCTCGCGGACCGGCAGCGCCGCCGCCGGGGCGAACACCACCACCGGGTCCGGGTCCTGGATCGCCGAGCGGAGCAGCCCGTAGGCGTCGGTCGGCGTGGCCGGGACGACGGTCTTCACCCCCGAGTGCGCGAACAGACTGTAGGGGTGGTCCGAGTGCTGGCCCGCCCAGCCGCTCCGGGAGCCGGAGCCGGGGACGACGCAGGTGAGCGGGACGCCCGCCTGCCCGCCGCTCATCAGCGAGAACTTGTGCGCCTGGTTGACGAGTTGCTCGAAGACCAGGAAGAGCAGGGACGGGATCTGGAACTCCAGCACCGGCCGCCGCCCGGCCAGTGCGGCGCCGACCGCCATCGCCGTGAACGCCTGCTCGGAGAGCGGGGTGTCGACGATCCGCTCCGACCCGAACCGGTCCAGCAGTCCGAGCGTGGGCCCGGCCATCCCGGCGCCGATGTCCTCGCCGAAGACGCAGACCGCGGGGTCGGCCTCCAACTCGTCGGCCAGCGCCCGGTTGAGGGCCTTGGTGTACGACAGTCTCATACGACCGCCCCCGCCCGGGGACGCAGGCCGGAGGCGTAGAGGTGGTCGGCGGCGCCGGCCGGGTCGGGGTGCGGCGAGGCGAGTGCGAACTCCTCGGCCGCCGCGAGGTCGGCGTCGACCTCGGCGTCCAGGGCGGCGGCGCGCCCGGCGTCGATCGCGGCGGCGGCCCGGGGGAGCGGGTCGCGCTCGCGCCAGGCGGCCACCTCCTCGGGGGTGCGGTAGTGCAGCTTCATCAGCCGTTCCATGGTGTGGTGGCCCTCGAACCGGTAGGTCCGGCATTCCAGGAAGCTCGGCCCGCCGCCGCTCCGGGCCCGGGCGACGGCCTCCTCGGCGGCGGCCCGCACCGCCTCGGTGTCCATGCCGTCCACCTCGGTGGCCGGGATGCCGAAGGCGGCGGCCCGGCCGATCGCACTGCCCGCCACCGCGGTGCCGGCGGGCAGGGTGGTGGCGTAGCCGTTGTTCTCGCACACGAAGAGCACCGGCAGCCGCCACATCGCGGCCAGGTTGAGCGACTCCAGCAGCACGCCCTGGTTGAGTGCGCCGTCGCCGAAGAACGCGACCGCGACCGCGTGCGAGCCGGCCTGCCGGTCGGCCCAGGCGGCGCCGACCGCGATCGGGGCACCGGCGCCGACGATGCCGTTGGCGCCGAGGATGCCCAGCCGGAGGTCGGCGGCGTGCATCGAGCCGCCCCGGCCCCGGTTGGAGCCGCCGACCCGCCCGGCGAGTTCGGCCAGCATCCGGGCCGGGTCGAGGCCCCGGGCCAGCACGTGGCCGTGGCCCCGGTGGGTCGAGGCGAGCCGGTCACCGGCACCGAGCGCGGCGCAGACGCCGACCGCGACGGCCTCCTGCCCGATGTAGGGGTGGATGCCGCCGGTGATCACCCCGGACTTGACCAGGCCGAGGGCCCGCTCCTCGAAGGAACGGATCAGCCGCAGCATCCGGTAGCGCCGCTCCGGCGTGTCGAGCGCCGCCACGGCGGGCGGGGCGTCGGCGGGCCGGGCGGTCGGCGCGCTGTCGGCGGGCCCGGTGCCGACGGACGAGGCTCCCGGCCCGGTGCCGACGGGAGCCGCAGGGGTCACAGCGCTCCCCGCCAGACGGTCGGGCAGAAGTCCGGGTCGGCGTAGTCGGGGCGGCCGTCGGGGGTGCGGCGGACCAGCACGTCGTGGTTGTAGACCACCGTCCCGCCGTCCGGGCGGGTGGCGGCCTGGTAGGCGTTGCCGCCGTCCTGGAGGTGCAGCGACACCGCCCGGCGCGGGTAGTCGGCCAGGTTGGGGCCGCTGCCGTGGTACGTGCGGCAGTGGTGGAAGCTGACGTGCCCGCGCGGGATGATCATCGGGACCTTGCGGACCGTGGTGCCGTTGTACTCCGCGTTGGCGTCCAGGATGGAGTCCAGCTCGGAGTTGTCGCGCTCGGCGAAGTGCCGGGTGGAGTCCTCCCCGGAGGGCAGCTCCTTCCACCGGTGGCTGCCGTCGACCATGGTGATGGTGCCGTTCTCCTCGCCGCAGTCGTGGAACGGCAGGAAGGCGGTCAGCATCCGGTCCGAGGAGGAGGTCTGCCAGTAGTGCTTGTCGAAGTGCCACGGCACCTGGTTGCTGGGCTCGCCCGGCACCGGGGGCTTGTAGATGAGGGTGGCCTGGAAGATCCGGGTCTCCTCGGCCTCGGCGAGCAGTGCGGCGACGGCGCCGAGCAGCGGCTTGCGCAGGATCGCGCCGATCGCGTCGCTCTCGTAGTGCACGTAGTCGTTGTGCCGCTGGACCGGGCCGTGCGAGGCGTCCCAGGCGGCCAGGCGCGGCGGACGGACCGGGAGTTCGCGGTCGCGGTGGCCGGTGTAGTAGTGCTCGGTGGCGGCCTGGAGGGTGTCCAGCTCCTCGTCGCTGAACAGCCGGTTCGACAGGTACCAGCCGTGCTCCAGGTAGCCGGCCACCTCCTCGGGGGTGGGCAGCAGGGCGCGTTCGGCCTCGGTGAGGTGGAACTCGGGTGCGGTGGTCATGGGGGTCGGGCCTCCTCTTCTGGGTGGTGCGGGTGGGGTCAGACGGAGGCGGCGGCGCGCTGCCGTTCGACAGCCTCGTACAGGGCCTTGATGTTGGCGGTGCCGAAGGTGCCGGCGCCCTGGCGCTCGATCAGCTCCACGAAGTACGTCCGGCGCGGGTGGGTGGACCGGGCGAAGATCTGGAACAGCTGCCCGCCGTGGTCCTGGTCGACCAGGACGTCCAGCTCGCGCAGGGTCTCGACCGGGATGGCGGTGGCGCCGAGCCGCTCGGCGAGCGCGTCGTAGTAGGTGCCGGGCGTGGTCAGGAAGGCCACGCCGCGCTCGCGGGCGCTGCGCACGGCGGTGGCGATGTCCCCGGTGCGGAAGGCGAGGTGCTGGACGCCGGCGCCGTCGTGGTCGGCGAGGAAGGTGTCGATCTGGCCGGAGCGGCGGCTGGTGTCGGGCTCGATCAGGGTGAAGGTGACCTCGCCGGAGGCGCTCTGCACCACGCTGGAGTCCATCGCCTGCTCGCCGACCTCGATGTACTCGCCGAAGATCCGGTGCATGCCGAGCGCGGCCTCGCAGAAGCGCACCGCGTCGGCCAGTTGACCGGCCGGCAGGCAGATCGCGGCGTGGTCGAGCGCGTCCAGCAGCCGGGGGCCCGCCTCGGCCGGCTCGGGCGTGGCGGGCACCTCGGGGACGAACCGCAGCGCGGTGTCGCCGAAGCCGGCGACCAGGCCGCCGGCCCGGTCCAGGACGCGGGCGCCGTGCCGCTCGGCGCGGTCGAGGGCGGCCTGCGGGTCGGGGCAGGAGAGCGCGAGGGCGGCGACGCCCTCGCCGTGCCGGGCGGCGTAGCGGGCCACCGGGTGCGCCGGGTCGGCGGCGGAGCGCAGCAGGAACCGGATGCTGCCCTGGCGCACCAGGACGGTGCGGGCGTTCTCGGACTCGGCCGCGGCGAGCTGTTCGGGCTCGGGCGGGACGGCGGTGAAGCCGTAGTCGGCGCAGAGCTCCGACGCGGTGGCGTCGGCGTCGGCGCTGTGGTACTCGACGTGGGCTATGGACTGGATGGACAACGGGATCTCCCCGGGGGATCGCGAGTTGGCGAGTGGCTAGGGGTTGTCTCGTGGATTTTGTCGGGTGAGGCCGCGGCGGTGGGGTGCGTGCATCGCAAGGCGGAGGAGGGAGCCACTGCGGAGCATTGGCGACTGACGACAACGCGGCGAGGTGCGTGCCCCACCGCCGCGGCCCCGGCAAGGATCCACGAGACAACCCCTCACACGGGTGTCCGCGCCGCGCCGCAGGGCGGCGTCAGCGGAGGGACGGGGTGGAGGCGGGCTCGAAGACCAGGCTGAGGTTGTGCCCGCCGAAGGCGAAGGCGTTGCTCAGGGCCGCGGTGAGTGGGCCGGTACGGGCGGCGCCCCGGACGTGGTCCAGGTCGCAGGCCGGGTCCGGCTCGGTGAGGTTGACGGTCGGTGGCAGCGTCCCCCGGGCCACCGCCAGGGCGGTGACCGCTGCCTCCAACGCGCCCGCGGCGCCCAGAAGATGACCGGTGGCGCCCTTGGTGGAGCTGACCGCCGGGGTGTGTCCGGCGAAGACGGACCGCAGGGCGGCGGTCTCGGCGACGTCGCCGAGCTTGGTGCCGGTGCCGTGGGCGTTGACGTAGCCGATGTCGGCCGGGGCCAGGCCCGCGTTGGCGATGGCGGCGCGCATCGCGTCGGCGGCGCCCGCGCCGTCGGGGCGCGGCATGGTCGGGTGGTGGGCGTCGGTGGAGGCGCCCCAGCCGGTGAGTTCGGCGTAGCCGGCGGCGCCGCGGGCGGCGGCGTGCTCGGGGCTCTCCAGGATCAGGACGGCGCTGCCCTCGCCCAGCACGAAGCCGTTGCGGCGGCTGTCGAACGGCCGGCTCGCCTGCGCCGGGTCGTCCCAACCGGAGGCCAGCGCGCGGGCGTTGGTGAAGGCGGCGGCGATGGTGGGGTGCAGCGAGGATTCGGTGCCGCCGCACACCACCACGTCGGCGTCGCCGGCCCGGATCAGGCGCAGGCCCTCGGCGACGGCCTGGGCGCCGGCCGCGCAGGCGGTGACGATGGCCGTGCTGAAGCCGCGGATTCCGTGCTTGATGGCGATCCGGGCGGTGGCCATGTTGGAGAGCATGCCGGGCAGGAGGTACGGGCTGACGCCGGGGCGGCCGCGTTCGGTCCGGCGCTGCGACTGCTGCTCGAAGGTCTCCAGTCCGCCGCCGCCGGTGGCCAGCACCACGGCGGTGCGGTGCGGGTCGGAGTCCCGGCCGACGACCAGGCCGGCGTCGGCGAGGGCGTCGTCGGCGGCGGCCAGCGCGAGCAGCACGAAGCGGTCCACGCAGCGGGTCTCCGTGGGCGGCAGCACCTCGCGGCCGTCGATCGCCGGGGCGATGCCGGCGGCGTTCAGCCAGCCGTGGGCGGCGTGGCCCTCGGGGACGGCGCGGATGCCGGAACGGCCGGCGGTGAGGGCGTCGAAGACCTCGGCGGGTTTGCGGCCGACCGGAGTGACCAGGCCGATGCCGGTGACCACGGCGCCCGGGCGGCGGGCGGCGCTCATCGGGCGGCCACCGGGGCGGCGGCGGGCGCGGCGGCGACCGAGTCGAGGTAGCGCTGCCGCAGCAGGACCTTGCGGACCTTGCCGGTCGGGCCGAGCGGGATGTCGTCCCCGCCGACCACGAGCACCTGGCGGACGGTGGCCGCCGCGGCGGGGTCCAGCGCGGCGGTGACGCTCGCGGTCCGGTCGGCTTCCGGGTCGGCGCCGGCGGCGAGGACCAGCAGCACATCGGTGACCACCCGGTCGCCGTCGCGGACCGCGACCACGGTGCAGTCCAGCACGTCGGGGTGGGCGGCCAGCACCCGTTCCTCCGACATGGCGGTGAACAGCCGCTTCCCGTCGCCGAGTTCGACCGAGTCGACGGCCCGGTCGACGTGGTAGTAGTAGCCCTCCTCGTCCCGGTACATGAGGTCGCCGGTGAGGAAGCGGCCGCGCAGCCGGGTGCGGTAGGTGGTGGCCGAGTCGTTCCAGTAGCCGAGTGCCAGGGTCGGTGAGGTGGTGGCGAGTTCGCCGACCTCGCCGGGGCCGAGCGGTTCGCCGTCGGGGCCGACCAGCTCGCAGTCGACGAAGGCGTGCGGCCGGCCGACGCAGCGGCCGTAGCGTTCGGTGCCGGGGCCGTGGGTGATGAAGAAGTGGGAGTGGCCCATCTCGGTGGAGCCGAGGCCGTCGACGAACAGCGATCCCGGGACCCGGACCCGGCCCTCGCGGGTCACCGACTCACGGCTGCCGGCGGCGACGAGGCGGCGGATGTGCACCTCGTGGGCGCAGTCGCCGGTGTTCCACCAGAGCGCGACCGAGTCCAGCTCGCGTGCCGTGAGGTCGTGGTGGGCGAGCTCGGCCCAGGTGGCGGCGAAGCCGATCACGCCGCTGGGGCGCCACCGCTCGATCGCGTCCAGCACCCCGGTGCCGGACTGGCTGGAGAGCATGGCGAGCTGGGTGTGCGAGGCGAGCGAGAGGTTGACCGCGATCAGGGTGGCGGCGTGCGGGGCCGGCAGGGCGCTGAGCATCCGCTCCTGGCCCTGCGGGCGGGGCAGCCGGGCCCGGTGGCGGATCGCCGCGTACAGGCTCGCGTGCGAGTGGACCACGGCCTTGGGCAGTCCGGTGGTGCCGGAGGAGTGGGTGATCGCCACCGGGTCGTCGGCCGAGTGCCGGTACGGCGCGGGCGCGGCCCCCGGGTCGCCGGCGCCGAGCGTCGCGATCTCCGGAAGCGCGGGGGCGCCGGTCTCGTGGCCGGCCAGCGCGGCCAGGTGCGGCGGGTCGGCGAGGACGCCGACCGGGCCGAGCTTGGCGATGTAGCGGGCGGCCCGCTCGCCGTCCAGGTTGGGGTTGAGCAGCGCGGGGATGGCGCCGATCCGGGCCAGCGCGAGGAAGGCGAGGACCTGGTCGGCGGCGTCGCCGGCGTACACCACGACCGGGTCGCGGCGGCCGATGCCGAGGGCGTGCAGGGCGGCGGCCCGGGCGCGGACGGCGCGGTCCAGCTCGGTGAGGGTCAGCGCGTGCCAGGCGGGGTGCTCGTCCACCGGGGTGTCGAAGGTCAGCAGCGGCTCGTCGAGGCCGAGGCCGAGTTCGAGACGGCGGGTGAGGACGTTTCCGGCGCCGACGGCCGGGTCGTCCGCCAGCAGGGTGCGGATACTGCGGATGCTCACGGAGTGGATCCCTCCCGAGGTACGGGGCGTGCGGGGTGTGCAGGGCGTTCGGGTGCGGCGGTGTGTGCTGCGGCGGGACGCGGCGGGCGGGGGACCGCTCGCGCCGCTGGGTGCGGCAGGGGTGGTGCTGGGGCGATCGGCGGGTTCGGGTCGGTGCTCCGGTCGGTTCGGGGTTCCGGGTCAGCCGGTGCTGACCAGCAGGGCCACGGCCCGGTCGGTGGTGTCGGCTTCGTCGGCCTGCCCGGTTCGCCCGGTGTGCCCGGCCTGCTCGGCGGCGATGACGAGCACCTGGTCGGCGTCGCCGTCGGCGAGCAGCAGCTCCGCCAGGTCCAGCGCGTCCTGGGGGACCCGTCCGGGGGGCGGGGGCTGGCTCGGGCAGATCGCCACCACGGGACCGGTCAGGCCCCAGCGGGCGGCGATGTGGCCGAGCACGGCGTTCGGGTTGGACTGGAAGAACAGCAGCGGGGGCATCCGCCGGGTGGTGTCGGCGGCGCCCTCCTCGATGGCGCGGGCGGTGGCGAGGTCGCCGCTCGCGCTGGCCAGCAGCAGCGCGGTCCGGCCGGGCGCGGGGGCGGCGCCGTGGCGGGCGCGCAGGCAGCGTTCGGCGGTCTCGGCGACGAGCGGGTTGAAGGTGGACGCGGAAAAGCCGGGCAGCGGCGGCAGTTGCTCGGGCCCGGGGGCTTCGGGGTCGGGCCAGGCGGCCTCGGCGAGGATGCGCAGTGCGGTCATCGGGCGGCCACCAGGAGTGCGGTGTTGGCCCCGCCGAAGGCGGAGTTGAGGGTGAGCGCGTGGCGGGGCCGGGCGGCGCGCGGGCCGTCCAGGACGAGGTCCAGGCCGATCTCCGGGTCCGGTCCCAGCCAGCCCGCGTTGACCGGCAGCAGTCCGTCGGTCAACGCACCGATGGTGACCACGAGTTCGAGCAGTGCCGAGGCTTCCAGGGCGTGGCCGTGCACGGCCTTGCTGGAGCTGACCGGCAGCCGGTCGGTGTGCGCGCCGAAGACCCGCCGCAGGGCGAGTGCCTCGGCGTGGTCGGAGAGGGTCGAGCCGGTGCCGTTGGCGTTGACGTAGTCGACCTCCTCGGGCGCGATTCCGGCCCGGCCGAGCGCGGCCTCGATCGCCCGTGCCACGCCGTCGCCCTCGGGTTCGGGGCGGCAGACGTGGTGGGCGTCGCCGGCCCGGCCCCAGCCGGCCAGCCGGGCCAGCACGGGGGCGCCGCGCCGTTCTGCCTCCGGTTCGGCCTCGATCAGCACGGCGACCGCCGCGTCACCGAGCAGGGTGCCGCTGCGGCCGGCGCTGAACGGGCGCAGTTCGCCGTCGCGGGCGAGTGCCCGGCCGGCGTCGAAGGCGGCGAAGACGCCCGGTTCGACCAGGTGCCCGGCGGCGACCAGGACCCGCCGGCGGCGGCCGGCGGCGATCAGCGCGGCGGCGTCGGCGACGGCGGTGCCGGCCGCCACGCAGGCGCCGGTGTAGGCCCGTTGGACTCCCGGGCCGCCCCAGCGGGCGGCGGTCCCGGCGGAGACCTCGGCGAGGGTGGCCCGGGTGTGCCGGTCGCTGTGGAGGGCGAGCAGCACGGGCGGGCCGCCGTCGGGGTCGGCCGGGTCCAGTCCGGCCCGGCGGCAAGCCTGGTCGACGGCGGCGAGCACCGCGTCGGCGAGCGGGCGCGGTTCGGGCAGCAGCGCGGCGCGGGTGGTGCGGCGGGCGGAGACGTCGAACCGGGTGACCGGGCCGAACGCGGCCTTTCCGTGCACGACGGCCTCGGCCAGCGCGGTGGTCCCTTCGCCGGCGGCGCTGAGCACGCCGACGCCGGTCACCACGGGCCGGACGGCGGTCGGGTCGGGGCGGTTCATGGCCGCGCGGCTCCCGCGGTGACGGCGGAGTCGGTACGGCCCGGTCCGGTGCTGTCCGAAGGCGCGTCGGCCCCGTCCCCACCGGCCGCGAGCACGGCCGCGCGGAACACCGTGACGGCGTCGTCCACTGTCCGGACGGCCTCGAAAGCCTCGTCGTCGAGATCCGGCTCGATGCCGTAACGCTGCTCGAACTCGGCTATCAGCCAGGTGAGTTCGAGCGATCCGAGTTCATCGGGCACGTCCTCGGCGGCGCGCTGCCCGAACGCCGCGAGCATCTCCAGGACCTCGGCCCGGTCGGGGCGGGCGAGGTCGGTCACGCCGGGCTGCCCGAGGTGGCGGCGGCGGCGGTGATCCGGGCCTCGACATCGGCGGTGAACTGGTCCAGCGTCATCAGCGCGGTGGTCTCCATCTCGTCGAGGTCGAACTTCACCCCGAACTCGTCCTCGACCTGGACCGAGAGGTCGGCGAGGGCGAGGGACTCCAGGTCCAGGCCGGCCGGGCCGAGGTCGGTGTCGCCGGTGACGCCCTCGACGTCGTACTGCATCTCGGCCAGTGCGGCGAGGACGAACGCGCGGATGCGGTCCTGCATGGTGTGCTCCTTGTGCCCGGGCGCAGGCGGTGCGCACGGGGTCGTCGGGGAGGGGAAAGCGGCCCGTCGGGGCGGACTCGGGGCTCAATGGGCAGGCCGTGGCTGCCCATTGGGGAATCCCGCCCGGCCCTTCCGGGTGGTTCGTGGCGGCCGGGGTTCGTGGCCCGGGCCGGTGGTGCGGGGTGGCGGGCGGGCGCGCCGGGTCGCGGCGCGCCCGGTTCAGCCGGCGGCGGCGCGCAGGGCGGCCGGGTCGCGCAGCAGCTTGCCGGTGGCGGTACGGGGGAGCTGGGGGAGGAAGGCGAGCCGGCGCGGCCGCTTGTAGGCGGCCAGCTGCCGGGCGAGCCCGTCCTGGACGAGGGCCGGGTCGGCGCCGTCCTCGGCGGAGAAGTACGCCTCGATCGCGCCCTCGTCGAAGACCACGACGGCCTCCCGGACGGTGGGCAGCGCGGCGAGGGTCTGCTCGACCTCGGTGAGGTCGACCTTGAGGCCGCCGATCGAGACCTGCGAGTCCCGTCGGCCGAGTACGGTGACCCGGCCGGTACCGGGGTCGACGGTGGCGGCGTCGCGGGTGTGCAGCCAGCCGTCCGCCCAGCGGGTCGGGTCGTCGAGTCCGGGGTAGGGCGAGGCTTCGGTGCGCAACTGCAGTTCGCCGTCGACGAGTCGCAGTTCCATGCCGTGCACGGGCTGCTTGGCCGGGTGCAGGGTGCCGTCCAGGTCGGTGGCGATCACCCCGAGCTCGGTCATCCCGTACATGGTGCCGAGCGGCACGCCCCAGCGGTCGGTGAAGGCCGCGGCCAGGCCCGGTCGGACCAGTTCGCCGGCGACCACCATCCGCCGCAGCTGCGGGAGTTGCGGCGGATCGTTGGCGCCGGCCAGGAGCTCGGCGTGGAAGGGCACCCCGATCACGGTGGTCGGGCGGTCGTCGGCGGCGACGGTGGCGAGGATGCCGGCCGCCGTCATCCGGTCCGGGACGGTGAGCGGGGCGTGCGCGTGCAGGCTGTTGAGCAGCCCGCCGACCAGGCCGAGCACGTGCACCACCGAGGAGAGCAGCACCACCCGCTCGCCCTCGCCGGGGAAGGCCACCAGTCGGCGGTAGCAGTCGAGTTCACGGATCAAGTCGCTCGCGGTGCGGGCGATGACCTTGGCCGGCCCGGTCGAGCCCGAGCTGAGCTGGACCAGTGCGTGGCCGGTCGCGGCGGGTCGGCCGTCGGGCCGGGCGACGGCCACCGGGTCGACCTGGGACCAGCCGCGCAGGGCGGAGGCGGCGGTCCGTCCGGCGGAGCCGACCAGGACCTGCGGGCGCAGCCGGGCGACCGCCCGCTCGACCTCGTGGTCGGTCAGCCGGTGGTCGAGCAGAACCGCCTGGGCCCCCAGTCGCCAGGTGGCCAGGAGGACGGCGACGAAGCCCAGGGAGGGCGGCAGCCGCAGGGCGGCGCTGCCGCCCGGGCCGAGTCCGGCCGAGGCCAGTCGTTCGGTCTGCTCGGTGATCAGCGCGCGCAGGGCGTCGCGGTCGACGGGTGTGCCGAAACGGAGGCACTCCTCACCCCCGGGGCCGGCCAGCAGCACCCGGTCGACCCAGTCGGCGGGAGCATCGGCGTGCGGGGGTGAGAAGGGCGCCGGTGAAGAAGAGGAAAAGCCGGTCAACGCCACTCCACACGTGAGGAGATTTGTCATGGACACTTGGTCGCTGTTTTCCCGGGCCGTCGGCGGCACCAGGCAATACGTCCAATTCCGTTGCCAGACGATTGCACAGACGATTGGTCAAATCAAGGTCTATACCAATCAGGTCCAGACCTCCTACGCTGCCGATCCGTGGGCCGGTCCGAACGCGGCCGGTCCGGGAACGAGGACGCCCGTGGCACCACTCACGCTGGCCGGGATCGAACGCGCGGCGCGCGATCAACTCTCCCCGGAAATCTGGGACTTCGTCGAAGGCGGCAGCGGCGCGGAACGCACGCTGGCGGCGAACCGGGAAATGTTCGGACGCCATGCGTTCCGCCCGCGCGCGCTCGTCGACGTCTCCGTGTGCGCCCCGGCCGTCGATCTGCTCGGCTCCACGCTGCAAGTCCCGGTCGGAATTGCCCCGATGGCCTACCACCGGTTGGTCCATCCGGACGGGGAAACAGCGACCGCCCGGGCGGCCGGAAAGGCCGGCGCCCTGCTCGTCGCCGGAATCTTCGCCAGCCGCACCCTGGAGGACATCGCCGAGGCCGCCACCGGGCCGCTCTGGCTGCAGCTCTACTGGCTGCGTCGGCGCGAGGCCCTGGCCGCCCTGGTGGAACGCGCCGAGGCGGCCGGCTACGCGGCCCTGCTGCTCACCGTCGACGCCCCCCGGATCGGCCGCCGGCTGCGCGACCTGCGCAACGGCTTCGCCGTCCCGCCGGAGATCCGCGCGGTCAACCTCGACCCCGCCCTGATGACCGCCAGCCACCACGCCGGCCGGGGCAGTTCGGGCATCGCCGAGCACGCCAAGGAGCAGTTCGATCCCACCCTGACCTGGGCCGATCTCGCCTGGCTGCGCGAACGCAGCCGGCTGCCGCTGGTCCTCAAGGGCGTGCTGACCGCCGAGGACGCCCGCCGCGCCGCCGACCACGGCGTGGACGCGGTCGTGGTCTCCAACCACGGCGGCCGTCAACTCGACGGTGTGCTGCCCGCCCTCGCCGCACTGCCCGAGGTCGTCGACGCCCTGCCGCCGCACATCCCGGCGCTGCTCGACGGCGGCGTGCGCAGCGGGGCCGACATCGCCGTCGCGCTCGCCCTGGGCGCGCGCGCCGTCCTGGTCGGCCGTCCGGTGTTCTGGGGTCTGGCCACCGGCGGCGAGGCCGGCGTCGGACAGGTCCTCGACCTGCTGCGCGACGAACTGGAGCACACCATGGCCCTGCTGGGCCGACCCTCGGTCGCGGACCTGGACCGCACCGCCCTCGCCCCCTGGCCGGTCTGACCGTGCGCGCGCCGACCGACCCGCGGGCCACCCCGTCGGGCGGCTCGCCGACCACCCCGTCAAGTGGCCCGTCAAGTGGCCCACCGATCGGCCCGTCAAACGGCCCGTCAAACGGCCTGTCAAGTGGCCCGTCGACCGACCGGAGCGACCACCGCCGGACGCCGGCCCCGAGCCCGACCCCCGCCCCGACCGCAGCGACCGAAAGACCGAGACCATGAACAGACAGGACGCCTTCCCCGGCTGGGACTGGGAGGACCCCGACGGCCTCGCCGAGCAGCTCGACCGCTTCAGCGCCGACGTCGCCACGTGCCGGAGCCTCGAACCGGCCGAGGGCGGGCTCCCCTTCGAGCACCAGGACTTCACCGCCCTGGGCCTCACCGGGATCGAGTTCGCGGCCTTCCGGACCGCCCACCCGGGCGGCCTCGGCAGCGACCTCACCGCGCTCCGCGGCCCCGACGCCACCACCGAGCCCGGCACGCTCTACCGGGTCGACGGCGACCGCTGGTTCACCCAGCTCGACATCTCCCGCCCGCTGCCCTTCGCCGACGCCAGCGTCGACTGGGTGTACGCCGAGCACCTGATCGAGCACGTCACCATGCCGGTCGCGATCGGCTGGCTGCGCGAGGCCCGCCGGATCCTGCGCCCCGGCGGCGTCCTCCGCATCACCACCCCCGACCTGGCCCGCTACCTGAACGGCTACGCGACGGGCGACGGCTTCCTGGCCAAGCACCACCGCCGGCTCACCACCATGGGCTTCGGCCCGCCGATGCCGCAGCGACCGGCGTTCCTGGTCAACCAGATCTTCCGCTACTACGGCCACCAGTGGATCTACGATCTGGACGAGCTGCGGCACGTCCTCACCGAGGCGGGCTTCGAGGAGCGGCGGATCCGCCACTGCGCCTACCGCGAGGGCGTGCGCGGCGACGTCGCCGACCTCGACACCGCCTTCCGGACCGACGAGACCATCTACGTCGAGGCCGACCGCTGACCCGGCGGCCGCCACGGCCGCCCGCCCGACGGCCACCGCGGCCGCCGACCGACGGCCGGACCGGCCGTCGACCCCGAGGCCGTCCCGGCTGCCCATTCCGACCGCCGGCCGCCGCCGCGGCCGGCCGCCGTCCCGAGGAACCCCGATGCCCCTGCACCCCCAGGCCCAGGCCCTGCGCGACCGCCGCGCCAGCGCCGGCACACCCCCGCTCTACCGCCTCACCGTGGCCGAGGCCCGCGCCGCCGACCTCGCCGACATCCGCGCCGCCGCGGGCACGCCCGAGCCGGTCGAGTCCGTCGAGGAGCACCGCCTCCCCGGCCCCGGCGGCGAACTCACGCTCCGCCTCTACCGCCCCGCGCCGCCCGCCGACGGCAGCCGACCGCCCGTCCTGCTCTACCTGTTCGGTGGCGGCTGGACCCTCGGCTCGCCCGACACCAGCGACGCGATCTGCCGCGCGCTGACCAACGCCGTCGGCTGCGCCACCGCCTCCGTCGGCTACCGGCTGGCCCCCGAGCACCCCTTCCCCGCCGCCGTCCAGGACTGCGCCGCCGCGGCCGACTGGCTCGCGGCCCAGGGGGAGGAACTGGGCCTCGACACCGGGCGCCTCGCCGTCGCCGGGGACAGCGCGGGCGGCAACCTCGCCGCCGTGCTGGCCCTGCTCTCCCGCGACCGGGGCGGCCCCGCGCTCCGTCACCAGCTGCTCGTCTACCCCAACACCGACGCCCGCGCCGACACCCCGTCGCTGCGTGAGCACGACGACCCGGCGCTGTTCAACCGCCGCTCGGTCGCCTGGTACTGGGGCAACTACCTGGCCGACCCGGCCGACGGCGAGCACCCGCACGCCTCCCCGCTGCGGGCCGAGGACCTGACCGGCCTGCCGCCCGCCACCGTCGTCACCGCCGAGTACGACCCGCTGCGCGACGAGGGCGAGCAGTACGCCGAGGCGCTGCGCGCGGCCGGGGTCCCGGTCGAGCTGCGCCGCTGGGAGGGCATGCCGCACGGCTTCTTCGCCATGACCGGCACCCTGGACGGCGCCGCCGAGGCCCAGGCGTACGCGGCCGCGCGACTGCGCGAGGCCCTCGCGTGAGCGCCCCCGCCGCCGCCCCCGCCACGCCGTCCGGCCCGTCCGCGGGGACCGCCACCGGGCCCGTCACCCTCCCGCTCGCGGAGCTGCACGGCTCGCTCGCGGACCCGCTGCTGGACGCGATGACCTTCCTGAACGAGGTCACCACCCGCTACCCGCAGGCGATCTCCTTCGCCCCCGGCCGCCCCTACGAGGGCTTCTTCGAGCCCGAGGACGTCCCGGCCTACCTGGACGCCTACCTCGACCACCTGGCGGCCACCGGTCTCGGCCGCGACGCGATCCGCACCACGCTGTTCCAGTACGGTCCGACCAAGGGCATCATCAACGACCTCGTCGCCCGCACCCTGGCCCACGACGAGGGCCTCACCGTGGCCCCCGAGGCGCTGGTGCTGACCGTCGGTGCCCAGGAGGGCATGCTGCTGACGCTGCGCGCGCTCTGCGCCGGCCCCGACGACGTCCTGTTGGTCAGCTCGCCCTGCTACGTCGGCGTCACCGGGGCGGCGCGACTGCTCGACCTGACCACGGTGCCGGTTCCCGAGGGGCCGGAGGGCGGGCCGGACCCGGCCGCCGTCCGCGCCGCCGCGCGGGAGGTCCGCGCCGCCGGCCGGCGCCCGCGTGCCCTGTACGTGGTGCCGGACTTCGCCAACCCCTCCGGCACCTCGATGCCGGTGGCCGCCAGGGCCCGGCTGCTGGAGACCGCCGCCGAGGAGGGCCTGCTGATCGTCGAGGACAACCCGTACGGCTTCTTCGCCCGGGACATCGGCAGCAGGCCCACCCTGAAGGCGCTGGACCGCGACCGCCGGGTCGTCTACCTGGGTTCCTTCGCCAAGACCTGTTTCCCCGGCGCGCGGCTCGGCTACCTGGTCGCGGACCAGGATGTGGTCGGTCCGGGGGGCCGGCGCACCCTGCTGGCCGACGAGATCGCCAAGCTGAAGAGCATGACGACGGTCAACACCCCGGCCCTCAGCCAGGCGGTGATCGGCGGGATGCTGCTGACCCACGACTGCCGGCTGCGGGCCGCCAACGCCCCCGCGACGGCCCACTACGCGGCCGCGATGGGCGCGTTGCTGGCCGAGCTGGAACGGCAGCTCCCGGCCGCCGAGCGGGACCGCCTGGGCGTGTCCTGGAACCTGCCGGAGGGCGGGTTCTTCGCCGTGCTCACGGTGGCGTTCGCGGCCGACGAGGCGGCGATGGAGCGGTGCGCGCGGGACTTCGGCGTGCTGTGGACGCCGATGGCGCCGTTCTACCCGGCCGGGGGCGGGGAGCGCCGACTGCGGCTCTCCATCAGTTCGCTGACGCCCGAGCGGATCGCGGAGGGTGTGGCCCGACTGGCGGGATTCCTGCGGGCCGGGAGCGGTACGGCCGGTTAGCACGCGGCTCGCGCACGACCAACGGCGGTGCCCCTTGCACGAAGGGGCACCGCCGTTCTGTCGTGCGCGGCGAGGTCCGGCGGGGCGTCAGCGGCCCAGGGCGGCCCGGGGGTCGCTCGCGGTGGCCTTGGCGGGCGGCCTGGCGGGGACGGCCTTCATCGGGGGCTTGGCGGCCAGGGCCTTGACGGGCGGCTTCGCGGCGACGGCCTTCGTCGGCGGCTTCGCCGGGACCGCCTTCATCGGCGGCTTGGCGGCGAGTGCCTTGACCGGGGGCTTCGCGGCGACGGCCTTCATCGGCGGTTTGGCGGCGACGGCCTTCGTCGGCGGCTTCGCGGCCACCACCTCCGGCGCGACCTCGGCGGCCTTGACCGGCGGCTTGGCGGCGGCCGGGCCCGCGGCGAGCAGGCCGACCACCGGCAGCGCGGCGATGGCCCCGCCCGCGATGGCCAGGCGGGCGCCGCGACGTCGTGCGGGGGCCGGGCTGTTCTCGGACCGGGGGCTCATACGGTTCCTCCTGGGGCGGGGACGGACGGTCGGGCGGTCCCGACGATAGGGCCGCGACACCCGCCCCACAACCGGCCGGACGGTGCCGACCGCCGGCCTCCGGAGTGGTGTCGGCGGTGCGTCAGGACAGCGTCCGAGGCGCCTCCGAACCGCCTCCGGACAGACCGGAAGGCGGGCGGACCGGATCCCCTCCGGCCCGGCCCGCCCGCCTCCCGCTGGTCCTTCTCCCCGTCCGCCGGTCCGTCCGGGGCCGGGCTCAGCGCACCCGGGTCGAGAACAGCCGGGCCGACCAGTACACGGCCGCCACCGTCATCACGGCGACCACCAGCAGCCCCTGCCAGACCACGCTGTCCCCGACGTGGCCCGAGAACAGCGCGCGCATGCCCTCCACGGCCCAGTAGAAGGGGTTCCACTTGGCCATCGTCTGCAGCCACATCGGCGCCAGCGCCAGCGGCAGCAGCACCCCCGAGAGCAGCGCGATCGGCTGGGCGAGGGTGTTCACCACCGGCGCCATCGCCTCGTCGGCCGGCAGCACCAGCGCGATCCCGTACGAGATCGCCGAGGTCATCAGCGCGAGCAGGCCCATCAGCAGGAAGGCCAGCAGCAGGTTCAGCGGGCCGACCCGGAGGCCGAACGGCAGCGCGATCAGCGTGATGATCACCGCCTGGACGAGCAACGCCACGGTCTCCCGCAGCGCCCGGCCGAGCAGCAGCGCGAGCCGGCTGACCGGGGTCACCCGGGCCCGCTCGATGATGCCGGCCTTGAGTTCGCCGAGCAGGCTGAAGCCGGTGTACAGGCCGCCGAAGATGCACAGCACCGCCAACAGGCCCGGCACGTAGATCTGGTACGCCTCGGCGTAGGTGGTCGCGCCCATCGGCGCCAGCACCTGCTTCAGCAGTGGTGCGAACAGCAGCAGGTAGAAGATCGGCTGGACCACGCCGACGGCGATCCAGACCGGGGTTCGCCACATCAGCAGCAACTGGCGCTGGAACACCAGCCAGGTGTCGCGGGCGAGCTTCATCGGAGCCCCTCCTCGGGGATGATCGGAGGTGAGGGTCAGGACTGCTCGATGGAGCGGCCCGTGCGGGCCAGGAACACGTCGTCCAGGCTGGGGCGTTGCAGTTGCACGGTGCCGGTGGTGACGCCCGCCCCGTCGAGGGCGCGCAGCAGGTGCGGGACGGCGGCGGCGCCGTCGTCCAGGTAGAGCCGGAGCCCGTCCTCGTCGCGCAGTTCCAGGCGGTGCAGCTCCGGCAGGCCGGGCTGCTCGCGCAGGGCCTTGGCGGCGCGCTCGGCCTCGCCGGCGCCGAGGCCGATGAGCACGACGTCGCCGGATATCTCGCGCTTGAGGGTCTCCGGAGTGCCCTCGGCGACGATGCCGCCGTGGTCGACGATGGAGACCCGGTCGCAGAGCGCGTCCGCCTCGTCGAGGTAGTGCGTGGTGACGACGACGGTCATGCCCTCGCCGCGCAGTCGCCGGATCTCGGTCCAGACGTGGCCGCGGCTGGCCGGGTCGAGGCCCACCGTGGGCTCGTCCAGGAACAGCACCTTGGGGGAGTGGATGACGCCGAGCGCGATGTCCACCCGGCGGCGCTGGCCGCCGGAGTAGGTGCGGCACGGCCGGTCGGCGAACTCGGTGAGCTCGAAGGCGGCGAGCGCCTCCTCGGCGCGGTGGACGGCCTCGGCCTTGCCGGTGCCGTGCAGCCGCGCCTGCATCACGAGTTCCTCGCGCGCGGTGACGGCGTCGGTGGTGCCGCCGCCCTGGGCGACGTAGCCGATCCGGCGGCGGACCTCGGCGGGGTCGGCGAACAGGTCGGCCCCGGCGATCCGGGCCTCGCCGCCGTCGGGGCGGATCAGGGTGGCGAGCATCCGCAGGGTGGTGGTCTTCCCGGCGCCGTTGGGGCCGAGGAAACCGAAGATCTCACCCGGAGCGACGTCGAGGTCGATGCCTCGGACGGCGTCCACGGGGGGCTGGCCGCGTTTCTTGGAGGGGTAGGACTTTCTGAGCCCCTTGGTCTCGATCAACCAGAACTCCCGTGCGGGGATGGGGTTGCCGGGGCGCCGGAAGACGGCGCGCGGGACACCTGGGAAGTGGTGCTGCGCGCCACCCTAGGGGTTCCGGCACCCCGGAAACAATGGCCTAGACCAATGGATTGGCCAGAGGGGCACCCGGTGTGACCAGTGCCTCCACCCGGTCGGCCGCCGCCGCGGCCCCGCCGCCGGCGAGCAGTTCCGCCCCGACCCGGGCCGCCGCCGCCCGGTACCCGGGCTCGTCCAGCACGCTCCGCAGGGCCGCCGCCAGGTGATCCGGTGTCACCCGGGCGAACGGCACCCGCGGTCCCGCCCCGGCGGCCGCCACCTGGGCCGCCACGAACGGCTGGTCGTGCCGGATCGGCGCCGTGACCAGCGGCAGTCCGTGCACCAGGGCCTCGCCGACGGTGTTCATCCCGCCGTGGCAGAGCACCGCGTCCAGCACCCCGCGCCGCATCAGCTCCAGCACCGGGGCCCGGTCCACCGCCACCACGTGCGGGGGCAGCTCGGGCAGCAGCCCGCCCGGCGCCGCGAACACCGGCTGCACGTCCGGCCCGCACAGCTCCAGCGCCCGTACCGCCCGGCCCAGGAAGTCCGCGCCGAGCTCGCCGGACAGGGTGCCCATGGTGACCAGCACCCGGCGGCGCCCCGGGAGCAGCTCGTCCCAGGGGAACGCCGGATCGGCCGGCCGCTCCGTCAGCACCGGTCCGACCGCGGCGTGGTGAGCGGGAGCGGACTCCGGACCGGTGAGCGCCGGACCGGTGAAGGAGAGCACCAGGGCGGGGGAGAAGCGCGGGTCGACGTACTCCTCCTCGGGCAGCCCGGCCCGCCGCCACAGGCCCAGGAGCAGGCCGGTCATCCACTCCTCCAGCAGCGGCAGCCCCCGGAACGGCCGCCCCAGCTCCATCGCCCCCGGCGCCAGAGTGCCCCAGGGCAGCCGGTGCCGGTGCGCCACCAGCGCTCCGGCCGGGGTGTGCTGGTCCACCAGCAGCGCGTCCGGCCGGAACTCCCGCACCGCCGCGTCCAGCGCCTTGGTGGTGAACCGCGCGTACGGGACGATGAAGCCCTCCCAGAGCGAGCGGACGGCGGCCAGTCCGTGCCCGCCCTGCGCCCGGAACGCCCGGGTGCCGGTGCCGAACACGGTCGCGTCCGGCCCGAGCAGCGGACGCAGCGCCGACTCGGTGCCCGTCCAGGCCACCTCGTGGCCGCGCGCCACCAGCTCCCGGGCCAGGCCCACGGTCGGATTGACATGCCCGGTCAGTGGCGGGACCACCAGCAGGAATCGGCTCATCGGGCGTCCTCCGCGGGCAGCAGCCGCTCGATATCGGCGACGGTGAGGGCCTCCAGCGCGGCCAGGTCCAGGCCGGCCCGCAGCGCGGCGAGGTCCGCCGCCGGGCCGAAGCTCCGGCGCAGGCCCTCGTCCAGTGCGGCGAGCTCGGTCTCGTCCAGCAACAGGTCGCCGTCCAGCCGGGACGACGCGGTCACGCCGGCGGCCCAGCCGGGCGGCGCCTGGGCGGCCTCCGCCAGCAGTGCCACCAGGGCCGGACGGACCGGCGGTACCGGGACGGGACGTTCACGATCATTCATCAGGGACTCCACCGGCTCGACGACGCGGGGGCGGGGGACGGCGGCACAGGGAGTGCGCGTTCCGTGGGGTGAGCTGTGCGGACTTGTGTGCCGCAACCGCCCGAGATCACTTGTGCGGACCCGTCGGGCGTGGGAATACTAGCCCGCGTGACCGCACTGGAGGCAGTGGCCGTCCACCTCCCCCACCACACTGTGCCCATCGAGGCAGTGGGCGAGCGACTTGGCCTGACCCCACGTCAACTCAGACTCTTCCGCCGTTTCCACGGCCTGGACCAGCTGCGACTGGACCCGGACGGGAAGCTGCCCGACCTGCTCAACGCCGCCGTCGACGCCCTTCCGGAGCTGCGTGGACGCGAACGGGACGTCCGTTTCGTGATCCACGCGCGCAGCATGCCGGTGGCTGTGCCGTACCCGCTCAACCCCCTGCACGACCTGCTCCACCGCTACGGCCTGGGCCACGCCCAGGGCTTCACCGTGACCCACCACGCCTGCGCCGTCGGCCTGCTGGCCGTCGACCTGGCCGGGCGCCTGCTCGCCGGAGATCCCGACCCGCGGGCGCTGGCCCTGGTGCTGGCCGGGGAGAAGACCTTCACCAAGGACGCCCAGGTGGTGCCGGAGACCGGTATCTTCGCCGAGGGCGCGGCCGCCTGTCTGGTCAGCGCCGACGGCGAACGTGACCGGGTGCTGTCCTACGCGGTGCGCCAGCGCCCCGAGTTCGACGGCCGGCTGGCCGAGGACCCGGACCTGCTCGCCCGCTACCAGCGGGAGTACCCGGACGTGATGGTCGAGGCGATCGAGGCCGCCCTGGACCAGGCAGGTCTGGACCTCTCCGACCTGGCGCTGGTGCTTCCGCACAACGTCAACCAGGCATCCTGGCGCACGATCGCGCGCCGGATCGGCTTCCCGATCGGGAAGGTGGTGCTGGACAACGTGACGTCGGTGGGGCACAGTTTCGCTGCGGACGGGCTCATCAATCTGCACACCGCCACGACGCGGGGACTGCTGGAGCGGGGCGACCGCTACCTCCTCGCGGCCGCCGGTATCGGAGCGACCTTCTCCGCCATGGTCGTCGAGCACTGACGCCGGACGGCCGACCCGCCGTCGGTCCGTCCTCCCCGGTCCTTGTTCTCTCCCCCGGGCGCCGGTCCTCCGGCCGCTCCGCCCCACTCCACCACGCACGATGGGACGGTCCCACCCATGTCCGACCAAGTGGTCCAGACCACCGACACCGAGCTGCGCGTCCGGATCCTGCACAGCCTCGGCGAGCTGATCCCGCGCGTCCTCAAGCGGGACCCGTTCGAGATCCCCGAGAACGCCTGCCTCTTCGACGACCTCGGCCTCACCTCGGCCGGCACCATCGAGCTGATCCTGGAGGTCGAGGAGGCGCTCGACATCCAGGTCGACGTCGAGCAGATCACCGAGGACGACCTGCGCTCGGTCACCAACCTGGCCGACTACGTCGCCTCGCACGTCATCGCCGAGGACTGACCGGTGTCCGCCGCCCCGGGTCTCACCCGGGTGCTGACGCGGTACGCCGACGGCCGCTCCGAGCTCTCCCTCGACCCCGACCTCCGGGTCTTCGTCGCCGACCTGGTCCGCCCGTACGGCCTGCCGCTGCGCGAGGACCTGCTGGCCGAAGGGGTCGGGCACGCCTACGAGGAACTGGCCGCCGGCCTGCTCGCCGAGGCGCTCGGGCCGGACGAACCGGCGGACGTGCTGATCCAGGCGTTCGACTCGCCCGACGTCCGGCCCGGCGCGCCCACCTCGCTCGCGCTCAGCCGCTCCTGCGCCGGCACGCCCACCGCGCTCGCGCTCTGCGACCAGGGCACCGCGGGCGCGTTCGCCGCACTGCGCGCCGCGCTCGCGTACCAGCGGACCGGTGTCGCCGGGCGCGCCGTGGTCGTCCTCGCCGAGCAGACCACCCTGCACCACCGGCCGCCCGAACCGGTCACCCTGCCGGACCGCCACTGCGCGGTCGTCCTGGTCTGCGAGACCTTGCCCGGAGAAGAACTGACGATTCATCAGGAAAGCGGTGCGACGGCCGAATCGGCCGCCGAGGAGGTCCGCCGACAGGTGAAGGCGCTGAGGGAGGAGACGCGGGGCGGGGAAGTCGCCGTCCTGCTCGCCGCCGGGCTGGAGGTGCCGGGTCCGGACGCCGTGCACACCCCCGCCGGGCAGCCGTTCACCGGACTGTGGTCGGCGCTCGCCGAACGGCTGCCCGCCTGGCGGTCCGAACGGCGACCCGTACTGCTGGCCGACCTCGACCCGAGGCTCGGCGTGCTCTCCACTCTGACCCTGCGCGCCGGCCCGCCGTCATGATCGGCCCCGGTGCGGCTCCGGCCGGCACCGGGCCCGCCGCTTCCATCGCGTCCGCCGCTTCCAACAGCCCCGCCGGTCAACACGGTTCGGGCGCTCCGCCGGACCGCGCCGACCTCGTCGACGTGTGGCTGATCCCCACCGACCAGCCGGAGCCGGTGGTCCGCGCGCTGCGCGAGTTGCTCGACCCGGTCGAACGTGCCCGCGCGGACGGGCCGGACCGGCGCTTCGGGCGACGGTTCGCCGTCGCCCACGGCGCCGTCCGCCTGCTCGCCGGAGCCCGGCTCGGCCGCGACCCCGCCCGACTCGCCTGGCACTACGGTCCGCACGGCAAGCCCGGGATCGAGGGCCTCGCAGTCAACCACTCCGCCTCCGGCGCCCTCGCCGCCGTCGCGTTCACCGAGGAGCGCGCCGTCGGGGTGGACGTCGAGGAGGTCCGTGACGCCCGGGTCGCGGTGCGGATGGCCCGGCGGTACTTCCCGGCCGGCGAGGCCGGGGCGGTCGCCGCCGACCCGGACCCGGCCGGGCGGTTCACCGTGCTGTGGTGCCGCCGCGAGGCGTGCGTCAAGGCGTACGGCGGGCGGCTGGTGCAGGGCTTCGGGCTGCCGCTGGACGGGCCGTCGCCGGTGCTGCTCGCCGACCCCGGGGCGCTCGGCCCCGGTCCCTGCCGGGTCGAGGACGTGCCCGCCCCCGGCGCGTTCCGGGCCGCGGTGGCGGCGGTCGGCGCCCGCCCGACCGTCGTTCGCCACCGGATCTGGTCACCACCCGTTTGACCTGCCATGTCAGGTAGTTGACGAAGTCTCGGGTACGTCACGAAAGGCCCGCGGGTATCCCAGGTTTCTGGTCTGGACCACATGATCGGCCCGCTGGTAGCGTCCCGACCGCACCCCGCCCAGACCTGCGAACCGAAGGGCGCGTTCGACGTGATGACGCACGACGTGACCGAGACCCGGGGCCTGATCACGGCCCGCTTCCAGGGCGTGGGAGGCGGCTCCGGCCCGCTCACCCTCGGCCAGGACAACATGATCCGCTGCATCCGGCGCGACCGGCCCGAACAGATCAACCGCGAGTCGGTCTGGCCCGTCCCCGAGGGCACCACCGTGGCCACCGCCGTCGACGCCCTGCGCCAACTGCTGGAGCGGCACGAGTCGTTGCGCACCGCGTTCCCGCCCGGCCCCGGCGAGGACGGCTTCCCCGAACGCCAGGAGGTGCGCGCCGAGGGCGAGTTCACCGTCGCCCTGGTTCCCGTGGGCGACCGTACGGGCGCCGAGGTCGACGCCCTCGCCGCGGAGGTGGGCCGGGCCGACGTCGCCCTGCCGTTCGACCTGGCCGCCGCCCCGCGGCTGCGCTTCACCCTCGTCGCCGAGGGCGAACTCGTCCACCGGCTGGTCGTGGTGGGCTGTCACGCCGGGGTCGACGGCGTCGCGGTCACCCTGCTGATCCGCGACTGGCTGGCCCTGGCCACCGGCACCGAGCTGCCGCCGTCCGGCTCCCGCACTCCGCTCGAACTGGCCGCCCTGGAGCAGAGCGCCCAGGGGCGCCGCAAGACCGCGGCCGCGCTCAAGCACTGGGAGGCGGTCCTCACCACCGGACCGTCGAGCTCCTTCTCCGCCGACGGCATGAGCACCGGCCGGCCCGACGGGATGGCCACCCTGCTGCTGCGTTCCCGGACCGCCGCCGCCGACCTCGAAGCGGTCTGCCGCCGCACCGCGGCGGGCCCCTCGGCCGTCCTCTTCGCGGTCTTCGCCGCCCTCGCCGCGCACCGCGCCGCCCGCACCGATCTGGTGATCTCGGCCCTGTCGGCGAACCGCCAGCGCTCCGCCCTCGCCGACCACATCGGCACCCTGGCCCAGGACGCCCTGATCGCCCTGGAGGTCGGCCCGGTCTCCGCCGACGACGACCTGGACGCCCTGATCGGCCGCACCAAGGTCGCCTCCTTCACCGGCTACTGGCACAGCACGCTCAACGCCGACAAGGTCTGGCAGTTGGTGGAGGACGTCGCCGAGCGGCGCGGCGCCCGCTTCAACCGCCAGATCGTCGTCAACGACCTCAGCCTCGCCATCCCGGACACCCTCTCCGACGCCCGCCCGGCCGCCACCGCAGACCCGGAGGTCCAGTGGCTGCCGGACCAGCCGCTGCCGGTGCGCCTCATGTTCAACATCCTGCGCACCGCGGGCAGCCTGGAGTTCGTGCTGCTGGCCTGCCCCCAGGTGTTCGAGCGCGCCGACGCCGAGCGCCTCGCCCGCGCCGTCCCCGCCGTCCTCGCGGCCGCCGCCGGGGGCCCGCTCCCGCTCGCCCGGCTGGCCGAGCTCAGCGGCCTGCGCCCGGTCGCCCGCACCGGTGACTGGCTGCGCGTCGGCACCGACTGGATCGACCTCGCGGCCGTCCGCGCACTGGTCGCCGACGCCCTCGGCGCGCGGGCCACGGCGGTCGACCTCGGCCACCGGGAGGGCCGCCTCACCGCCCGGATCGCCACCGCCGACCGGGACCTCACCCCCGCCGACGCCCACCGCGCGGTCGTCGCCGCCCTCCCGGGCCGCGAGACCGCGATGGCCCCGCACCACTACGCCGTCCACCACCACCCCGGGCCGCTGCCGCTGCTCACCTGGCCGACCCTGGACGCGGACGCGGAGGGCTCCGGCCGGGCGGAGGAGGCTCTCGCGGAGTAGGGACGGCTTCTCCCTCTCCACTTCCCCTCCCCTCCTCCCGGCTTCTCCGCTGCGGCCCGGCCGGGCCCGGCGGAGACTGGGGACGGACCCCGGCCCCCGGGGTGCCCCGACGCCGGGAGGGCCATGCTGCTCGGACTCACCACCGCCCTGGTCGCGACCGTCTGCTTCGGCTTCGGTTCGGTGTTCCAGGCGGGCGGCGCGCGGGAGGCGCCGCACGCGGACCGGGTGCGGGTCGGCCTGCTGGCCGCCCTGCTCCGGTCCTGGCGGTTCCTGCTCGGCACCGGCCTGGACATCGCGGGCTTCGCGCTGAGCGTCGTCGCCCTGCGCACCCTGCCGCTGTTCCTGGTCCAGGCCGTCACCAACGCCAGCCTCGCCGTCACCGCGCTCGCCGCCGCCCGGCTGCTCGGGGCCCGGCTGCACCGCGCCGACCTGCTGGGCATCGCCGCCGTGGTGGTCGGACTGACCCTGCTGGCCCTCGGCTCCGGACAGGTGGGCCGCGACCACGCGGCCGCCGCGTTCCACTGGGCGCTGCTCGCCACCACCGTGCTGATGCTGCTGCTCACGCTCGTCCTCGCCCGTCGCGGCGGGAACGCGGCGGCGGTCGGCCTCGGCCTGTTGGCGGGTGTCGGCTTCGGTGTCACCAGCCTCGCCGTCCGGGTCCTCGACGTCTCCGGCCCGCTCGACGTGTTCACCGACCCGGCCGCGTACGGGCTGGCTCTGGGCGGTCTCGGCGGCTACCTCGCCTACGCGCTGGCGCTCCAGCGCGGCACGGTGACCGCGGTGACGGCCGCGGGGACGGTGTCGGAGACCTTCGGCCCGGCGCTGGTCGGGGTGGTGGCGCTCGGCGACACCGCCAGGTCCGGCTACGGCTGGTGCGCGGTGGCCGGCTTCGCGGTGGCGGTCGGCGGCACCTTCGTGCTGTCCCGGTTCGGCGAGGTGGAGTCCGAGCTGGGCCCCTCGCCGCTCTCCCCGCCGTCCCCGCCGTCGCCGTCCCCGCCGTCGCCGTCCCCGCCGTCCCCGCCGGCCGCTCCGGACGCGGAGCGGCCCGGACAGCACCCCGGTCGCCCGGACGGCTCCGCCATGCAAAGGTGATTTGCCGGACAAAACGGACGGCAAGATGCGCACAGAGCGGCAGGTGCCATGACCACGGACGCCACGGACGCCACGGCCCGCACGGACGCCATGGCCGCCATGGACGACGCCCGTCCACGCTCCCGACGGTCCCGAAGGCCCCGGCGGCGCCCCGCCGACAACCCGCCGATCGCCCTCGTGACCGGCGCCTCCTCCGGCATCGGCACCGCCACCGCCGACCGGCTCGCCACCGCGGGCTGGCGACTGCTGCTCTCCGGTACCGACCAGCCCCGCCTCGACGCCGTCGCCGCCCGCACCGGCGGCCGCCCGCTCCCCGCGGACCTCGCCAAGCCCGACGGCGCCCAGCGCCTCGCCGAAGCCGCCCTCGCCACCACCGGCCGGGTGGACGCCCTGATCGCCAGCGCCGGGCTCGGCTGGCGCGGCCCGTTCGCGCAGACCCCCACCGACACCCTGGACCGGATGCTGGAGGTCAACCTCGCCGCCCCGCTGCGGCTGGCCCGGCTGCTCCTGCCCGCCATGCTGGAGCGCGGCCGGGGCCGGATCGTGCTGCTCGGCTCGATCGCCGGCCAGGTCGGCGTCCGCGACGAGGCCGCCTACGCCGCCACCAAGGCCGGGCTGACCATGTTCGCCGAAAGCCTCTGGTACGAGCTGCGCGGCACCGGCGTCGGCGTCCGCCTGATCCTCCCGGGAGCGGTGGCGACGCCCTTCTTCGTCACCCGCGGCACCGAGTACCAGCGCGAACGGCCCCGCCCCGTCACCGCCGAAGCGGTGGCCGACCTCGTCCACACGGCGATCACCACCGAACGAGACCGGGCCTTCCTCCCGCACTGGCTGGACTTCCCGGCCCGGATCCACGGCGCCGCCCCGGGCTTCTTCCGGCGGATGGCGGCACGGTTCGGGTGAAGGTCCCGAGGGGCACCGGTCCGCTGCTCGGCGCCGCGGCCGCCGTCGAACTGCTCCACCTCGCCCCGGCCGCCGTCCGCCTGCCGCCCGTCGAGCGCCGGCTGGCCCGCCGCACCGCCGGCCGCGGCACCGCCCCGGGGCACGTCGCCCTCACCTTCGACGACGGCCCGGACCCGCGCGGCACCCCGCCGATCCTCGACGCCCTCGACACCCTCGGCCTCCGCGCCACCTTCTTCCTCCTCGGCGCCATGCTCGAACGCTCCCCGGACCTGGGCCGCGAACTGGTCGCCCGCGGCCACGAGGTCGCCGTCCACGGCTGGCACCACCGCCGCCAGTACTACCCGGCCCCCGCCCGCGACCTGCGCGAACTGCGTCGCGCCACCGAGGCCGTGACCGCCCTCACCGGCACCCCGCCGGTCTGGTACCGCCCGCCCTACGGCGTCCTTGCCGCGGGCCAGGCCCTGGCCGCCCACCGCCTCGGCCTGCGCACCGTCCTGTGGACGGCCTGGGGCCGCGACTGGGAACCCGGCGCCACCGGCCCCTCCGTCCTCGCCACCGCCCGCGCCCAGCTCACCCCCGGCGCCACCCTCCTCCTGCACGACTCCGACTGCACCTCCGCCCCCGACTCCTGGCGCGCCACCCTCGCCGCCCTCCCCCTCCTCGCCACCCACTGCCGCACCCGGGGCCTCACCCTCGGCCCCCTCCGCGACCACGGCGTCCACCCCGGCCGATGAGCCGCGGAAGGCCCGGCCCACCCCGGGTTGTTCGCGCCCCGCAGTGGTGTCAGGCCAGGCCCACTTCGGCGAGGGCTGCCGTGAAGCCGGTGCGCCAGCCCTCCGGGGTGGCGCCCGGCGAGGGGGGTGGGGCGGGGCGTTCGGCGGCGGCGAGGGCGGAGCGGACGACCTCGGCCGGGCGGGCGGAGACGACGTCGGCGTGGCCCAACTCCAGTTCGTGCTGGAGGTTGTCGCGGCCGTGGCCCTGGACGACGTCGAGGAGGAGGAGGCGTCGGCCCAGGGCGCGGGCCTCACTGCAGGTGTCGCCGGAGCTGGTGACGACGAGGTCGGCGGCGGCCATCAGGGCGGGGATCCGGTCGGTCCAGCCGAAGGGGTGGAGCCGGGGCCGGCGAGCGGCGGCGCGGCGCAGGCGGCGTTCGAGGTCGGTGTTGCTGCCGGCCACCGCGAGCACGTGCGGTCCGGCGTCGGCCAGTTCGGCGGCGGTGCGGGCGAGCGGGCCGAGGCCCCAGGCGCCGGACATCAGCAGCACGCACCGCGCGTCCGGTGGCACGCCCAGCTCGGCCCGGGCCCCGGCGCGCGAGGGAGGTCGGTAGAACGGCGCCCGCAGCGGTGCGGGCAGGACGGCGACCGGGGCGTCCGGGCGGTAGCGGCGGACGCCGCAGGCGGCGACCTCGGAGGTGACCAGGAACAGGTCCGTGCCGTCCTGCACCCAGAGCCGGTGCGGGGTGACGTCGGTGCAGAGCACCAGGTGCCGGAAGGCCGGCGGGTCGCCGCGCAGTTCGTTGACGGCGGAGGTGGCGGTGGCGAACACGGAGACCACCAGCTCCGGGCGCTGCTCCGCGAGCAGCGCCCGGACGGCGGGGACCAGCCGCCGCCGGGCCGCCGCGTCGGCGAGCAGGGCGATCCGGGCGCCGGGGCGCAGGGCGGAGAAGTGGAACGCGTCGTAGACGCCGGGCAGCTCCAGCAGCCGCCGGAACACCGCCTCCCCGGCGTTGCCGGCGCGCTGCCCGAGCAGGGCCATCGCGTCGACCGTGCTGGTGGTCCAGCCGCGTGCCTCCAGCGTGTCCGCGCAGGCCCGGGCCATCACGTCGTGGCCCTGGCCGAGCGAGCCGGAGACCAGGAGCGCGTGCGGCACGTCCCGGGCCCGGTTCAGGCGCCCCGGCGGGGGCCGGCCGCGGGGCCGGAGCCGGGCGCGGCCTCGGAGCGGTACCAGTCGGCGTACCGCCGCACGCCGTCGGCGAAGTTGGTGCGCGGAGACCAGCCGAGCAGCCGCTTGGCCTGCGCGGCGGAGATCCGGCGCCCGGCGTAGTCGGCGGTGCGGGCCTCGATGTGCTCGATGGCGATCGGTCCGAGCAGCCGGTCGACGGTGTCGGCGATGTCGCGGACCGAGACCGGGGTGGAGCCCTCCAGGGCGAAGGTCTGGTCCTCGGCGGCGGGGGAGAGGGCGCGGACGTGCGCGTCGGCGAGGTCCTCCACGTAGACGAAGTTGCGGCTCTGCCGTCCGTCGCCCGCGATGGTGATCGGCCGCCCGTCGAGCGCGGCCTGCACGAACCGGGCGACGACCAGCTCGTCGCGCATCCGGGGCCCGTACGGGATGCCGTACCGCAGGATGGTGAAGTGCCGTCCGTACAGCTGGCGGTAGCTGTGCACGAGCATCTCGGCGGCCAGCTTGGTGGCGACGTAGAGGTGCCCGCTGTGGTCCAGCTCGATCGGCACGTGCTCGTCGAGCTCCTGCTCCTCGTCCTCCATCCCGGCCTCGCCGAGGGCCGCCCCGTACACCCAGACGGTGCTGGCCAGGACGGTCCGGCTGAGGTCGTTGCGGCGGGCGGCCTCCAGGACGGCCTCGGTGCCGTCGATGTTGGCCCGCACGGCGCCGACCGGGTCGGCGGCGACCCGTTCGACGTCGGCCTGCGCGGCCAGGTGGAACACCACCTCGCAGCCGTCCAGGGCGCCGGTGAGGGCGGGCAGGTCGAGGATGTCGATCCGCGCGTGGTCGGCGTCGGGGTTGAGGTACTTGTCGGTGGAGTCCACCGCGAGCACCTCGTGCCCGGCGGCGAGCAGCCGGTCGACGACGTGTGAGCCGATGAAGCCGCATCCTCCGGTGACCGCTATCCGCACGGTTCTCTCCCTTTCTCTCGACTGCCGCGGGTCGTCCGACCGGCGCGGTCCGTCAGCCCGTGAAGCGGTGATGGACGGCGGACACCGCCGCGATCACCAGCTCGGTCTCGTCCTCGGTCATGTCGGAGTGCACCGGCAGGCAGATCTGCCGGGCGCAGACGTCCTCGGCGACCGGCAGCGCCGTCCGCCGGTACGGGGCGAGCACCGGCTGCAGGTGCAGCGGCAGGTCGTAGACCTCGCCCGACAGCCGGACGTCGTACTCCTCGGCGACGGCCCGTTTGAACGCCGCGCGGTCGACCCCGGACGGCAGCAGGGCGACGTACTTGTAGTAGTTGCCGCGGCAGCCGGCCGGCTCGGTGACGGGCGTCAGGCCGTCCAGCGCGCCGAGCGCCGCGTCGTAGCGCTGGGCGACCCGGCGCCTGGTCTCCACGAACTCCTTGAGCCGGCGGAGGTGGACGGTGCCGATGGCGGCGTTGGGCTCGCTCATCCGCCAGGACGCGCCGAGCCGCACGTGGTGGTTGGTGGTGAAGGAACCCTTGCCCTGGTCGCGGTGGATCCGGGCCTCGTCGCGCAGTTCGGCGGACTCGGTGAGGATCATGCCGCCCTCACCGCTGGTGGTGACCTTGGTCGGGTAGAAGGAGAAGGCCCCGGCCACCCCGAAGGTGCCGGCGGCGCGTCCGAGGTAGCTGCTGCCGTGCGCGTGGGCGGCGTCCTCGACCAGCGGGATGCCCCGGGCGTCGCAGATCGCGCGCAGGGCGTCGACCTCGGGGGTGATCAGTCCGCCGATGTGGACCAGCACCACGGCGGCGGTGTCGGGGGTGAGCGCGGCCGCCAGGGTGTCGGGGCCGAGCGCGAGCGTCGCCGGGTCGACGTCGGCGAAGACCGGCCGGCCGCCGGCGTGCAGGATCGCGCCGGCCGTCGCGTAGAAGGTGACGGCCGGGACGACCACGTCGCGGCCGCGGACGTCGAGGCCGCGCAGGACGATCTCCAGCGCCGCGGTGCCGCTGGCGACGGCGACGGCGTGGGTGGCGCCGTGCTCGGCGGCGAAGGACTGCTCGAACCGCTCGGTCCAGGGGCCGAGGGTCAGCGCGCCGGTGGCGAGCATCTCGCTCACCGCCTCCGCGACGGTCGCGCGGTCGTTCTCGTCGAACACGATGCGAGCGGCGGGAACGCCCATGGGCCACCTCCGGCTGCGGGACGGGCTGCGGACGGGCGGTGTTCCGGGGCCCGCGGCTTCCGGTCACCGTCGACGGACGGGTCTGGACGGACAGGTCGGCACAATCCGGCACAGAACGTCCGGCCCAGGCACCTCACGCTACTTCGCCCACCGGGGCGCGGCCCGTCCGTGCCTCCGCCCGGGTGACCCGGCCCTCGGCCGCGGGTCGGAGCCGGACCGCCGCCCCTCGGTCGCAGGTCGGAGCCGGGCGGACGGCGTCGCGCCGCGGGCACTACGCCGTCCGGGTCGTCCTGCTGCGTCCGCAGTAGCCCCGAATGCCTGCACAGGGCCGACGCCGACGAGACCCCCGCCGACGCAGGATTGCCATGCTCCGGGAACCCCTGGCCGTGCCGGCCGGACGGCGTTCCCGGTCACCGACCTCCCGCCCGCCGACCGGCGGACCTGTTGTTGTCGGGCCCGTGCCGTCCGAAACCCGACCGCACGCCCGACAGCACACGCCCGACACCGCAGACCCGACACCGCACAGACGCCCGACACCGCACAGACCCCCGACATCCGAAGGAGTCCGCTCTCCCGTGGCCACTTTCCTCTACCGCCTGGGCCGATGGTCCTTCCTCAGGCGCCGGCTGGTGACCCTGCTCTGGGTCGCCCTGCTGGCCGCCGTGGGGGTGCTGGCCGCCAAGGCGCCCGCCGCTCCCGACGACGGCTTCGCCATGCCCGGCACCGAGGCGCAGAAGGCGTTCGACCTCATGGACGAGCGCTTCCCCGGCGCGACGTCCGACGGCGCCTCGGCCCGGATCGTCTTCGTCGCGCCGTCCGGCCAGAAGATCACCGCCGCCGCCAACCAGCAGACGGTCGAGAACGCGGTCGCCGAGCTCGCCCACGGCGAGCAGGTCGTCGGGGCCAGCGGCCCGTTCAAGACCGGCGCGGTGTCCCAGGACGGCACCACCGCGTACGCGACGATCAGCTACGACGCCAAGCCCGGCAAGGTCTCCACCGGGGCCACCGACGCCCTGGAGCAGGCCGCCCAGCACGCGCGGGACGCCGGTCTGACCGTGGACATCGGCGGTACGGCCCTGATGGCCGGGGGCGAGGCGGGCGGATCCGCCGAGGCGATCGGCATGGCGATATCGGCCGTGGTCCTGGTGATCACCTTCGGTTCGCTGCTGGCCGCCGGCCTCCCGCTGCTCACCGCGGTGATCGGCGTCGGCCTCGGCATCGCGCTGATCACCGGGCTCGGCAGCGTGCTCGGCCTGTCCAGCACCACCAGCACCCTGGCGATGATGCTGGGCCTCGCCGTCGGGATCGACTACGCGGTCTTCATCGTCTCCCGCTACCGGGCCGAGCTGCTTGACGGGTACGCGCCCAAGGAGGCCGCCGGGCGGGCCGTCGGCACGGCCGGATCGGCCGTGGTGTTCGCGGGACTCACCGTGATCATCGCGCTGGCCGGGCTCTCCGTGGTGGGGATCCCGCTGCTCGCCAAGATGGGCCTGGCGGCGGCCGGCACCGTGGTGATCGCCGTCCTGGTCGCACTCACCCTCGTCCCGGCACTGCTGGGCTTCATGGGCCAGCGGGTGCTGCCGCGCAAGCTCCGCTCCCCGCGGCGGGCCGCCGCGGCGGGCGCCGCCGGTCGCCCCAACGGCGGTACCCGCTGGGCCCGGTTCGTGCTGCGCCGCCCGGTCGCCGTCCTGGTCGGCGGTGTGATCGGGCTCGGTGTGCTCGCCCTGCCCGCGCTCGACCTGCGGCTCGGCCTGCCGGGCGACGAGGCGAAGCCCACCTCGACCACCCAGCGCCGCGCGTACGACCACCTCTCCGAGGGCTTCGGCCCCGGCTTCAACGGTCCGCTGACCCTGCTGGTCGACGCCAAGGGCGCGCCCGACCCGAAGGCCGCCGCCCAGCAGGTGGGCGACGCCGTGAAGGGCCTGCCCGGCGTACTGGCCGTCACCCCGGGGGCCTTCAACCAGGCCGGGGACACCGCGCTGGTCACCGTCATGCCGACCACCGGGCCGAGCGAGGCGGCGACCACCGACCTGGTCCACGCCATCCGTGACAAGGCACCGGGCCTCAAGTCGGCCACCGGTGCGACCGTCCTGGTCAGCGGTCCGACGGCGATGAACATCGACGTCTCGCAGAAGCTCAACGACGCGTTGCTGCCCTACCTGGCGGTGGTCGTCGGCCTCGCCGTGGTGCTGCTGCTGGTGGTCTTCCGCTCGGTGCTCGTGCCGATCAAGGCCGCCGCCGGATTCCTGCTCTCGGTGGCCGCCGCGCTCGGCGCCGTCGTCGCGGTCTTCCAGTGGGGCTGGCTGGCCGAGCTGATCGGCATCCAGCAGACCGGCCCGGTGATGAGCATGATGCCGATCTTCATGATCGGGGTGGTGTTCGGTCTGGCCATGGACTACGAGGTGTTCCTGGTCACCCGGATCCGCGAGGCGTACGTGCACGGCGAGGAGCCCGGCGAGGCCGTGGTCACCGGCTTCCGGTACAACGCCCGGGTGGTCACGGCGGCCGCGCTCATCATGATCAGCGTCTTCGCCGGCTTCATCGGCATGAACGAGCCGATGATCAAGATGATGGGCTTCGGCCTGGCCGCCGCCGTCGCCTTCGACGCGTTCGTGGTCCGGATGGCGATCGTCCCGGCCGCCCTCGCGCTGCTCGGCCGCCGGGCCTGGTGGCTGCCGCGCCCGCTGGAGCGGATCGTCCCCGATATCGACGTCGAGGGCGCCAACCTGCGGACCGAGCCCCCGCTTCCCGTCGCCCCCGGCGACGGGAGCGGTACCGAACCGGCCCGCCACTCGGTCGGCGTCTGAGTGCTCCGCCCCGCCGCGATCCCTCTCCCCGGGACCGCGGCGGGGCGGCCCGCGTTCCGGCCGCCGCGCCCGACCGGTCAAAATGGTACGAACCGCAGGCGAACGCCACCGGCGGACCGTAGTCGAACCGAACGACCGTGTACTGCGTCCGCAGTACACGCCCAACCGCCCGTACCCCTCGCCGATCGGTCCGGGCCCGTGGAGAACCGAGCATGACCGACACCTGGCCGCGCCGCTTCCGCCGCCGCCACCCCCGCCTGCTCGACACGCTGCTCGTGCTCGGCGTCTTCACCGCCACCGCCGGCACCACCACCGTCGACCGCCTCGGCAACCACCTGGCGCCCAACCCGCGGGCACTGGCACTGGCCGTCGTCACCAGCGCCGCCGTCTTCCTCCACCGGCGCCACCCCCGCGCGCTGTTCGGGATCGCCTTCGCCGGCGCCCTGGCCATCTGCCTCGTCGCGACCCAGCTCAACGTCGGGCTGGTCACCCCGCTGATCGTCGCGCTCTACTTCCTCGCGGTCCACACCGACCGCACCACCGCGCGGGTCGCCACCGCCGTCTCGGCCGCCCTGGTCACCGGAGCCACGTTCGTCGCCGAGCCCGGTGCCCCGATCGGCGCCCGGATCGGCTTCGTCGCCTGGATCCTGCTGCCCGGCGCCATCGGCGACTCGGTCCGCACCCGCCGGGCCCACCTGGCCGCCATCGAGGAACGCGCCGAACGGGCCGAACGCACCCGGGAGGAGGAGGCCCGCCGCCGGGTCGCCGACGAACGCATCCGGATCGCCCGCGACCTGCACGACGTCGTCGCGCACCACATCGCGCTCGCCAACGCCCAGGCCGGGATCGCCGTCCACCTGCTCGACCGCAACCCGGCCCAGGCCCGCGAGATGCTCAGCCATCTCACCGACGCCACCGGCTCCGCGCTGCGCGAGCTCAAGGCCACGGTCGGCCTGCTGCGGCGCCCCGACGACCCGGAGGCCCCGCTCGAACCGGCCCCCGGCCTGGACCGGCTGCCCGACCTCGTCGACGCCTTCGAACGGGCGGGGCTGCCGGTGCGGCTCACGGTCGAGGGGGAGCGGCAGCGGCTCTCCCCGGGCGTCGACCTCACCGCGTACCGGATCCTCCAGGAGTCCCTGACCAACGTGGCCAAGCACGCCGCGGGCAGCGCCGCCGACGTCACCCTGACCTACTCCGGCGGCCGGTTCCTGCTGACCGTCGCCAACGACCGCCCGCCGCGCCCGGTCCGGCCCGCGTCCGCCCCCGCCGGCGGCGGCTTCGGCCTGATCGGCATGCGCGAGCGCGCCGCCGCCGTGGGCGGACGCCTCACCGCCGACCGCCGTCCCGGCGGCGGTTTCCTGGTCTCCGCCGAACTGCCCCTGCGCACAGCCGCCCGAGAGGAACCCGCGTGACCATCCGAGTACTGCTCGCCGACGACCAGGCCCTGTTGCGCGGTGCCTTCCGCGTCCTCATCGACGCCGAGGACGACATGGAGGTGGTCGGCGAGGCCGCCGACGGCCGGGAGGCGGTCGAACTGGCCCGGACCACCCGCCCCGACGTGGTCCTGATGGACATCCGGATGCCCGGGGTCGACGGCCTCTCCGCCACCGCCGCCATCTGCGGCGACCCCGACCTCACCGGTACGCGGGTGCTGATCCTCACCACCTTCGAGATCGACGACTACGTCGCGCAGGCCCTGCGCGCCGGGGCCGGCGGCTTCCTGGGCAAGGACGCCGAGCCCACCGAACTGCTGGCCGCCCTGCGCCGGGTCGCGGCCGGCGAACCGCTGCTGTCGGCGGCCGCCACCCGCGCCGTCATCGACCGCCTGCTCGCCCAGCCAGACCCGGACGGGCCCCCGGCGGCCACCCCGGAGCGTCTCGCCGTGCTCACCGCCCGGGAGCGCGAGGTGATGGCGATGGCGGCCACCGGGCTCGGCAACGAGGAGATCGCCGCCCGGATGTTCGTCAGCCCCTTCACGGTGCGCACCCACATCCACCGGGCGATGGCCAAGCTGGACGCCCGCGACCGCGCCCAACTCGTCGCCCTCGCCTACCAGACCGGTCTGGTCCGGACGCCCCGCCCGGCCCCGGGCCGACCGAACGACTGATCCGCACGGGTGATCCCCGCCGCCGGGCCGCACCGTTCACCCGTACCGATCACCCGTACCGCTGATCCGTGGCCGCTGATTTGTACCGCTCCGGGGGGATGACACCCGGCGGTGTCATCCCTATGGTCCAGACCTATGTTGAGGAGATTACGACCCACCGGCCCCTTGAGAACCGTCGGCACCGCCCTGGCCCTCGCCCTCGCCCTGGCCCTCGCCGCAGTGACCGTCGGCGCCGGCGCCGCCGAAGCGGCACCGAAGCAGCCGACCGCCCCGCTGGTCTGGACCGACTGCCCCGCCGACCCGTCCGGGGCCCCGGTGGACCCCCGGCTGCGCTGCACCACCCTGAAGGTCCCGCTGGACTACCGCGAGCCGCGCGGGCGGACCATCGGGATCGCGGTGTCCCGGCTCCCCACCGCGAAGCCGGGGCTGCGCCGGGGGATCCTGGTCCACAACGGCGGCGGCCCGGGGGTGGCGAGCCTGCACCTGCCGAGCGCCCAGGAGTCCGGCTACCCGCGGGAGGTGCTGGACCGCTACGACCTGGTGGGCTTCGACCCGCGCGGGGTCGGCCGCAGCACCCCGGTCAGCTGCGGGCGGACGGCCTCCGAGGTGCCGTACGAGCTGGTCTTCCCGTTCCCCGCGCCGGACGGCTCGATCGCCCCGAACGTGCGGTTCGCCCGGGACCTGGCGCGCGACTGCCTGGCCCGCAACGGCGAGTGGATCCGCCGTCTGACCACCGCGAACACGGCCCGCGACCTGGACCGGATCCGGGCCGCGCTCGGTGAGCCGAGGATCTCCTACCGCGCCGCGTCCTACGGCACCTACCTGGGCGTCGTTTACGCCGAGCTGTTCCCGGGGCGGGCCGACCGCTTCGTGCTGGACGGCAACGTCAGTCCCAATGCGACCTGGCAGGACCGGCTGGCCACCTGGGACCGCGCCGGTGAGCTGCGTTTCGAGGACTTCGCCCGCTGGGCGGCCGAGCGCGACAGCGCCCTGCGCTTCGGCGCCACCCCGGCGGCCGTCCGCGCCAGCTACCTCGCCCTGGCCGCGAAACTGGACCGGACCCCGGTGACCCACCCGGTGGCGGGGCCGGTCAACGGCAACCTGTGGCGCACCCTCTACCGGCTGGACTCCTACCACACCGCGCTGTTCCAGGAGATCGCCGACTGGTGGCGCTTCCTCGCCGACGACGGCGCCGGCCCGGTTCCGTACTGGTGGCTGGCCAAGGGCACCCCGGGCATCCCGGACGACAACGACGTGGCCGCGCTCACCGCCGTGCTCTGCGGCGACACCCCGGCACCGCGCGACCTCGGCCACTACCGGCGGGCCGTCGCCGACAGCCGGCAGCGGAACCCGATCGTGGCCGGCATGGGCGCCAACATCTGGCCCTGCGCGTTCTGGCCGGCCCCGGTCGAGCCCGCCGTCCGGATCACCGGCCGGGGGCCCGCGAACATCCTGCTGCTCCAGACCGAGCGCGATCCGGCCACGCCCCTGGTCGGCGCCCTGGCCATGCGCGCGACCCTCGGCGGGCGCGCCCGCATGGTCACCGTCGACAGCGGCAACCACGGCGCCTACGACCGCTCCACCCCGTCCTGCGCGGTCACCGCCGCCGACCTCTTCCTGACCACCGGCACCCTCCCGCCCCGCGACCTCACCTGCGCCCCGGACCCGGTCCCGGCCGCCGTCGACGGCTGACCGCGGGCGCCCCCGGCGGGCTCACGCCCCGGTGAACAGCCGGCCGAGGTGGTAGCGGAGGGCCGCGACCGCCTCGGCCGGCGTGCGCTGGCCGAGCAGGACGCTCAGGCCGAGGCCGGCCGAGGCGGCGAGGAGGATCGCGGCCTCCTGGCGGGCGTCGAGCCGCGGGTCGGCCTCGCCGGACCGCTGGGCGGCTTCGAGCTGCCCGACGAGGAAGGCTTCCATCTCGTCGGGTGCCACGAGGAAGTCCCGGCCGCCGAGGGCGGGGTCGGTGAGGGAGAGCACCGCGTACTCGGTGTGGACGAGGTGGAAGACCCGGCCCTCCTCGTCGGTGGGGACGGCTTCGAGCAGGACCGCTTCGACGATGTCGCGCGGAGTCGGTGACGGTCCGGCCGCGCGCACCCGGTCGCGGACCCGCTCGCCCATCCGTGTCGTCAGGCGGTCCATCGCGGCGAGCAGCAACTGCTCCTTGGTGTCGAAGTAGTACTGCACGAGCCGCACAGAGATGCCCGCCCCGGCGGCGACGGACCGCATGGTGACGGCGTGCAGCCCGGTGTCGGCGGCCGTGCGGAGCAGGGCGTCGATGATCCGGGCCCGGCGCTCGTCATGGTCGACCAGCTTCGGCATCGGGTTCCTCTCGAACGTTTTTATGGTACAAACGTACCATCAAATTCTGCGGTTCTGCGTCCGGGAGGGGCCATGACCAGAGCGAGTATCGGACATTTCGTCAGCGAGGAAGCCCGCGGGAAGTTCCTGGCGGCATACGACCGCGCCATGGAGCTGTGGCCCGGGCCGCGCGAGGAACTGGACGTCGAAACCGCCTACGGCACCGTCCACGTCCACCGCTACGGCGCCCGGACCGGCGAGCCGGTCGTGCTCCTGCACGGACACGCCGGACACGCCTCCAACTGGTATCCGCAGGTCGCCGCCCTGGGTGAGAACCACCCGGTCTACGCGATCGACACCCTGGACGACCCCGGCCGCAGCGTGCAGCGCGCTGTCGCGGCCGGTCCCGAGGAGAACGCTGCCTGGCTCGGGGAGGTGCTCGCCGGACTCGGGCTGGAGCGCGTCCACCTGGTCGGCCTCTCCTACGGCGGATGGCTGGCCCTCAACCAGGCCGTGCGCGCGCCCGACCGCCTCGCCTCGGTCGCACCGCTGGATCCCGGCGGGATCGAGAAGGTCCCCGCGCGGTTCTACGCGCACATGGTCGCCGGACTGTTCGGACTGCTCGTCCCGCGTCCGCTCCGGCCCGCGGTCGGGCGCCTGCTCGCCAATCCCGCCCTGAGCTCGCCGCCCGAGATGATCGCCCCGCTGATGCTGGGCATGCGGACCTACAAGCCGAACACCCGCCCGGCGGCCCGGCCCTTCACCGACGAGGAACTGCGCTCGATCCGCCTGCCCGTCCTCGTCCTGCTCGGCAGTCGCAGCGCCCTGCTCCGCCCCCGCCGGGTGCTGGAGCGGGTCACCGCCCTGATCCCGGGCGTCCGGGCCGAGACCGTCCGGCGGGCCGGCCACGGCCTCAACCTGGAGCGCCCCGACCTGGTCAACGAACGCCTCCTGCGGTTCATCGCCGCGAGCGGTCCGGATCGGACCGGGACGCTCCCCGAACGACCGGCCGCTCCGTCCCCGTGAGTGGAGCCGGGGACCGTCCGGCGGTTCGTCCCCCACGGGGATGGTCCGGGCCGGGCGTGCCCCCTCCGTGAGGGGTGTTCGTCTCGGACCTGCGGCCGACGGGCGGGTCGTCCCGGGGAGCGATGACCGGCGGGCGGGCGGCGCGACAGCGTGGGGCCATGACGGAGTCAAGAGAAATGAAGGATCGTCAGGCGCTCCGGCGAACAAGGAGGTTGACCGGATCCACGCTCGCCCTCGGCCTGGCCTCGGTGCTGCTCGCCGGGCTGGTGCCGGGATCGGCGCGGGCCGCCGCGGGTGACGGCGGCGAGCTCACCGCCGACGGCGGCGGCTGGACGGCCAAGGTCCGCCGCACCGAGTTCGGTGTCCCGCACGTCCTGGCGCACGACTACGGCGGACTCGGCTACGGCTACGGGTACGCCTTCGCACAGGACAACGTATGCGCGCTCGCCGACCAGGTGGTCAGTGTGCGCGGCGAGCGCTCCCGGTGGTTCGGGGCCGACGGCGTGAACCTCGACGGCGTGCCCAACCTGGTGAGCGACACCTACCAGCAGGCCGTGGTGCGGTCCGGCACCGTGCGGCGCCTGCTGGCCGCCCCGGCGCCGCTCGGGCCGACCGGCCAGGCGCGGACGCTGGTGGACGGCTACGTCGCGGGCTACAACCGCTATCTGCGCGACACCGGTGCCGACCGCCTGTCGGACCCGTCCTGCCGGGGGAAGGGATGGGTCGGGCCGATCACCGCCGAGGACGTCTGGGGGATCGCCCTCGACATCGACACCCTCGCGGGCAGCCCGCGCGGGTCGGTCGGCACGGCCGTCCCGGGAGCGGGCGCGCGGCCCGGCGGACCCGTCGCGTTCGGCGGCCCGGGCCCGGCCCGCGCCGCCGACAGCCCCGATCTCGGCAGCAACGCCTGGGCGATCGGCCGGGACGCCACCCGCGAGGGCAACGGCCTGCTGCTGGCCAACCCCCATCTCCCGTGGGCCGGATCCCTGCGGTTCTACCAGGCCCAGCTGACCATCCCCGGCGTCCTGGACGTCGCCGGTGCCGGGCTGCACGGCCTGCCCGTGCTCCAGATCGGCCACACCCGGGGCCTCGCCTGGAGCCACACCACCAGCTACGCCGACCACCTCACCGCCTACCGGCTGAACCTCGTCCCCGGCGACCCGACCGCCTACGTGGTGGACGGCAGGGTCGAGCGGATGGAGCGGCAGACCGTTCCGGTCACCGTCCGGGCCGCCGACGGCGCGCTCTCCACCGTCGACCGCACCGTCTACCGGTCCCGTCACGGCTTCGTCATCGCCGAGGGGTGGACCGCCGACCACGCCTACACCCTCCGCGACGCCAACGCCGACAACCTCCGCTCCGTCGACGAGTGGATGGCGGTCGGCCGGGCGCAGAACCTCGACCAGCTGCGGCAGGCCCAGCGCACCTTCCAGGGCGCGCCGTGGGTGTACACCACGGCCGTCGACTCCACCGGGACCACCTGGTTCACCGACTCCTCCGCCGTCCCGCGGGTGACCGACGAGCTGCGCGCCCGCTGCGCCGTCCCGGACCCGATCGTCGACGGCGTCCTGGACGGCTCGACGACCGCCTGCGACCTGGGCGGCGACCCGGACGCCCTGGTGCCCGGCGTCTTCGGCCCCGCCAGTCACCCGGCGCTGACCCGGACCGACTACGTCGCCAACGCCAACAACGGCCCCTACCTGACCAATGCGGAGGCCCCGATGGCGGGCCTGCCCGCCGTCTACAACCCCGGCCGGGAGCTGGACCAGCGGCCGCAGTTGAGTCTGCGCATGATCGCCGACCGGCGGGCCGGTACCGACGGCCTCGGCGCGCCCGGCTTCACCCTCGCCTCGCTCCAGGCCACCATGTTCGGCAACCGCGTGCAGAGCGCCGAGCTCGACCGGGACGACGCCGTCGCCCTGTGCCGCGCCCACCCCGTGCTCACGGCCGGGGACGGTACCCGGGTCGACGTCCGGGCCGCCTGCGGCGTGCTCGCGGCCTGGGACACCCGGGCGGACGCCGACAGTCCCGGCACGGTTCTCTGGCAGGCGTTCCGCGAGCGGCTCGCCGCGACCCGCGGCACGGCCTGGCAGACCGTTCCCTACGACCCGGCCCGGCCGCTGACCACCCCGCGCGGCATCGACCCCGGCCACCCGGACGCGCAGCGGGCCCTCGCCGACGCGGTGCGCGATCTGGCGGCCCGGGGCCTGCCGGTGGCCGCCCCGATCGGCCGGGTGCAGCGCTGGGCGGGCATCCCGCTGCACGGCTGCCCGGGGGAGTTGGGCTGCTTCAACGCGCTGTCGGCCGCCCCGGACTCGGGCGCGGGCGGCGGCACCTACCCGACGGACGTCCGGAGCGTCCCGCACGGCGGGACCTTCCTGATGGCCACCGAGCTGACCGAACGGGGCCCGCGCACCCGGACCCTGCTCACCTACGGGGAGTCGGCCGACCCGACCTCGCCGCACTTCACCGACCAGACCCGCCGCTACGCCCGCAAGCAGTGGGTGACCGAACGGTTCACCGAGGCCGAGATCCGTTCCGCCCCGGGCCTCACCGTCACGACGCTGCGGCGCTGACCGGCCGTCACCGCGGCCCCGAGTGCTCCTCCCGGGTCGCCGCCGTTCACCCGGACGGCGGTAGCCCGGGGGGTGCGGGGAGGGCGCGCAGCTGCCGTAGGGGCGCACGGAGAATTCTGCGCGCCGACTGCCGACCGGACTGCTCGATACCGGTTGACCTGCGAATTCCGTAGCGGAGGACGGCATTTCGTTCGCGGCAACAGGATGTTAACCGGATCGGCACACTCTGCGCCCAGAACTCACTTTTGCTTGCCCCATACCCGTGTTTTACTCGCTCTTGACGCAACGTCAGGTGAGCAGAGCAGCACCTGACGTCACCGAAGGAGGCAGCCACTCCCATGGAACCGCTCATCGACCGGGCCCGGGCGTTCCCGCAGCGGGTCGGGGACGCGGGCCGCGAACTCACCGGTCTCGCCGCCGGCCAGAGCCCGCAGGCCCTGTTCATCACCTGTTCCGACTCCCGGGTGGTCCCGGCCCTGATCACCAACGCCGACCCCGGCGACCTCTTCGAGCTGCGCACCGCGGGCAACATCGTCCCCGTCTACCGGGCCGACGGGGCCTCGGGGGAGACCGCCACCGTCGAGTACGCCGTCGAAGTGCTGGGCGTGCGCGACATCGTCGTCTGCGGCCACTCGCACTGCGGCGCCGTCGGCGCCGTGGTCCGCGACGAGGACCTCAGCGTGGTGCCCGCCGTCCGCGACTGGCTCCGCCACGCCGACCCGACCGTGCTCCGCGCCGACGCGGCCGACGTCTTCGACCCGACCGTCGCCGGCCCCGTGCAGCGGCACGTCCTCGCCCAGCTCGACCGGCTGCGCGGCTATCCCGCCGTCGCCCGGCGGCTGCGCGAGGGGCGGATCCGGCTGCGCGGCTGGTTCTACGAGATCCACACCGGTCTGGTGCTCGAACACCGGCCCGACAGCGGTCTGTTCCTCCCGCTGTGAGCCCCGATCCGCACGGGCCGCCGCACGATCAGCGGCCGCACGCCCCGCCGCCCTCCGGCCCGATGTCCCGCGGTCCGATGACTCGCGGCCCGATGTCCCGCGACCGCCGTCCGAACCGACACTCTCCCGAGGACCCGATGACTCGTCGTCCCGCGCTTCGGCTGAGCACGCTGCGCTCCGACCTCCCCGCTTCCCTCGTCGTCTTCCTGGTGGCGCTCCCGCTCTGCGTGGGCGTCGCCGTCGCCTCCGGCGTACCGGCCGAACTCGGCCTGGTCACCGGCATCGTCGGCGGTCTGGTGACCGGGCTGATGCCCGGCAGCAGCCTCCAGGTGTCCGGCCCCGCCGCCGGGCTGACCGTCCTCGTCCTCGCCGCCGTCCAGGAGCACGGTCTCGCCACCCTCGGCGTGATCACCGCCGCGGCCGGGCTGCTCCAGCTCGCCATGGGAGCCGCCCGCCTCGGCCGGCTGTTCCGGGCGATCTCCGTCTCGGTGGTCCAGGGCATGCTGGCCGGCATCGGCCTGATCCTGATCGCCGGTCAGCTCTACGCGCTGGCCGACATCAAGGGCCCCACCGGCGGCCCCGCCAAACTCGCCGGGCTGCCCGGCCTCGCCGCCGACATCGCCGGGGACGGACGGGCGCTCGCCGCCGCCGCGATCGGCGCCGGCACGATCGCCGTCCTGCTGCTCTGGCCGCGCCTGCCCGCCCGGGTCCGGACGGTCCCCGCGCCGCTCGCCGCCGTCGCCGCCGCGACGGCCGTCACCGCCCTGTTCGACCTGCCCGTCGCCCGGGTCGAGGTGGCCGGCCTCGCCGGCGTCGTCGACCTGCCCGCCGTCTCCGACCTCGCCGCTCTCGGCAGTATCGGCGTGCTCGGCACCGCGTTCGCCTTCGCGCTGATCGCCTCTGCCGAGAGCCTGTTCAGCGCCGCCGCCGTCGACCGGCTGCACCACGGCCCGCGCACCGACTACGACCGCGAACTGCTCGCCCAGGGTGTCGGCAACACGGTCTGCGGCCTGCTGGGCGCCCTGCCCATGACCGCCGTGATCGTCCGCAGCGCGGCCAACGTCCAGGCCGGCGCCCGGACCAAGGCGTCCCGGGTGCTCCACGGAGTCTGGCTGCTGCTCTTCGCCGCGCTGGTCCCCGCCGCCCTCTCCGTGATCCCGCTCGCCGCCCTGGCCGGCGTCCTGGTCCACGCCGGCGCCAAGCTGGTCCCGCTGCGCACCCTGCGCCCGCTCTGGCGGGCCGACCGGGGTGAGGCCGCGATCCTCGCCGTCACCGCGATCGCCATCGTGCTGACCAACCTGCTCGAAGGCGTCCTGCTCGGCCTCCTCCTCGCCGTGCTCAAGAGCGCCTGGGACACCTCCCACCTCCAGGTCGTCGTCGCCGAACTGCCCGACGGCGCGGTCCGGGTGACCCTCCACGGCAGCGCCACCTTCCTCCGGCTGCCACGGCTCCTGGAGACCCTCGAAGCCCTGGAGGGCCTGCCGGCGGACCGCCCGGTCCGGCTCGACCTCGCCGGGGTGCGGCATCTCGACCACGCCTGCCGCAGCGCCCTGGAGCAGTGGCAGGAACGCCACAACCGCAGCGGCTCCGCCGAACTCGTGGGCCTCCCCGCCGCGGCCGCCTGATCAGCCCTCCGGGCGCAGCGCCCCGGCCCGGGGGGTCTGCTGGTAGAGGGCCCGGCGTCCGGACCTGGTCCGCACCAGCAGGCCCGCGCGGTGCAGGACACCGAGGTGGTAGGAGACGGTGCCGGCCGCGAGCCGGTGGCGGTCGGCCAGTTCGGTGGTGCTCCGGGGGGAGTCCAGGTCGGCCAGGATCCGGGCCCTGGTGGCGCCGATCAGGTCACCGGCGGGCGAGGCCGACGCCGAAGCCGGCTCCGGGCCGGCACCGGGGTCCGGGAACGCCGGGTACAGGATCATCGGCCGCAGTTGCCGGGCGCCGGGCAGCGGGTCGACCGAGACGTGCAGGTCGGAGCTGAAGACGGTCGGGGTGAGGTACAGCGCCGTCGCCGGGAGCTCCGCCCTGGCCTCGACGAGCAGCCGGACGCCCTCGTCGTCGTGGAGGACGCGCGGGTGCAGTCCGGCGAGCACGCTCGCCAGGCCCTGCCGGGCGGAGAGCTGGGCCCGCCGGGCGATGTCCGCGTCGATCCGGGCGCGCAGGCCGGCCCAGCGCGGTCCGACGGCGGACTGCCAGAGCTGGTGGAGCTCGGCCGCGACCAGTTCGGCGAACGCGGTCTCGCCCCGGTCGAGTGCCCGCAGCAGGGCGCGCGGCGCGCGGCCGCCGGTGATGCCGAGCCCCGCGTCGCCCACGAGCATCGTCCTGATCTCCCCGGCCAGCCGCTCCGGGGCGACCGTGGCGACCGCGTGCAGTTCCCGTTCGAGCGACTCCTCGTGCTGCTCGGGCTGGGGATTGAGGAAATCGGGGATGTACGTCCACGCCCCGGTGAAGAAGCACTCCAGCAGGGCCAGCCGCCGTTCGCGGACCGCTTCCCGGACCAGCGCGCCCGGGCCGCGTCCGCCCGCGCCGGGCCCGCCCGGGCCGCGTCCGCCCGCTCCGGCGGCCGAACGGAGCAGCCACAGGCTGTCGGTGACGGTGTGGAGCGGCGAGATCACGAACCGGGTGTTCGCCAGGGCCCGCGCGTCCAACTCGATCCGGAGCACCGCATCCCCTTCCGCCCGTGCATTCGATCCTCATCGAATCATTCGACCCGGCCCCCCGGCGGGCGATTCCATGGATCAGTGCCGACCGGGTCCGGAGCGACCGGATCCGAACCACCGCGGCAGCGAAGGAGATCGACGTGATCAGGAAGGGGGCGATCACCGGCGGGGCCCTCGGCCGGGGCGGCACCGGGCAGCCACCGCTCCGTCACGCCGCAGCTCCGTCACGCCGTCGCTCTCTCACGCCGCCGCTCCGTGAAGCCGCCGCGCGTCCGATCCCCCTGCGGCCCCCGCCCCACCGGGGGCCGCAGGGACGGCCGGGTCCGCGCCGGCCTCCCGTCACGCCGCTCTCCGCTCTCCGCCCTCCGCCGGGGGCACCATGGGGTGGACGGTCGATGGCGCGGCGGGCGGAGGCTGGATGGAGCGGGCGGCGGGGGAGTGCTGGGTGGTCGGGGCCGACGTCGGCGGCTCCGGGATCCGGGTCGGGGCGGTGCCCGCCGGTCGGCCCGTCGGTCCGACGGCGGTGCGGACGGTCGAGTCGGCCGCCGCCGCACGGGTGTCCGCCTCGGCGGGCGGACAGGACGCGCGGGCGCTGCTCGACCGACTGCTGCCCGCGCTCGACACCCTGGTCGGCGGCCTGCCCGGCGGGGCCGGGATCGGCGCGGTCGCGGTGGGCGCCACCGGGATGGCCCTGCTCGGCCGGGACCTGGCCGCCCGGCTGCCCGGTCCGCTCGCCCGGGCCACCGGGGCCCGGCGGCTGGTGCTCGCGGGGGACGCGATCACGGCCTACGTGGGCGGGTTGGGCACCGCCGCCGGGGTGGTGGTGGCCGGGGGGACGGGGCTGGTCGCGATCGGCCACCGCCCGGGCGGACCGTGGTGCCGCGCCGACGGCTGGGGCCAGCTGCTCGGGGACTGCGGTGGCGGTGCCTGGATCGGCCGGGCCGGGCTGGAGGCGGCGCTGCGGGCGCAGGACGGGCGCAACGGGGGTTCGCCCGTCCTGCTGGCCGCCGCCGAGCGGCACTACGGTCCGGTGGCCGGTCTCCCGGCGGCCCTCCAGCCGCGTCCGGACCGGGCGGCGCTGCTCGCGGAGTTCGCCCCGGCGGTGGTCGCGGCCGCCGAGGACGGCTGTCCGGTCGCGGCGGGCCTGGTCCGCCGCGCGGGCGAGGAGATCGCCGTCACCGCGACCGCCGCCGCCGCGGCCACCGGACAGGCCGGGCCCCGGCTGGCCCTGACCGGCGGTCTGTTCCGCCTCGACCCGCTGCGCCGGGCCACCCTGGACGCGCTCGCGGTCCGCCTCCCGGCCGCCCGGCCGGGCCCGCCGGACGGGCCGCCCCTGCTCGGCGCCCTCCGCCTGGCCGCCGCCGCTGCCGTCACTGCCGTCACTGCCGACGGCAGTGACGCCCCGGACTTCCCCTGGCCGCTGGACCCGCCCCTCCTCGCCGTCCTCGACCTCCCCGCCGCCGACGGCCGGTGGCGGTGGCGGTGGCGAAAAGCGTTTGAGCGGCGTTCCCGGCTCTGACAGCGTGGTCGGTATGAAGAAGACCCCTGCCCCCGAGGACTGGCTCGCGACCAATCGCGCCAACTGGGACGGCCGCGTCCCGGTCCACACTGCCAGCGATTTCTACGACCTCCCCGGCTTCGTGTCCGGCGACGAGGCACTACGCGGTTTCGAGCTGGCCGAGGTCGGTGACGTCAGCGGCAAGTCCCTGCTCCATCTCCAGTGCCACATCGGCCTGGACACCCTGTCCTGGGCCCGGCACGGCGCCACCGTGACCGGCCTGGACTTCTCCGCGCCGGCGGTGGAGGCCGCCACCGAGCTGGCCGGGAAGATCGGCGCGGACACGGCCCGTTTCGTCGTCTCCGACGTGTACGAGGCGGTGACGGCGCTCGACGGGCAGACCTTCGACATCGTCTACACCGGCCTGGGCGCGCTGTGCTGGCTCCCGGACATCGAGCGCTGGGCCCGCACCGCGGCGTCCCTGGTGGCCCCGGGCGGCTTCCTCTACCTGGCGGAGTTCCACCCCTTCGGCGACACCCTGGGCGACGACGGCCGGACGGTGGAGTACGACTACTTCGACCGCGACGCCACGGTCTGGGACGACCCCAGCACCTACACCGACGGCGAGGTGTCGTCCTCGGCCACCACGACCGTCGAGTGGCAGCACGGGATCGGCGAGGTCCTCAGCGCCCTGGTGGCGGAGGGCCTGCGGGTCGAGTTCCTGCACGAGCACGACTTCACGCTGTTCCCGCGGTTCCCGGTCCTGGAGCGCGACCGGGGCTTCCGCTTCCCGGCCGGTCAGCCCCGGGTCCCGCTGATGTACTCGATCCGCGCGAGCAAGCCGGCCTGACGGTCTGGCGCCCGCCCGACGACTGGCCCGCCGGACGACCCGGCCCGCCGGACGAGCCGACGGGGCCGATAAGCCGACGGGACCGACAAGCCGGCCGGCCCGGGGCACGGCCGTCCGGCGCGGTCCTACGCCCGGGTGAGCAGGGCCGTGCCCAGCTCGGTCGCGGTGTAGTGGACCTCGCGGCGGTAGCGGTGGCCGGTGACCAGACCGGCGTCGCGCAGGACGGCGAGGTGCTGGGAGACCGCGCCCAGGCTGAGCCCGGTGCGGGCGGCGAGCTGGGTGGTGGTGCTCGGGGAGCCGGTGCAGGCGAGCAGCCGGGCGCGGCTTCGGCCGAGCAGCCGGGCGAGCGCGTCGTCCGTGTTCTCCCGGCGCTCCCAGAGCAGCCCGAGGGCGCGGGCCGGGTAGACCAGGGCCGGCGGCGTTCCCCGGCGGCCGGTCAGCACCCGGCAGCGGTCGGCGAAGGCGCTCGCGGTGAGGGTGAGTCCGGTGCCGCCGAGGTCCTCGCCGTCCGCCGGGAGGTCGGGCGAGCGCAGCAGGTCCCCGTCCCGGTGCAGGGCGGGGTGGAGCGAGGACAGCACCTCGTGGATGCCGTCCTCGGCGAGCAGCCGGGTCCGGTGGGCGATGTCGGCCTCCAGGACGGCGCGGATGCGCGGCCAGTGCGGCCGGACGGCCGCCTCCCACCAGGAGTGCAGGGCCTCGGCAAGCTCGGGCAGGACGCGCTCCGGGTCCTCGGCCAGGCGTTGTTCGAAGCCGGTCGGCACGGGCCGCGGCACGGTGGCGAGAGCATCCCGGACCTGCTCGGGAGGGGTGACCAGCAGGGCGGAGAGCTCCTCCTCGATCTCGGCCAGCGGGCAGCGCGGAGCCGGCAGCAGCCGCCCCGCCACCGCGTCGAACCGGCCGGCGAGCGCCGCCAGCGGTGCGGTCCGCCCACCGGGGCCGCCGTCCTGAGGCAGGGCCGGGGCCCGGCGGAGCCAGGGCAGGTGCACCACGTGCCGGCCGGGATCGGTGACGGCGCGAGCGCCGGCCGCGGTCTCCCAGAGCGGGGAGATCGCGAATCTGAGATTGCCCAGGTCGTGCGTCCCGAACCGCAGCTCGCCCATCCGCACCCCCGGTCGACGTTTTCGCCCAGACTAAAACACTGGCCGCACGGTGATCATGCTCAGGATGCTGGCGGACATGACTCCTCCTCCCACCGGCCTCTTCCGGCACGCCGACTTCCGGCGGTTCTGGGCCGCCGACACCGTCAGTCAGGCGGGCGCGGCCGTCACCCTGGTCGCGCTTCCGCTGGTGGCGGTCGGCACGCTGGACGCCACGCCGTTCGACGCGGGCCTGCTGGTCGCCTTCGAGTACCTCGGCTTCCTGCTGATCGGACTGCCCGCGGGCGCCTGGGTGGACCAGGTGCGGCAGCGGCCGGTGATGATCGCCGCGGACGTGGTCCGGGCCGTGCTGCTGTTCTCCGTCCCGGCGGCCTCCTGGCTGGGCGTGCTGACCCTGCCCCAGCTGTACGCGGTGGCGTTCGGAATGTCGGTCTGCACCGCGTTCTTCGACGTGGCGCACGGCAGCTACCTCGCGCACCTGGTGCCGGACGAGCAACTGGTGGCGGCGAACGTCCGGATCGAGGCGGGCCGAAGCACGGTCCAGGTCGGCGGTCCGGGCGTGGGCGGTGCGCTGGTCGGCGCGCTGACGGCGCCGGTCGCGCTGGCGGCGGATGTGCTGAGCTTCGGCGTCTCGGCACTGCTGCTGGGCCGGATCCGGCGCTCCGGGGCCCGGCCGACGACCCGGCCGACGACCCGGCCGGGGGCGGGACTGCGGACGGAGATCGCGGAGGGCCTGCGCTTCGTCCTCGGTGACCGGCTGCTGCGGGCGGTCACCTTCACCGCGGCCGTCTCCAACCTGTGCGGCACGGTCGGTGCCTCGATGCTGGTGGTGCTCCTGGCGGGCGAACTGCACCTGTCACCGTTCCTGTGCGGGCTCGTCTTCGCCGCGGAGGCCGTCGGCGGCCTGGTCGGCAGCCTGCTCACGGTGCGGTTCACCGCCCGGCTCGGTCAGGGACCGGCCATGTGCGCGGCGGTCGCGGGCAGTGCCGTGCTCTGGTTGCTGGCGGTGCCGCTGTTCCGGGCCGACGGCCGCTTCGTACTGGCCGTCCTGCTCCAGGCCCTGGGCTGGGTGCTCTTCATGACCTTCAGGATCACCTCGGTCGCCTTCCGCCAGCGGCTCTGCCCGAAGCCGCTGCTGGGCCGGGTGACGGCGACGGTGCGCTTCCTGGTCTGGGGCGTGATGCCGGTCGGCGCGCTGATCGGCGGTGTGCTGGGGCAGAGCCTCGGTGTCCGGCAGGCGCTCTGGGCCGGCGCCGTGGGCGAGCTGCTGGCCGTCCTGCCGGTGCTCTGCTCACCGCTGCGCCGGATGCGCGAACTGCCGTACGACCGGTCCGAACCCGCGCCCCGGTCGTCGGTGGGTGCGGCCGCGGGATGAGGTCCGCGGTGGCGGCCGGACGGATCCGGGCCGCCACCCGCGGCATGCCGTGCCGTCAGGGCTTGTGGGCGACCGCGCCGTACATGCTGACCCGGTCCGCGCCGGGGACGGGGTCGCCCTCCGGCCGCCACAACGGGACGGTGACCACCCCGGGGTCGAGGACGTCCAGGCCGTCGAGGAAAGCGGTCACCTGTTCCCGGCTGCGGCCGACCAGCGGGGCGGTGGCCTTGCTGTAGACGCCGGTCACGCGGTCGCGGACCGCGGCGGGGATGAAGTCGGCGGTGCCGTGCGAGAGGATCAGGTGGCTGCCGGGCGCGAGCGTGTCCAGCAGGGTGCGGACGATCTCGTACGGTCCGCTCTCGTCCGGCACGAAGTGCAGCACGGCGGCGAGGACGAGGGCCATCGGCTTCTCGAAGTCGAGCAGCTTCTCGGCCTCGGCGGCCGCGAGGAGGTCGAGCGGCTCGCGCAGGTCGGCCTGGATGACGGTGGTCCGGCCGACGGCGGTGCCGCCCATCAGGGCCCGGGCGTGGGCGAGCACGATCGGGTCGTTGTCGACGTAGACGATCCGGGCGCCGGGATCGACGGCCTGGGCGATCTCGTGGGTGTTGCCGGCGGTCGGGATGCCGGTGCCGATGTCGAGGAACTGGTCGATGCCGAGTCCGGCCACGTGGCGCACCGCCCGGTTCAGGAAGCCCCGGTTGGCGCGCGCGGTGGATCTGAACTCCGGGTTGGCCGCCAGCGCCCGCTCGGCCGCCTCGCGGTCGGACGGGAAGTTGTCCTTGCCGCCCAAGTAGTAGTCGTACATCCGCGCGGGGTGCGGAATCTCCGGCCGGAGGTCGGCGGGGACGCCGGGCTCGCCCGGCTCCCACATCTCGTTGTAGCCCACCACTGTCCGCACGCCTCCGCACCCGGCCGAACCGATGATCCGTCGGCGGACAGCGTAGGTGGTCGGGTACGCCCGTGGTGGGGTGAGGTCGGTTCACCCCCGCTTGTGCGCAATGGGCGCGTTGCGAGGGCTTGGGCCGGAACGGCCGTCGCCCGGCGGGCGGTTCGGGGCCGTTCGTCCGTTGTCGGAGGCTCCTGGCACGATCGCGATCATGAATGTCCCCCGTACCACCCCGCCGCGTCCTCCAGGTGTTCTGGTGCCCGATCGAGCACGAGCCGGACTACAAGCCGCCGACCACGCTCGTCTGGCGCTCCGCGGCGGCGGTGACCGACCTCCTCGCCTCGCCGCCCGCGCCGGAGGTCGTCGAGGACGACGAGCAGCTCTCCGTCTGCCCGGAGTCCCCGGAGCACCCGCACACCTCCCTGATCCAGTGAAACCGCCCGCCGTGGATTCTCGTGGCGGCGGCTCCCTCGCCCCGCCCGCCGTTTCCCGCCCCGGCGGGCGGGCCGGGGCGGACAGGCGCAGGATGGGAGGGTCCTGGGCGCCGCCCGCGAGCGAGGCGTGCCGCCGTGGAGCGACAGTGGGAGGTTGACGTGGCCGTAGCCGAGATCGTTCCGGCCGACATCAGGGAGTGGCGGGGGCAGGCCGTCGTGGACGAGAAGGACCACCGCATCGGCACCCTGGAGTCCGTCTATGTCGAGACCGCCAGCGACGAGCCGTACTTCGTGACGGTCACGGTCGGTCTGGCGGTGAAGCGCAGGCTGGTGTTCGTCCCGCTCGACGGCGCGGTGCTGGGGCCGGGATACCTCCGAGTGGCGTTCCCCAAGGCGCTGGTGAAGCAGGCGCCCTCGATCGGGGTGGACGACGTGCTGCCGGCCGAGGACGAGCCCGAGGTGTTCGCGCACTACAAGCTGGAGTACGTCACCGGGGCGGGCGGGGAACGGCGGCTGGCCCGGCGCTGACCCCGGCCCGGCGCTGACCCCGGCCCGGCGCTGACCCCGGCCCGGCACCGGTGCCCGCCCGGGCCCGGCACCGGTGCCCGCCCGGGCCCGGCTCCGGGCCGGGCGCCCGGCGCCCACCCGAGCGCCCACCCGAGCGCCCGTCCCGACCGGTGCCCGGAGCGGTCGGCCACCGAGGTCCGGATACCCCACGGGGTACACTGGAGGGCCGGTGGTCGACGTGGAGGGCGGTCCGGACATGCAGGTGGACGAGGAGGCCGTGGGCGCCGTCCTGAACCGGCTGCGGCGTGCCCAGGGTCAGCTCGCGGGCGTGATCGCCATGATCGAGGCCGGCCGGGACTGCAAGGACGTGGTGACCCAGCTGGCCGCCGTGTCGAGGGCGCTCGACCGGGCCGGTTTCAAGATCGTGGCGAGCGGCATGCGCCAGTGCCTGGCCGGTGCCGAGGAGGGCGCGGCGCCGATGACCGAGGCCGAGTTGGAGAAGCTCTTCCTCACCCTCGCCTGACGGACCGCCGCCCCGCCGCTCCTGTCGCCGCCCCTGCCGACGGTCCTGTCGGCGTCCCCGGGCCGTGTCCCCGCGCCGTGTGCCCGCGTCGTGTGCCCGCGCCACTGCTCCGGGAGCGGCCCCGGCGCCGCCCCCGTCCCACATTTCCCGCGCCGCCCGACATCCCGTCACGCTTCGTTCATGTCCCGGTCGCCGACCTTCGGGTGAATGGGCCCGGCCCCGCAGTTGTACAGCCAACTGTCGACGGGCCGACCCTCCCAAGCCTCCGTCACCAGCCGCGGACGGCCCCGGCCCGGCACCCCCCGACGGCCCGGTGCCCGAGCGGCGGACAGGACATCCGTGGCCACCGGCAGCACCCTGACCATCACGTCGTCGAGCAGCCCCGTCGAGGGCGACCGCCTCACCTTCCACTGGACCACCGACGCCCCCGACGCCAAGAACTGGGTCGGCATCTACGACGGGGACCGTCAGCCCGGCACGGGCAGCTCCCTGCTCTGGAAGTACACCCCGGCCGCCGACGGCGACGTCCAGCTCGACACCTCCGCCCTGACCGGCGGCCCGTACACGGCGTACCTGCTCGCCAAGGACGGCTACGGCGTCCTCGCCAGGACCCAGCCGTTCACCTTCCGGCCCAAGCCGGCCGTGGTCCGCCCGCACGCCGTCGTGGACTCCTTCACCGCCACGCCCGTCGCCCCCGGCGCGGCCGTCACCGTCAAGCTCGGCGGCCTCTGGGCCCGCCCCGCCGGGAACCCGGCCGGCAGCGCGGCCTTCCGCAAGGTCTCCGGACCGTCCTGGCTCGCGGTCGCCGCCGACGGCACCGTCACCGGCACCGCGCCGGGCGGCGCCGCGCCGCGCACCCCCGAGGTCCTGGTCGTCGGCGTCAAGGACAGCGCCGGCGCCACCGACACCGTGACCGTGCTGCTCCCGGTCGTGGACCCGGCCACCGCGCCCCGCCTCAAGGTCGCCAGCTGGAACCTCGCCAACGCCGGTGCCGCCTTCACCGACGCCACCGAGAAGCAGCTGCGGGTCGTGCTCGCCCAGGGCCTGGACGTGCTCGCGCTCCAGGAGACCGCGGGCAAGGCGGCCCAGGCGCTGGCCGACGCCCTCGGCTGGTACGCCCACCAGAGCGCCGGCAGCGTCGGCCTGCTCAGCCGTTACCCGCTGACTGCCGTCACCCCGGCCACCGCCGAACTGCCCGCCGCCGCGGCGACCGTGCAGCTGCCCGGAGGCCGCGCCGTCCGGGTCTGGACCGCGCACCTCGACGAGTCCGACTACGGCCCGTACGCCCTCCAGGACGGCCGCACCGCCGCGCAGGTCCTCGCCGCCGAGAACGCCTCGGTCCGGCTCCGTCAGGCCCGGGCGCTGGCCGCCGCCGTCACGGCCGACGCCGCCGCGGGTGCCCCGGTGGTGCTCGCCGGCGGACTGGCCTCGCCCTCGCACCTCGACTGGACGGCCGCCACCGCCGCGGCCCACGGCGGCGCCGGCGCGCTCGCCTGGCCGGTCACCACCGCTCTCCAGGCGGCCGGACTCACCGACACCTTCCGCGAGGAGAACCGGGACCCGGCGAAGGCGCCCGGCACCACCTGGTCGCCGGTCCGCAAGCAGCGCGCCGCCGGCAAGGCCGAGCCGCAGGACCGGACCGACTACGTGCTGTACCGGGGGAAGCTGCGGCTCGTCGAGGCGCACACCCTGGTCGCCGACTGGCCGGCCACCGCCGCCGACCCGGCCGCCCTCGCCGCCAACCAGTGGCCGTCCGACACCGCCGCCGCGGTCGCCACCTTCCAGCTCTGAAAGGCCAGTTCGCGATGTCCGAGCTCTCCCGCCGCACCTTCGTCGGCGCCACCGCGGCCGCCGGCGCCGCCGCCCTGACCGGCCTCCAGGGCACCCCGGCCCAGGCCGCGCCCACCCAGCCCGCCGGCGCGCCGGCCCGCCTCACCGGCACCATCAAGGACGTCAAGCACGTCGTGGTGCTGATGCAGGAGAACCGCAGCTTCGACCACTACTTCGGCGCCCTCAACGGCGTGCGCGGCTTCGGCGACAAGCAGGGGCTCCAGTTCCCCGACGGCACCGACGTGTTCCGCCAGCCCGACCCGCGCCGCAGCGACGGCAACGTGATGCTGCCCTACCGGATGGACACCTCGAAGTACAACGCGCAGAACGCCGGCGGCCTGCCGCACGACTGGGCCACCGGCCACCAGGCCATCAACAACGGCGCGATGAACAAGTGGATCGCCGCCAAGGGCGAGCGCACCATGGGCTACTTCACCCGTGAGGACATCCCCTACCAGTACGCGCTCGCCGACGCCTTCACCCTCTGCGACGCCTACTTCACCTCGCTGGCCGGGCCGACCGACCCCAACCGGCTCTACCTGTGGACCGGCACCTCCGGCCCCGGCCGGGACGGCACCACCGGCCCGTGGATCGACAACACCCCGGTCACCGACAACCCGGTCGCCGACTGGACCACCTACGCCGAGCGCCTCCAGGCGGCGGGCGTCACCTGGCGGGTCTACCACAACCCCAGCAAGGACGACCGCACCGGCGACTACGACGACAACGCGCTCTCGTACTTCAAGCAGTTCCACGACTTCCCGAAGGACGACCCGCGTTACATCAACGCGATGACCAAGTTCGACCCGGCGGCCTTCGACGCCCACTGCAAGGACGGCACCCTGCCGACCGTCTCCTGGCTGGTCGCGCCGTACCTGTTCTCCGAGCACCCGGAGGCCGGACCGGCCTACGGCGCGCACTGGGTGAACCAGGCCCTGCAGTCGCTGATGTCCAACCCGGACGTGTGGCGGCACACCGTCTTCCTGGTCATGTACGACGAGAACGACGGCTACTTCGACCACATGGTGCCGCCCACTCCCGAGCCGGGCACCCCGGAGGAGTTCACCCAGGGCCGCGCCATCGGTCTCGGCAACCGCGTCCCGCTCTGGGTCGCCTCGCCCTGGTCGCGCGGCGGCTGGGTCAACTCCCAGGTGTTCGACCACACGTCGGTGCTGCGCTTCATGGAGCAGGTCACCGGTGTCGCCGAGCCCAACATCTCCGCCTGGCGCCGCGCCGTCTGCGGCGACCTCACCAGCTGCTTCGACTTCGCCGCCCCGGACCAGTCGATCCCGCAACTGCCGGACACCAACGCCCTGATGGCGAAGGCCGACGCGGGCACCAAGCTCCCCGGCGTGCAGCTGCCCGCCGTCGGCGCCCAGGCCATGCCGGTGCCCGAGCGGGGCGACCGCCCGCACCGCCACCTGCCCTACCAGCCCTGGGCCGAGGCGGAGGTGGACCGTCTCACCGGCCGGGTCACCTGCACGATGAGCAACGACGGCTCGGTGGCCTTCCCGTACACGGTCTACCCGAACATCGTCCAGCCCTTCGCCGGAACGCCGTTCACCGTGGCCCCGGGCGCCTCGGCCACGTACGTCTGGGAGGCCGCGAGGACCAACGGCCGCTACGACTTCACCGTGCACGGCCCGGACGGCTTCGTCCGCCGCTTCGCCGGCACCGTGGTCCGCGACGGCCAGGGCGGCGCCGAGCAGCCGTCCGGACAGAACGACATCGCGGTGCCGATCGTCACCGCCGACCTGTCCGGCTCCAAGCGGCTCACCCTCCAGCTCGTCAACGACGGCATGACCGACGTCTGCTTCACCGCGGTGCCGAACGACTTCGCGGGCACCGCGCAGACCGTCTGGGTCCGGCCGGGCAAGCAGAGCAACCTCGTCTGGCCGCTGGACAAGCAGGGCCGCTACGACGTGGTGGTCACCGCCGCCACCGGTCAGCGTTTCACCCGCCGGTACGCGGGCTGGGTGCACTGAGTCCGGATACCGGGCGCCGCGCCACGACCGGGGAGCACCGGTCGTGGCGCGGCGCGTCCTGCCGCACCGGTCGTGGCGTGGCGTGCCCGGGGACACCGGGGCCCGCGGCTACCGTCGGCCCATGCAGCAGATCACACCCTGTCTCTGGTTCGACGACCGGGCCGAGGAAGCCGTCCGGTACTACACCTCGGTCGTCCCCGACTCCCGGATCACCGGCATCACCCACTGCACCGAGGCCGGCCCGGGCACGCCCGGCACCGTGCTGACGGTCGCCTTCGAACTCGGCGGTCACCCGTACGTGGCGCTCAACGGCGGCCCGCTCTTCCCGTTCACCGAGGCGGTCTCGCTCCAGGTGCACTGCGACGACCAGGCGGAGGTGGACCGGCTCTGGGCGGCGCTGCTGGAGGGCGGCGGCCAGGAGGGGCCCTGCGGCTGGCTCAAGGACCGCTGGGGCCTGTCCTGGCAGGTCACCCCGCAGGTGCTGATCGACCTGGTCTCCGACCCGGACCGGGCCAAGGCCGCCCGGGTCACCGCGGCGATGCTGGAGATGCGCCGGATCGACATCCAGCTGCTGCTGGACGCCGCGGCGGGCTGAGGCACGGCGGCGGGGGTGAGCCCCTGTCGCGGGCACCGTCGCGGGCTCAGCTCCGGGCGCCCGTCGGGTCCTTCCGGCGCCGGCGGCGGACCCGGGCGAGGACCGGGCGCTCGCCGCGGAGCCAGCGGCGCAGCCGGCCGAGCCGGGAGAACCGCTCCCGGCCCGCCACCGACGCCCGGTCCAGCTCCTCCATCAGCCGCCGGGAGCGGTGCTCCAGGTCCAGTTCGTCGAGGATCCGGTCGACCTCGGTCAGCAGCGAACCGAGCAGGTGCCAGCTCTCCGGGTCCGCGCGGACCTGCTCCAGCAGCAGCCGGGCGACGTTCTCCCGGCTCGCCCAGGCGGCGGTCAGCTCGGCGGCGAGCCGCTGCTCGGCCTCCTCGGCGTTCCGGCTGACCTGGGTGGTGACCAGCACGGCGAAGCTCACCAGCGCGCCGCCGACATGGGCGAGCAGCTCCTCCATCGCCACCGCGAGGTCCGGCGCCACCAGCGGATCGCCGGGCCCGCGCCGTTTGGCGAGGTCGGTGAGCGAGCGCGAGATGACCCGGATCACCACCACGCAGATCTCCAGCGTGTCCAGCCCGGTGCGCAGCACCAGCCGGGAGAGCAGGCCCTCGCTGATCCGGGGATTGAAGCGCAGGCTGTCCTCGGCCTGGCGCAGCGCCGCGTCGACGTCGGCGATCGCCTGGTCGAGCCGGCGGGCCTCGTGCAGGCGCTCGGCGGCGTCCGCGACGGGGGTGGGCCGGCCCAGCTGGTCGGCGAGGTCGAGCAGCAGCTGCCGGGCCCGGCGGGCCAGGTCCTCGATCTTCTCGCCCGCGGTGTCCACCCAGACCGGCGGGGCGAACAGCAGGTTGAACAGCAGGCCGACGCTCGCGCCGATCAGCGTCTCCAGCACCCGGTCCCAGGCTTGGGAGGCGAGTTTGGTGACGCCGAGGATCAGCATCGCGCTGATCGCGACCTCCTGGACGAACTCGTCCACCCGGACGAACCGGCCGATCACCAGCGAGGCCAGGATGATCAGCCCGAGGCTCCACCAGGAGAGCCCGACCACGGCGCTGAAGCCGATCGCGATCAGCACGCCGACGACCACCGAGTTCACCCGGCGGATGCTGGTGGTGAGGGTCGAGTAGACGGTGACCTGGACGACCAGCAGCGCGGTGAGCGGGGCCGTCAGGGGGGCCGGTTCGCTGCTGAGCCAGGTCGCCACCACGTAGGAGAGGGTGGCGGCGACGGTCGCCCGGGCGGTCTGGACGGCGAAGGGTTCACGGGCGGCGCGGCGCAGCAGGCCGACCACGGAGTCCGGTAGCAGGGCCATGCGCACCTCCTTCCCCGTCCCACGGATCCCACCGGTCCGGTTCCGTCCGTCCTGACCCGTCCGGGAAACCGGCCCGGGTCCGGACGGCCGTCCGGGTGACGGGCCGGGCGGGCGGCGGCTACTGCTTGCCGCGCCCCTCGCGCAGCAGCTTCCACGGCGCCAGCGCCGACTCCACCTGCACCCCGAGGCTCATCTTGGACGCGCCCTCGACCCGTTCCTCGAAACGGATCGGCACCTCCTTGATGGTGAGCCCCTGACGCACCACCCGGTGGTTCAGCTCGACCTGGAAGGAGTACCCGTTGCTGTGCACCGTCGGCAGGTCGATGGCCCGCAGGGTCTGCGCCTTCCACGCCTTGAAGCCGGCGGTGGCGTCGCGCACGCCCAGGCCGAGGATGGTGTTCACGTAGAGGTTGGCCCAGGAGGAGAGCGCCTTGCGGTGCCACGGCCACTCCTCGGCGGTGGACCCGCCGGGCACGTACCGGGAGCCGATCACCACGGCGGTGTCGTCGGCCAGCAGGGTCTCCACCATCAGCGGCAGGACGGCGGCCGGGTGCGACAGGTCGGCGTCCATCTGGACCACGACGTCCGCGCCGTCCTCCAGGGCCCGGGCCATACCGGCCACGTAGGCGCGGCCGAGGCCGTCCTTCTCGGTGCGGTGCAGCACCCGGACCCGGCCCTCGGACCCGGCGGCCAGCTTGTCGGCCACCTCGCCGGTGCCGTCGGGGGAGTTGTCGTCGACGACCAGCAGGTGCAGGTTCGGCAGGTCGAGCCCGGCCAGCAGGCCGGCGAGCACCGGAAGGTTCTCCCGCTCGTTGTAGGTGGGCACGACCACAACGACCTTCGGGGCGGCCTCGACCATGTTCTGTTCCCTCGCGAGTTCGGCGGCGCTGCCGTCGGGCTGCGGCGGCCGTGCGAGTCTAGCCGCGCTGCTTCGAACACCGTCGAGCCGGACCGCTCCCCGGACCCGGGGCCGGGGAGCGGTCCGTGCTCACGTCCGGGCCCGGGCCCGGGGCCGCCGTCGGGGCCGCCGGTCACCTGGACCGGCGGGAACTCCAGGCGGGGGCGACGACGCCGATCAGGAGGACGGCGAAGCCGAGCTGGAGCAGATGGCGGATCCAGTCGATGCCGGAGGTGTGCCGGACACCGATCCACCCGGCGACCGCGTTGCCCAACCAGGCCCCGGCCGCGCCGAGCAGCATGGTCAGCCACCACGGAATGGCCTGCGGGCCGCGCAGGATCAGCTTGGCGATCACACCGAGCACGAAGCCGATGAGCAGAATCCACAGGAGCTGGAACATCGCATTCCACCTTTCGAGGCACGTTCCCTCATGATCGCCCGAACCGCGCGGCACGGCACGTCCAGACGACGGCCGCCGGGGTGCGGGCCGTCCGGGCCCCGCCTGCCCCGACCGCGCCGGACCATTCCCCGCTGCCGCTGCCGCTGCCGCTGCCGTCCCCGCTGCCGCTGTCGCTCCGGGGCCGTCCGCCGACGAGTCCCGCGGACCTCGCGGTGGCGCCGCGACGCGGGCGGCGCCCGCCGCCCCGGTCGGACCCGTTCCGGCGCGGCGTCCCGTCGGCCGGTCCCACCGGTCCGGCCGGTCCGACCGGGTGCGGTCCGCGGGCGGACGACTCTGGCGGCGGGCGGTGCCCAGCCGCTACGGTCTGGACCAGCCACCCGTCCGGCCGATCGGCCGCGCCCCGTCCTGGCCACTTCCGGGAGTCGTCATCAGCACCCGATCCACCGTCAGCGCCGTTCCCGCCACCACCGCTCCGGCACCCGCGACGCCCGACGCGCTCACCCTGACCGACCTGCTCGACGACCGGGCGGCCCGCCACCCCGACCGGCCCGCGCTGATCGCCCCCGGCCGCCCCGCACTCGACTACCGGACGTGGCGGGAACGGGCCGTGCGCGCCGCCCACGGGCTCGCCCGGACGGGCGTCCGGCCGGGGCAGCGGGTGCTGCTGCTCTTCCCCAACCGCTCCTGGGACGCCTACGCGGTGGCCTTCCTGGCCGCCCACTACGCGGGCGCGGCGGCCGTCGTCGTCCGCGAGGACCTGAGCGCCGAGGACACCGCGCGGCTGGCGGGCGACAGCGGGGCCGTCCTCGCCGTCGCCCCCGAGGCCGAGGACGAGCGCGCCGCCGGCCTCCGCACCCTGCGGCTCGCCGACCTGGAGGCGGACGGCGACGGGGCCCAGGACCCGCCGCACCGCCCCGCCCCCGGCGACCTCGCCCAGGTCATCGGCACCTCCGGCACCACCGGCGCGCCCAAGGGCGTGCACGCCGCCCACGCCAGCCTGACCGCCGGCCAGCGGCTCGACCCGCGCCCCCGCCCCTACGCCCACTCCGCGCACGCCGTGCACGCCTTCCCGATCGGAACCAACGCGGCCCAGGTGGTACTGGTCAACGCGCTGGTCGCCGCGCCCGCCACGATCTGCCTGCCGCGCTTCGACGCCGAGGAGTTCGCGCGGACCGTCGCCGAGCACCGGGCCGGCACCGTCTTCCTGGTGCCCTCGATGGCCGTCGAACTCCTCAACTCCGGCGCGACCGGGCGCCACGACCTGAGCAGCGTCCTGCTGATCAGCTCCTCCGCCGCGGCCCTGCCCGCCCCCGTCGCCACCGCCCTGCGCGCGGCCCTGCCGACCGCGACCCTGGTCAACACCTACACCTCCGCCGAGGCGTCGCCCGCCCAGATCTCCGCCGTCGTCGACGCCCGCCGGCCCGGCTCGGTCGGCCGCCCCGCCAACCCGGCCGACCTGCGGCTGCTCGACGAGGCCGGGCAGCCGGTCGCGCCAGGAGCCGTCGGCGAGGTCTGGCTGCGCCAGCCGGGCCCCCCGCGCGGCTACACGGCCGGACCCCAGCTCTCGGCCGCCGTCTTCCGGGACGGCTGGGTACGGATGGGAGACCTAGGCCGGCTCGACGCCGACGGCTACCTGTACCTGGTCGACCGGGAGAGCGACATCATCAAGTCCGGTGCCCTCAAGGTCTCCACGCTGCGGATCGAGGACGTCCTGCACGCCCACCCGCAGGTCGCCGACGCCGCCGCGCTCGGCCTCCCGCACCCCGTCATGGGCGCCGTGCCGGTGGCCGCCGTCGTGCCCGCCGCAGGCGGCCTGGACCTCGACGAACTGCGGCTCTTCCTCGCCGCCCGCCTCGGCCGCGCCGAACTGCCGGTCCGGATCCTGCTCACCGACCGGCTGCCCCGCAACCCCAGCGGCAAGGTCGTCAAGCACGAGCTGCGCGCCCGCTTCGACACCCCCGCCGAGGCGCCGGCCGGCACCCCGCCCGGCACCGGCACCGAACGCGCCCTCGCCGCCGTCTGGCGCAAGGTGCTCGGCCGGCCGGTCGCGGCCGTCGAGGACGAGTTCTTCGCCCTCGGCGGCGACTCCTTCCGCGCCGTCCAGCTCGCCGCCGCCGTCTCCGCCGAGTTCGGCGTCACCGCCACCACCGCCCTGGTCTTCGAACGCCCCTCGCTGCGCGCCCAGGCCGCCTGGGTGACCGCCGCGCCCAGGACCGCCGGGGCCGCGCCCCCGGGCGACGACTCCGCGCTCTCCCCGTTCCTGCGCGAACTGCGCGCTCAGCCCCACGACCTCCCGCTCACCTCCCAGCAGGAGAACTTCCTGCGCTGGATGGCCGAGGCCGAGGGCCGCAATGTCGGCGCCGTCGCCGTGATGTTCCGCGTCACCGAGGCGCTGGACCCGGGCCTGCTGACCGAGGCCCTGCGGGAGGCGGTGCGCCGCCACCCCGCGCTGCGCACCCGCTTCGTGCCCGTGCCCGGCGCGCTGCCGGGCGTGCGGCGCGCCGTCGTCGACGCCGAGCCCGAACTGGAGGCCGTCCTCGTCGACGCCCCGGGCGAGAGCGACGACGAGGTGTCGGCCCGGCTGATCGCGGTCCGGGACCGGCTCACCGACGTCGGCGAGGGCCCGATGACCGGCCTCGCGGTGGTCAGCCGGGGCCCCGACGACCACGCGGTGCTGCTCGCCGTCCACCACATCGTCGGCGACGGCTGGTCGGTCGGCGTGCTGCTGCGCGACCTCGGCGTCATCTACTCGGCCCTGCGCCGCGGCCGCCCCGCGCCCCCGCCCCGGCCGATGCCCACGCTCGGCGAACTGGTGACCCGGTCCAACGCCAACTGGCCGGTCTCCCGCGCCCACTTCGCCCGCACCCTGGCCGGCGCGCCGGAGGCGGTGCACCCCTTCCCGGGCCGCGCCGACACCGAGACGGTGCTCAGCGCCGCCCACCGGCTCACCGTCCCCGCCGAGCGGGCCGCCGCCCTCCGCACCCGGGCCGCCGCGGCCGGGGCGACCCCCTTCCAGGCCCTCGCCACCGTCTGGCTCGGCCTGCTCGCCGAGCTCAGCGGCCAGGACGACCTGGTCCTGATGACCCCCGTCCCCGGCCGCACCACGCCCGAGGCCGAACAGGCCGTCGGCTGTTTCGTCCAGTCGCTCCTGCTGCGGGTCGACGCCTCCGGCGCGCCCGGCTTCGCCGAACTCCTCGCCCGCGTCCGCGACACCGCCACCGCCGCCCTGGACCACCAGCTGTACCCCTTCGCGGAGTTCAGCCCACTGGTGCCGTTCGCGGCCTGGCTCCGCTACGAGAGCTGGAACGCCCCGGCCCAGCTCCCCGGCCTCGCCTGCACCGCCTGGGAGGTCCCGCGCGGCGCCACCGTCCCCTACCCGATACCCGGCGGCGACCGGCACGTCCCCGAACTCGCCGCCACCGAACAGCCCGACGGTTCCCTGGTCTGCTGGCTCCGCCACAACGAGCACGCCTTCACCCCGGCCGCCGTCGAGGCCCTGGCCACCGCCCTGGAGACCCGCCTCGCGGAGGCCGCGGGGGTCTGACGGGGAGTGGGCGGGCGTGATTGTCGGTGGTCGGTGCCACGATGTCGACGACCCGACCGAAGGAGATAGTCATGGGTACCTGGGACATCGGCCACTTCGACAACGACACCGCCGCGGACTACTGCGGCGCCCTGGACGAGGCGCCCCCGGGCGAGCGGGAGGGTCTGCTCCGCCACGCCCTGACGCTGACCGCCGAAGCGGGCGCCGAGGACTACCTGGACAGTGACGAGGCCGTGAGGGCGCTGGCCGCCGCCGCCCTCGTCGCGGCCCAGTGCCCCGGCGGCGAGCCGGTGACCACCGCCTACGGCCCCGGCGAGCCCCTCCCGGTCCTCGCCGCCGACCTGCGGCCGCTCGCCGTGGCGGCCCTGGACCGGACCGTGGCGGAGGAGTCCGAACTCGCCGAACTCTGGGACGAGACCGAGGACGGTCCCGCCTGGCGCCGCGCCGTCCAGGCACTGCGCGACGTCCTCGCCCCGGTGGCCGGACCGGGTCCGGAGGTTACGGTCGACGCCTCCTGATGGCCGGTCAGGCCGCCCGCGCCTCGCCGTCGGCGGCGTCGAACCGGGTCCGCAGCGCGGCGGCGCCGCCCTCGGCGAGCCAGTCGCCCAGGGTGCGCAGACCGGGGTGGACCGCCCGCAACGCCTCGATGTCGACCCGCCAGCGGTGACCCTCGGCCCACTGCCGACGGACCTCCGCGAACCCGGGGTGCAGCGCGGCGGCCTCGTCGTGGCCGACCTGCTCGTAGCGCAGCGTCCGCCCGGTCGCGGCGCCGATCGCGGCGACGGCCTCGACCGGGGTCGGGGCGTCACCGGCCAGTTCCAGCGTCCGCCCGGCGAACCGCTCCGGCTGCTCGAAGGCCAGGGCGGCGAACTCGGCGATGTCCTCCAGGGCGATCATCTGGAGCGGTTCGTCCGGCGGGAAGAGGTGCCGGTGGACGCCGCCGGTGAACCCGTCGAGGCCGATCCCGGCCACGCCCAGATAGTTGGTCATGAACCGCACCGGCCGCAGCACCGTGACCCGTTCGATTCGCTGCCGCAGGTACTCCTCGGTGCGGCGCTTCCCGGGCGCCGAGAACGCGCTGCCCGTGGTCGGGGCGACACCGGTGAACACCACCTGGCGGACCCCCGCGTCGGCGGCGGCGTCGGCCAGGGCCCGGCCGCGGCCGAACTCCAACTCCTCGTCGAGGCCCGCCGACCCGTAGGCCACCGGCGGGACGACGAACAGCGCGCCGGCCCCGGCCAGGGCCGGGCCCAGGCTCGCCGGACGGTCGAGGTCCGCGACGGCCAGCTCGGCCCCGGCCTCCGCGAGCGCCACGGCGGCGGGCGCGGCCGGGTCCCGGACCAGGGCGCGCACCGGCCGCCCGGCGGCCAGCAGCCGCCGGGCCGTCGCGCCGCCCTGCTTCCCGGTCGCGCCGGTCACGGCGACGACGCTCCAGGCGGTGTCCTTGCGTTCGGCGTGTTCGGTGTGTTCGGTCATCTCGTCCTCCCTCGTCCCGGCCTGTGCTTCGGCGCCGGGGATCTGGGATACTCCAACCCGTTTGACTCCGGGGGCGCAAGGGGTTTCGTGACATGACGACGGTGATCGGCGCGGGCGACCGGAGCGACGCCCGCCGCAATCGGGCCCGGGTGCTGGCGGCGGCGGCCGAGGCGTTCGCCGAGCGGGGGCTCGACGTCCCGCTCGGGGACATCGCCCGCCGGGCGGGCGTCGGCGCCGGCACCGTGTACCGGCACTTCCCGAGCAAGAACGCCCTCGTCGAGGCGGTGATGACCCAACAGCTGGCCGAACTCGTCGTCTCCGGCGAGCGGCGGATGGCCCGGTCCGCTCCCACCGACGCCTTCTTCGGCTTCCTGCTGGACGTCATCGGCACCTCCAACAGCAGGGTGACCGTCTGCGACGTCATGTCGGCCGACGCGAGCTGGCCGCGCCCGCTCCTGACCGCCACGGTGGCGCGGCTGCACCAGCTGCTGACGGCGCTGCTCGGGGCCGCGCAGCGGGCCGGCGGTGTCCGGCCGGACCTCGACCCCGACGACGTGGTGGCCATCACCGTCGGGTGCGCCGCGATGCTGACGGCCCGGCACGACCGCGCGGCCGGCCTCGCGCTGGTCCGGCTGACCCTGGACGGCCTCCGCCCGTCCGGCCCGACTGTCACGGAAAGCCGCTCGTTGCGTGACAGCCGAAACCCCCACCCCGCCCCGGCCTGTGAGGACTGCGGAGCCGCTCTCACCGTCCACGCCACCGGCCGCCCGGCCCGCTACTGCGGCGCCACCTGCCGCCAGCGCGCTCGCCGTCGCCGCCTCGCCCCGTGACCTCCTCGGGTCCGGTCAGGGGATGTAGGTGCGCTGGCAGGTGGGGGACGGGGAGGCCGACCCGGGACCGCCGCCGGTCGCCGTCGGCGACGGGCTGTCCGACTCGCCGCACGGGTGCGGCGGGTACCCGGGGCCGGAGAAGGACACCCGTCGCACGTCGTAGGCCGCCTGCTCGTACCAGCCGTGGAAGTACACGGTCAGCTCGGTGGTGTCCGGCCCGGTCCGCACCTGCACCGACAGGTTGTTCCAGCCGCTCCCGCTCGACCAGGTCGAGGCGTTCTCGCCGCCCGCCCCCGTGGCGCCGACGAAGGCGAACGCCCCGCGCACCGTGGCGTTCAGCAGGTAGCTGGAGTTCGGCAGCACCCGCACCCGTTGCGAGCACCGCGCGTTGTTGTCGGCGCTCGGGGACCCCGTCACGTAGTGGTCGTGCGGGATGCTGCTGGACCAGACCTTCCCGTCGCACTTCCAGATCCACGGGTAGGAGTCGAAACCCCCGTTGAGGACCAGATCGACGTTGGGCGACGGGTCCGCCGCCCCGGCGGCGAAGCCGGCCCCGGAGGCCAGCCCGACGGTCGCGGCCGCCGCCGTGAGCGCACCCACGGCCAGCCCGACGGAAATTCCGCCACGCCGCCGGGGCCTGTTCTGAACGAGTGCACGCATGCCGTCTCCGGGTGGGGGAGTACCGATGGGGGCAGCGGTGCGAGGGAGTGGGCCACACCCTGCTGGACCCGGCCGACTCCCGTCAAGGGTGAGGCGAGCCGTGTTCACGGCAGGTGGGCCTCGGCGGGCGGACGGCCCGCCCCGAAATTCCGCCGGAGAGTCGTCGATCCCGACGTAGGGTGCCCGCGATGGCTCTGGGGTTCGTCGTCACGGACGGACCGACGGGCCCTCGCTCCCCGTACCCGAAGACCTCGGGCCGATGCCGCTCCGCGGACGGCCCGGCACCGGAAGGATCCCGTGAGCGCGACCGAACTGACGGCGAAGGCATCCTCGATCGCGGCCGCCATGGCCACCTCCGACGTGTCTCCCGGAATCCAGCCGGCCCAGACCCGCTACCGGGCCGCACTGGTCTCCGGCTGGGACATCCCGGCCGGAGCGTCGGTCCTGGAGGTCGGCTGCGGACAGGGCGACACCACGGCCGTCCTCGCCGAGGCCGTCGGCCCGCGGGGCCGGGTGGTCGCCGTCGACATCGCCGATCCCTCGTACGGTGCCCCGGTCACCCTGGGACAGTCGGCGGAACACCTCAAGGCGACGCCGCTGGGCTCCCGCATCGACATCCGCTTCGGCCTGGACGTCCTCGACGAGGCGGTGACCTTCCCCGACGACGGGTTCGACCACGTGGTCCTGGCGCACTGCTCCTGGTACTTCGGCTCGCTGGACCAGCTCGCGGCCACCCTCGTCCGGGTCCGCCGCTGGGCGCGGAACCTGTGCTTCGCCGAGTGGGACCTCGAACCCCGATCGGACGAACAACTGCCCCATCTGCTCGCCGTTCTGATTCAGGGCCAGATCGAGGCGGGCGGCTCACGGGGCGAGGGCAACGTGCGCACGCCGTTCTCGCGCGAGAGCCTGCTGCGGACCCTCCCGGCGACAGGCTGGAACCCCGCCCGGCCGCGGGCCGTCGACACGGCCGGCCTCCAGGACGGCGACTGGGAGGTGGACGCCTGCACGACGCTGCTCGACGACACGCACCGGCTGGACCGACTTCCCCGTGCCGTGAAGGAGTTGGTGCTGAGCCAGGGGGACGTGCTCCGGTCCCTGGCGAAGCACCAAGGCAACACGCCGCTGCCGGCCTACTCACTGACCGCCCGCTGACCGTCCCGCCGAGCGGTCGCCCCGGCGGTGGGAAGCCGCCGCGGCGTCGGCTTGAGAGATGTGAATTCCTCTTCCCGCCAAGCCTGTTCGTGCGCTTTCTTTGAGTATCCGTACTCAGGCGGCGCGCCCGGGTCCGGTGCCACGCTGCCAGAACGGCGGCCACCCGGCCGCCCGACGGACACGGAAGAGGGAACGAAGTGAAGTTGCTGAGGACTCTTGGCGGCGCCGCGCTGGCGCTCGCTCTGGGACTGGGGACGGTCGGGGCCGCCGACGCGGCTGCGCCCCGGCCCGACCGGACTGCCGGCACGTCGACCTCGGAGACGAGCGCGGCGGACGACGCGGCGGCCCGCGCGTACTGGACGCCCGAGCGGATGGCGGCCACCGTCGCCGAGGAGGCGAAGGCCGCCGGTGGCGACGCCGCGGACCGGGCCGAGATCGACGCCGCGGCCGCCCGCTTCGCGGTCAACCGGTCGGTGGACCGGACGGTGGGGCGGGTCTTCTACTTCAACACGGTCGAGCAGGTGAACAAGAGCTGCACGGCCAGCGCTCTCAACAGCCCCTCGAAGATGATGGTGATCACGGCGGCGCACTGCGTCGCGGGCAAGGGCAGCCGGATGAACGGCAATAAGGCGGAGTGGTTCAAGGTCGACTGGATCTACGTACCCGCGTACGACGGCACCGTTCCGTACCCGTACGGCATGTTCACCTGGAAGCAGGCCCGGGTGTTCAATAACTGGCTGGACGAGTCCGACCCTCCCGAGTGGGACGTCGCGATGGTCACCCTCAACCCCAACGCCAACGGGCAGAAGGTGGTCGAGGCCACCGGCGGGAACGGGCTGGTGGTGAACCGGCGTGAGGAGACCTTCGTCACCGCCGTCGGGTACCCGGCGAACATCGACGATGCCGCCCACCAGGTGAGCTGCGCGGGAACGCTGGAGCGGCTGATCCTCTACCCGATCCTGCTGGACCTGCCCTGCCGGACCCTGGGGGAGGGTTCGAGCGGCGGACCGTGGCTGTGGGTGGATCCGAACACCCTGCAGACGGCGGTCAACGGGGTCACCCGGGCGCACGACGGCGTCGAGATCGACACCCCGTATTTCGACGACAACGTCTGGGGGATGTACACCCGACAGGGCTCGATCACCTGACGGTCCGTTCGCCAGGATGCCCCCGGTCGGGCACAGCCGGGGGCACCGTCCGCGATCCACAGCCGCGCCACGCCCGACTGCGGGCGTGGCGCGGCTTCCGGGCCAGGAGCGGTCCGGGCCGGCGGCCGCCGGAGGAGTGGGTCGAGTCAGCCGAGCAGGGTGGCGAGTTCGGACTCGAAGAGGATCTCGGGGTCGAACTTCATGCCGGTGAAGTGGCCGGCCAGTTCCAGGGACAGGACGCCGTGGAGGCGGGTCCAGAAGGCGAGGAAGAGGGCGAGCGCCTCGGGCGGGGCGGGGTGGTCGGCGGCCCAGGTGCGGTGGTCGGCGAGGTGGATGGCGAGCGGCGACCCGGGGGCGGCCGGGGGGAGGGTCGCGGCGCAGGCGTCGATCAGGGTGACCGCGATCTCCTGGGAGATCGCCCTGGTGTCCTCCGGGGCCTGGTAGCCGGGCACGGGCGTGCCGTAGACCAGCAGGTAGCGCTGCGGGTCGGCGAGGGCCCAGGTGCGCAGGGCGCGGGCGAGGCCGGCCAGGTCGGCGCCGTCGGTGGCGGCCGTGCGGAGGGTGTCGGCGAGGCTGCGGTACGCCTCGCGGACGAGTTCGGTGATCAGCTCGTCCCGGTTGGCGAAGTAGCGGTAGAGGGCGGGGCCGCTCATGCCCATCTGCTTCGCGATCGCGTTGAGGGAGATGGCGGTGGCGCCGGCGGTGGCGATCTGTTCCCAGGCGCGTTCCATCGCCTCGGCGCGGACCTGGGTGCGGTAGCGCTCGCGGGGGGTGGTGGGGTCGCTCTTCGCCATGGTGGGGGTCGCCTCTCGAATCCGTTGGTTAGAGGGTATCACGGAAGCTATTGACTCTTGGGGCGACTGGAGTTAGAACTTCTAACAGGCAGAACGAGGGCTAGGGAAGGAAACATCATGTTCGGTATGCGCAAGGCCGGAATCCGGGTCGCCGCGATCACGGTCCCGCTGGTGGCCGCACTGCTCGGTGGTGCCACGGTGCCCGCCGGGGCACAGCCCGCCAAGGGCCTCACCTGCCGGGGCGCCGGGGTCGACCCCGCCGCGCAGGTCCGCTACCGGACCGATGCCGTGATCGACGCGCCGCTGGACGTGATCTGGAAGCTCCAGACGGACGTCGCCCGCTGGCCGTCCTGGCAGCGGGCCGTCAGCGGTGCCGAGCGGCTGGACCACGGGCGGTTCCGGGCCGGGTCGGCGTTCCACTGGACGACGCCGATCCCGCCCGAGGCCGGGATCCCGGCCACGGCGCTGGACATCACCTCGACCGTGCGGCAGGTCGAGGGCCGCGCCTGCGTCCGCTGGACCGGCCCGGCCGACGGCGAGGGGCTGCACATCGACGGCGTGCACGTCTGGAACTTCACCAAGGTGCGCGGCGGGGTGCGGGTGAGCACCGAGGAGACCCACACCGGGCCGCAGGTCGACGCGAACGTGCCGTTGGCGACCGGGATCCTGCGGGCGGGACTCGACGCCTGGCTGGGTGACCTGAAGGCCGCCGCCGAGGCGCGGGCGCGCAGGTAGGCGCCCGCACCCCGGCGGTGGTCAGCCGTCGAGGCGGTCGGCGGCCTCGTCCTCGCTCAGGGCCTCGATCTCGGCGACGAGCAGTTCCTCGACCCGGGCCGCCAGCGCGGCCGCCGTGGAGAGCTCGAAGGCGTCGCGGATCGGGACGTCCAGGCCGACACCCGCGCGGATCCGGGCGACCACCCGGGTGACCAGCAGGGAGTCACCGCCGAGTTCGAAGAAGTCGTCCAGGGCGCCGACCCGCGGCACCCCGAGGACCTCCTGCCACAGCTGGGCGACCAGCTGCTCGGCGTCGGTCCGCGGCGCCAGGTACGGGGGCCCGCCGACCGCGGCCGGTTCGGGGAGGGCGGCCGTGTCGAGCTTGCCGTTGAGGGTCAGCGGAAGGGTGTCCAGCAGGACGACGGTGTCGGGGACCAGGTAGGCGGGCAGGCCCCGGACGAGGTGCTCGCGCAGCGCGGCGGCGTCGGGCTCCGCGCCCGGGACCGGGACGGCGTACGCGACCAGGCGGCGGCCGCCGCGCACCACGGCAGCCGCCCGGGCCACCTCCGGACGGGCGGTCAGGGCGGACTCGATCTCGGCCGGTTCGATCCGGTAGCCGCGCAGCTTGATCTGCTCGTCACCCCGGCCCAGGTAGTCGAGCGTGCCGTCGCCGCGCCAGCGGGCGCGGTCGCCGGTCCGGTACATCCGCCCGCCGCCGAACGGGTCGTCGGGGAAGGCGGCGCCGGTCAGGTCGGGGCGGCCCAGGTAGCCCCGGGCGAGGCCGGTGCCGCCGATGTGCAGCTCGCCCTCGGAGCCGCGCGGCAGCAGGGCGCCGCGCTCGTCCAGCACGTACAGCCGCACGCCCGGCAGCGGGCGGCCCAGGGACGGGCGGCGGGCGGCGTCCGGGGCGCCGAGGTCGGTGGCGGTGACGATCACGGTGGCCTCGGTCGGGCCGTAGGTGTTGACCAGCCGGACGGTGTCGCCGTGCCGCTCCCGCCAGCGGGCGACCGCCTCGGCGCGGACCTCGGAGCCGCCCAGCACCACCAGCCGCAGGGCGGCCGGCCACGGCGTGCGGTCGTCGTGCGAGACCAGTTCCTCCCAGTAGGCGGTGGGCAGGTCGAGGACCGTGACGGAGGCGCCGTGCGGGCCGCGCAGCAGTTCGGGCAGAGTGCGGCCGCCACCGGGGAGCAGGACCACGCACGCGCCGGAGGCGAGGGCGGGCCACAGCTCCTCGGCGTGGGTGTCGAAGCCGGCCGAGGCGAACTGGACGATCCGGTCCCCGGGGGTGAGCCGGTAGCCGTCGGGCCCGGCCATCCAGTCGACCCGGGCGGCCAGGGCGGCGTGGTCGACGGCCACGGCCTTGGGGGTGCCGGTGGAGCCGGAGGTGAACAGGACGTAGGCGAGCCCGGAGAGGTCCTCGGCGGTACCCGGGGCGGCCGCGGTGGGCACGACGCGGAGGCCGGAGCCGTCCTCGTCCGTGAGCAGGACGGCGGCCCCGGACTCGCGCAGCATCAGCCGCCGCCGCTCCTCCGGGTGCGCCGGGTCGAGCGGCAGGTAGCCCGCGCCGGCCTTCCAGATCGCCAGCAGGGCCGTCACCAGCTCGAAGGAGGGAGCCACCCGGACGGCGACCAGCCGGCCCGCGACGGCACCCAGCCGTGCGGCCAACGCGTCCGAGCGCCGGTCGAGTTCGGCGTAGGAGAGGGTTCGGCCGGCGCACTCCAGGGCGGGCGCGTCCGGCGCGGCGGCGACCCGGTCGGCGAAGCGGCCGAGCACCGGGCGGGCGGCGGAGTACACGGCCGGACCGGTGCCGAGGGCGAGGAGTTCGGCCCGCTCGTCCGGCCCGATCAGCCAGTCACCGTGCAGCGGCACCGTCACGTCCGCGACGGCGGCGGTGAGCAGCGCGCGGCAGCGGGTGCCGAGCGCCGCCACCGTCTCCGTCTGGAGCACCTCCCGGTCGAAGCAGAAGGAGAGCGTCAGCCCGCCGTTCGGAGTACGCCAACTGTCCAGCAGCAGATCGGTCTTGGCGCGCTCGAAGCCCGAGTCCATGGAGGCGGTGGTGACGCCGCCGGGCAGGGGGGCGCCGCCGTCCCCGTCGGCCAGGTCGTACTGGCTCTGGTGCACGAACACCGCCTGGTAGAGCGGTGCCGCTCCGGCCTCGGCGGGCAGGCCCAGGTGGGTGGCGAGCCGCTCCAGCGGCACGTCCTGGTGGCTCAGCGCGCCGAGGGTGGCGGTGCGGACGCGGTGCAGGACGGTACGGAAGTCGGGTTCGCCGGTGAGGTCGGCGCGGAGCACGCCGGTGCGGGCGAAGTAGCCGACCAGTTCCTCCTGGGCGGCTTCGGTGCGGCCCGCGAGCGGGGTGCCGACCACGAAGTCGGCACTGCCGGTCCAGCGGGCCAGGACGCACTGGTAGGCGGCGAGCAGCACCATGAACGGGGTGCAGCGCTCGCGCCGGGCGAGGGCGTCCAGGGCCGAGGTGAGCTCCGGGCCGAGGGCGGTGGTGGCGAACCCGGCCGGGTGCCGGGGGTCCGCCGGGCGGGGGCGGTCGAGCGGCAGCCGCAGCCGGCCGGTGCCGGCCAGCTTCTCCGCCCAGTAGCGGAACGCGGCCTCGGTGCCGCCCGCCCCGGCGCGCTGCTGTTCGGCGCGGGCGACATCGCCGTAGCGGAGGGCGAGCGGCGCGAGCGCGGCCGGTGCCTCGCCCAGGGCCTCCCGGTAGAGCGCGAGCAGTTCGCGCCAGAGGATCCGGAACGACCAGCCGTCCGAGACGATGTGGTGGACGACCAGCGCGAGCGCGTGCTCCCCCGGCCCGGCCGAGACCAGGACGGCGCGCAGCGGCGGACGCCCGCCGAGGTCGAACGGCGCGTTGACGGCGGGCCGGCAGGCCGCGGTGAAGTCCGCCTCGCCGGCGCCCGGGGCCAGCGCGACGAGATCGAGCGGGACGGGCCCGGCGGGCTCGACCAGCTGCACCGGTGCCTCGCCGTCCAGCGCGAAGCGGGTGCGCAGCGGCTCGTGCCGGGCGGTCAGCCGGTCGATCGCGGCGCGCAGCGCGGCCACGTCGAGCGGGCCGCTCCACCGGCGGCACAGGTACATGTTGAAGCCGGCGTCGGCGGGGTGGAGCTGCTGGAGGAACCAGAGCCGGCGCTGCTCCTCGGTGAGCGGGTGGACGGCCTCGACGGGGCGGGCGGGGCCGGCGGTCCGGTCGGTGGTGGTCATCGGGCGGCGGCCTCGGTTCCGGTGCGGGGTGCGGGTTCGGGTGCGGGTTCGGGTGCTGTTGCGGGTGTGGAGAGGACGGCGGAGGGCACGGGAGCGGTGGCGGGCGGCGCGGCCGGGGCCGCGGCTCCGGTGCGGGCCGCGAGGGTGGCCAGGCCGACCAGGTCGTCGGGCTCGGCGTCCGGGACGTCGCGGTCGAAGTGCCGCAGGGCGGGCACGGCGAGGCAGACCAGCACCAGCAGGGCCATGGCGAGCCCGAACAGCAGGTACAGCAGGCCGATGCCGCGGCCCTCGCCGGTGCCGATCAGCCGGCCGACGCTGCCCGCCAGCGGGCCGTCCGCGTCCACCCAGGGCTGGACCAGACGCGGCCCGAGCGGTGCGACCAGCGCGAAACCCACCGGCAGGGTGGACCAGGCGACCATGGTGTTGACGGCGATCACCCGGCCGTGGAAGCGCAGCGGCACCTTGGTCTGCACGATCGTCGCGTAGACGCCGTTGACCAGGGCCAGCCCGTACGCCATGCCGAAGGCGCCGAGCGCGACCGGCAGGATGCTCGGCCGCAGCCCGGTCACCAGGCAGGCGGCCGCCAGGCCGAGGGTGGCGAGCAGCACGCCGCGCAGCCGCAGTCGGCGTGGCCCGCCCCACACCAGCAGGGTCAGGCCGCCGAGGACGGCGCCCAGCCCGGCGGCGACCGAGACCCAGCCGGCGGCGGCCAGCGGGGCGAAGGACAGCACCAGCGGGGTGGTGAGCAGGAACAGCGGCGACAGGAAGATGTTGAGCATGGCGAAGAACAGCAGCATCGCCCGGAAGTTGCGGCTGCCGAGCGCCCGCCGGAAGCCGGCCCGGATCTCGGCGGCGACGCTCTCCCGGCGCCGCGCCGCCATCATGTCGGGGAAGCGCACGGCCAGCGTCACGCCGGTGGCGACGACGTAGCTGGCCACGTCCATCGCGAGGATGCCGCCGAGGCCGATCGCCGACAGCAGGCCGACCGCGAACAGCGGCACCAGGAACTGGGCGAGGCCGAAGGCCATCTGGACGACGCCGTTGGCGCGGCCGAGGAAGCGCTTCGGGACGAGTTGCGGCACGGCCGAGTTCCAGGCCAGCCGTTGGAAGGTCAGCGCCGTCGACAGCACCGCGATCAGCACGTAGGCGTGCCAGACCTCCAGCGAGTCGGCCAGGTACAGCAGCAGCATCACCGCCTGGGTGAGGCCCGCCGCGACATCGCCGTACAGCATGATCCGGCGCCGGTCGCCCCGGTCCACCAGTGCCCCGGCCAGCGGGGCGGTGAGGATGCCGGGGACGAGGCCGCAGGCGGCCAGCAGGCCGAACTGGACGAGCGAGCCGGTGGTCAGGTAGATCCAGATCGGCAGGGCGAACTCGGTGAGCGCCGAGCCGATCATCGAGATCTGCTGGCCGGCGGCGACCCCGAGGAAGCGGCGCATGGTGGGGCGCACCGTGCGGGAGGCGGCGGCCGGCGCGGGCTCGGCGGCGTCCCGGGAGAGCCCGGCCAGCCACCAGGTCGCGCCCTCGGTACGCCGGTGCCGTTCCTCCTCGCCGTCGACGACCGAGCGGTGCACACCGGTGACGATCTCGGCGAGTTCGGCGGCCCGGTACTTGAGGTAGAAGTGTCCGGCCTCGTCGAGCACGACGACGCCGGTGGTGTCACTGAGCCGGTGCCACTCCCGGTACCGCTCCTCGTAGAACTCGGTGGCCGGGTCCCGGTCGCCGCAGACCGCGTACACCGGGGCGGCGATCCGGCCGTCCTCGCTCTCGAACAGCCGGGTGAAGTACTGCTCGGCCTCCCGGGTGCCGGTCCGGCGGTTGGCGACCATCAGCCGCAGCTGCTCGGTGCCGACCTCGTCGGTGTCCAGCCCGGCCGCCGCCAGGGCGTTGATCATGCCCTGGTCGCTGCGCATCCGGTCGGCGGTGCGGGCCCACCACTCTCCGACGGCGGCGCCGCGCCCGCGCGGCCGGGCGAACGGGAAGATCCCGCCGAGGTGGACGGCGTCGATCTCGCGGCCGGCCGCCTCCACCCGGCGGGCGATCTCGACGGCCAGCCGGACGCCGACGCCGCAGTGGCCGTACAGCACGATCCGGCCCTCGACGGTGTCCAGGATCTCCTGGGCGCAGCCGGCCGCGACCTCGTCGATGTCCATGGCCTCCTCGCCCAGTTCGTGCCCGGGGACGGCGAGCGAGTGCAGGGCCCAGTCGGCCGGCAGGGCGTCGGCGAGCGGCTTGTAGATGAGCGCGCTGCCGCCGCCGTACGGGGTGCACACCAGGCTGGCGGTGGTCCGGCGGCCGGCCGGGGTCAGCAGGTGCAGCAGGCTGCGTGGGCCCCGGTCGGCGTGCGGGTCGCTGACCAGGGCGGCGAGCCGGCGCACCGTGGGGTACTTGAAGAGGTCCATCACCCCGACCGGGGTGGGGAGTTCGGGGAAGGCGCGGCGGAGCTTGGCGACCACCTGGGTGGCCAGCAGCGAGTGTCCGCCGAGTTCGAAGAAGTCGTCCTGGGCGCCGACCCGGGGCACGCCCAGCAGTTCGGCCCAGAGGCTGGCGAGGAACTCCTCGGCCTCGCCCTCGGGTTCGACGAACTCCCCGCTCGCGGCGGGCTCCTCGGGTTCGGGCAGGTTCCGCCGGTCGACCTTGCCGTGGGCGAGCAGGGGCAGCCGGTCGAGCACCACGAACCGGGCCGGGACCATGTAGTCGGGCAGCGACTCGCCCAGGGTGTCGCGCAGTTCGGCCGCGGCGGGCACGGGGACGTCGCCGGTCCGCTCCAGGTAGGCGACCAGCAGCTGCCGCAGGCCCTCGCCCCGGGCCAGCACGACGGCCTGGCCGATCCCGGGCAGGGCGGTGAGGGCGGCCTCGATCTCGCCCGGCTCCACCCGGTAGCCGCGCACCTTGATCTGGTCGTCGGCCCGGCCCAGGTAGTCGAGCGTGCCGTCGGCGCGCCAGCGGGCCAGGTCGCCGGTGCGGTAGAGGCGGTCTCCGGGGGCGCCGAAGGGGTCGTCGACGAAGCGCTCGGCGGTGAGGTCCGGCCGGCCCAGGTAGCCGCGGGCCAGCCGGTCGCCGCCGAGGTACAACTCGCCGGTGACGCCCGGCGGTACCGGCTGCCCGGCCTCGTCGAGGACGTGGCAGCGGGCTCCGGCGAGCGGGGTCCCGATCGGGGTGCTGCCCGGTCCGGCGGCGTCGGCGGTCACCTCGTGCACGGTCACGCCGACGGTGGCCTCGGTCGGGCCGTAGTGGTTGAACACCGCGCACCGGCCGAGGGCGGCCAGGCCGGCGGCCCACGGCCAGACCGAGGCTTCGCCGCCGAGCACCAGCGACCGGCGCGGCAGCAGCCGCTCCATCGGGGCGTCGGCGCTCAGCGCGGCCAGGTGGGAGGGGGTCATCTTGAGGTGGTCGAGGTCCAGCGCCTCGATCCGCTCGGCGAGTTCGGCCCCGGCGATCCGGCGCGGCAGCAGATGGACCCGGCCGCCGGTGCTGAGCGCGAGGTAGAGCATCGTCATGCTGAAGTCGAAGGCCAGCGACTGCAGCAGCCCGTAGCCGGCGCCCGGCTCGATCCGCAGCCGTTCCCCCACCCCGGCCAGGTAGTTGAGGATCTGGCGGTGCTGGACGGCGACGCCCTTGGGGGTGCCGGTGGAACCGGAGGTGTAGATGACGTAGGCAAGGTGGTCCGGTCCCGAGAGCTCCGGCAGCGGCTCGGCGTCCCGCTCCGGCGGTTCGGTGTCCAGCAGCAGCGCGGCGCCCTCGTGGCCGGGGAAGCGGTCGCGCAGGGCGGTCTCGGTGAGCAGGACCCGGACCCCGGCGTCGGCGACCAGGTGGGCGAGCCGGGCGGGCGGCTGCTCCGGGTCCAGCGGCAGGTAGGCGCCGCCGGCCTTCAGCACCCCGAGCAGGGCCACCGCCAGCTCGGGCGACTGCTCCAGGCAGACGGCGACCCGGTCGTCCGGGCCGACGCCGAGCGCGCGCAGCCGGCGGGCGAGCCCGGTGGCGCGCTCGTCCAGCTCGCGGTAGGTGACGGTCCGGCCCTCGGCCTCCAGGGCGGTTCGGTCGGGGTGGGCGCGGGCGGTGGCGGCGAGCAGGGCGGTCAGGGTGGCCGGGGCGCCGTCCGGGTCGGGCAGCGCGGGCCCGACGGCCCAGCGCTCCAGGACGTCCCGCCGCTCGCCGGGGGTGGCCAGGGGCAGTCGGGAGACCGGCCGGTCCGGGTCGGCGACCGCCGCGGTGAGGAGGAGTTCGAAGCGTTCGACCAGTCGGCGCGCGGTCGCGGCGTCGAACAGGTCGGTGCGGTAGGTGAGCAGTCCGTAGAGGCCGCCGTCGGACTTCTCCCGCAGGTAGAACGCGAGGTCGGTGCGGGTGGTGGCGGCCTCGTGCCCGAAGCTCTCGGCGGTCGGCGCGCCGGCGGCGTCCGGGGCGGACGCGGCGCCGCGCTCGCCGTAGTTCTGGTAGGCGAAGCTGACCTGGAACACGGCGGAGCGGCTGACGTCCCGCTCGATGTCCAGATCGGCCACCATCTGCTCGAACGGCACCTCCTGGTGGGTGTACGCGTCGAGGGTGGTGCCGCGGACCCGGCCCAGCAGTTCGGCGAAGGTCGGATCGCCCTCCAGGCGGGCCCGGATCGGCAGCATGTTGACGAACAGGCCGACCACGCCCTCCAGTTCCCGGTGCAGGCGGCCGGCCACCGCGGAACCTATCGCGAAGTCCCGCCGCCCGGCGTGCCGGCCGAGCAGGGTCTGCAGCGCCGCCATCAGCACCATGTACCCCGAGGCGCCCGAGGCGCGGGCCAGCTCGGCGACACCGCGGCCGAGTTCGCTGCTCCAGTGGAACTCGGTGGCGGCCCCCTCGAAGGTCAGTACCGGCGGCCGGGGCCGGTCGGTCGGCAGTTCCAGGGCCGGGACGTCGCGCAGCTCCTCGCGCCAGTAGGCGCGGGATCCCGCCAGCGCCTCCCCGGCCAGCCGCTCCCGCTGCCAGCCCGCGTAGTCGCCGAACTGCACCGGCAGTTCGGGCAGCCGGTCCGGGGTGCCGTGCGCGTGGCGGGCGTACAGCGCGTCGAGTTCGCGGTGCAGGATGTCGAGCGACCAGCCGTCGCTGACGATGTGGTGCATGACGAGGGCGAGCACGTGCTCGTCCGGCGCGGTGCGCACCAGCAGGGCGCGCAGCAGTGGCCCCTCGGCCAGGTCGAACGGTCGCGCCACTCGCTCGCCGACCTCGCGGGCAGCCCGCCCGGCCGGGTCGGGGTCGCCGGTGGCGTCGACGAACTCGGCCGCGAGCGGCCCGGGTTCGGCGATCCGGACCTCGGCGGTGCCCTCGGGGGTGGCGGGGAAGGTCATCCGCAGCGCCTCGTGCCGGGCGAGCAGGGCGGTGAGCGCGCTGTCGAGCGCGGCGCGGTCCAGCGGGCCGCGCAGCCGGCGGGCCGGAGCCAGCGCCCAGGCGGTGGAGCCGGGCGCGAACTGGTCCATGAACCAGAGGCGTTCCTGGCCGCTGGAGAGCGGAACCGCGCTGCCGGGGGGTCGGACGGGGACGGTGGCGACGGCGGCGGTGGTGGCCGGGCCGGTGCCCTCGGTCGGGGGCGCGGGGGTGTCCGCCGCGGCGGCGGTGCCGGCGGCCGAGCGCAGGCGCTGGGCGAGCAGGGCGCGTTTGGTCGCGGAGAGCCCGGCCGCGGGGTCCTGGAGGTCGGTCATGGGTTGTTCCATTCGGCGCACGTCGGGCGGCGGCTGCGGTGCCGGCGGGCGGTATCGCCACGGGGCGGGCCGCCGCGGGGGAGGGGGCGCGGGGCAGGGAGGAGGGCGCGGGGAGCGGGTGCGGGGAGGGAACCCCCGGTGGCGCGGGTCCGGCCGCGCCACCAGGGGCTCACCGCAGTTCGCGGACGGCGGCGGCGATGCCGAGCGGGGTCGGGGTGGCGAAGAAGACGTCGAAGTCCAGCTCGACACCCAGCAGGTCCCGGATCCTGGCCGTGATCTGAATGATCGTCAGGGAGTGTCCGCCGAGCTCGAAGAGATCGTCCTCGGGGCCGAGGCCGGGCAGCCGCAGCACCTCGGACCAGACCGCGAGCACGGCGGCGAGCACCTCGTCCTCGGCTTCCGGCCCGGCGGCGGGGCCGGCCGGGGCCTCGACCGGCACCGGCGGGACGGGCAGGGCGCGCCGGTCCAGCTTGCCGTTGGGCGTGAGCGGCAGCCGGTCGAGCACCAGGAAGCGCTGGGGGACGGCCGCGCCGGGCAGCAGCCGCTGGAGGAAGGCGCGCAGTTCGGCGGGGGCCGGAGCGTCCTGGCCGGGGGCCGGGACGAGATAGCCGGCGACGAACGGCTCGGCGTCGCCCGCGGGGGCCTCGGCCCCGGCCGGCTCGGCCCCGGGCGGGAGGGCTTCGTCGCGGTGCACCGCGGCGGCGGCCTCCGCGACCGCCGGATGGGTCAGCAGTGCCGCCTCGACCTCGCCCAGCTCGATCCGGTGGCCGCGGACCTTGACCTGGTCGTCGAGCCGGCCGAGGAACTCCAGTTCGCCGTCCGGGCTCCAGGCGACCAGGTCTCCGGTGCGGTACAGCCGGTCGCCGGGGGCGCCGAAGGGGTCGTCGACGAAGCGCTCGGCGGTCAGCTCCGCCCGGCCCAGGTAGCCGTCGGCGAGTCCGTCGCCGCCCAGGTGGAGTTCGCCGGGCACGCCGATCGGCAGCGGCCGGCGGCGTCGGTCGAGCACCAGGGCCCGGGTGTTGGCGATCGGCCGGCCGATCCGGACGGCCTCCGGGTCGGCCGGGAGTTCGGCGCAGGTGGACCAGACGGTGGTCTCGGTCGGCCCGTAGACGTTGAACAGGCGGTCGGTGCCGGCCCGCAGCCGCCGGGCCAGCGGCAGCGGCAGGGCCTCCCCGCCGACCAGGCCGGTCAGCCCGGACGGCAGCGGCCCGGCGCCGAGCAGGACCCGCCAGCCCGAGGGCGTCGCCTGGACGTGGGTGACACCCTCACGCTCGACCAGCGCGCGCAGCCCCTGGCCGTCCACGGCCAGACCGTCGGGGGCCAGCACGAGCCGGCCGCCGGTGGTCAGCGGCAGCAGCAGTTCGAGGGCGGAGATGTCGAAGGAGAGCGAGGTGAGGCCGAGCCAGACGTCCCGGGGGCCGGAGCCGAGCCGCGCGGCGAAGGCCGTGAGCAGGTTGACCAGCGCCCGGTGGCCGATCTCGACGCCCTTGGGGCGGCCGGTGGAGCCGGAGGTGTACAGGACGTACGCCAGTCGACCGGCGTCGGCCCCGGCGCGGGAGGCGGCTTCGGCGCCGGGGCCGGTGGTGTCGCTCTCGGTGCCGTCGGCGGTGGGGGTCCCGCCCGGCCGGAGCACCGCCCGCGCGGCGGCGGCCACCTCGGGAGCCGGTTCGCGGTCGGCCAGCAGCAGGGCGGCGCCGGAGTCGGCGAGCACGAAGGCGAGCCGCTCGGCCGGGTACCCGGGGTCGAGCGGGAGGTACCCGGCGCCGACCGCGTGCACGGCGAGCAGCGCGGCCGGGAGGTCGGCGGTACGGGCCAGGTGCAGGCCGACCAGGTCGTTCCGGCCGATGCCGGCCGCCGTGAGCTCCCCGGCCAGTCGGTCGGCGCGCCGCAGCAGCTCCCGGTAGGTCAGCCGCTCCGGGCCGGCCACCACGGCGAGCGCGTCGGGGGCGGCGGTGGCGCGCTCGCGGACCAGGTCGAGCACGGTCCGGTCGGCCGGGTAGGCGCGGGCGGTGTCGTTCCAGGCGGTGGTGACGAGGTGACGTTCGGCCTCGTCGAGCAGGGGCAGGTCGCCGAGCGGGGTCGAGGGGTCGGTCACGGCGGCGGCGAGCAGGGAGGAGAGGTGCCCGGCGATCCGCCGCGCGGTGGGGGCGGGGAGCACGGCCGGGTCGTACTGGAGCGAGAGGTCGATCCCGTCGGCGCCGTCCACGGCCTGGAGGTGCAGGGTGTTGCGGGCCGCGTGCGGGAAGACGGCCCAGTCGACGGAAACGGCGCTGCCGGGGAAGACGGGGGCGGCGGTGGTGCGGCGGCGGTAGCCGAAGGAGACCGGGGCCAGCCCGGCCCGGGGGGTCAGGCCGGGGACCGCGCCGCCGAACGGGACGGCGCGGTGCGCGGAGACGAGCCGGACCTCGGCGCGCACGGCGGCGGCGTAGCGCGCGAACGGCGTGTCGCCGTCCTGGCCGGCGGGGGCGTACACCGGCAGCTCGTTGACGAAGAGGCCGACGGTGCCGCGCTGCCGGGGTGTCCGGGTGGAGAAGGGGACGGCGATTGGGACGGCCTCGCCGCCGTAGCGGTGCAGCAGTCCGTGCAGGGCGGCGAGCAGGAACTCGAAGCGGGTGACCCCGGCCGTCCGGGCGGCCTCCGCGAGGGCGGCCCCTGCCGTCGCGTCGAGCCGCCAGGCGACGGACTCGCCGGGACCGGCGTCGGTCACGGCGCGGGGGCCGCTGGGGAGCACCGGGGTGGTGGCGGCCGCCCACCGGGGTCCGTGGAACGCCGCGGCCCGGGCGAGGAGTTCGGGGTCGGGCGGCGTGGCCCGCGCGCCGGGGCCGACGTCCGCCCCGGCGGCGGTGACGTCCCCGGTCGGCGGCCGCCCCGTGAGCGCGGCGGCGTACCCGGCGGCGAGGTCCGCGACCAGCACGTCCTTGGAGTTGCCGTCGAACACGGCGTGGTGCGCCACCACCAGCAGCTCGGCGCCGCCGTCGGCCCGCCGGTCCAGGGTGAACCGGGCCAGCGGTCCCCGGGCCAGGTCGAACGGCAGGGCGAGTTCCTCGGCGAGCCGCTTGGCGCGGGCGTCGGCGCAGTCGTCCACGAGGGCGTCGCCGAGCGATTCGCCGAGCGGATCCCCCGGCCGGTCCCCGGTCCGGTCCCCGAGCGGATCGCCGGGGGCGGCGGTCCGGTCCCCGGCCGGTTCCAGGACGGTGAGCGCGGGTGCCCGTCCGGCCGGGACGGGACGGAGCACGCCGTCCCGCTCGACCAGCGCGGAGGCGAGCACGGGGTGCCGGGCGACGGTCGCGGCGACGGCGCGGGCCAGCGCGTCGGCGTCGACCCGGTCGAAGCCGATCCGCAGCGCGAGGTGGAAGACCTCGGGGACGTGGGTGAGCCTGCTGGTGAGCCAGATGCCGTGCTGGGCGGGGGTGGCGGGCGGTGCGGCGTCCGTCGCTCTCGCGGGGTCCCCGGCGGCGGAGGAGGGGCCGGGCCGGTCGGTGGAGTCGGACATGCTGTGCTCGATTCGGGAGTCGGAGACGGAGCTGCGGGGCACCCGTCCGAGCGGTGGCCGTGGTGGCGCGGGCGCGACACGGCGCGGTCGGACGGCGCGGCTGCCGAAGGGTGGCCGGCCCGCCCCGCGGACCGGTCGGCAGGCGCCGAGGCCCGGCCGGACCCGACTCCCAGGTTTCCCCCCTGAAGCGTCAGGCGATGCGATCCCCTACCCCCGTACGAAGATCATTGGCCTGGACCTGCCGTGAGATTTCCACAGACCACATGCCTCGTCAAGGGTTGTCCACGACCTGGCCGGAGACTGCCGACGGTTCGTCAACCACCTTCCGTCGCGGGGAGTCTGGCGCGACCGGCGGGACCGCCGGGACGGCGGCCGCGGCGCTCCGGGCGGGACGGGCGGCCGCGGGCGCCCGTCGACGGCAAGTTGTCTGTACAGCTATGGGTTCACTGTCCGTCATCGGTACGCCATCGAACCCCCCGTTGCCGTCCATCTGGGGCCCGTACACATAACGGGTCTGGACCACAGCTCCAGGCGCCCCCCGTTGTGTACAAGGAGTCACCCCCGATGAGTCCGAAGCCCGAACTGTCGCGCCGCACCCTGCTCGGCGGCGCTGCCGCCGCCGCCGTGCTGTCCGCCCTCCCCCTCAGCGTGCGCGAGGCGCTCGCCGCGCCGGCCCGCCCCGGCCGCCTGGCGGACATCCAGCACGTCGTCGTGTTCATGCAGGAGAACCGCGCCTTCGACCACTACTTCGGCACCCAGGCCGGCGTCCGCGGCTTCGGCGACCGGACGGCGGTGCGGGGCGTCAACGGCCGCTCGGTCTTCCACCAGCCCGACCCGAGCCGCAAGGAGGGCCACCTCCTGCCGTTCCCGATGAACGCCGCGCACACCAACGCGTACCAGCAGGGCGCCCCCGCCTTCGGTTTCGTCGACTCGATGAAGGCGTGGAACGACGGTCTCGCCGACGGCTCGGTCACCCGCCGCTCCAGCGGCTGGCTCGGCCAGGGCTACTACGAGAGCGCCGACATGCCCTTCTACCACGCGCTCGCCTCGGTGTTCACCACCTGCGACGCCTACTACGCGTCGGTGCAGTGCAACACCAACACCAACCGCGAGCACCTGATGACGGGCACCAGCGGCGGCACCGTCCGGGACACCCCGGTCACCGACAACACCGAGATCCCCGGTGGCTACGAGTGGACCACCTACGCCGAGCGCCTGGAGAAGGCCGGCGTCAGCTGGCGCACCTACCAGGCGCTGGACAACTTCGACGACAACGCGCTCGCCTGGTTCGCCCCCTTCGTCAAGGCCAAGCCCGGGGAGCCGCTGTACGAGCGCGGCATGCGCGCGGTCGGCGACCCGGCCAAGAAGGGCGACCCGTTCGCGATGGGCGACGCCCTGGTCGAGGCGTTCGCCGCCGACATCCAGGCCGACACCCTCCCGCAGGTGTCCTGGATCGTCGCCCCCGCCGCGCTGTCCGAGCACGCCAACTACGCGCCGCCGAACGGCGAGCACCTCACCGCCCGGCTGCTGGCCGCCCTCGCGGCCAAGCCCGAGGTGTGGGAGAAGACCGTCTTCATCCTCAACTACGACGAGCACGGCGGCTTCTTCGACCACCAGCTGCCGCCCGTCCCGCCGCTGGCCGCCGGCCGCGGCAAGTCCACCGTCCCGGTGGACGGCGAGGTCGTCGTCCGGGTGAGCAAGGGCGGCTCCACCTACCACCGCGTCGTGAGCCAGGACGGCAAGTACCGGGTCAAGGCGGCCGACGGCTCGCTCGGCTGGTCCGACACCCTGCCCGCGGGCGAGAGTGTCGTCTCCGGCCCGTACCCGATGGGCCTCGGCGTCCGGGTGCCGATGGTCGTCGTCTCCCCGTGGACCCGGGGCGGCGTCGTCGACTCCAGCGTCTACGACCACACCTCGGTGCTGCGCTTCCTGGAGCAGCGCTTCGGCGTCCAGGAGCCCAACATCAGCCCCTGGCGGCGTTCCGTCTGCGGCGACCTCACCAATGTGTTCGACTTCTCCGGCCGTGACCCGCTCTGGCCCGGGCTCCCCGACACCAGCGGCAACCGGCAGAAGGTCGTCGACACCGGCAAGCTGCCCGCGCCGACGGTCCCGAACCCGCAGTCCTTCCCGCAGCAGGCGCGCGGCACCCGCGCCGCCCGCCCGGCGCCGTACGACCTCACCGTCAAGCCGCGCCTCAAGGGCGACCAGCTGACGATCGACTTCATCAACCAGGGCAAGCAGGGCGCCGTCCTCGCGGTCTACCCGGCCCCCGGCGCCCTGCCGCGCCACTACACCGTGGGCGCCAAGTCCCGGACCTCCGACGTCTGGACGGTCGGCCAGGACGGCTACGACCTGCGGGTGCACGGTCCCAACGGCGCGCTCTGGCACCTGCGCGGCACCGTCGACGCCGCGTACGAGATCTCGCTCTCCGAGGAGCGCAACGGCAAGGTGCTGGAGGTGGACGTGATCAACCGCTCGCGCACCGCCCAGACCTTCCTGGTCGGCGACCTCGCCTACGGTGACGGCCTGCGCGAGGTCCGGGTCGCCGCGGGCGACGACAAGACCGTCAACCTCAATGTCGGCCCCGAGGGCTGGTACGACGTCGCGGTCGGCGTGCGCGGCGAGCTCGGCTTCCGCCGCCGGATCGCCGGCCGCTTCCCGTGGGACGGCGAGCACCTGCTCACCGACCCGGCGATGGGCCAGGCCGACCCGCTGACCGTGGACGTCGCGCTCAAGGCCGCCTCCACCACCATCGACGAGGCGATCCTGCTGCCCGGCCGCCCGGCCCGGGTCACCGCCCGCTTCAGCACCACCGACGCGCTGACCGTGATCGAGGCCCAGCCGGTCGTCCCGGCCGGCTGGACGGTCGCCGCCGTCACCGCGCCGCCCGCCACGCTGGCCGCCGGGGCGAGCGCCACCGCCGAGTGGGACGTCACCCCGCCGGCCCAGCTGCCGGACGGCGCCACCCACCGCGTCCTGGTCACCGCCCGCGCGCTGGCCGGCAACCGCTTCGCCGTCGCCGACGGCGAACTCGCCGCCCGCACCGCGCCGGTGATGGCGGGCCACCTGCTCGGCGAGGACTTCGAGTCGCTGGCCGGGGCGCTCCAGCCGGTGGCCGGGGTGGTCGGTTGGACGCCGCAGGCGCCGCAGGGCTGGTCGGTGGTCAACGCGCCGGCCATGCCGCAGGGCACCGTCCGGCTCCAGGGCTGGACCTTCCACACCAAGCGCGAGTGGTCCAACCCGGCCGGCCAGGACCGGGGCAACTTCACCCGGGGCCTCGGCATCCTGGCCGTCGCCGACCCGGACGACTGGGACGACACCGGCGCGCCGTCCAAGAAGGGCGTGTTCGACTCGACCCTGGTCTCGCCCGCGGTGCCCGTCCCGGCCGGGGCCACCACCCTGTACCTGGGCTTCGACTCGCACTACCGCCAGGAGGCCCCGCAGAAGGCCGCGGTCACGGCGGTGTTCGACAACGGCACCGAGACCCGGCTGGTGTACTACAGCTCGGACGCCACCGGCAACGACAACCGCGGGGCCGACGTCCAGAACGCCTTCGTGACCAAGCAGTTCGCCGTTCCGGCGGGCGCGCGGAGCGTGACGCTGAAGTTCCGGATGTTCGACGCCGGGAACAACTGGTTCTGGGCGGTGGACCACATCCGGCTGGACGTGAAGCCGATCACCGCCTGACGCCTGACGCCTGACGCCTGACGCCTGACGCCTGAGGCCCGACGCCCGCGCCGGGCACCGGCCCGTCCGTCCCCGAACTCCCGGGGCCGGACGGGCCGTTCGCGCTCCCGGGAAGTGCGCCGACGGACTGTCAACAGGCGCGAACGCGACGCGCGCTCCGGCGTACCGGACCGGAAAGCGCCTGTTCGCGCGCCCTGGCGCGCCGGTAGGAATGGGCCCGGCACGGAACGTCCGTGCCGCGAGAGGAGCCGCACCGTGTCCCGTCTCCGCGCCACCGCACTGGCCCTCGGCTGTACCGCCGCCGCCCTGACCCTGGCCGCGACCACCGCGACCGTCGCCCAGGCCGCCCCGGGCGACATCGTGTCGATCTGCGCCAACCAGTACACCCCCGCCGGCTGGGTCGACATCGCCTGGGCCAACGACTACAGCTGCGGCGGCGGCACCTTCACCCCGAACCGCAAGACGATGGAGCAGGTCGCCGGCCTGCCCATCGGCACCACCCTCAACGTCTGCGCCTCGGCGTGGCCGCCGGCCGGCTGGACCCAGGTCTCCGAGTTCTACAGCCAGAGCTGCCGCTACTCGGCCGTGCCGAGCCTGAACCACAACTCCTGGAAGATCACCCGCGTTTCCTGACGCATCGTCAAGTCTGCTCGGGCCCAACCGGATCGCGGCCTCGTCGCGATGCGGGTGGGCCCGGCGGGCCCCGGGCGGACCGGCCGGAAAGAAGCTGTCCGTACCCGTCGTTCCGCCGGTACGAATGGGTGGCCGGCGCGGACCGCCCGCGCCGTGGAGAGGAGCCCCCCGTGTCCCGCTTCCGTGCCGCGGCCCTGGCCGTCGGCTGCGCCGCCGCCGCGCTCACCCTGACCGCCACCACCGCCGACGCCGCCCCCGGCGACACCCGGAACGTCTGCGGCAGTCAGCTGACCCCGAGCGGCTGGGTCGACGTCCAGTGGTGGAACGAGTACGCCTGCGGATCCGGCTTCAGCCCCAACGCGAAGCGGATCCAGCAGGCGGACGGTCTGCCGGTCGGCACCACGCTCACCGTCTGCGCCTCGGCGCTGCCGCCGGCCGGCTGGACGCAGCTCTCGGAGTTCTACAACAGCAGCTGCCGGTACTCGGTCTCGCCGAGCTTCAACAACAACTCCTGGCAGATCAAGCGCGTGTACTGACGCCCCGGGTGCCCGTGCCGGCGTCCCGGACGTCCGTGCCGGCGCCCCGTCCGGGCGCATATGCCGCGAACAAGTGCGACGGCGTACTGTCAACCGTCGCTAATGCGACGGGCGATCCGGGGCGGTGGACCGGAAAGGCGCTGTCCGTACCCGTCGTTCCGACGATAGGAATGGGTGGCCGGCGCGGACCGCCCGCGCCGTGGAGAGGAGCCGCTCCGTGTCCCGTATTCGCGCCTTCGCCGTGGCCGCAGGCTGTGCCGCCGCCGCGCTCACCATGACCACCACCAGTGCGCACGCCGCCCCCGGCGACACCCTGAACGTGTGCAGCAGCCAGCTCACCCCGACCGGGTGGGTCGACGTCCAGTGGTGGAACGACATCAGCTGTTCCTCGACCTTCAACCCCAACAAGAAGCAGATCAAGCAGCTCACCGGCCTGCCGATCGGCACCACGCTCACGGTCTGCGCCTCGACCTACCAGCCGACCGGCTGGGTGCAGCTGTCCGCGTTCTACAACAGCAACTGCCGGTACTCCGCCGTGCCGAGCCTCAACAACAACGCCTGGCAGATCAAGCGCGTTTCCTGACCCCGCCCCTGCCGGCTCCCTGCGGGCGACCTGTCGACGGCCCACCGGTCCCGTACCGGTGGGCCGTCGGCGTGCCACGACGGGAAGTGCGGACCGGTGGCGGGCCGTACCGGTCAGCCGTGCCGGAGGGTCGTACCGGAGGGCCGTACCGACGGGCCGGCCGGGGGCCGGGAGCGCCGGAGCGGCGCGGGCCGGAAGCCGGGTGGCGCCGGGGGCCCGGCCTTTCGTCCCGGAACCGACGGCGCGGACGGGTGCCCTCCGGGCGCCGAGGCACTTGACTGTCGGGGACGGGATCCGACCCGTCCGCCCGCCACCCAGGAGGCCACCGCCATGCACCGACGTCTGCTGCGACTCACCGGCGCCGCCACCGCCGTCTACGGGATCGCCGTCGCCCGCCGACCCGCCCTGCTGGCCGCGCCGTCCGGCCTCACCGCTCCGGACGGCTCGGTGCCCGCGGCGGTCGCCGCCTGCCTGCGCCCGCTGGCCTTCCGCGACGCCGCCTGCGGCCTCGCGATGGCCCTCGCCCCGAACGACGCCGCCCTGCGCACCGCGACCGCCGTGCGGATCGCCTCCGACCTCGGCGACGCCGCGCTGCTCGCCACCGCCCTCCCGGCCCGCCGGCACCGGGTGATGGCCGTCGCCGTGTCGGTCGGCTGGGGCGCGATCTCGGTGGCCGGACTCCTGGCGCGGCCGCGGAATCCCTCCACCGGTGAAGTCTCTTGACCGTCGAGAGATATGATCCGGGCTGTCCCGACCCCGCCCAGGCCCGGAGCGTGCCCCACCATGCCCGCTGACCGTCCCCACGCCACCCCGCCGTCCGCCCCGGTGCGGCCGACCCCGGCACCCGCAGGTCCGTCCACCGGGCGTCGCCGCGCCAGGCTGCTCGTCCCGCTCGCACTGCTGATCGTCTGGCTCGGCCTCGGCGGCGCCTTCGGCTCCTACGCGGGCCGGCTCGGCGAGGTCGCCACCAACGACCGCGCCGCCTTCCTGCCGCGCAGTGCCGAGTCCACCGAGGCCGCCCTGCTCGGCGCCGACTTCCGGGCCGACGACGCGGTGCCCGTGATCATCGTCTGGGAGAGCCGCGGCGGCCCCCTCGACGGCACCGGGCGCGCCGCCGCCGAACAGGCCCTGCGCGCCGCCGCCGCCCTGCCCGGCGCCACCGGACGGGTCTCGCCCGCCCTGCCCGCCGCCGACGGACAGGCCCTACAGGGCGTCGTCCAGCTGCGCTCCGACCTCGGCCGGGAGACCGGCGCCACCGTGGACGCCGTCCGCGGGCTCGCCGAACAGGTCCCCGGCACCACCGTCGGCCTGGCCGGGCCCGCCGCGATCATGGCCGACCTGGGCGGCGCGTTCGCCGGCATCGACGGCCTGCTGCTCGGCGTCGCCCTCGGCGTCGTCCTGCTCATCCTGCTCGCCGTCTACCGGGCCGTCCTGCTGCCGCTGCTGGTGATCCTCGGCGCCGTCTTCGCCCTCGGCATCGCGTGCGCCCTGGTCTACCTGCTCGCCGACCACGGGCTGGTCACCGTGGACGGCCAGGTCCAGGGCCTGCTGTCGATCCTCGTCATCGGCGCCGCCACCGACTACGGCCTACTGCTCTCCGCCCGCTTCCGGGAGGAACTCCACCTGCACGGCGACCGGTTCGCCGCCATGCGCACCGCCTGGCGGCAGTCCGTCGAACCGATCGCCGCCTCCGGCGCCACCGTCGCCCTCGGCCTGCTCGTCCTGCTGCTCTCCGACCTCACCAACAACCGCGCCCTCGGCCCGGTCGGCGCGATCGGGATCGCCTGCGCCGTGCTCTCCGCGCTCACCTTCCTGCCCGCCGCACTGGTGCTGGCCGGCCGGGCCGCGTACTGGCCCGCCCGGCCCCCGGCCGACGGGCACGCCCCGGTGCACGCCGTCTGGGCCCGGGTGGCCGAGCTCGTCGCCCGCCGCCCGCGCGCACTGTGGGCGGGCAGCCTGGTGGTCCTGGCGGCGCTCGCCGGCCTCGCCCCGACCCTGGACGCCGGCGGTGTCCCGCAGAGCGAACTGTTCGTCAAGGCCCAGCCCTCGGCAGCCGGCCAACGGCTGCTCTCCGCGCACTTCCCCGGCGGCAGCGGCAACCCCGCCGTGATCATCGCCGCCGCCGACAGCGCCGCTCCCGTCACCGCGGCCGCGGCCGCCGTGCCCGGGGTCGCCGCCGTCCGCGCCACCACCGCCGGGGCCCCGGGCGCCGCGCCGCTGGTCGTGGACGGCCGGGTCCGGCTGGAGGCCACGCTCACCGACCCGGCCGACAGCGACGCGGCCATCGCCACCGTCCACCGGCTGCGGGACGCGGTGCACGCCGTGCCCGGGGCGGGAGCCCTGGTCGGCGGCTACACCGCCCAGCAGGACGACACCCGGACCACGGCCGCCCACGACCGGCGCCTGATCACCCCCGTGGTGCTGCTCTGCGTGCTGGCCGTGCTGGTCCTGCTGCTGCGCTCCCTGGTCGCGCCGCTTCTGCTGGCCGCCACCGTCGCGCTCTCCTACCTCGCCACGCTCGGGGTCAGCGCGGTGGTGTTCCCGCACGTGTTCGGGTTCTCCGCGGTGGATCCCTCGGTGCCGCTGTACGGGTACGTGTTCCTGGTCGCGCTCGGGGTGGACTACAACATCTTCCTGATGACCAGGGTCCGGGAGGAGTCGCTGCGCCTCGGCACCCGGGAGGGGGTGCTGCGCGGGCTCACCGCCACCGGCGGGGTGATCACCTCGGCGGGCGTGGTGCTGGCCGCGACCTTCGCCGCGCTCGGGGTGATCCCGCTGGCCTTCCTCGCACAGATCGCCTTCATCGTGGCGTTCGGGGTGCTGCTGGACACCCTGCTGGTCCGTTCGCTGCTGGTGCCCGCGCTGGTCCGGGACCTCGGCGACCGGGTCTGGTGGCCCGCCCGGACCGGCCGCGGCGCCCCGCCTGCGGCGTCGCGCCCGGTGGCGGCGCCGGGGGCGGTCCCGGTGTCGGCGGACGGCAGGTCCGGGGCCGGGTCGGCCGAGGCCGGGTCCGGGGCGGCGGGCGGCGTGGCGCAGTGACACCGCGCCGTTAGGCTGAACGGGTTGGATCGACGCCGTACGCGACCGGAGAACACGCCTTGTCCGAGCAGGGGGAGCAGCACGAGCAGTGGCAGGCGCCGCCCGAGGGGCCGGCGCTCGGCCGGCTGCTCCAGGACCTCGCCTCCGAGATGAACCTGCTCGGCCACGGCTTCGCCGGCGCCAGCGGCCTGCACACCACCGACGTGCAGGCGCTGCTCGCGATCATGCGCGCCGCCCCGGAGCCCGGCCGGTCCGGCGGCGGGATCACGCCCGGGCGGCTCGGCGAGGAGCTGGGCCTCTCCTCGGGGGCGGTCACCGCCGTGCTGGACCGGCTGGAGCGGGCCGGGCACATCCGCCGCAGCCGGGACACCGCCGACCGACGGTTGGTCCTGGTGCACTACCTGCCGGGCGCCGGGCGGATGGCGGCGGAGTGGTTCGCTCCGGTGGCCCGGCGCACCGAGACGGTGCGGGCCGAGTTCACCTCCGCCGAACTCGCCGCGGTGGCGCGCTTCCTCGGCCGGATCACCGGTGAGCTGGCCGACCTGCGCCGGGACCGCTGACCGGCGGGGCGACCTGCCGCCGGACGGACGGACAAGCGGCCGGTCGGTGCCCGCGCGACCGGTGGTCCGGGCCGGGCCGCCCCGGCTCGGTCCGCACTCGGCCCGGTCGGCTCCGCACTCGGCTCAGGCCGTACCGCCCCCGGACCCGACCCCGTTGCCGCGCGCGGCCTCCTCGGTGATCCGCCGGGCCATCCCGCCGAACACGACGGCGTGGAACGGCGCCACCGACCACCAGTAGGCGTGTCCGGCCAGCCCGCGCGGGTGGAACAGCGCCCGCTGCCGGTACCGGGCACCGCCCGCGCCGTCCGGGGCGACGGTCAGCTCCAGCCAGGCCGGGCCGGGCAGCCGCATCTCGGCGCGCAGCCGCAGCAGCCGTCCGGGCTCGATCTCCTCCACCCGCCAGAAGTCGAGCGAGTCGCCGACCCGCAGCCGCGCCGGGTCCCGCCTCCCGCGCCGCAGGCCGACCCCGCCGAGCAGCCGGTCCACCCACCCGCGCACGGCCCAGCCGAGCGGGAACGAGTACCAGCCGTTGTCGCCGCCGATCGCCTCCACCACCCGCCACAGCGCGGCCGGGTCGGCGTCCACCCGGAGTTCCCGGACGTCCTGGTAGAGGCTGCCACCGGCCCACTCCGGATCGGTGGGCAGCGGGTCGCTGGGGGTGCCGGGCAGCGAGGCGGAGGACCACCGGGTGGCGACGTCCGCGTCCTGGATCCGCCGCAGCGCCAGCCGGACGGCGTCGTCGAAGCCGACCGCGCCGCCGGGCGGTGCGGGCAGGAGGCGGTCGAGGTCCTGCTCGGTGCGGACCACCTCGTACCGCAGCGACTCCACCAGCGGCCGGGCGATCGACCCCGGCACCGGGGTGACCAGGCCGACCCAGAGACTGGAGAGCCGGGGCGTGAGGACCGGCACGGCGAGGATCAGCCGGCGCGGCAGTCCGGCCACCGCGGCGTACCGCTCCATCATCCGTCGGTAGGTCAGCACGTCGGGGCCGCCGATGTCGAAGGCGCGGTCGAGCTCCGGCGGCAGTGTGGCGGCCCCGACCAGCAGCCGCAGCACGTCGCGCACGGCGATCGGCTGGATCCGGGTGTCCACCCAGCGCGGGGTCACCATCACCGGGAGCCGCTCGGTGAGGTGGCGCAGCATCTCGAAGGAGGCGGAGCCGGAGCCGATGATCACCGCGGCCCGCAGTTCCGCGGTCGGCACGCCGCTCGCCCGCAGCACCCGGCCCACCTCGACCCGTGAGCGCAGGTGCGGCGAGAGCCGCCCCGCCGGGATCCCGGCGGGGGCGAGGCCGCCCAGGTAGACGATCCGGCGCACCCCGGCCATGGCCGCCGCCCGCCCGAACGCCTCGGCGGCGGCCCGGTCGGTGGCCTCGAAGCCGGGGCCGGTGCCGAGCGAGTGCACCAGGTAGTAGGCGACGTCGACGTCCGTGAAGGCGTCGGGGAGGCTCTCGGGGCGGGTGACGTCCCCGGTGACCACCTCGACCCGGCTCCGCCAGGGGTGGTCCCGCAGCCGGTCCGGCGCGCGGACCAGGCAGCGCACGGTGTGGCCGGCGTCGAGCAGGACCGGCACCAGCCGTCCGCCGATGTAGCCGGTGGCCCCGGTGACCAGGCAGCGCAGCGGCCCGGCGGCCGGGTGGTCGCCGGGCGGGGTGGGCCCGTCGTCGTGCGGCGCGTCGGGGCGGTCGTCGTGCGGGGCGTCGGGTCCGGTGGGGCGGTCGGGGTCGCCGGGGCTGGAGGGTTCGGTCACGGTGGCTCCCGGGGGCGGCGGTGGGCGGTCCGGCCGGAAGGCGTACCCGAACCGCCGGTGGGGTGCGCACCCCGGATCGGCCGGTTCGCCCCGTCCGGCCCATCGGGGCGGGGGCGGGCGCCGGTCCGGTCCCGCCCCCGGGCGGTGCGGGGCCGGTAAACTCGGCGTTCGGGGCCAGAGGCCGTTGGTCCCCGTGATTCAGCCCCTTGGCCCCTGGCGGATCGGCCGGTCGGGGGAGATGCTCCTGGTACAGCCGACCGGACGACCGAGGTCCGGCCGGACGGTGCTCGCGGACGAGGTGAACCGGCGTGCGGCATGCCACCGTCGAATCAGTGATGACCAGCCCCGTGGTCCGGGTGATGCCCGAGACCGGCTTCCGGGAGATCGTCGCGCTGCTGGCCGAGTACGACATCACCGGCGTGCCGGTGGTGGACGACGACGGCCGGCCGCTCGGCATCGTCTCCGAGGCGGACCTGCTGCTCACCCTGGCCGCCCAGGAGGACCAGGGGACGTTGATGCCACCGCCCGGTGCCGCCAGGCCCGGTCCGGACGGCGCGGTCACCGCCGCCGATCTGATGAGCGGGCCGGTCGTCTGCATCACTCCCTCGACCAGCGTCGTCGTGGCGGCCCGGCTGATGGGGCGGCACGGTGTGAAGCGGTTGCCGGTGCTGGACGAGGACGGCCGGGTGTTCGCCATGGTCAGCCGGGGGGACCTGCTCCGGGTCTTCCTCCGCGAGGACCGGGTGATCCGCCGGGAGATCGTCGAGGAGGTGCTCGGCCGGGTCGAGGGCGTGAGCCCGGCCCTGGTCGGGGTCGAGGTCGACCAGGGCCGGGTGGTGCTCAGCGGCACGGTGCCGGAGCCGCACCTCGTCCCGATCGTGCTGAACCTCTGCCGTTCGGTGGACGGCGTGGTGTCGGTGACCGACCGGTTGAGTGCCGACACCTTCGGTGGCCTGGGCCCGGAGGACGACTCTCCGGGCGGCGCGGACGGGGCCGGACCGGACGGGACCGGCGCCGATGGGGGCGCCGAGGGCCCCGGCGGGGTCACCGCCGGGCGCGACGGGGGGGGCGCGCGCAAGGGCAGCGCGCGCGGGAGCGGCGCGCCTGCGCCGGTCCGCTGACCCGGTACGCCCGCGCCCGGCGTCCGTCGCCACTCCGTTCGATCGGGGGATCGGCTGGATCCGGAGCGTCCGCTTCGAATACTGCGCTGCGTATCGGGCATATCACCCTGCGTGTGCGGCGGTAGAGGGCCGCCGCGCCGCCGGTGACCGGGGAGGCAGCCGTGGCCGTCGTGTTCGACGCGGACTTCACATCGACCAGCCAGTGGATCGCGGGGCGCAGCAGCGCCTATCCCCGGATGGGGCCGACCAACCGGGGGGACCACAAACTCGACTTCCTGAGTCGCGCCTACTGCCCCGGTGGGGTCTTCACCGCCGTCCGGCGCCACGGCGGCGACCTCTGGACGTGCAATCTGCTGACCACCGAGGGCAGCCCCGAGGGCTTCCAGGTCCGCACCGGCGACGTGCTGAGCGCGCGCATCACCCTGCCCCGCGAGCTCGGCGCCTGGCCGGCGATCTGGACCTGGCGGGACGGCGGCAACGAGATCGACGTCTTCGAGTACCACCCCGACCATCCGGACCTGCTGGAGATCTCCAACCACGTCCTGGGCGGCTACCGCTACTGGCACGGCGCCGAGGCCGGCATAGCCCCCGGCGCGACCTTCGACCTGCGGACGGTCTTCGGCGCCTACTCGGTCGACTGGTTCGTCGACGGCACCCTGATCCACGCCGACCGGCGCGGTGTGGGCGCGGGCTGGCACGCCTTCCTGATCGTCAACCTGTCCGTGGCGGACGGCACCTACCACGACCGGCCGCCGATCTTCGGGTCAGACCTGCTCAGCTGGAGCTGTCACAGCCTGCGGATCGAGCGGGGCGGTCCGGACGGCGCGTGATCGGCGCTGGGGCGGCGTGGCCGGGACGGCGCGCCCTACGGCGGGAACGTCGCCGTCACCAGGCCGCGCGGTCCGGAGCGCTGGAACCAGACCGTGCGGCGGCGCGGGCCGATGTACGCGGGGTGGGTCACATAGAGGTCGTCGCGCGGCGCGGTCTCGTTGCCGGGTGAGAGAGCGGCGTCCACCGCGTCGGCGGCGATGGCGCGGAGCAGCGCCTGGGCGGTGGCGGTCGCGGCGTCGGGGGAGATGGCCAGCGCGGTGAGTTCGTACCAGAGCGCTGTCGAGACGTAGCCGATGGTGGAGTGGCCCAGTGCCGGGTGGGGACGGTGGTCCGCGTAGCGGAGCAGCACCCCGGCCGCGACGAGGCGCTCGCGGTCGTCGGCCGGTGGGTGGTGGTTCATGGGGCGAACGCTACCCGGCCGGGCGCGGGCCGGTCCGGCCCCGGGCGCTTTCCCGCTCCGGCGGCCTCGGGGCGGCGTATGCTCGGCGGCTCTTCCGTGTCTCGGCCTTCCCCCGCCTCCCGCCTCCCGTGAGCCTCGGCCCCGACCCCGCCTTTCGGCGCGCCGATGCCTCTTCACTCCCGCCTCATCCCCTCCTCACGCCACTCCGACGGGCCTGGGCGCACGATGGTGGTGAGGCGCCGAGCGCCCCGGGGCGGGTCGTCGGACACGGCGGCCGCCCATGGACCGGGGTGGTGAGGAGGTCGTGATGAGGCACTGGAACGGTCATGGCTACGGCCATGGCATCGGGCCCTGGGGCCTGGGTCTGTTCGCGCTGGGACTGCTGCTGGCCGTGGTGGCGCTGGTGGTCGTCGCGGTGCTGCTGACCCGGAGGTCGCGGATCGCCGGTCCGCCGCCGCCCAAGGGCGGGTGGGCGGGCGGCCCCGGCGGCCCGGTGGGCGGAGCGCCGCCGTCCTGGGCGTCGGCGGAACAGGTCCTGGCGGAGCGGTTCGCCCGTGGCGAGATCGACGCGGAGGAGTACCGGCACCGCCTGGAGGTCCTGCGGGGGAGTGGGGGGTCACCGGGGGCCGGTCCGTCGGCCGCGCCGTCGCCCCCGCCCCAGGTCCCGCCGGGTCCGCCGGATGCGCCCCCGCCGCCGCCCGGTCGGTCCTACCCGCCGCCGACCGGTGGACCGGGCTGACGCGACGGAGCCCCGCCGCGCGGTCGCGCGACGGGGCGTCCTCGGTGTTCGGCCCGCAGTCGACCGCTCGGCCGGGGACCGACCGGCCGGTGACTACTCGACGACGAGCTCGACCGGGATGTTGCCGCGGGTGGCGCGGGAGTACGGGCACACCTCGTGGGCCTTCTTCACCAGCAGCTGGCCGGTCTCGCCCGCGAGCGCCTCGGGCAGCTCGACCCGCAGCACGACCGAGAGGCCGAAGCCCTCGGCGTCCTTGCCGATCGACACCTCGGCGGCCACCGAGACGTCGCCGGTGTCCACCTTGGCCTGGCGGCCGACCAGGCCCAGCGCGCTGGCGAAGCAGGCGGCGTAGCCGGCGGCGAACAGCTGCTCCGGGTTGGTGCCCTGACCGCTGCCGCCGAGGGCGGGCGGCATCGCCAGGGCGAGGTCGAGCTGCCCGTCGGAGCTGACGGCACGGCCCTCCCGGCCGTTGGCGGTGGCGACTGCGGTGTAGAGCGCGTCCATGGTCCGTTCCCTTCGGTCCTGCGTGCGAAGTCGTGGTCCGGTGGCCCGCTCGGGCCGCCTTCCGGAAACAAGTAGAGCACACCATTCAATTGCGCACAACTGAATGGTGCACATGTCGTCGCTACGATGGACCCATGACCGTGCTGCCCGACCTTCCCGACGATGCCGACCTGCTCCTCCTGGACCGACAGATCTGCTTCTCGCTGAACGCGGCCTCCCGCGCCTTCGGCGGTGTCTACCGGGTGTTGCTCAAGGATCTTGGCCTGACCTATCCGCAGTACCTGGTGATGCTCGTGCTCTGGGAACACGGCGAACTGCCCGTGAAACGGATCGGCGAACACCTCCGACTGGACTCGGGGACCCTCTCCCCGCTGCTCAAGCGACTGGAGGCGGCCGGCCTGGTGCGGCGCAAGCGCAGTCCGGAGGACGAGCGTTCGGTCACCGTCAGTCTCACCGGCGAGGGCTCCGCGATGCGCGAGCGCGCCGGACAGGTGCCCCGCCGGCTGCTGGTCGCGACCGGGCTCCCGGTCGAACAGCTGGCCACCCTGCGGGTGCTGCTGGACCAGGTCACCGAGGCGCTCGACACCGCCGTTCCCGGTCTGGCCGCCGAGGGCTGACGCCCGCCGCGGCACCCGCCCCTCCGTTCCCCGGCCGGGCACCGCGCGATGCGGTGCCCGGCCGGGGCGTGTGTCGGTCCGGTCCGGTCCGATCGTCCCGTTCGGTGCGAGCGACCGAGCGGGACGATCGGTCGGGCCGGGTCAGCCGGCGGTGCGCTCGTGCAGGCAGAGAATGTTTCCCTCACAGTCCTTGAACCAGGCCGCGCGCATGCCCTCGTCCTCGACGACGCCGTCGACCGTCTTCAGGCCGGGCATGTCGTACTCCTCGAACACGACGCCGTTTCCGCGCAGCGCGGCCATCTCCGCGTTCAGGTCGGAGACCTCGAAACTGGCCAGGGTGTGGGCGGCCTGGCCACCGCTCGGTGTCTCGTAGATACCGAACTCGGTGCCACCGCACTCGAACGTCAGATCGCCGTGCGGGCCGGCGTCCTTGAGCTTGAGGCCGAGGGTGTCGGTGTAGAAAGCCTTCGCCCGGGCCACGTCGGCGGCGGGAATGATCGCCACCAGGGGTGCGTCTCCAAGCATGCTGATCGCCTCCTCCTCCCTCCAGCGTAGGTACGTCGACCGGGAGCGGGCCAGGCCGGAGCCGGGCCCGGCCCGAGATACCCCGCAGTGTGGCGGCGGCGTCACCGGGCGTGCGGGATCCGCTCCAGCACGCCGCCCGCGAAGACGTCGTACAGCGGCAGCGTCTCCAGGTGCACGTAGCCGATGTGGCAGTCGCAGACCGGCAGCGGACAGGGCCGCGGGCCGAGCCGGGCCCGGTAGGAGCCGTCGTAGAGGTTGCCCAGTTCCTCGGGCACGAAGTGGCAGCGGCGGACCGTGCCGTCGCCGTCGACCGAGACCACGGACTCGCCGGTGCGACAGGCCCGGCCGGCGCTCGGGTGGGCATGTCTGCTGTACCCGAAGTGCGGATCGACGGCGGTCCAGTCGGCGGCCTCGGAATCGGTGTAACTCCGGCCCTCGGCGGCGTTGATCCACAGATAGACCGCCGGGGAAAGCTCGGAGCGCAGCCGCCGGGCCGCCGCGAGGTGCTCCGGCTGCCCCACCACGCCGACGCTGTACCGCACGCCGAGCGCGTCGAGCTCGTGGCACTTGGCGAGGAAGCGCTCGTGCGCGACCTGGCCGGGATGGTAGGTGACCCAGAGCGCGAGGGTGTCGAGGTCCGCCTCGGCCAGCCAGCCGGTGCGGCAGCTGAGGTTGCTCTGGATCGCGACCCGGCGCACGTGCGGCAGCCGGCTCAGCTCGACCATGGCCCGCCGGTACCAGGACCGCACCAGCCCCTCGCCCCAGGGGGTGAACAGCACCGAGAGGGTGTCCCCGGACCCGCCGCGGCCGGCCACCCAGCCGGTGAACCGCTCCAACGCGGCCCGGTCGGCCCGGAGTTGCCCGGGGGTGTCGCGCCGCTTGGCGAACGGGCAGTACGGGCAGTCGTAGTCGCAGGAGGCCAGCGGGCCGCGGTAGAGCAGACCGAGGTCGAGCGGTCCCGGCGTCGGCCCCGGTCCTGGCGTCGGGGGCGAGGCCGGGACCGGGGAGGGACCGGACGCGGGCATGCCGAGGAAGGTCACTTCGCCTCGTACTCCGCCATCAGCGCGCGGACCTCGGGGGAGAACAGCATCGGACCGACCGCGTCCGAGTGCGCCAGCCCCTCGGGCGAGAGCCTGAGCCGCTCGGCGCGATCCGCGGGACCGGCGGCCGCACCGGCCGCGCCGCTCCCGTCGCTCGTGCCGCCCGTGGTGGCGCCCGCGTCGGGGGTGTCCTCCGCCAGCCAGCCGCGGGCGGCGAAGGCCGCGAACTCGGCCGGGAAGTCCTCGGCCGGGGTGCTGCCGAAGCGGTACCGGTAGTCCGCGAGTGCCAGCCCCTCCGCCTGGAGCAGCGACTGCACGAGGTGGCGGCGCCGCGCCTCCGACGGCGTCATCGCCCGGCCGACCACGGCGTGGTCGAACGCCGGGGTCGCCACGTAGTCGTCGATGATGCGGCGCACCTCCGTCGCGTCCACCGCGTAGTCGAAGGAGTAGTGCAGACGGGAGGTGTAGGAGCGGGCGCCGCAGCCGAGGCCGACCATGCCGTCCGTCTGGCAGGCGTACTCGCTCACCCCGGCCTGCGGCGCGGCCGCCCGGCGGAACATCCGCATCGACACCTGCTCGTAGCCCTGGGCGAGCAGGTGGTCGCGGCCGGCCCGGTAGAGGGCGAGCCGCCGGGCGTCCCACCGGTCGGGGCCCTCCGCCTCACCGCGCCGGGCCAGCCCGGTCAACGGCCGGACGTAGAGCGGGTACAGGTACAGTTCCTCGGGCCGCCAGGCGAGTGCGGCGTCCAGCGACCGGAGCCAACTCGCCTCGGTCTGGCCGTCGATGCCGTAGATGAGATCGATGTTGAGGACCGGGAACCCCGCCTCGCGGATCCGGCCCAGCGCCGCCTCGACCTCGGCGCGCTTCTGCGGCCGGACGGCCGAGCGGGCCTCCGCGTCGACGAAGGACTGCACGCCCAGGCTCAGCCGGGTGGTGCCGCGCTCGGCCAGCACGGCGAGGCGGTCGGCGGTGGCCGTGGCGGGCGACGCCTCGACCGAGAGCGGGATCGCCCGCAGGTCGGCACCCATCCGGTGCTCGGCGATGTCGCAGAGCCGCTCCAGTTCGGCGGCGCTGAGATACGTCGGGGTGCCGCCGCCGAACGCGGCCAGCGCGAACCCGGCCCCCTCGTCCAGCGCCGCGCGGACGGCGCCCGCCTGCCGGTCGAGGGCGTCCAGGTAGGCGGTGGTCAGTCCGTCCGGGCCGCCGATCCGGGTGAACAGGTTGCAGAAGCCGCAGCGCACCTCGCAGAACGGGATGTGCAGATAGAGCGAGAGCGCGTGCTGCGACTCGCCCGCCCACAGCTCCCGCAGCGGTGGACGGTCCGGCAGCTCGCGGTACGCCGTCTTGTGCGGGTAGGCGTACACGTACGACTGGTACGGGGAGGCGGCCGAGGCCCCGTCCGGGAGGAGGACCGGGAGGACGGCCGGCGCGGCGGGGGCGGTGGTCATGCGGTCTCCTCGGCGGTCGGTGCGGGTGCGGGTGCGGTCGGTGCGGTCGTGGCGGGGCCGTCCGGTGCGGTCGTGGCGGGCGGCGTGTCCGGGGTGGCCGGCGCGGGCAGCGTGAAATGGGCGTACGGCACCGTCCAGACCACCTCGTGACCGATCCGGTGGCCGGTGTAGCCGTCCTCGCCGTAGGCCGTGCCGTGGTCCGAGCAGACGATCGCGAAGCACGGCCGGCGCGCGCTCATCGCCGCGAACAGCCGGCCGATGTGGGCGTCCACGTACTCCAGCGCGGCGGCGTGGCTCTCCCGGCTGTCGCCGTGCTCGCGGGTCGCGCCGGGCAGGTGGAACCAGTTCGGCTGGTGCAGCGAGGGGACGTTGACGAACAGGAACAGCGGCTGCCCGGCGGGCTGCTCGGCCGCCACCCGCTCGGCCCGGTCGACCTGTGCCTCGAAGGAGGTCGGCGAGGGGACGCCCATCTCCGCCGTCCAGTGGCTCTCCTGGAACAGCCCGGGCAGCACCGAGCCCAGCGGGCCCTGCTTGTTGAAGAACCCGACGCCGCCGATGCAGACCGTCCGGTACCCGGCGGCGGCGAGCGCGCCCGGCAGGTCGGGGGCGTCGAAGACCCAGGTACGCGGCGCGGTGCTCTCCGACCCGGCGAACCGGGCGGCGAACAGCCGCGGGTGCGGTCCGTCGGGCGAGGCCGGCGTCGGCAGGAAGCCGGCCAGGATCGCCTGGTGGGCGGCGTAGGTGAAGCTGCCGGGGGAGTGCCGCCGCTCCCAGCGCCCGCCGGGGAGGTGGGCGGCCAGGTGCGGGATCCGCCCGGCGGCGGCCAACTCCTCGGCGACGTCGAACCGCAGGGTGTCCAGGGTGACCAGCAACAGGTCGTGGCTGCCCACCACGGCGTTCATGTCGGGCGTGGCGGGCGTGGCGGGTGCGGCGGGAGCCGGGGAGGCGTCCGGCGCCGAGCCCGGGGCGGCGGCGTCGGTCGCGGGGGCGTTGACGGTGGTGCGGTGGCTCATCAGGACTGTTCCGTACGTGGGTGGTTCGGGCGGTTCGGGTGGTTCGGCGGTGCGAGGTGGAACGGGCCCGGTCCGGCTGGCGCGACCGGTCCGGAGGGTGCGACCGGTGCGGCACCGAGTGCGGCGAGCTGGGCGGCGTAGGTGTCGAGGCCCTCCGCCGGACCGTCCGGCAGGCCGGTGAGCCGGGGCAGCAGGTCCCCGAAGGCGTTGACCTCGCCGACCACCGCGCGCCGCCAGGCGGCGGTCGGCAGGACGTCGACGCCGACCATCGGCGAGCCGGGGAAACAGGCGGCCGCCCGCTCCGCCGTCTCCAGCAGGTCCGGCCAGGCCGCTCCGGCGGCCTCCCGGGCCAGTTCCGGACTGCCCCGGGTACCGCCGAGGTGGAGGTTGGTCATCGGCCGGTCGCTGGTGCGGACCACCACGTGGGTCGCCCGCCCGGCGACCACCACGACCCGCAGGTCGGCCGACCGGCCCGACTGGGCGGCCTTCGGCACCCACTGCTCGACGTGCAGACCGTCCGGGGCGAGGCGGTCGATCAGCTCCGCCACCTGCCGTTCCTCCTGGTAACGGCGGACCCGCAGCGAATTGTGCATCCGGCCGTCGGCGAGCTTCACCGAGGTGGTGGCCCGGAGCTGGCCGCGGGGCCCGAACTCCAGCGCCACCACGCCCGAGGCGGAGGAGCCGTGGGACGGTTTGACGAAGACCCGGCGCAGCCCGGCGGCGTCCAGCCGGGCCCGGAGGTCCTCCCAGCCGGCGACGGCGGCGCCCGTCAGGGCCCGCGGCACCGGGACCCCGGCCGCCGACAGCAGGGCGTGCGTCCGCCGCTTGTCGAACATCACGGCGATCTCCTCCGGATCACCGAGCAGCCCGACCCCCGGGGTCGCGGCCAGCGTGCGCAGCGCGGCCGTCACCCCGGCGTACCAGGCCGCGCCGCCCTCGACCCGGGTCGCCGCGTAGTCCGCGCCGAGCACCGGGCCGCGCAGCAGCGCGTCCACCGCGGCGTCCTCTCCCGGGGAGTCGATCCGCACCACGGCGCCCGGGGACAGCCGGTGGGTGCCGCGCAGCAGGTCGATCCAGGGCAGGACGGCGGGCTCGGGCAGCCCGGCGGCCCGGGCGGCGGCCGCGAACAGCGTCACCCGGCGGTGGCCGGGATTGCCGAGCACGGTCAGCCGCCCGTCCGGCGGGAGGCGGTGGCAGGCCCGGGCCGGAGCCCGGCCGGAGCCCCACGGGGTCGTCAGCATCGGCCCGCGCCTACTCGGACACCTCGACGTAGCGCCACTCGTCCTCGTCCTCGTCCTCCTCCTCGGCGTCGGAGAGGTCGACGTCCACGCCCGGAAGGGCCTGCCGGACCCGCTCCTGCATGGCCTCGCCGAGGTAGTGGTGGTGCAGGTCGAGGCTCTTGAGATGGGTGAGCGGCTGGCCGTCGAGCAGCGCGGCCGCGCCCTCGTCGCTCAGCACGCCCATCGACAGGCTGAGCGTGCCGAGCTGCGCCACCACGGGGGCGTGCGCGACGGCGGCGGCGATCTCGTCCTGGAACTCGCTGTTCTGCAGGCCGAGGTGGCGCAGCGCCGGCAGCCGGCTGCCGGTGAGCAGCGGCGCGATGTCGTCGATCGTCGCGTCACCGCCGTACTCGTCGACGCCGAACCACAGCTCCAGGCTCTCCAGGGCGGGCAGCTCGCTCGCGGCGACCGCCCGGACCACCTTGGCCGGCAGCCCTCCGCTCTCCAGCCGCAGGTGGGTCAGCCGCTCGTGCCGGAAGGGTTCGAGCCGCAGCCCGTTGCCGCCGCGCACCACGAGGTCGGTCAGTCCGGGGAAGGCCGTCAGGACCGGGGTGACGTCGGACATCTCCAGCCAGGAGATCTCGCAGTCCTCGGACGAGACGTCGGCGATGAACAGGCCCTCCAGGGCGGGGAACCGGTCGGCGGCGGCGACGATCCTGGTGAGCGCCTCGGACACCGGGGTGTAGTCCTGGATCCACCAGGGGCCGAGGATCAGACCGCGGACGGTGGCCGGGTCGACCGCCTCCAGGAACGCGGACCAGAGGGCGTCGAAACCGCCCTCCGCTCCGTACGCCACGGCGAGCCGCCAGGTGACGGTGCCCGGCTCGGGAAGCTCGATCCGGTCACCCCGGTTGGGCCGGCGGGGCCGGTCGACCGAGAAGTCGACGACCGGCAGGTGGAGGAAGCGGTCGGTGGTGCTGGTGATGATCACGGGTGCCCCCTGGGCGGCGGAATCGGCGAGTGCTGGCGCGGTCGGACGGGCTGAACAAGGACGGGCCGGACGGGGACGGGCCGGACAGTGCGGCCGTCCGCCGGGCGGGCTACTCGGCCACCGCCACGTACTGCCACCGCTCCTCGGGCCTGCCCGCCTCGGAGAGGTCGAGCTCGACCCCGGGCAGGGCCTCGCGCAGCCGCCGCAGCATGCCCTCGCTGAGGTAGTGGTGGTGCAGGTCGAGGCGCTTGAGGTGGGTGAGCGGCTGGCCGTCGAGCAGCGCCGTCGCGCCCTCGTCGGTGAACACGCCCATCGACAGGTTCAGCGACTCCAGCCGGGCCACCACCGGGGCGTGCGCGACGGCGGCGGCGATCTCGTCCTGGAACTCGCTGTTCTGCAGGCCGAGGTGGCGCAGCGCGGGGAACCGGCCACCGTCCAGGAACGGATCCAGATCGGCCGGGCGGGTGCTGCCGCCGTAGGCGTGCACGCCGAGCCAGAACTCCAGCCGCTCCAGCGCGGGCAGCTCGCTCGCCGCGACCGCCCGCGGCACCGCCTTCGGGAGGCCGCCCGACTCGAAGCGCAGCGCCCGCAGGTGCTCGTGCCGCAGTGGCTGGAGCGCCAGCCCCTCACCCTCCGCGTACTCGCCGGAGGCACCGCGCACCACCAGCTCGGTGAGCAGCGGGAAGGTCGTCAGCACCGGCGTCACGTCGACCATCTCGATCCAGGAGATCTCGTTCTCCTCGTACGTGATGTCGCCGATGAACAGGCCGCGCAGCGCGGGCAGGCGGTCGGCCGCCCCCAGGAGGGCGGCCAGCGGTCCGGCGAAGCTCACCGGGCCGTCGTGCGACCAGTCGCCGATCACCACGGCCGTGACCGCGGTGGTGTCCACCCGGTCGAGGAACTGCCCCCATCGGGCGGTCCACTCCCCCGCGGCGTCGAACTCGGTCCGGATCTTCCAGGCGACGGCGCCCGGATCCGGCAGCTCGTCGCCCGCGTCGACGGCGGTGACGAAGTCGAGGACCGGCAGGCCGTGGAAGTCCTCGATGTGGTTGTTGACCGTCATGCGCTGCTCCTGGGGCGTCGGTGCGGACCGAACAACTGTCTACCAGCCGGGACCGACAGTTCCCCGCCCGGGTCGGCCCGGGACCTGTCGCCGGGGTGCCCCGGGCCGCTCCCGGGGCGGATCCGGGCGGGTGGTGCGTGGCCGACTGACACGGCATCTCTCCAGAAGCCTCACAAGGAGGCATGGCACCCGTGCGTTCGCGCTGCCTAGGCTCCGCATGTGCACGACGACAACGTGCGCGGCCGGCGGCGGAGGACACCGACCGGTGCGGGCCTGCCGTCCGGCAGCACGGGAAAGATCCTATGAACTACTGCGCGCCCTGCCGCCGTCATCTGAACGGCGCTCTGGCCTGCCCCGGCTGCGGGGCGCCCGCGACCGGCCCGGACCGCGCCCCGGCGTCCGCGAGCCCGCTGCCGGAACCGGTGGCGGCGGCGGGACCGGCCGCGCCCGGCGTCGGCCCGGGCGGCAGCCGACCGGGCCGCCGGACGGCACGGCGGGCGCGTCGGCGGACGGGACGGATCGTGGTGTCCGTGCTCGGTGTCGCGGTGGTGGGCCTCGGTGCGGCGACGCTGGTGGCGAACGGCTCCGAGGACGTACCGGCCGAGGCGGCCGTGCCGGCCCCGGTCACCGCCGGGGCGGCGGGAGGTGGTCCGACGATGACCGCGGCCCCGGTGGTGACGGCCCCGGCCCCGGGCCCGTCGACCACCAGGCCGTCCGCGAGCAGGACGGCGTCCGCGTCGCCCTCCGGGTCACCCACCGCGTCCGGCCCGGCGGCGCCGTCGTCCTCGGCGGTCAAGGGCGGCGGGGCCACGGCGCCGACCGGCGGAGGCTCGCCGGAGCAGGGAGGACCCGCCACCGCGTCGGCCGTCCCGTCGCCGCCGGTCACCGCCCCGCCGCCGGCCACGCCCTCGACGCCGGGCCCGCCCCCGTCGACCGGTGGCTCGCCCACGGGTCCGGCCACCGGTGGCGGCACCGCCACCGGCACGCCGTCCGGATCACCCACCCCGCGACCGACGCCCACCTGTACGCCGTTCCTCTTCTGGTGCACCTGAGCGAGGCGTACCAGCTCGCCGACCACCACGGTCCGGTCCGGTTCTCGCCGGAGCCGGCTCTCGGTCTCCGGGGCGGAACAGCCGGCTCTTCCCGGGCCCTTCCGGCTCCTGCTTCCCGTCGTCGGCCGCAGCGACCGTCGACCGGCGCGAACCACCTGTCCCGACAGTCCCGATGATCCCGACAGCGCCGACGGTCCCGGCGTCCACCGGGGTCACTCGGGCACCGGGGCCGTTGTCGGACCCCTGTCCTATGGTCCGTGGTGTGGGAATCCGATGCGTCGTCGAATCGACGAGGGAGAGCTGATGTTCCGTCAGGGTGACGTGCTGTTGGTACCGGTGGAGGAAGGGGTGGTCCCGTCCCGGGTGGCCTCGCTGGCCGGGCAGCCGAGGGATGCCCGGGGTCGGCTGGTGCTGGCCCTGGGCGAGGTGACCGGGCACGCGCACGCCGTGGTCGGGCCGGGGGAGCTGCGACGCGAGGCGGGTCCGTTCGGCGCGGCGTGGCTGCACCTCCCGGAGGGCGGCCGGGTGGTGCACGAGGAGCACGCGGCGATACCGCTGCCCAAGGGCTGGTTCCGGGTGGTCCGTCAGCGCGAGTACGTGCCGGGCGCGGTGCGGATCGTCGCCGACTGACGGAGGCCGTGCGCGGGTGCGCGCCCGGCGGGTGCGCGGGACGGGAAACGGGGCGGGGAAGCACGAGAAGGTGCGGGCGTACGGCGTCCGCGCCATGGCCGGGCGGGGCGCGCGGCCGGGAACGGAGAGGGTGATGAGGATGGGGACCGGACAGACGGCACCGGCCGTGGCGCCGGCACCGGCGTCGACCGAGGTGGCGGCAGAGGTGACGGCCCGCTGGCGGGCGACCGCCGCCGCGACCGGCCCGGCCGACCGGGTCGGCGTCGAGCGCGCGGTGCGGTCCGCGTACCGGGCCGCCGGCCTGGCCGAACCGACCGGCATCAGGTGGTTCGGCTCGCCGCTGGCGGCGGCGGAGGCTGCTCTGGAGCTGCGCGCGGCCGGGGCCTCGACCGTCCGGGAGGCGGTCAGGACCCTGCCGTGGGACGCGGTCCGCCGCCAGGCGGTCGAGCGGACCGGCGTGGTCGGTTGGGCGCCGCTCTGGGCGCTGACCGGCGGAGAGCTCGGCCCGGTGACGAACGCCCTCGCCGACCGGATCCGCGGCGCCCTGCTCGACCGGCTCGCCCCCGACCCGGCCACCGGGGACCACCCGCCGGGCGAGGCGTGGGCGCCCCGCGAGCGCCGTACCGCCGCCCGGCTCGCGCTGCTCGACGCCGTCCGGGGGCAGCACGACGCGCCCTGGTTCGCCGCCTTCGAGGCCGCCGGTGTGCTGGGCGAGGTGCCGGACGGCCCGCCGGGCGGGATGGCCGCCGCCGGTGCGGGGATCGCGGCGCTGGCCGAGGTGGCGCGCGCCACCGGCTGGTGGTGGCCCTACGCGGACACGGTACTGATCAGCGAGCGCCCGATCGCCCTGCACCGCGACGAGGCCGGCCGCCTGGACCGCGCCGACGGACCGGCCCTCGAATACTCCGACGGCTTCGCCCTCCACGCCTGGCGGGGCATGCCCGTCCCCGCAGAGTTCCTGGCCGGGCTCGGCACCGTCACCGCCGAGCGGATCCGCGCCGAGGAGAACGCCGAGCTGCGCCGCGTCCTGCTGGAGCACTACGGCTACGAGCGCTACCTCGCGGACTCCGGCGCCGAGCCGCTGCACCGGGACGAGACCGGTGTGCTCTGGCGGATCCAACTGCCGGACGACGAGCCGGTGGTGATGGTCGAGGTGGTCAACTCGACCGCCGAGCCGGACGGCACCTTCCGCACCTACTGGCTGCGGGTGCCGCCGGACACGCGCACCGCCCGCGCCGGTGTGGCCTGGACCTTCGGCACGACCGAGGCGGAGTACCGGCCCCAGCGCGAGACGTGAGCGGGAGGACGGGCCGGGAGGGGGCGGGGCCGGGGAACACGGCACCGCCCGCGCCGGGGACGGGCGCGGGCGGTGCGGTTCCGTGGTGGAACCGGGGGACAGGAAGGGACCGGGTCAGTGGACGTCGATGCCGTCGAAGGAGCCGATGACGGCGTCACCGCCGACGTTGGTGATCTCGCCGCCGGCGAGCTGGTTGCCGGTGCCGATGACGGTGATGGTGGTGGTGTGCACGGTCACCGTGTCGTCGGCGAACGCCTGGGTGGGGACGGAAATGGCGCCGACGGCGGCGATGAGGACGGCGAACGTACGGACGGTTCGGTACATGGCGTAAATCCCTTCGTGGGCAAACGGTGCTTCGAACCCTAGGGACCGATCCGGGGCGAAAGGGGGGAATGTCACCTGAACGGGGTGACCTGCGTGTCGCCGGGGCGGTTTCGTCGTGCGGTGGCCGTCCGTCAGGCCCCGGCCGGTCGGGCGCCGAGTCCCGGAGTGGCGCCCCGGAGCCGCGCCCCGGAAGCGTGGTCCGGCCGTGGGTAGGCTGCGGGTCCCGATCATGAGCCGCCGGGACGACCACGGGGAGAGACCGTCGCATGAGCACATCACCGGACCTCGCGGGGTCGGAAGAAGCGCACCGGAAGCCCAGGCCGCACGGGGCGGCGCCCGCCGACGGGCGGTCCGTCCGGATCGGGACCCTTGTGCCGTTGACCCGTCCCGGCTGGGCGGCGGCGGGTCGGCACCTGCTCGCCGGACTCGACCTGGCCGCCCGCGAGGTCAACGAGGCCGGGGGGATCGCCGGCCGGCCCGTCGAGCTGGTGGTCCGTGACACCGCCGCCGATCCCGGGCGGGCCGAGAAGGCCGTGGAGGAACTGGTCCACCTGGGGGTGGCCGCCCTGGCGGGGGAGTACCACAGCGTGGTCGCGCGGGCCGCGGCCGCCCGGGCCGAGGCCCTCGGTCTCCCCTTCCTGTGCTCCTCCGCGGTGCTCGACGCGCTCACCGACCGGCCGTCCGAACGGGTCGCCCGCCTCGCCCCGGCACAGTCCCACGGGTGGCGCGTCTACGCCGACTTCCTTCTCGGCGCCGGACACGACCGCATCGCCGTGGCGGCCGACCCGAGTGTCTACTGGGCGGCGGGGACCGGCATCCTCCGCGATCGGATCACGCCGCGCGGCGGCACCCTGGTCGAACTCGACCTGCGCACCCTCACCCCGGAGCAGGTCTGCGATCGGCTCGCCGCCGACGGCGCGACCGCCCTCCTGCTCCTGGCCGGCCACCCCGACCCGGCGGTGCCGATCGTCCGCGCCGTCCGCCGGGACCACCGCCTCGCCGGAGTCCTGATCGGCGCTCCGGCGGGGCAGCCGGAACTCGCCGACTGGGCGGCGCTGCTGGGCGAGGACGGCGCCGGGGTCCCGTTCCTGCGCTACCTGCCCGAACGCCTCGGCCCGCTCGGGACCCGGGTCGGGGCGGCGCTGCGGGAGCGGCTGGGGGAGGAGCCCTCCTTCGTCGCCTTCGAGGGCTACGACACCGTCACCGTGCTCGCCGAACTGCTGCGCTCGCACGGCACCGACCGGGACCGGATCGCGGCGGGCTGGCCGCAGGTCGCGGTCGAGGGCACCCGGGGGCCGGTCCGGTTCTCCCGCGCGCCCGGCACCGGCGTGTGGCAGTGGGTCTGGGCTCCGGTCCAGGTGGCCGACCGCGACCCGGCGGACCCCGGTCGCTTCCGGGTCCTGCACACCGGCTGAACAGACCGGCTGAACAGACCGGATGACCAGACCGGCCGGACACGCAGGCCGGACACGCAGGCCCGGCGCGCAGGCCGAGCACGCCGTCGCTGACCGGACCACCGGACCACCGGGCCACCGGACCACCGGCCGGCGACGGCGTTCAGTCCGCGGCGGGCCGGTAGACCGTCAGCGCCCGTCCGGACTTGGCGAGCCGGAGCGGTCCCTTCGCGGGAACCGACTCCCCGTCGACCGCCATCCGGTCGGCGTCCCCCAGCGCCTCCAGGTCGAGCGCCCGGAGCCGGGCCGCGTGGTACACCCGGGACCGGGCGAGCGTGCCGGAGAGGAACGCGGCGGCGAGCCTGGTCCTCGCGAACGGCCGGCCCGCGTCGACCACCCGGACGTCCAGCAGGCCGTCCGCGAGCCCGGTCCGGTGGGTCGGGGCGAAGCCCGGCGGATCGTAGGCGCCGTTGCCCGCGAACAGCAGCCACAGCCGCCGGTCCCGCCCGCCGGCCCGGACGGTGACCGGCTCGCCGTTCACCAGCACCTTCGCGGTGGCCACCGCGAGGGCCGGCCACTTGCCCATCCGGTCCTCCAGCGACTCCCGCAGCTTCACCAGTTCGGGGTAGACACCGAGGCTGAAGGTATTGAGGAAGTAGCGCTGCTCGGTGCCGTCGGCGGCCAGACCGAGGTCGACCCCGCACGCGTTGCCGGCGATCACGGCCGTCGCCGTCGCCTCGAAGTCCTCGATGCCGAGATCCACCGCGAAGTGGTTGAGCGTGCCACCGGGGAAGACCGCCAGCGGCAGGCCCCGCTCCACGGCCAGCCCGGCCGCCAGATTGACGCTGCCGTCTCCGCCGCAGACCCCGAGCGCCCCGCCCGCGGCCTCGGCCCGGTCGGCGGCCTCGGCGAGGAGGGCGGGCAGGTCGTCGTCCGGCCCGCAGAGGCTGATCTCGGCCCGGGGCAACAGGTCGCGCAGCACGGCGACCGTCTCCTCGGGGCCGTAGGACGCCAACGCGCCGCTGCCGGAGCCGGAGTTGACCACGACCGACAGGCCCTGACCCTCGGGCAGGGCCGGGGCCGGGAGGCGCGCGGGCCCGGCGGCGGGCCGCAGGTCCGAGGAACGGGGCCACCAGCGCAGCGTCAGCGCGGCGACGGCCGAGCCCAGCGCGAAGCCCGCCAGCACGTCGCTCGGGTGGTGCGCGCCGGTGTACACCCGGGAGGCCCCCACGGCCAACGCGACCGGCGCCACGACGGCGGCGGCCACCGGGGACTCGATCGCCACCGCCGTCGCGAAGGCCGCCGCCGAGGCCGAATGCCCCGAGGGGAAGGAGGTGGTGATCGGCTGGCGCAGCAGTCGCCGGGCGACCGGAACCGCGTCGAGCAGGGGCCGCGGGCGCCGGGTGAGTTGCTTGGCGGCCACATTGGCCGTGAAGGACGCGAGTGCCAGCGCGCTGACCCCGCGCAGTGCCGCCCGCCGTCCGCTCCGCCCGCCGATGGCCCCGAGCACGGCGGCCGTGCCGAACCACAGTTTCCCGTGGTCGGCGGCGCGGCTGGCCCGGCGCAGCAGTTCGCCGCCCCGTGATCCGGCCCCGAAAGGGTGCTCGGACACGGCGATCCGATGGAACAATGCCTGGTCGATGACGTCCAGTCGCCTCATCCGACCGAGCCTAGACGTGTTCGGCGCCGAGCGCGCGCCGAACGGCCGTCACATGGTTCGTACACGGTCGGCAGACGGCCTTCCGAAGCCCTGCTCCCGGCTTGAGTACGGGTACTCAGGCACCGTCCGGCGCACCCGAGCAGACTGTCGGACAGCACCCCGCTCCACCGTCACCGAGGACGACCCACGCCATGCTGAGCCGCACCGCCGCCCTCCTGCTGCCCGCCTTCGGCAGCCTCCGCATCACCGCCGACCCCGAGCCCGGCGCCGCCGACGACGCCGTCCCCGGCCCCGAGCCCGCCGACGACGCCGTCCCCGTCGTGCCCGCCGTCGCGCCGGGCAGCATCGTCGCGGCCAACCACACCTCGCTCGCCGACCCCGTCGTGGTGCTCGCCGCCCTGCACCGGCTCGGCGCCCGGCCGGTCGTGCTGGCCACCGCCGGTCTGTGGCGGATCCCCCTGCTCGGGTCGCTGCTGCGCCACGAGGGGCACATCGCCGTCCACCGGGGCACGGCGCGGGCCGCGGAGTCGCTCGACGCGGCGGCCCGGGCACTGGCGGCCGGGCGGGTCGTGCTGATCTACGGCGAGGGCGGGCTGCCGCGCCGCCGGGACTCCGGCGAACTGCCGCCCGGCCCCTTCCGCAGCGGCCTGGCCCGGCTCGCGCACGCCACCGGCGCGCCCGTCGTGCCGCTCGGCCAGGCCGGCTCCCGCCGGCTCACCTCGGGCGGGACGTCGAAGCAGCTCGCCGGTCTCGCCACCGCTCCGCTCCGCCGCCCCGGCCTGCACGTCCACCTCGGCGCCCCGCTCCACCTCCCCTCCGACACCGCCGAGGCGACCGCCCGCGCCCACGACGCCGTCACCGCCGCCTGGACGGCCGCCAGCCGGTACGCCGGGGGCCGCCAGGACCCGGCCCGCCCCGCCACGGCCGGACGCGGTCCGGGGGCGACCGGTCCGTAAACATGTCGACAGCGGTCAGGTGATTCGGAATGCTGTCCTCCGATGACGAGAATCGACGACACGCCTCCCGCCTGGGACGAGCGCACGCAGCTGACCACCTTCCTCGACTACGCCCGCGACACCACCCGCGCCAAGTGCGAGGGCGTCTCCCCGGAGAACGCGCGCAAGGCACTCCTGCCCGGCTCGCCGCTGATGACCCTGAGCGGGGTGGTGAACCACCTCCGCTGGGTCGAGTACTACTGGTTCCAGATGGTCTTCCTCGGCGAGGAGGACCAGGGCCCCTGGACGGAGGAGGACCCCGACCGCGAGATGCGGATCGCCGTCGACTTCCCGCTGCCGCAGTTGCTCGACGAGTACGCCGAGCAGAGCGCCCGCTACCGCGAACTGGTCGCCGCGAGCGACCTGGCCGACCGGGCGAAGCGGCCGATCCGCGACGGCCTCCACGTGGACCTGCGCTGGATCCTGCTCCACCTCACCGAGGAGACCGCCCGCCACAACGGCCACCTCGACATCCTGCGCGAACTGCTCGACGGCACCACCGGCTACTGACCCGCCCCGACGCCCCACCGGTCCGCAGCCGCCCCGGCGGCGAACCGGTGGCCGGTGGGAGAGGATGAACGGCATGGAGCGAACCTTCGAGGACCTGACGGCGGAGGCGGCCGCGGCGTCGGTGGACGGCTGGGACTTCTCCTGGCTGGACGGCCGGGCCAGCGAGGAGCGGCCCTCCTGGGGGTACCAGCGGCTGCTGGGCGAGCGGCTGGCACAGGCGTCGGCCGCGCTGGACGTGCAGACCGGGGGCGGCGAGGTACTGGCGGGAGTGGCCGCGAGCTTCCCGCGGACGATGGTCGCCACCGAGGCGTGGCCGCCGAACGTCGCCAAGGCTGCGGCCCTGCTGCACCCGCTCGGCGCGGCCCTGGTCGCCGACCCGGACGAGCCGCCGCTGCCCTTCGCCGACGGGTCCTTCGACCTGGTGACCAGCCGTCATCCGGTGACGGTGTGGTGGTCCGAGATCGCCCGGGTGCTGCGCCCCGGCGGCAGCTACCTGGCCCAGCACGTGGGGCCGGCCTCGGTGTTCGAACTGGTCGAGTACTTCCTCGGACCGCAGCCGGAGGCGCGCCGGGCCCGGCGGCCGGAGGACGACGCGGACGCCGCCCGGGCCGCCGGTCTCGACGTGGTCGACCTGCGCGCGGAGCGGCTGCGGATCGAGTTCCGGGACATCGGCGCGGTGGTGTGGTTCCTGCGCAAGGTGATCTGGATGGTGCCCGGGTTCACCGTCGACGCCCACCGGGAGCGGCTGCGTGAACTGGACGCCCGGATCCGGGCGGAGGGGCCGTTCGTGGCCCACTCCGCCCGGTTCCTGGTCGAGGCCCGTAAGCCCTGAGACCCCAAGCCCTCGGTTCCTCGGGCGCCGCGCTCAGCGCCCGCGGGCGGCCCGACGGTCCGGCCTCACCTCAGGTGCCGGCCGAAGAACTGCGCCGCGGCGTCGCCCGCGAACTTCGGGACACCGGTGTGCCCGCCGAGGTTGGCGTGCAGCGTCTTCTCCGCGGAGCCGAAGGCGTCGAAGAGGTCCAGGGACGCCTGCCGGTCGTTGCCCTCGTCGTCCCACTGCAGCAGGACGTGCAGCGGGACGGTGACCCGGCGGGCCTCCTCGAACGTGGCGGCCGGTACGAAGCTGCCCGCGAACAGGACGGCGGCCGCGATGCGCGGCTCGACCAGGGCCAGCCGGGTACCGATGGCGATCACTCCCCCCGAGTACCCGACCGGGCCGCCGACCCCGGGCAGTGCCAGGAGGGCGTCCAGGGCCGCCTGCCACTCGGGGACGGCCTGTTCGACCAGGGGGAGGACGAGCCGGTCGACGATCTCGGCGCCGATCGGTTCACCGGCCGTCATGGCCCGGCGCAGGTCGGCGCGGGCCTGTTCGGTGACGGCGGAACGGGGCCGCTCGCCGCTGCCGGGGAGTTCGAGGGTGGCCGCGGCGAAGCCGTCCGCGACGGACTGCCGGGCCCGGTCCAGCAACCGGGGGTACATCCGCTCCAGCCCGCCGGGGTGGCCGATCAGGATCAGCGGGACCGGCGCGGAGGGGGACGCGGACGCGGGCGTCCAGAGGATGCCGGGAATTCCGTCGAGGGTGAATTCGCGTTCGAGGACGCCGTCGTCGAGGCGCTGCTCGGAGGTGAATCGCATGGTCGTGCCTTTCGGGAGTGCTCCTGGAAGGGCGCTCCCGGACGACCTATCGCCCGACCATGACTCCGGAAGGGAGCACCCATGTCGATACAGCGTTCACGGGTACCACCTCCTTGTTCTCTCGCACGGCCATCGGGAATCTAACAGCGGCCGCCCGGGCGTGCCAAACGGTTTTCCCGGTGCGGTCGGCCGACGGGGCGGTGACATGGCGCCGGAGTGAACGCGTGGTGCTGTTCGGGCGTACGTGAATGCTCCCGGAGCACCTTCCCCGCCCGGGTGCCGGGAAGCCCTTGCCTGGACATGTCCGCGACATGTTCCATGGGGTCATGGGGCGCAGCGAGCTCGTTCTGATGACCGACCACGGCTCGACCGAGGGCAGCCGGGAGACGCTGGCCACCGCGGTGCGACGGCTGACCGGGCAGGCGCCGTTCCTGCTCGACGCCCGGCACTTCATGACCGGCGGCGAGGACGGCCCCGCCGGCGGCGGACGGATACGGGGCACCGGCGACGGGGTCGCCCTCGAAGTCCCCTCCGAGGGAATCGCGTTGACCGTCCGGACGGTGCTCCTGTACGAGATACCGCCGCACCGCCGCCACGAACTCGTCGACTGCCAGCGGCTCCTGCGCGAACACCGGGTCCGCTCGCTCGGCACGGCCGCCGACGGCTGGCGGGCGGCCACCGACAAGCGCCTCACCGTCGAGTGCTTCGCCCGGGACGGCGTCCGCCAGATGCCCACGGTGACCCTCTCCCGGCCCACCCGGGCCGAGGCCGTCGAGGTGTTCGAACGGCTCGGCGGCGACATCTGGGCCCGCCCGGCCCTCGGGATGAGCGGCCAGGACGTGTTCCACGTCACCACCCGCGCCCAGCTCGCCGAGGCGGCCGAGCGCTACGCCGAGGCCGGTACCGCCTGGCTGCTCGCCGCCGACGCCCGCAACTTCACCGCGGACGGCCGGCGCCACCAGTACCGGGTGACCGTGCTCGCCGACCGGGCGCTCCGCGCCGTCGAACATGTGCAGGACGACCCCGACCAGCCGTGCAACCTCGCCCGGGGCGCCGTGTCCACCCCGCTGCCGGTCGAGCGGCTGCCCGCCGGGCTGGCGGAACTGGCGGTCGCGGCCACCCGTTCGGTGGGGCTTCCGTTCGCGGCGGTCGACCTCGCGGGGGAGAGCGGCGGGGCGGTCTTCGAGGTCAACGTCCACCCGGCGTTCGGCTCGCCCGGCGCCCTGGAGGCGGTCGCCGTGCCGTACGTGGCCGCCCACCTGGCGCCGACGGCCTGACGCCCGCGTCGCCACCGCGGCGAACCCGACCGGCCTCCGGCGCAGACGAGTTGACGTCGTTCCGGACCGGCGCGCGCCCGGGGCGCGGACCGTCCGCGCGAGCCCTCCGCGAGACCCGCGCGTCGACCGTCGCACGCTCCGCGCCGAATCGTGGCCGTACCCCTGGTCGAAGCCCCCCTCCGCCGGGTACTACACTCGTGGAGGTTGTGAAGGCACCTCGTTCGGTGAGGCGTCGCCATGGACACAGGCCACTGACCCCACGACGTCGAGAGACGCCCAGGGTCAGGACAGGTCTCCCCGGCCTAAGGGGTGACCCCAAGTGGCTGCACCCCTCGGGACCATCCCGGGTGCTACGCCGTGGCGTGCCAAAGCTCTGACGAGATCAAGGGGTGCCCACCCGACGCTGCGGCGCCCGTGCGCGCCCGCCCGGCGGTGTGGACCCTCCCGACGGCCCGACAACGGCGACCCCGCGTGGGCGCCCCGACGGCGAGGAGGTGAGAGCGGTGGAGTGCAGTAGTAGTCCGGGTCGAAGTAGGCCCCGCCCCAGGACGTTCACCTCGTCTCCCGGCACCCGGCGCCCCTCCTCCCGTACGGCTCCCGACCCCAGCCGTCGCACCGCCCGCCGCTGATCCGGCGCGGCCGCGCGGCCCGGTCGCCGTGCGTGGTGGAGGACGGCCGGGCGCCTCCCGCCCGCCCCGCACCCCCCACCTGCTGTGTCCGGTGCGGCGGCCCCCGAACCGCGGAGGTACCCCGTCATGTCCGACTGGCGTGTGCGCGCAGTGCGTGCGAGCAAGCTCCCCTTCTCCCGTCCCACCAACCCGGGTGGCGGCACCACGCCCGCCCAGCCCGCCCCCGAGCACTCGATGGACCCGCGCCCCGACCAGCCGGTCGAGCACGTGAGCCTGGAGCGCTCCGTCGTCGACGCCGGCGTCTACCGCGAGGGGCACCGGCTCGCCTCGGCCACCGACCTCGCCGGCGTCTACCGCGAACTGCCCGGCAAGCCCGGAACCATGGCCTGGATCGGGCTCTACCGCCCGGCCGAGGCCCAGCTGCTGGAAGCCGCCGAGCGGTTCAACCTGCACGAACTGGCCGTCGAGGACGCCATCGTGGCCCACCAGCGCCCCAAGCTGGAGCGCTACGGCGACACCCTCTTCGTGGTGCTGCGCGCCGCCCGCTACCTGGACGACGTGGAGGAGGTCGACTTCGGCGAGATCCACCTCTTCGTCGGCCCCGACTTCGTCCTCACCGTCCGCCACTCCCAGGCCCCGGACCTCTCCACCGTCCGCCGCCGCCTGGAGGCCGACCCCGAACTCCTGGCCCTGGGCCCCGAGGCCGTGCTCTACGCCGTCCTGGACGCGGTGGTGGACGGCTACGCCCCGGTCATCGCCGGACTCCAGCACGACATCGACGAGATCGAGACCGAGGTCTTCGGCGGCGACCCGCAGGTCTCCCGGCGCATCTACGAACTCTCCCGCGAGGTCATCGAGTTCCAGCGCGCCACCCGCCCGCTGCTGGAGATCATGCAGAGTCTGGAGGCCGGCTTCGAGAAGTACGGCACCGACGAGGAACTCCGCCGCTACCTGCGCGACGTCGCCGACCACGCCACCTACGCGGCCGAACGGGTCGACGGCTTCCGCCAGATGCTCCAGAACATCCTCACCCTCAACGCCACCCTCGTCTCCCAGCGCCAGAACGAGGAGATGAAGCAGCTCGCCGAGGCCAGCCACGTCCAGAACGACGAGATCAAGAAGATCTCCTCCTGGGCCGCCATCCTCTTCGCCCCGACCCTGGTCGGCACCATCTACGGCATGAACTTCACCACCATGCCCGAACTCAAGTGGGCCTTCGGCTACCCCTTCGCGATCGCCCTGATGGCCCTCGTCTGCACGAGCCTCTACCTGATCTTCAAGCGCCGCAACTGGCTGTAGCGCCGCCCGACCGCCCCCGCCGCCGCGGACGGTCGGAGCGAACGCGCTCCGACGGTTCCCGGGGGCGGTCGGCGGGGGTCGGGCGACCGTCGGGAGGATGAGGTGGGGGAGGGCGGGGACCGTCTGGAGGTGGAGGGCGGATCCGTCCGGCGGGGCATGGGCGGGTGGTCGGTGTGCGTGTTAGTTTCCGGCGCATGGGATCACGTGCGGCACGTGGGGTGGCGGCGCAACAGGCGATCGAGGGGCTGCGGGAGCTCGCCGGGGCGGGGCTCGGGGCCGAGGGGGTGTTCCGCAGAGCGGACGAGTTGCTGCGGGGGGTCCTGGAGTACGACGCGGTCTGCTGGCACTCGGCGGATCCGGCGACCGGGCTGGTGAACTCGGTGCTGAGCGACGACCTCAGTCTGGAGGGGTTCGAGAACGCGGTGCGCCTGGAGGTGTGGGCGGACGACGTGGCGACGTTCTCGGCGATCCGGCGCAGCGGGGTGCGGGCGGAGACGCTGAGCCGGGCGACCAAGGGGCGGCTCACGGAGAGTGTGCGGTTCCGGGAGCAGATCCGGCCGGCGGGGTTCGGGGACGAGCTGCGGGCCGTGTTCGACGCGCACGGCGGGATGTGGGGGTGCGCGGTCTTCCTGCGGGCGCCCGACCGGGGGCCTTACCTGGCCCGGCACCGGGAGCTCGCGGACCTCGCCGCGCGCCACCTCGGCCATGCGCTGAGGGCCTGTCACGTGCCGTCGGCGGACGTCGGATCGGGCCGGTCGGCGGACGCGGGGCCGGCGGTGGTGGTGCTCGGCCGGGGGAACCGGCCGGTCGCGATCTCCGGCCCGGCGGAGGAACTGCTGAGCCGGCTCTCCGACCCGAGCCGGACCTCGCTGCGGGTACCCATGGCGGTCGCGATGGCCGCCGAACAGGCGCGCCGGGTGGCCCACGGTCTGCCCGTGCCGCAGTCGAAGATCAGGGTGCAGGACCGGGCGGGCCGCTGGTTCGTGCTGCACGGCTCGGCGATGAAGGGTGCCGCCGACGACCTGGTGACGGTGGTGGCGGCGCCGGCGACGCCCGCCGACGCGATGCCGCTGTACCTCTCGGCGTACGGCCTGACGGCGCGGGAGCAGGAGGTGGCGCTGCTGCTGGTGCGGGGGTGCGACACCAGGGACGTGTCACGGCTGCTGGCGATGAAGCCGTACACGGTGCAGGACCATCTGAAGTCGGTGTTCGCCAAGGCGGGTGTGGCCAGCCGGCGGGAGCTGGTCGCGCGGATCATGCTGGGTGGTGGGGTGTCGTAGCGCCGGGGCCCGGGGTGTACGTTCTGACGGGTCGGTGGCGGGCGGGGGCGGACGACTGCGGCCCGGCCCGGTTGCGGGAACCGTCGATCGTTAGCTGACAACGGGGGGTCCCGCACGGGGCCCGCCGGGCCGTCCGGAGGGGGTCAGGGATGAGCGTGGAGGAGACCGCCGGTTCGGCGGGCAGGGGTCAGGGCAGTGGTGAGGGCCGGGGGCCGGGCGAGGCGGAGGTTCCGGAGGCGGTGGCCACGGCCACCGGGGACGGCGACGCCGCTGGAGGCGTGGAGGCGAACACCGGGAGAGGGGCCGACACCGCCCGGGACGGCGGCCCGGACGGTGCCCCGGACAGTGGCCCGGACGGCGGTGCGAGCGAGGGCGGCAAGGGCGGGCGCGGGAAGGCGAGGAAGAAGCGCCCGTTCTGGCAGGAGCTGCCGATCCTGATCGGGATCGCCCTGCTGCTCTCACTGGGCATCAAGACCTTCTTCGTCCAGGCGTTCTCCATCCCCTCGGGCTCGATGCAGCACACGCTGGAGAAGGACGACCGGGTCCTGGTCGACAAGTTGACCCCGTGGTTCGGTGCCGAGCCCGAGCGCGGTGAGGTGGTGGTCTTCAAGGATCCGGGCGGTTGGCTGGACTCGGCGCCCCGGGTCAAGGGCAACGCGTTCGTCGAGGGGATCCGGACGGCGCTCGGCACGGTCGGCCTGCTGCCCTCCGACAACGAGAAGGACCTCATCAAGCGGGTGATCGCGGTCGGCGGTGACACCGTCGAGTGCCGGGAGGGCAGCCCGGTCAAGGTCAACGGCGCGGCGCTGGACGAACCGTACCTCTACCCGGGCGCGACGCCGTGCGGGGACGCGCCGGTGGGCACGGTGACGGTGCCCAAGGACCACCTGTGGGTGATGGGGGACCACCGCAACGACTCCCGCGACTCGCGGTTCCACGTCAACGAGCCCGGCGGCGGGTTCGTCCCGGTGAAGAACGTGATCGGCCGGGCGTTCGTGATCGCCTGGCCGCTGTCGCGCTGGGACACCCTGTCGGTACCGGACACCTTCGACCAGAAGGGCCTCGCGACGGGCGCCCCGGCGGCGGGTGCGCCGGACGGCCTCGGCGGGCGCGGCGGGGAGGGCCCGGCCGATCCTTCGGCGCCGGAGGCCGCTCTGATGGCCGCGGCCGTTCCGTTCGTGCTCCGGCAGCGCCGCCGGGCAGAGCGGGTCGAGCCTGCGGAGCCGACGGAGCCGACGGAGTCGACCGGGCGGACGGACCGGACGGAGCCGACCGGGCGCACGGGGGACGCCGACCGCTGAGTACCTGGTGACGTGTCCGCCGCCGTCTCCGCCCCGGTCCTCCCGGGGCCGGGGCCGGCGGCGGTCCGGTTCAGAGCGGGCCGTGCCAGCCGGGGGGACGGCCGTAGCGGGCGAGGAAGAGGTCGACGCCGGCCCCGATGGTGCGGGCGAGTTCGGCGTCGTCGACCGGGGTGGCGGGGGCGAAGGTGTGCACCAGCTGCGGGATGCCGACGGTGGTGGCCACCAGTTGCTGGACGGCGAGCATCGGGTCCGGCACGTGCAGTTCGCCCTTGGCGGTGAGGTCCGTGAGCACCTCGACCAGCGGGCCGTTGTTCATGTCGTAGGTGACCCGGTACCAGAGCTGGCCGAGCTGCGGGAAGCGGTCGATCTCGCCGATCACCAGTCGGCGCAGCAGCATGATCTCGGGGCGCAGCAGGATGCGGGCGAGCTCGGTGGAGTGGCGGACCAGGGCCGTGCGCAGGTCCGGGGCGGTGGCGAGGGCGCGGGCGGGCGGCGTCAGGTCGGCGTAGGTCTTGGGCAGCACCCCGCTGACGACGGCCAGGAACAGGCGCTCCTTGCTGCCGAAATGCTTGTAGATGGTGGCCTTGGAGACGCCGGACCGGTTGGTGATGACGTCCATCGAGGCGGCCGAGTACCCCTCGGCGAGGAACTCCGCGAGGGCGGCGTCGATGATCGCCTGGCGCTTGCGGGCCGCGGCGTCGCCCGGGGCCGGGATGATCGGCATCCCGTACTCGTCCGTGGCGTCCTGGCGCTCGGCTCCCATGCGTCCGTCCTTCGTCCTGCGTCGGGGTGGGAAAGGGGGCTTCCCTGGCGGGGGTGGGCTACTGCGACGGGATGGTACCGACCGTTTGGGGTGGTAGTGACCGGTCCGGGTGATTGGACCGTTCAGTATAGGAACTGAACCGTTTGGTCCGCAAAGCCCGCAAGCACCGGACCTGCGGCGACGCCGGCCGGGAAGGCCAGGTTGAACAGTCCGATCGCGCCGCCCTGCCGCTCCGGGGCGAGACCGCCGACCGCCGAGCCGGTGAGCACTCCCTGCCCGCCGGCCGTGACCAGTGAGCTGAGCGCGGAGCCGAGCAGGACGACCGGGGGCCACGGTGCGAAGGCCGCCGCGACGGCGGCCGCGGTCGAACCCGCCGCCAGCAGCACCCGGACCCGTCCCGTCCCCAGGGCCGGGGCGAGCCGCACCAGTTGCCAGGAGAGCAGCGCGCCGCCGAGCGCCACCGACGCGACCGCGGCGCCGGTGGGCAGCGGACCCCAGCCGGTGAGGGCGGTCACCCGGCGCGGGGCGCCGTACACCAGGGCGAAGTTGACGGTGGCCAGCGCGAGCATGAGCAGTGCCGGGCGGCGGAAGTCGGGCCGCCGCAGCAGACCCAGCGGAAGGGCGTCGCGGAACCGACCGCCGGGCGCCCCCGGCCGGATGTTCCCGGGCCGATCGGGCCGAGGGGTCCGCCCGACCCGCCCGGCCTGCCCGGTCGGACGCAGCACGGCGAGGAGCACGGCGGGGACAACCGCGAGAGCGAGCAGCGGCATGACCAGCGCGGCCCGCCAGCCGAGCAGCTGCGAGGCGCCCGCGCCGACGAACAGGCCGAGCGTGCCGCCGGCCGCGTTGCCGATCGCGACCAGTCCGGTGGAGCGCCCCGAGTGGTCGCGGCCGGCGATCCGGAAGGCCGCGACGGTCAGCCCCGCCGCTCCGGCGGCCTCCACCGCCCGCCCGGCGGCCAGTGGCAGCAGGGCGGAGGGCGAGGCCAGCACGATCGCGGCGCCGAGGGCGACCAGGACCGCGCCGGCCCGGACCAGGGCGGCGGGGCCGCGCCGTCCCGCGGTCGCGGCCAGCAGCGGGGTCCCGGCCAGCAGGCCGAGGCCGTAGGCCGTCATCAGCCAGGCCGCCGAGGCGGTCGGGACGCGCAGGGCGTGGGCGGCGGTGGGCAGGGCCAGGCTCGGCCCGGAGATTCCGCTCGCGGCGGCGGCGATCAGCAGCGCCGCGGCGGCCGCCCCCGGCGCCCGTCGGGCCGGCGCGGTGGACCGCGGAGCGGCGGGAGCGGGAACGGGAGGAGTGGGAGCGGCGGGCGCGGTGGCGCGCGGGCGGGTGGGCGCGGCGGGACGGGCCAGCCGGACCGGCAGGGCGCTCATACCGGCATCCGGCCCATCAGACCGCGCGCGAAGTCCTGCTGCGCCCGGTGGAGCTCGGCGACCGTGTTCATCACGAACGGCCCGCTGCGGGCGACCGGTTCGCCGATCGGCTCGCCGGCCAGGACGAGCACCTCGGCCGGCCCGTCCACGGCCCGGACGGTGAAGCTCCCGGCGTCGTGGTCGAGCACGGCGAGGTGCCCGTCGGGCAGCGCGACCCCGGCGGTCTCGGCCCGGCCGGTCAGGGTGTGGAGCGCGGCGGTGTGGTGGGCCGGCGCGGTGAACGTGGCCGAGCCGCCGGCCGCGAGCCGCGCGTGCACCACCAGGAGCGGGGTGTGGGTCTCGAAGGGCGCGGTCGAGCCGTGGGTGGTTCCGGCGAGGACGGTCAGTTCGGCGCCCTCGGCGGTGCGGACCACCGGCAGGTCGGCGGCCTCGGCGTTCTGGCTGCGCGGCGGCACGCCCTTGAGCCGTGCGGGCAGGTTCACCCAGATCTGCAGCATGTGCTGGCGGCCGCCGGCGGCGAGGAACTCCGGGGTGGGCAGGGCCTCGTGGACGATGCCCGAGCCGGCGGTCAGCCACTGGACGCCACCGCCGCGGACCACGGCCCGGTGGCCCCGGGAGTCGGCGTTCGCGATGTCCCCGTCGATGACGTACTGGATCGTCTCGAAGCCGCGGTGCGGGTGCGGGGGAGCTCCCTTGGCCTCGCCGGGGGCGAGGTCCACCGGACCGACCTGGTCGACCATCAGGAAGGGGTCGAGGAAGGGCAGGTCCTCGGTGGGGAAGGGGCGGCGGACGGGGAAGCCGGCGCCCTCGAAGGTGTGGAACGGGGAGACGACGCGGGCGACGGAGCGGCCGGCGGTCGGGGTGGTGGTCGCGGTCGGGGCGGTGGGTGCGGGGGTCGTGGTCATGGAAAGAACTGAACTACACCATTCAGTTCAGTGTCAAGACTGAACAGTTCAGTTGACAGGATGAACTGATCCGTCTAGTTTTCTCGGTGTCGACCCCGACAGTCACCACCGCACCACCCGTCACATCACCATCTGTCGGATCACGATCCGTCACATCACCACCGAGGAGCACCTCATGACCGCGTCCAGGATCTTCGCCATCTCCGGCTCGCTGCGCGCCGACTCGCACAACACCCGCCTGCTGAAGGCCGCCCAGAAGTTCAACCCGGGCGGCCAGGAGATCGAGATCTACGAGGGCCTGCGCGAGATCCCGCCGTACGACCTGGACCTCGACACCCCCGAGCTGCGTCCGGCCGTCGTCCAGGACCTGCGCCGACGGGTCGCCGAGGCCGACGGCCTGCTGATCGCCACCCCCGAGTTCAACTACTCCATCCCCGGCGTGCTCAAGAACGCGATCGACTGGATCAGCACCGACTGGACCCGCACCGAGGGTCTGCCGCTGCACCGCAAGCCGACCGCCATCCTCGGCGCCGCGCCGACCAACTTCGGCAGCGTCCGCGCGCAGCTGGCCCTCCGTCAGGTCTTCGTCTGGACCGAGACCGATGTGGTGGTGAAGCCCGAGGTCATCGTCTTCCGGGCGCACGAGCGCTTCGACGAGGAGGGCAACCTCACCGACGAGATCACCATCGGCCTGATCCAGGGCCTGCTGACCGCGCTCCAGGAGAAGATCGACGCCAAGGCCGAGCGCGCGGACCGCGGCTGACGGTCCGCCCCGCCGCACCGCACGCACCACGGGGGAAAGAGATGTCCGACCACAGCGAACCAGCACCCAGCACGAACGTGACCACGAACGCGACCACGACCACGTCCGCCGCCCCGGTCACCGTCACCGCCGCCCACCTGGGCACCGCCACCGTCCTGTTGCGGATCGGCGACCTGACCGTTCTCACCGACCCGGCCCTCGACCCGGGCCCGGCCGACTATCCGGCGGCCCGCCCGCTGCGCCGGACCGCCGGCCCGGCGCTCACCGCCGACCGCCTGCCGCCGATCGACCTCGTCCTCCTCTCCCACGACCAGCACGCCGACAACCTCGACCCGACCGGCCGGACCGTCCTGGCCCGCGCCACCACCGTGCTCACCACCCCCGAGGCCGCCGAACGGCTCGGGGGAGCGGCCGAGGGGCTGGCGACCTGGGAGAGTCGCCGGATCACCGCCGGGGGCACGACCGTCACCGTCACGGCCACGCCCGCCCGGCACGGGCCGCCCGGCACCGAGGAGGTCACCGGCCCGGTCACCGGCTTCGTGGTCGAGTACGAGGGCGGCACCCTGTACCTCTCCGGGGACACCGTCCGCCACGACGCGCTGGCGGGCATCGCCGAACGCTTCACCGTGGACACCGCCTTCCTCCATCTGGGCGACGCCCACTTCCCGTCCACCGGCGACCGGGCGTTCTCGATGAGCGCCCGGGAGGGGGCCGAGCTGGCCCGCGTCCTGGGCGCCCGCACCGTGGTCCCGGTGCACTACGAGTCCTGGGAGCACCTCGGCGAGGACCCGACCGCCATCACCGGGGCCTTCTCGGCCCCCGACCTGGCCGGGCGGCTGCGCCTGCTGACCCCCGGCGTCCCCGAGCCGCTGTGAGCGGACCGGGGCGCCCCGGGGGCCGCCGCCGCTGACACGCGACACCGGACCCCGGACCCCGGACCCTGGGACCCGGGACCCGGGACCCGGGACCCGGGCCGGCTCCGGGGCGGGACCGGCCCCCGGGTCCGAGCACCGTCCGTCCCTCCGCAACAGGGGTGCGGAGGGACGGACGGGCAGCAGCGGCCGTGGCCGGAGGGAGGATTCGGGGCCACCGGGATGGAATTGGCCCTGGCCCGGTGGCGGCGGACCCGGCCAGGATGGGGGGATGAGCGACTTCCACCACGGGCTGCGTCCCGAGAGCCGGATCGTCCACCCGCCCGTCGAGGAGGTGGTCGGGAGCCGGCCGCTGGGCGTGCCGATCCACCAGGGCCACGTCTTCGCGTTCCCCGACGGCGAGGCGCTCGCGGACGCTTTCGGGGGGCCCGACGGGGCCTTCCTCTACAACCGGTTCGGCAACCCGACGGTCCGCTCGCTGGAGCGCGCGGTGGCCGGACTGGAAGGCGGCAGCGGCGCGCTGGCCGCCTCCTCCGGGATGGGCGCGATCAACACCGTGCTGCTCGCCCTGCTCCGCTCCGGGGATCATGTGATCGCCCAGGAGAGCCTGTACGGCGGCACGTTCGCGGCCCTGGCCGACCTGGCCGCGCGCTGGGGGGTGGCGGTCACCCACGTCCGGGGCGACGACCCGGAGGAGGTCCGGGCCGCGCTGCGGCCCAACACCCGGCTGCTGTACCTGGAGACGGTCTCCAACCCGACCGCGCGGGTCACCGACCTGCCGGCCCTGATCGGCGTCGCCCGGGAGGCCGGGGTGCTGAGCGTGGTGGACAACACCTTCACCACCCCGCTGCTCTGCCGACCGATCGAGCACGGGGCCGACGTCGTGCTCCACTCGGCCACCAAGTACCTGGGCGGGCACTCCGACGTGCTGGCCGGGATCGCCGTCTTCGCGGACGCCGCGCTGCACCACCGGGTCTGGGAGCACGGTGTCGAACTCGGCGCCTCCCTGGACCCGTTCGCCGCCTGGCTGACCCTGCGCGGGATGCAGACCCTGGGCCTGCGGATGCGCCGGCACTGCGAGTCCGCGCTCGACCTGGCCGGACGGCTCGCCGCCCACCCGGCGGTCACCGCGGTGCACCACCCGGGACTGCCGGGCCACCCGGACCACGAGCTGGCCCGCCGACTGCTGCCGGACGGCCAGGGCGGGGTGCTCGCCTTCGACCTGGCCGGCGGACGCGAGGCCGCGGGCGCCTTCGTCGGCGCGCTCCGGCTCGCCTCGCTCGCGCCCTCGCTCGGCGGGGTGCACACCCTCGTCATGCACCCGGCCAGCACCTCGCACCGGCAGCTCTCCGACCAGGAGTTGGCCGCCGCCGGGATCGGCCCCGGCACGGTCCGGGTCGCCGTCGGCATCGAGCACCCCGAGGACCTCTGGGCCGACCTGGAGCAGGCGCTGGGCAAGGTCTGAGCCGAGACCCCGCCCTCTCCGAAGCCGCCGCGCGGGCCCGCTGCCTCCGGCCCGCTGCCTCCGGCCCGCGACCGCCGCCCCGCCGCCCCGGCCCGCTACCCCCGGGGTGGCGGCCGGTGCCTCGGCCGGGCCGCCAGGACGGCGATGTCGTCCTCGGCGGGGTGCCCGGAGGCCGGGCCGAGGGCGTGCAGGGCGGCGTCGAGCAGGTCGTCCAGCGGGCCGGTGGCGGGCAGGCGCAGGGCGGCCAGCCGGGCCAGCGAGACGTCGATGTCCTCGCCGCGCCGTTCCACCAGCCCGTCCGTGTAGAGCAACAGGGTCTCGCCGGGCAGCAGTGCCCGGGTGGTCTGCTCGTAGCCGCCGACCCCGGTGCCCAGCGGCGGGCCGGTCGGGATCCGCAGCAGTTCGGTGGGGCGGCCGGGCGCGACCAGGGCGGGCGGGAGATGACCGGCGCAGGAGAAGGTCCACCGGCTCCGGCCCGGGTCGGCGAGCGCGAGCAGGCAGGTCGCGGGGCGGGCGGACTCGTTGGCGGCGATGACGGTGTCCAGCTGGCGCAGGATCCGGTGCGGCGGCAGGTCCATGCCCGCGACGTCGCGCAGCGTGGAGCGGTAGGTGCTCATGTCGACGGCTGCCTCGACGCCGTGGCCCATCACGTCGCCCATGACCAGCAGGGTGCGCCCGAACGGCAGCCGGACGGTCTCGTACCAGTCGCCGCCGACCACCGAACTGCTGCCGGACGGCAGGTAGCGGGAGGCGAGTTCGAGGTTCTGGTGCGGGTTGCCCGGTTCGCTGAGCAGGGCGCGCTGGAGGTCGAGGGCGATGCCCTGGGAGCGGCTGTAGCGGCGGGCGTTGTCGATGCCGGTCGCGGCCCGGGCAGCGAGGTCGCCGACCAGCACCGCGTCGTCCGGGTCGAAGCCGGGGGAGGCGCCGGTGCGGGCCAGGGTCAGCAGGCCGACCAACTGGCCGCGCGCGGTGAGCGGCAGCACCAGCAGCGAGGTGACCCCGACAGTGCGGAAGACGGCCGCGGTGTCCGGATCGGGCGCCGCCGCGGCGAGTTCCCCGGCATCGCGTGGGGCGAGCAGCACGGCTACCCCGGCGGCCAGGGCGCGGGCCGCCGGCGATCCCTCCCGGTGGCGCACCGACTCGCCCGGCCGGGCCAGCGCGCCGACGTCCGCGCGAAGCGCGGCCGAGGCGGCGAGTCCGGCCCGGTGGAACCGCAGGCCCGGTGCCCCGCCGGGCCGGGCGGCGGTGTCCGGAGGCAGGACGTCGACGGTGGCGAACTCGGCCAGCCGGGGTACGGCGAACGCGGCGAGTTCGGCGCCGGTTGTGTCGATGTCGAGGGTGGTGCCGATCCGTTCGGCGGCGGCCTCCAGGAGGGCGAGCCTGGTCCGGGCCCGGGTGAGTTCGCGGCGCAGATCCTGGACCGGGTCGGGATCGTCGAGGACGAGCACGATCACGCCGGTGACGCGGCCGCCGGTGGCGAGCGGTCGGTAGCGGACCCGCAGGCCCACCGGGACGGGCGCGCCCGGGCCGTCGGGGCCCCCGGTGACGCGCTCGCGGTCGCGGCCGTCGGCCAGGACCCGGCGCAGGGTGTCGGCGGCGTCGGCGAAGGCCGTGTCGGCGGCGGGTCGGTCCAGCAGCTCGGTCCGGAGCAGGCCGGTGACGGCGGTGAAGGCCGGGTTGAGGTACCTCCAGCGCAGGTCCGGGTCGAGCAGGGCGACGCCGGCCGGCAGGGCGTCGAGCAGTTCACGCAGGACGTCGGGACGGTCGCTGTGGGTAGCGTCCGGGTCGCTCCCGGCGAGCGCCGCGGCCGCCGCCGTGAGCGCGGTGGTGTCCGCGTCCGTGGGGGTGCCGCCCTCTCCTCCGTCGCCGTGCCGGAACCGCATAGGTCCATGATCACGCGCCCCGGCGCGGCTCGCCCAGGGAGTGGCGGGTCCTTGACCGGCCGGGGCGGTTCCGGTAGGGCGGTGCCGGTGGGGCCGTCGCGATGGGACGATCGCGGTGGAGCGTGCCCCGGCGCGGCGTCCCCGCCCCGGGGTCCAGGAGGCAGGCCCCAGGGGCTCAGGCCCCGGCGGGTCGCTTGAGCTTGGCCCAGACGGCCTCCAGCGCGGCGATGTCGCCGTCGTCGAGGCGGTCGTCGAAGACCTCGGCGAGGGCGGCCCGGCGGGTGGCGTCGGCCTCGGCGAACAGCCGTCGTCCCTCGGGGGTGAGGGCGATCCGCACCGAGCGGGCGTCGGTGGGGGAGGGGGCGCGCTCGACCAGGCCGCGTGCCTGGAGGGCGTCGGCGACCCGGGACACCTGGCTGCGGCTGAGCAGGGTCTTGGCGCCCAGGTCGGAGGCGGCCACGGGTTCGGTCTGGCCCCGCAGCCAGAGCATCACCTCGAACCAGGAGAGCGGCAGGTCGTGGGCCCGGGCGAGGGCCTGGTCGACCCGGGCGCTCAGGGTGGTGCCCGCCCAGACCAGGCCGTAGAAGGCGTGGTCGCGGGCGGTGAGGTCCCCCAGGGAGAGGTCGGTGCGGTGCGACATGCCGTGAGCCTACCTTTTTGCGTGTGCGCGCACACATCCTGCTATAGTGTGTGTGCACGCACACAAGTTCCCGCTCCGGGGCGCGGCCGTTCTCCGACGGCCCGGCTCCGGCCAGGCAAGGAGTCCCCGTGACCACCAGCGACCGGATCGTTCTCATCACCGGCACCTCCAGCGGCATCGGCCTGGCCGCCGCGGTCGCCGCGGCCGGCGCCGGCCTCCGCGTCGTCGCCACCATGCGCGACACCGGCCGCTCCGGCCCGCTGACCGAGGCGGCCGAGGCGGCCGGGGTCGCGGACCGGATCGAGATCGCCCGGCTCGACGTCACCGACGCCGACTCCGTGGCCGGGTGCCTGGCGGACGTCCTCGCCCGGCACGGCCGGCTCGACGCCGTGGTCAACAACGCGGGCGCCGGGCGCGTCGGCACCGTCGAGCAGGACGGGCTCGCCCCCGTCCGCGAGGTGATGGAGGTCAACTTCTTCGGTGTGGTCGAGGTGACCCGGGCCGCGCTGCCGCACCTGCGGGCGAGCGGCGGGCGGGTCGTCACCGTGACCAGTGTCGGCGGTGTGGTCGGCCAGCCCTTCAACGAGGCGTACTGCGCGGCCAAGTTCGCGGTCGAGGGCTTCATGGAGTCGCTCGCCCCGGTCGCCGCGACCGTCGGCGTCACCGTCGCCGTCGTCGAACCGGGCGCGGTGGCGAGCGAGTTCGTCGCCAGCCAGGGCATCGACCTGCCGGCCCTGCTGGCCGCCGCCGGACCGTACGCACCCGCCCTGGACGCCTACGCGGCCCGCACCCGGGCGGCCTTCGACCAGGCGCAGAGCGCGGAGGACGCCGCGGCGAGCATCGTCACCGCGCTCACCGCCGAGCGGCCGCCGTTCCGCCTCCAGACCTCGGACCGGGCCCGGGCCTTCGCCGGGGCCAAGCTCGCCGACCTGGACGGGTCCGCCGTTCAGGGCATCACGGCCGGCTGGGTGGCCTGAGCCCGGCCGCGGCGGTTCCGGACGCCCGGCGGCGGTGACGGCGGCGGGGCGACCGTCGCCCCGCCGCCGGCGCGCGCCCCGGTCATTCCCCGGTGAGCACGACCAGCTGCCGGGTCGCCCGGGTCATCGCGACATAGCGGTCCACGGCGCCGCCGACGCCCTCGCCGAAGCCCGCCGGGTCGACCAGGACGACCAGGTCGAACTCCAGCCCCTTCGCCAGCCGGGGCGTCAGCGCCCGGATCCGGCCGCTCGCCCGGAACTCCTCGCGGCAGGTCGCGCCGAACTCCGCCGCGAAGGCCGCGTCACCGATGACGCAGGCCGTGCCCTCGGTGTGCGCCTCCAGCCAGCCGGCCAGCACACCGTCCAGGTCCGCGAGCGGGCCGTGGGTGACCGGCACCCCGCTGCGGCGCACCGAGGTGGGGACGTTGGCGTCCGGCAGGGCGGCCCGGATCACCGGCTCGGCCTCCGCCATGACCTCCTCCGGCGTGCGGTAGTTGACGCTCAGCGAGGCCACCTCGGCGCGGTCGAGACCGATCCGGGCCAGCCGCTCCTGCCAGGACTCGGTGAAACCGTCCCGGGCCTGGGCCCGGTCGCCGACGATGGTGAAGCTCCGGGACGGGCAGCGCAGCAGCAGCATCTGCCACTCGGCGTCGGTCAGCTCCTGCGCCTCGTCCACCACGATGTGCGAGAACGGCCCGGCCAACCGGTCCGGGTCGACGGCGGGCAGCGAGCTCCCGTCGACCAGGGTGCCCTTGAGGTCCTGGCCGCGCAGCATGGCGACGGCTCCCTCGCCGTCGTGGTCGGCGTCGAGGAGGTGGGTGATGACCTCGGCCATCCGGTCGCGTTCGGCGGCCAGCGCGACCTGCTCCCGGCGCTTGCGGCGGGCGTCCGCCGGGTCGCCGAGCCGCTGCCGGGCCGCGTCCAGGATCGGCAGGTCCGACACCGTCCACGCCTGCGGCTCGGCGCGCTGCAGCCGGCGGACGTCCTCGGGGGCGAGCGAGGGGGCGCACATCCGCAGGTAGGCGGGCACCGTCCACAGGTCGCCGACCAGGTCGGCGGCCTCCAGCAGCGGCCAGGCCCGGTGCAGGGTCTCGACCAGTTCCCGGTCCCGCCGCAGCGAGCGCAGGAACAGCTCGACCGGGACGTCCTCGCCGCCCTTCAGCTTGGTCAGCAGGATCTCCGCCAGCTCCGCCCACACCTGCTCGCGCGCCTCGTTGTGCGGGGTGCCCGGGTCGGGGGCCTCGAACGCCTCGGCCCAGTCCTCGGGGTCCAGCCGGAGGTCCCCCCAGTCGGTCGAGACCGTCATGCCCTCGGTGGGCGGCTCCTCGTAGAGCCGCACGGCCGGCTCCACCGCCCGCACCAGGTCCGCCGATGCCTTGAGCCGGGCCACCTCCGGGTCGGACTCGGCCACCGCGCCGGAGCCCTCGGCGACCAGGTCCCGCACGGTGCAGGTCTGCACCCCCTCCTCGCCGAGACTGGGCAGCACGTCGCCGACGTAGTCCAGGTAGGGCTGGTGCGGGCCGACGAACAGCAGGCCGCCGCGCCGGTGCCCGAGCCGCGGGTCGGAGTACAGCAGGTAGGCGGAGCGGTGCAGGGCGACCACGGTCTTGCCCGTGCCGGGGCCGCCGTCGACGACCAGCGCGCCGCGCGAGCCGGCCCGGACGATGGCGTCCTGGTCGGCCTGGATGGTGGCCAGCACGTCCCGCATCTGCGCCGTACGGCTGCCACCCAGGGTGGCGATGAACGCCGACTGGTCGTCCAGGGCAGCGTGCCCGTCCAGCCCCTCGGTGACGAACACCTCGTCCCAGTAGTCGGTGATCCGCCCGCCGGTCCAGCGGTAGCGGCGGCGGCTGACCAGGCCCATCGGGCCGGCGTGGGTCGCGCCGAAGAACGGCTCGGCGGCGGGCGAGCGCCAGTCGATCAGCAGCCGGCGGCCCTCGGGGTCGGTCAGGCCGAGGCGCCCGATGTACACGGGCTCGGTGCCGTCCGCCGGGACGATCCGCCCCAGGCACAGGTCCAGCCCGAAGCGGCGCAGGGCGCGCAGGCGGCCGGTCAGCCGGTGGACCTCCAGGTCCCGGTCCATCGCGGCCCGGCCGGCACCGCCGGGTGCGCGGCGGGCGGCGTCGAGACTGTCGGACGCCTCGGCGATCGCCCGCTCCAGGCTCTCCGCGACGGCCGCGAAGTGCCGCTCGTCCGGGCCGACCAGGGCCGGGTCCGCCTTGGCGGCGAGACGGTCGGGAAGGTCGAACACGCTGGTGGTGGGGGTGGTCATGGCAGCGGATCCGATCCGTTGGTCCGACTGAGGCTGGTGCACTGAGCAAAACTCCCAGGGGGCTGGTTCCGGGTTCAGGTGCACGATTGTGCGCCAGGACCAGGGCCTTGCGGCAAGGCCCCCCTTGCGTTATAAGTTGAGAGTGGCAAGAGGAGTGTGAGGCCGTACCGCTCCCGCCGCGCTTCCCCCTCCCGTCCTGCTCCGATGCGTTCCGTCGGCCCCGGCCCAGTCCCTGGACGGAACCCCTCCGGTGAGCGGTGTGACCACGGGTCATACTGGCTGGTGTCCAGGCCGGGGCGCCGACCGGCGTGCCCGGAAGAAGCGCCCCAGACCGGAGAACCTGATGAGCCGCGACCTGCCGACCACCGTTCCGCCGGGCCCCACGCCGGCGCAGCCGTGGAACCGGCAGCGGCTGCGCAGCAACAACGAATGGCTGCTGCTCGAACGGCTGCGCCTCGGCGGCCCCTCCTCGCGGGCCCAGCTCGCCCGTGACACAGGTCTGTCCAAGCCGACCGTCTCCGCCGCGCTGGCGGCCCTCGAACAGGCCGGGCTGGCCCGCGAGGCCGGGCGCTTCGTGCCCGAGCGAGGACGGACCGCCGTCCTGTACGAGCCCGACCCGCTCGCCGGGCACGTGCTCGGCGTCGACATCGGCCGGGCCCGGCTCCGGGTCGCCGTCGCCGACCTCGCCGGGGACATCGTGGCCCGCCGCGACATCCCGAACAAGGGGCGGACGGCGAACGCGGTGGCCGACGCCGTGGTGGCCGCGGCCCGGGAGACCACCGCCGAGGCCGGGGTCGCGGCGGCCGACATCGTTCACGCCGTGATCGCCACCCCGGGCGTCTGGGACGAGGAACGGCGCGGCGTGCGGTACGCCACCAGCCTGCCGGGCTGGGGCAGACCCGGGCTGTTCGACCGGATCGCGGCCGGGCTGGAGACCACGATCACCGTCGGCAACGACGCCAACCTGGCCGCGCTCGGCGAGTACACCCTGGGCGCCGGGCGGGGGAGCGGCAGCCGGATGTTCGCCTACCTGGTGGCCGGGACGGGGCTCGGCGTCGGCCTGGTCAAGGACGGCGAGCCGCTGCTCGGCGCCCACGGCGCGCTCGGCGAGGTGGGCATGGTGCCGCTCCCGCCGCACCCCGACGGCACCCCGGGCGGCACCGTCGAGCAGGTCGCCGCGGCGGAGGCGGTCGTCCGGACGGCGCTGGACCTCGGCATGACGGGACCGCTGACGGCCAAGCAGGTCTTCGACGGGGCCCGTGCCGGGGACCCGCTCGCCGCCGCCGCCGTGCACCGCGCGGCCGGTCAGCTCGCCTACGCGCTCGCCGTGGTGTCGGCCGTCCTCGACCCGGACCTGATCGTCCTCGGCGGCGGCATAGGAGGGAGCGCGGACCTCCTGCTGGAACCCGTCGGCCAGGCCCTCCACCGGCTCACACCGATGCGGCCGACGCTCGCCGCGAGCCGCCTCGGGGAGGAGGCGGTCCTGCTGGGCGCCGTCGCCACGGCGCTCGACCTCGCCCGGCCGGAGGTGTTCGAGCGCCGCTCCTCGCCGACGGACTGATCGGCCGGCCCACCGGCCCACCGGCCCGATCGGCGAGGGCGGCACGGGTTCGGCGGTGCGTGATCGGGCCGGCCGCTCGATCGACGCTGCGTGATCGCCAGGTCTCGATCTGCTTACAAGTGTTTGAAGTATGTACAGACCATGTGATGGGACTGATTGACTCACGATCCTCTTTCAAGTGGAACGGAGCGTTCACGTCCATGCCTTCACGGATGCGCGGCGGTCGTCGCGGTCTCGCCGCTGTCGCCGGACTCGTCTTCACGGTCGGTCTCGCCCTCACGGGCTGTGACCCGACGGCGGCCGACACCGCCACCGTCGCGGTCACCACCCCGGCCGCGGTCACCACCCCGCCCCCGGCCGCTCCGGCTGCCCCGGTCGTCACCACCCCGGCGGCCGCACCGGTCCAGACGCCGCCCCCGGCGCCCGTGCCGACCGCCGTCGTACCCGAACCGACCAAGCCCGCCGCCGAGCCCGCGCCGGTCGTGCCGACCGCCGCCCCGCCCAAGGCCCAGCCGACGCCCAGCAAGGCCGCGACCCAGCCCAAGGCGACCACCACTCAGCCGCCCGCCGCCCAGCCGCCCGCCGACCCGGCGCCGGCCGAGACCAAGCCCGCGGCCGCCGGTGACTGCGAAATCAAGTCCAACGCGGGCAACTGCTACAAGGCCGGCCAGTTCTGCCGCGACGCCGACCTCGGCCGCACCACCCACGAGGCCGGCGGCCGGGTGATCACCTGCCGGATGGTCAGCGGCAAGCCGCACTGGCAGGCATGACCGCCTCAGGGACGCTGGGGCGTGTTCGCAACATTCCCGCCGGGTCCGAGCGGACGGGCAGCTGATCACCGACCGCCGCTGACCACCCCGGCCCCGGGGTGGTCAGCGGCGGGCAAATGGCAGGAGGTCGAACGCCTCCGGGTCAACGCCGGGCTGAAACCCCTGCCGCGTCCCCGGGCTCAGCGGCCCGACGCGCCGGAACCGCCCGTGATGGGCCCGGAGCAAACGCTCGTCGTGTTGTCACCGGGCCCGGTGGTCCCGGAGCCGGCGGCCTTCTGGGTCTCGGTGGAGCGGAGCCTCACCGCCCACACCGGTACCGTCCTGTCGGTGGCGTACTCCCCGAGGGAGCGCGTGCTCGCCACGGCCGGTAACGACGGCAAGGTGCGGTTGTGGGACCCGGGCACCCGCCAACTCCACGGCGAACCCCTCACCGGCCGTAGCGGCGACATCAGGTCGGTGGCGTTCTCCAAGGACGGACTCCTCGCCTCCACCGGTGACAACGGCGTCCTGCGACTGTGGCCCGCACCTCGCCCCTGACCACTACGCACGACAGCGGCCCCACCGGAGCACGCAGGGAGAGTGGCGAGGCGACAGACGGCTGCGGGTCAGTGGATCACGGTCGGACGGCGAGCTTCAGGCCAGCGTGGTCCAGAACTGCGCCTCGTAGCTCTGCAGCAGCCGGCCGTACTCGCGGGCGGCGGCCAGGTCCGGGCCGGTGAGACCCACTGGGCCGAGTGCCTCGGCCGCCGCCCGCTCCAGTTCGGCGGCCGGTTGCGCGAAGAAGTCGAAGAAGGCGCAGGCGTCCTCCCCGAACCCGTGGAACCGTCGCAGCGCTCCCGCCAGCGAAGCGCAGTAGCCGCCCCAGGCGGTGAAGTTGGCGACCAGTGCCGCCGCGACCGGACCCGGCCGACCGTTCAGCGCGAGCCACGCGAGGTAGGAGGGGTACGCCTGGCAGCCCGCCAGTGGCTCACCGTTCGCCGCCGGCCCGCAGGCCGCGGCCAGGGCGGGCAGCGTCCGAAGCGCCGCGCTCTCCCCGTCGGCGAGTCCGGCGAACCACGTGCCCAGCGGTTCGTCCGCGCAGCGGGTGGCGAGCAGCAGCAGGCTGCGGCGGTCGGAGGTGATGATCCGCCGTTGCTGCGCGGCGAGCACGCCGAGCGTGCCGATCCGTCCGCGTCCCGTCGTGAACTCCGTCACCAGGGTCGGCAGCTCCTCGGGCGAAGGGGCCAACTCGGCTCGTAGTTCCTGGATTTGGCGATCGATCGGCCGGTCCGTCGTCGACATGCGGGGTCTCCGTCCCATGGCTGCGGCTTCCGGAGTCCCATGACTACCGTGTCGGCCGGGTCGGCCGGTAGTGCGGCTCGCCGGTGCCCCGCACCCGGCTGCTCCCGTCGCTGCCCGGGCGTGCTCGGGTGCGCTCAGGGGTCGGCCGGCGTTCCGGCGAGGTCCCGGGTGCCGAACCAGCCGCTCGGGGGCACGCCCAGGGCGCGGTGGAACATCGCGGTGAACGCGCTCGGCGTGGCGTAGCCGAGGGCGGAGGCGACGGCGGTGACCGGGGTGTTCCCCGCCAGCAGGGTGACGGCGTGGATCAGCCGGGCCTGCTGGACCCAGTGGGTGAGGGTCATCCCGGTCGCGGCCGGGAACCTGCGCTGGAGGCTGCGCGGACTGAGGTGGGCGCGGGCGGCGGCGGTCGTGGTCGTCCAGCGCGCCCCCGGGTCGGCGCGGACGGCCGCGCACAGCCCGTCCAGGACCGGATCGGTCGGCACCGGGAGGTGCAGGGCGGGGACGGGCCGCGGAGCGAGTTCGAGCAGCAGCAGGTCGACCAGGCGGCCGTCGCGGCCGTCGACCCGGTAGTCGAGCGGGATGCGGGTGGCGGCGTCGACGAGTTCGCGCAGCAGCGGCGGCACGGCGACGACCGTCGGCACCTCGGGCAGTCCGGCCGCGGCGCCGGGTTCGAGGTACAGGGTGCGCATCCGCACCGGCCCGGTGCAGGTCATCGCGTGCACGACCCCGGCCGGGACCCAGACGCCCCGGGTGGCCGGCACCACCCACGTCCCCCGGTCGGTGACGACGGTGATCGCCCCGCTCGTGCCGTAGATCAGCTGGGCCCGGCGGTGGTGGTGCGGCGGGATGTGGTGGCCGTCGGGGAGGTCGCGCGCCATCGCCGCCAGCGGGCGCGGCACGTGCTGGTAGTCGTCGCGGTTCTCGCTCTTGCCATGCATTGGCGCACTCTCGACAGGGGACGGCGGATCGGCGAAAGCCTGCCACGGGAGGGTCTCCGTAGCGTCTCTTTCCGTGATCGAATCCGACCGTGAGGCCCTGGCGGCCCCTGACATCCCTGACGCCCGCAGGACGCGTGGCGTCCCGCGGCCCGGGCTCCCGCCGCGCCGGGTCACCGCGCTGCTCGCCGCGACCAGCGCCCTGACCGCCGCCAACGTCTACCTCGGCCAGCCGCTGCTGGGCAGCGCCGCCGCCGAACTGCGCGTCCCGCCCGAGAGCCTCGGCGCCGTGCCGACCGCCACCCAGATCGGCTACGCCACGGGCATCGCCCTCCTCGTCCCCCTCGGCGACAGCCGGGACCGGCGGCGGCTGATCCTGGGCCTGTGCGCGGCCTCGGCCGTCGCCCTTGCGGCCTCCGCGCTCGCCCCGACGGCGGGTCTGCTGGTCGTCGCGGCCCTCGCGCTCGGCCTGCTCTCCCCGGTCCCGCAACTGGTGGCGCCGCTGGCCGTCGCCCTGGCCGGTGGCCGGGACCCCGGCCGGACCGTCGGCACCGTCCAGGCCGGCCTGCTGATCGGGGTGCTGGCCTCCCGGACGTACTCCGGGGCCCTCGCCGAAGCGGCGGGCTGGCGCGCCGTGTACGGGTGCTCCTGCGTGCTCACCGTGCTGCTGACCCTGGTCCTGCGTCGGGCACTGCCGACCGGGCCGCTCACCGCCCCGCCCGCCCGGGCGTTGCCGTACCGCGAGCTGCTGGCCTCGGTGCCCCGGCTCTTCGCCACCAGTCCGCAGGTCCGCCGCGTCACCCTCTCCGGCGGCCTGGTCGGCGTCTCCTTCGGCGCCTTCTGGACCGCGCTGACCTTCCTCCTCGAACAGCGTTACCACTACGGCTCCACCGTCGTCGGCCTGTTCGGCCTGGTCGCCGTGGCCGGGGCGCTCGCCTCCACGGCCGCCGGGCGCGTGGCGGACCGCTTCGGCCGCCGCCGCGTCGTGCTCGCCTCGGTCGCCGTCACGGCCGCCGCCTGGGCGCTGCTGCTGCCCGGCGGGAGCGGGATCCTCTGGCTGACGGCCGGGGTCGTCGTGCTCGATGTCGGCACCTGGGGCAACCAGGTCGTCTGCCAGGGCGTCCTGTTCACCCTCGACCCGGCGCTCCACAGCCGCCTCAACACCTGCTGGTTCACCCTCCGCTTCCTGGGCATCGCCCTGGGCTCCCTGGCGGGTTCGATCGCCTGGGCGCAAGGCGGCTGGCCGGCCGTGGTCGCGGTGGGAGCCGCGGCGAGCGTGGTGGCGCTGCTCGTCGCCGGAGTGCCGGAGCGTCGGTCGTAGCGCCGGCCCGCACCGCCCGGTGCGGGCCGACGCCGTATGCGTGCGGCCGGTCTCAGCGGCGTGCGGTGAAGTCGCCGACGCGGAGGCCGGCGACGAAGGCGAGCCAGGCATCGGCCGGGAACGAGAGCGCGGGCCCGTGGGGGTCCTTGCTGTCGCGGACCGCCACAGACGTATTGAAGCGCCCGAACTCGACGCAGTTCTCGTTCGGGTTGCTTGCGGACGCCTTCCTCCACTCGACAGGCAGGGCGGATGCCACGGAGTAGTGGGTCACTTGAGCTGATCTCCCTTCTCTCGGATGATGTTGAGCGACTCGCCGAGGCTGAGGGCGGTCGCCATGATCTCGCGGTGGTGGCGTTGCTTCGCACCGTCAACTCGGCTCTACAGGTGCCACCTTGTGGGTTCCAATGAAAGTTCGTGCGTGAATACCCGGACCGGACTGGGCCGTTGTCGCTTCCGGTGATCCTTCCCGGCAGTGTGCATCACCCGTGCGTCCGGTGGACGGCAGGGGGCTGACACCTCCCGCGACCGGGCCGCTACCGGTTCGGGACGTGGGTCGGGGCCGTGTCGCCACGGGGCCGTCTGCCGGTCGACGGCGGCTGCGGCGCCGCTGAACCCGAACGCGTTGAACCCGGTCCTGACGCTGTCGCGCACGGCTCACGCCTCGCCGGGCCCCGGTGGAGCGGGGGCCCGGCCGGGTGGGGGCTCCAGCACGTCGTAGCGCAGCCCGCTGGAGCCCGAGCCGGTGCCGCTGACCTTGCGCCGGGCCGACCAGGCGTGGGCGGAGCCGTCGTGCCAGCGGGTGTACTGGCGGCTGCGCTCCACCCGGACACCGGAGCGCGGGACCTCCTCCTCGAACAGCCACTGCTGCTCCCCGAGCAGCCGGCCGAGCGGCCGCGCCGGGGTGTTCGCGTCCCGCACCAGGCCGGCGAGTTGCAGCCGGATCTGCTCCGGGGCGTCCGGGTCGACCGGCCGGGGCACCAGCGGGTACCAGTGGCCCGGAATCTCGGTGGCGAGCAGATAGCGGTCGGCGGGCGGGTCGCCGGGTTCGGGAGCGGGCCGGGACGGCGCGGTCGCCACCCAGCGGGCGTAGCGGTCCAGTGGCTGCCCGGCCAGGTCGCCGACGGTCTCCTCGACCGCCCAGGCGAGGTTCGCCGCCTCGTCGCGCAGCAGCAGCACGGACTCGGCGGGCGGGCTCTCCAGCCCGGCGGGCAGGGACGCGGCGCGGTAGAACCACGGGGAGGGCGGCGGTCCGGTGCCGTCCCCGGCGCCGCCGCCCATGGCGCTGCCGCCGGTGTCCTCGCCGAGGCCGAAGAGGTTCCACTCCGGCTCCTCCAGCGAGGCGTGGGCGAGCACCGTCGCGCCGCCGAAGACGTCCGTGACCGAGCAGTGCACGACCCGGCCGAGCGACCCCGACGGGCTCGGCAGCGGGCAGCAGAACCAGTCGTTCCCGTACACCGTGGTGAAGGCGATCAGCAGCAGCCGGCCGAGGTCGGCGGGGCTGGTGTCCGCGGAGCCGAAGTTGATCCGGGCGTCCTCCATCTCCCAGTAGCGGGAGGCGGGCATGCCGCCGAAGATCGCCGGGGTGGGGACGACGGCGCGCTGCTCGCGCGTCACGGCGGCCTCGGTGACCGGGACGGCGGCGGGCAGGGCATCGACGGCCCACCAGTCCAGGTGACCGCCGGTGTACTCCTGGGCCCGCCCCGTCCCGCCCCGTCGCGGTCCCGCTCAGGCCGGTGGCGTGCCGGTGGTGAGCGGGACCAGGCCGGACTCGTAGGCCAGGATGACGAGGTGGACGCGGTCGCGGGCGGCGAGTTTGGTGAGCAGCCGGGTGATGTAGGTCTTGACGGTGGCGGGGCTGAGGACGAGTTCGGCGGCGATCTCGGGATTGGCGAGGCCCCGGCCGACGAGGGTGAGGACCTCGCGTTCCCGGTCGGTGACGGCGGCGAGACGGTCGGCCCCCGCCGACGCGAGTACGGGAGCCGACGCGGGTGCGGACGCGGGTGCGGCCGGGGCCGGTCGGGCGGTGAACTCGGTGATCAGGCGGCGGGTGACGCTGGGGGAGAGCAGCGCCTCCCCGGCGGCGACCACCCGGATCGCGGCGAGGATGTCGTCCAGGGCCATGTCCTTGACGAGGAATCCGGAGGCGCCCGCGCGCAGGGCGGCGTAGACGTTCTCGTCCTCGTCGAAGGTGGTGAGGACGACGACGCGGGCCGGGGAGGGGCCGGCCGCGACCTGGCGGGTGGCCTCGATCCCGTCGAGCACGGGCATCCGGATGTCCATCACCACGACGTCGGGGCGGAGTTCCTCGGCGAGCCGGACGGCCTCGGCACCGTTCCCGGCCTCGCCGACCACCTCCAGGTCCTCGGCCTCGGTGATGACCATCTCCAGGGCGGCCCGGACCAGGGGCTGGTCATCGGCGAGGACGACACGGACGGCGGGTGCGGCAGTCATCGGGCGGATCCCGTCAGTGGAAGGCGGGCGGTGACGCGGAAGCCACCGTCGGGGCGGGGCGCGGCGGTGAAGTCGCCGTGCAGCAGGGCGACCCGCTCCCGGAGACCCACCAGTCCGTAGCCGGCGGGGGAGGTGCCCCGGCCCCGGCCGCGGTCGCTGATGTCGAGGCCGAGTTCGGCGGGCCGCCGGTGGTCGACGGTGACCCGGCAGGAGGGGACACCGGCGTGGCGGACCACGTTGGCGAGCGACTCCTGGACGATCCGGAACGCCGCGAGGTCGATCTCGGGCGGCAGCGGGTGACGTTCGCCCTGCCACCGGAGGTCGACCCGCACCCCGGCGGCGGTGGTCGCGGCGGCCAGTCGGTCGAGGCCGGCCAGCCCGGGCAGGAGGTGGGCCGGAGTGGCGGAGCCGTCGGCGTCGTCGGCCTGCCGGAGCGCGCCGAGCATCCGGCGCAGCCCGGCCAGGGTCTCCCGGCCGGCGGTCTCGATCGCGCCGAGGGCCTCGCGGGCCCGGTCCGGCCGGGTGTCGAGGACCCGGCGGGCCGCGCCCGCCTGGAGGGCGACGATGCCGATGCTGTGCGCCACGGTGTCGTGCATCTCACGGGCGATCCGCAACCGCTCGGCGGTGACGGCCTGTTCCGCCGCGCGGGCGCTCAATGCCTCGGCGTGCGCCCGCGACTGGTGCACCGAACGGCCGATCAGCCAGGCGATGACGGCGATCAGGACGCCCGCGTCGTTGGCGCCGATCCGGGTGCCGGTGAGCAGCAGGCCGCCGCCGAGCGCGGGTGCGAGCAGCAGATGGAGCGTCAGCGCGCCCAGCACCATGGCCAGGGCCGCGCGCGAGGTCCGGCGCGGCTCGGCGGCGGTGACCAGGCAGAGGGCGGTGACCACCGCGAGCAGCGCGGTCGGCGGCAGCTGGAGCTCCCAGCGCCATGCCTCGGTCTGCACCACGGTGGCGGCGAGCAGCAGCGCGACGGCCGTGCGGGGCCGGCGGCGCAGCAGCGCGGCGGCGAGCAGGGCGACCGGGGTGGTGAACCCCGCGGTCACCCAGTCCTGGTGGGCGGCCGGGGCGTGGCCGGGGTCGTCGGTGGCCCGGTGGGACGGACGGTCGGCGTCCCCGAGGACGGGGGAGAGCAGCGAGAGGCACCACGCGAACGCGGTCCAGGCACCGGGCGGTATTCGCTGGAGCCGGGGCGGGAGGGTCGGCGGGGGCACGGGCGTCTCTGACATGCGGTGATCGTACGAGGTGGAGCCGGACCGGGGCATCGGAGCGGGGGTGTACGACCAGGGGTGACAGCGGGGGCGGACGGGGTGTCCTCCCCGGTCGGATGTGCCGGGGGGTGGCCGGGCGGCAGTGTGGAGCACATGATCGAAGTCCACCGACTGACGAAGCGTTACGGCCGCACCACCGCCGTCGACGAGCTGACCTTCACCGTTCGCCCGGGTCTGGTGACCGGGTTCCTCGGGCCGAACGGCGCCGGGAAGAGCACCACCCTGAGGATGATCCTGGGCCTGGACGCGCCGTCCGCCGGCGCCGCCACCGTGGGCGGCCGCCGGTTCCGGGAACTGCCGCGCGGCCTGCGGCACGTCGGCGCGCTGCTCGACGCCGGCGACGTCCACGGCGGCCGCAGCGGCCGCGCCCATCTGCGGGCGCTCGCCCGGAGCAACGCGGTGCCGCGGGAGCGGGTCGAGGAGGTGTTGGCGGAGGTCGGCCTCGACGGGGCGGCCGGCCGCCGGATCGGCGGCTACTCGCTCGGGATGAAGCAGCGGCTGGGCATCGCGGCCGCGCTGTTGGGGGACCCGCCGGTGCTGCTGTTCGACGAGCCGTTGAACGGGCTCGACCCGGAGGGCGTGCGCTGGGTGCGCGAACTGTTCCGGCGGCTGGCCGCGGAGGGGCGGACGGTGTTCGTCTCCAGCCATCTGATGAGCGAGATGGAGCACACCGCGGACCGCCTGGTGGTGATCGGCCGGGGCCGGCTGATCGCGGACGAGAGCCTCGCGGAGTTCGCCGCGCGCGGCGCCGGGCGGGGCGGGACCGGAGCGGGCGTCACCGTTCGCACCACCGGGACCGGGCCGCTGGCGGACGCCCTGCGGGCGGCCGGTGGCGAGGTGCGGCCGGGGGACGACGCCGGGACGCTCCTGGTGACCGGCCTCGACCCGGCCCGGATCGGCGCGCTCGCGCTCGACCTCCGCGTCCCGCTGCTCGAACTGACCGCCCGGACGGCCTCCCTGGAGGAGGCGTTCATGGCCCTGACCGCCGACCACGCCGACCACTCCGCCGGAGGACCGCGATGACCAGCACCGTCCCGAGCACCACTGTCCCGGGCACCACCGTTCCCGCCGTCGGCGCCGCCGTGGACGGGCCCCGGCCCCGCTTCCGGGACCTGTACGCCGCCGAGTGGATCAGGTTCTGGTCCCTGCGCTCCATGCCCTGGGTACTGGGGACCGGGCTGCTCGTCCTCGTCGCCGTCAACCTCAACGCCGCGCACCGCAGCTACCTGAACACCGAGCCCGGCGGCCCGCCGCCGGGGTCCGACAGGATCGGCGCCGCGCTGAACGCCTCGTTCACCGTGGCGGCCGTGGACCTCCTCATGCTCCTCGCCGTCGGGGTCGGCACCGCCGTGGTCGTCGCCGAGTACGGCAGCGGCATGATCCGCACCACCTTCTCCGCCGTCCCGGACCGCCGGGCGGTCCTGCTGGCCAAGGCCGGTGTCCTGGCCACGGCCATGCTCGGCCTCGGCACGCTCGCCGCCGGGCTCTCCTTCTGGGCGGCGCAGGCACTGCTCGACCGCCGCCACGCGGGGGTGTCGATCGCCGAGCCGGGCGCGCTGCGCGCCGTCGCGGCCGCCGCGCTGCTGGCGCCGGTCTGCGCGCTGATCGGCTTCGGCCTGGGGACCCTGATCCGGCACGCGGCGGCGAGCGTGGTCGCCGGTGTCCTGGTGCTCTTCCTGCTGCCCGCCTCGTTCAACGAGAACCAGGCGTGGTCGGCGGCGATCGCGCACGCGATGCCGTTCACGGCCTGGCGGCGGCTGTCCTGGGCCGACCTGACGAACGTGCTGCTCCCGCCGCACCCGGCGACGGTGGCGGGCTCGTGGCTCGCCTACGCGGGGTGGGCGGTGGGCGCGGTGCTGCTCGCCGTGACGGTCGTGCGGCGCCGGGACGTCTGAGGGGACGTTGGAGGGGATGTTGGAGGGGGCGTTCGAGCGGGGCGGGTCCCTGGCGGCCGCGCGGGGCGTCGGTCCTCCGGGACAGGACATCAGTCCTCCCGGGCGGGGACGGACCTGCCGGCGTCGGAGCCGGGCCCGGGGGCGGTCCCGGCCCCGGTGGAGGGCCGCCGCCGACCGCGCCCCAGTGCGCGCAGCGCCCCGGCGGCGGTGAGCAGCCACACCGCCGCCGCGACCCAGAGCAGCGCCCGGCCGAGCGGATCCAGCCACTCCACCCGGGCGGCGGCGGAGGTCGACAGCGAGGCCACCGCGGTCATGCCCAGCGGGAAGACCGTGGACCAGCGGCGCAGGTCGTAGCGGAGGCGCGGGTGCGTCACCTCGGCGACGGCCAGCACCGTGTACCAGAGCAGCGCGATCCCCAGCAGGACCAGCGTGACCACCCGCAGGGCGGTGTGCGCGCCGCCGCTCCAGACGCCGGAGGCGAGCAGCTTGGAGGCGGCCAGGGCCGAGATCGCCAGGGCGCCGCCGGCCACCCAGTGGTCGCCGGCCCCCTCGGTCACCTGGCGCGGGTCGAAGCGGAACAGTGCGTCCAGGTAGAGCAGCAGCCCCAGGACGAACAGCACCAGCGCCGCCCGGGCCAGCCAGTCGGCGGTGTGCGGGGCGAGGGTGGCGGCCAGGACGGCCAGGCCCTGGGTGGCGACGCAGATCAGGAAGGCCCCGCCGGGCAGCCGACGTCCGAGGTGGCGCAGTACCGAGGTCAGCAGCACCGGCCCGGCCGCGGCGGCCACGGCGAGCAGGGCCTCCGCCGCCGTGGTCCGGCCGAGCTGGTCGATCCGCACGCCCAGCACGGTGGTGGCGGCGACGGCGGTGAGCGCGGGCGGGGTCTGCGCCCGGGCGGTCCAGTCGCTCCGGTCGCCGACGAGCAGGGCGACGAAGGCGGCGGCGAGCAGCAGCCAGAGCGCGGCCGCGATCCAGAGGGCGGCGGCCGACAGCGCGTCGAATCCGGCCAGGTGGAAGCCGACCGAGAGGATGCCGGTCGCCATCACGGCCGCACCGGTCGCCGGGGGGACCGCCGCCGCGCGCGGGCCCCGGCGGTCGGCCCTGCCGCCGGGCACGCCGGTCCGGTCGTTCCCCGCGGCCGCGCTGCCGGTCGAACTCCTGGTGGCTCCGTCGTCCATGACCCCATCGCACCGTCCGCGCGGGCGTCCTGCCAGCCGGGCCCGCCGGACCGGGCCCTCGCCGGGCGGCCGGTCACCCGGGGGGAGGACTCCGGGGTGCGCTGCCGCCGCCGCGCGGTTTCGATGGGCACACAGTCCGGCCCGGAACGGGAGGGTGCCACGTGCGGGAGCCGACCAGCGTCGCCGGCGGTATCGGCAGCACCGACAGCGGCAATGGCGGCAGCGGTGACGGCGGCACCGGTGGTCAGGCCCCGGGCGAGCCGGGAGCCGCGTTCCTGAGGGCGGGCCGGTTCTTCCGCCCGGGAACGCCCGCGCCAGACCTGCACAGCGTCCGGCTCACCGGCGGGCGGGAGTCCGACGCCTTCTACCGGGACCGCTGGAGTCACGACAAGGTCGTGTACTCCACCCACGGCGTCAACTGCACCGGCTCCTGCCGCTGGAAGGTCTTCGTCAAGGACGGCATCATCACCTGGGAGACCCAGGCCACCGACTACCCGTCCGTCGGCCCCGACCGCCCCGAGTACGAGCCGCGCGGCTGCCCGCGCGGCGCCGCCTTCTCCTGGTACACCTACTCGCCCACCCGGGTCCGCTACCCGTACGTGCGCGGGGTGCTGCTGGAGCTGTACCGGGAGGCGCTCGCCCGGCTGGGGGACCCGGTGCTCGCCTGGGCGGACGTCCAGGACGACCCGGAGCGTCGCCGCTCCTACCAGCGGGCCCGGGGCAAGGGCGGCCTGGTGCGGACGAGTTGGGACGAGGCGGTGGAGATCGTCGCCGCCGCGCACGTGCACACCGTGAAGCGGTACGGGCCGGACCGGATCGCCGGATTCTCGCCGATCCCGGCCATGTCGATGGTCTCGCACGCGGCCGGCGCCCGCTTCCACGCGCTGATCGGCGCGCCGATGCTCTCCTTCTACGACTGGTACGCGGACCTGCCGGTCGCCTCCCCGCAGGTGTTCGGCGACCAGACCGACGTCCCCGAGTCGGGGGACTGGTGGGACGCCGCCTATCTGATGATGTGGGGATCCAACGTCCCGGTCACCCGGACGCCGGACGCGCACTGGATGGCCGAGGCCCGCTACCGGGGCCAGAAGGTGGTGGCGGTCTCCCCGGACTACGCGGACAACACCAAGTTCGCCGACGAGTGGATGCACCCCCACCCCGGCACCGACGGCGCGCTGGCCCTCGCGATGGGCCATGTGATCCTGCGGGAGTTCTTCGTCGACCGCACGACACCGTTCTTCGACGACTACGTCCGCCGCTTCACCGACCTGCCGTTCCTGGTCACCCTCACCGAACGGGACGGCGGGTACGTCCCGGCCAAGTTCCTGCGCGCGAGCGACCTCGGCGACGAGGGCGAGGGCGCCGACTGGAAGCTCGCCGTCCTCGACGGGGCGACCGGCCGCCCCGCCGTGCCCAACGGCTCGCTGGGCTTCCGCTGGACCGCCTCCGGCGAGGGCCGCTGGAACCTCGACCTCGAAGACGTCCGCCCGCGGCTGACCCTGCACGGCGAGGCCGGGGTCACCCCGGTCGAGGTGATGCTGCCGCGCTTCGACACCGACGGCGGCGAGCACGGGCAGGGCCTCGGCGACATCGTCCACCGCGGCGTGCCGGCCCTGCGCCTCGACGGCGGCGAGCTGGTCACCACCGTCTACGACCTGCTGCTCGCCCAGTACGGCGTGGGCCGTCCCGGCCTGCCCGGCCGCTGGCCCGACGGCTACCAGGACGCCGACACCCCCGGCACGCCCGCCTGGCAGGAACGCCACACCTCGGTCCCGGCCGCCCAGGCCGTCCGGGTGGCCCGGGAGTTCGCCCGCACCGCCGAGGAGTCCGGCGGCCGCTGCATGATCCTGATGGGCGCCGGCACCAACCACTGGTTCCACTCCGAGACCATCTACCGCTCCTTCCTCGCCCTGCTCACCCTGACCGGCTGCCAGGGCCGCAACGGTGGCGGCTGGGCGCACTACGTCGGCCAGGAGAAGTGCCGCCCGTTCACCGGCTGGGCCACGCTCGCCGGGGCCACCGACTGGTCCCGCCCGCCCCGGCAGATGATCGGCACCGGCTGGTTCTTCCTGCACACCGACCAGTGGCGCTACGACACCTACCCCGCCGACGTGCTGGCCTCCCCGCTCGGCACCGGCCGGTTCCGCGGCCTGGCCACGGTCGACCTGCTGGCCCGCTCCGCCCGGGTCGGCTGGATGCCCTCCTACCCGACCTTCGACCGCAACCCGCTCGACCTGACCGACGAGGCCCGCGCCCTCGGCCGCGACCCGAAGGACCACGTGGTCGGCGAACTCCGCGCCGGACGCCTGGGATTCGCCGGCGAGGACCCGGACGATCCCGCCAACTGGCCCCGGGTGATGACCCTCTGGCGGGCCAACCTGCTCGGCTCCTCCGCCAAGGGCGCCGAGTACTTCAGCAAGCACCTGCTGGGCACCCACTCCTCGCTGCGCGCCCACGAGGCCGGGCCCGAAGTGCGCCCGCGCGACGTCCGCTGGCACGATCGCGCACCCGAGGGCAAGCTCGACCTGCTGCTCTCGCTGGACTTCCGGATGACCTCCTCCACCCTGCTGTCCGACGTCGTCCTGCCCGCCGCCACCTGGTACGAGAAGCACGACCTGTCCTCCACCGACATGCACCCCTTCGTGCACTCCTTCGCCCCGGCCGTCGACCCGCCCTGGCAGGCCCGCACCGACTTCGACGCCTTCCACGCGATCGCCGGACGGTTCTCCGAACTCGCCGCCGAGCACCTCGGGGTGCGGCACGACCTGGTCGCCACGCCGTTCCAGCACGACACCCCCGGCGAGACGGCGCAGCCCGGCGGCACCGACGCGGACTGGCGCGACGGCGGCTGCGAGCCCGTCCCCGGCGTCACCCTGCCCAACCTGGCCGTCGTCGAACGCGACTATCCCGCCGTGGCGGCGAAGATGGCCGCGCTCGGCCCGCTGGTCGAGCAACTCGGCCTGCCCGTCAAGGGCGTGGTACTGCGGCCGGACGAGGAGGTGGAGCAGCTCAAGGCCCGCAACGGGGTCGCGCGCGGCGGCCCGGCCGACGGCCGCCCGCTGCTGGACACCGCCGTCAAGGCCGCGGACACCGTGCTCGCCCTGTCCGGCACCACCAACGGGCGGCTCGCCACCCAGGGCTTCCGGGACCTGGAACGCCGCACCGGGCGGGAGCTGGCCCACCTCGCGGCCGAGAACGAGGGCCGCCGGATCTCCTACGCCGACACCCAGGCCGCCCCCGCCCCGGTGAGCACCTCGCCCGAGTGGTCCGGCAGCGAGTCCGGCGGGCGCCGCTACAGCCCGTTCACCGTCAATACCGAGCACCTCAAGCCCTGGCACACGCTCAGCGGCCGCCAGCACTTCTTCCTCGACCACGACTGGACGCACGAACTCGGCGAGGCCCTGCCGGTCTACCGGCCGCCGCTCGACCTGCGCCGGCTCTTCGGTGAACCGGCCCTCGGGGCCGACGGGCGCAAGGAGGTGACGGTCCGTTACCTCACTCCGCACAACAAGTGGTCCATCCACTCCGAGTACCAGGACAACCTGTTCATGCTCGCGCTCTCCCGGGGCGGACAGGTGATCTGGATGTCCGTGGAGGACGCGGCCGCCATCGGCGTCGCCGACAACGACTGGATCGAGGCCGTCAATCGCAACGGCGTCGTCGTCGCCCGCGCCGTCGTCTCGCACCGGATGCCGGCCGGCACGGTGTACATGCACCACGCGCAGGAACGCACCGTCAACGTCCCCCGGGCCGAGACCGGCGGCAAGCGCGGCGGCATCCACAACTCGCTGACCAGGGTGCTGCTCAAGCCCACCCATCTGATCGGCGGGTACGCCCAGCTCTCCTGGGCGTTCAACTACCTCGGCCCGACCGGGAACCAGCGCGACGAGGTGACGGTGATCCGCCGACGGAGCCAGGAGGTGCGGTACTGATGCGCGTGATGGCCCAGCTCGCCATGGTGATGAACCTGGACAAGTGCATCGGTTGCCACACCTGTTCGGTGACCTGCAAACAGACCTGGACCAACCGCCGGGGCACCGAGTACGTGTGGTTCAACAACGTCGAGACCCGCCCCGGGCTCGGCTACCCGCGCCGCTACGAGGACCAGGAGAAGTGGCGCGGCGGCTGGCGGCTGGACCGGCACGGACGGCTGAAGCTCCGCCAGGGCGGGCGGCTGTACAAGCTCGCCACCATCTTCGCCAACCCGGTGCTGCCCACCCTCCAGGACTACTACGAGCCCTGGACGTACGACTACAGCGCCCTCACCGATGCCCCGCTCGGCGAGGACTACCCCGTCGCCCGGCCGCACTCGATGGTCACCGGGCGGCCGATGGCCGTCGAATGGTCCCCCAACTGGGACGACGACCTCGGCGGCGCCCCCGAGCACGGACCCGCCGACCCCAACGTGGAGCGGATGCGGGAGGAGGTCGGGCGGCGGATCAGGTTCGAGTACGAGCAGAGCTTCATGTTCTACCTGCCCCGGATCTGCGAGCACTGCCTCAACCCCGCCTGCGTGGCGGCCTGTCCGTCCGGCGCGATCTACAAGCGGGCCGAGGACGGCATCGTCCTGGTCGACCAGGACGGCTGCCGGGGCTGGCGCCAGTGCGTCACCGGCTGCCCCTACAAGAAGATCTACTTCAACCACCGCACCGGCAAGGCCGAGAAGTGCACCTTCTGCTACCCGCGCACCGAGGTCGGCCTGCCCACCGTCTGCTCCGAGACCTGCGTCGGGCGGCTGCGCTACCTCGGCGTCGTCCTCTACGACGCCGACCGGGTCACCGCCGCCGCCTCCGTCGAGGACGAACACCAGCTCTACCAAGCCCAGTTGGGCGTCTTCCTGGACCCCGACGACCCCGAGGTGCGACGGGCCGCCGAACGCGACGGCGTCCCCCACGACTGGATCGAGGCCGCCCGCCGCTCGCCCGTCCACGCGCTCATCAGCACCTACCGGGTGGCCCTGCCGCTCCACCCCGAGTACCGCACCCTGCCGATGGTCTGGTACATCCCGCCACTGTCCCCGGTGGTCGAGGAGGTCGCCGCCAGCGGCCACGACGGCGAGGACGCCGGCAACCTCTTCGGCGCGATCGACGCCCTGCGGATCCCGGTCGAGTACCTCGCCGAACTCTTCACCGCCGGGGACCCGGTGCCGGTGCGCGCCGCCCTCGACCGGCTGGCCGCGATGCGCGCCCACATGCGCGCCGTCAACCTCGGCCGGACCCCCGACCCCGCCGCCGCCGAGGCCGTCGGACTCGACGCCCGCCAGATCGAGGACCTCTTCCGGCTGCTCGCGATCGCCAAGTACGAGGACCGCTACGTCATCCCGACCGCCGCTCGCGCCGACGCCGAACGGCTGGAGGAGGCCGCCGTGCCCACCGGCTGCAGTGTGGACCACGTCGACGGCGAACCCGGTGGCGTCGACGGGCCGTTCGGCGAGGGCTCGGGTCGCCGCTCGCTGCCGCTGATCACGGTCGAGAGCTTCCACGCGCTGCGCCGCCGCCAGACCGGCGACCGGCAGGATCCGCCTGGCGCGGACACTTCGCGCGAGGACGCCCCGCAGGGGGACGCCCCGCACGAGGAGGCCCGGTGACCGCCGGGGAACGGGCGGTGGTGCGCCGGATCGCCGCCGAATGCCTCTGCTACCCCGAGGGGCCCGATCCAATGCCGCCGCAGCTGGCCGCACTGCTCGGCCCGGTCCGGCACGCCGCCGCCGCTCCGCTGCGGACCTTCCTCGACCGGGCCGGAGGACTCCCGCCCGGCGAACTCTCCCGCCACTACGTCGAGGTGTTCGACTTCCGGCAGCGGCACAGCCTGCACCTGAGCTGGTGGACCGACGGCGACACCCGGCGGCGCGGCGAGGCGCTGTTGCGCTTCAAGACCGTCTACCGGGCCCACGCCCTGGAGTTCAGCGACGAGGACCTGCCCGACTTCCTGCCCGCCGTGCTGGAGTTCACCGCCGCCACCGGTGACGACACCCTGCTGCGCGAGCACCGGCCCGCGCTGGAACTGCTGCGCCTCGCCCTCACCGAGCACGGCACGCCGTACGCGGACGTGCTCGCCGCCGTCTGCGCCACCCTGCCCGGCCCCTCGCCGAAGGACCGCGCCGCCGCCCTGGCCCTCGCCCGCAGCGGACCGCCGCGGGAGGAGGTCGGCCTGGACGCGCTCACGCCGTACGGGCACCTGGGGCTGCTGCCGGTGCTGACCGACTCGCCCTGACGGAGCTGTCCCGACCGAACCGTTCCGAACCCCGACCGGAGACCCGCCGATGGACACCTTCCTCTGGGGCGCGCTGCCGTACATCGCGCTCGCGCTCCTCGTCTCCGGCCTCGTCTGGCGCTACCGCTACGACAGGTTCGGCTGGACCACCCGCTCCTCGGAGATCTACGAGTCCCGGCTGCTGAACCTCGCCTCGCCGGTGTTCCACTACGGCATCCTGTTCGTCCTGGTCGGCCATCTGATGGGCCTGTTCGTGCCCGCCTCCTGGACCGACGCGGTCGGCATGGACGAGCACGCCTACAACCTGCTCTCGCTCTTCGCCGGCTGCGCGGCCGGCCTGCTCGCCGTCACCGGGATCCTGGTGCTGCTCTACCGCCGGCGCACCAACCCGGCCGTGCTGCGCGCGACCACCCGCAACGACAAGCTGATGTACGCGGTGCTGCTCGCGGCGATCGTGCTCGGCCTGGTCGCCAAGCTGACGCACGCCTCGCTCGACGCCGGCTACGACTACCGCACCACGATCGCCCCGTGGGTCCGCAGCCTGTTCACCCTGAGCCCGGACGTGTACCGGATGGCGGACGTGCCGGTCGCGTTCAAGGTGCACGCGGTGGTCGGACTGCTGCTGTTCGCGCTGCTGCCCTTCACCCGCCTGGTGCACATGTTCAGCGCGCCCGTGCAGTACCTCTTCCGCCCGTACCTCGTCTACCGTTCCCGCGACCCGAAGCTCCCCGCCGGCGCCCCGCCCCGGCGCGGCTGGGAGGAGATCGAGGACTGACCGGCCGCCGGCTGTCGGTGGTCCGTGCCAGGAGCCGTCCCGGCCCAACCGGGAGCGGACCGGAACGGTACGACCGTGAGCACCTCGCCCAGCCGTCGAAGGCGACGTCGATGGTGGTGGGGCCGTAGCAGGCGATCCCGCCCCAGGCCCGCCCCGACCGTTCGGCTCGTCGGAGATCCAGAACGGAGATCCAGAACTGGGCGGAGCCGTCGCGGTGGTCGCGCGCGACGACACCGTCGGCCCGGCCGTCGACCGGCCGCCCGTCACCGTCCGCTGACCGGACATCGGGTGGGCCCGGATTCCGCTTTTCCTCGACACACCACCCTGTGAACATGCGACGCTACTCACTGCGTCCGCCCGAGGAGGAATCCTGTGTCATCGCCCTGCGACCCCGCCAACGCGCCCGTCGGTGACGTGAGCACCGCGCTCCTGGTGATCGACTCGCGGCTCAAGGCCATCTACGACGGCAGGACCGGAACCGACCCCGAACAGCAGCGGATGGTCGACCAGTTCGCCGCCTCCCTGGGCCCGGAGGAGGCGGACGCCCTGCTGGAGGGCGTGTGCACGCTCATCTACATGTACATGGACTGGCTGCGGGCGGTCTGCGAACGGCACGACAAGGAGGTGGTCGAGCACGTGGTGCCCACCCTGGTGGCCACGATGCGGATGATGCCCAACACCTTCCGCCCCGAGGTCATCCCCACCATGGCCGGCCTCCTCATCGCCGCCGGCACCGGTCTGAGCCCCAACCTCTGGCGGGCCCAGTACGGCGACTGGACCGGCGCCGAGATGAACCCGCTGGAGGCCACCTCCGTCCTCCTCGCCGAGCACATCAACCGGATCGCCGGCGACGACCACGACTTCGCCACCCGACTGATCGCCGACGCCCTGGCGGTCACCGACCTCGACTGACCCTCCCTCCGCCCGCTCCGTCGGCGGCGTCTCCCGCCGCTCCGGCCACGCTTCGGCGGTCTCGGCCGGGTCGTGGCCGAACGGCCGGTGCCACCCGGGCGGAGCGGCAGCGCACGCGGAATGACCGCCGGATGAACTCCGTGCCCGGAGCCGAATTTCCCGCCCGGCAGGCGCTGACACGCCCGGGTTCCCGCCCCCATGATCGCTTCGCGGTGCCGCACTTGAGTGGCACGGGGGACAGGGGGTATTCGTGGTGCGCCGAATCGGGAGACGGATCAGAGGCACGCGCCGGGTGGCGACCGCCGTACTGCTGGCACTGGTGGTCAACTTCTCCTCGGAGCTGCTGGTCGCGGCGCCGGCGCACCCGGCGGACGGGACCGGCCCGGTGGCCGCCCCGACCATACCGGTGCAACGCTACGGGAGCGCCACCGATCTGCCGCCGCGGACCACGGCCGAGGCCACCGGGGCCGGGGCCGGGGGACCGGGCACCGGGCACGGCGCCCCGTCGGTGGAGCCGCCCGCCTCGGGCGCGCCCGCACCCGTGGCCCGGGTGTCCAACCGCCCGCAGTTCGCCGCCGGGGCCGAGACCGTCCCACCGGCGGCCCCGCCCCGTACCGCGAGCCCGGTGGAGATCGCCGCCCCGACCTCCGGTGCCGGCCGGTCCGGGCACGAGCGGGACGACGACGCGAGCGTCGAACTCGTGGCCGAGCGCACCGAGAACACCCGCACCTTCCAGAACAGCGACGGCACCCGCTCCCGGCTGGTGTTCCAGGAGCCGGTCAACCGCCGTACGGCGGACGGATCCTGGGAGGCCGTCAACACCTCCCTGGCCCGCGAGGGCGCGCGCTGGACCATGCGCGGCAGCGCCTTCGGCCTCTCCCTGGCCGACCGGGGCACCGGCGCCGAGCTGGAGACGCTCACCCTCGACGGCGGCCTCGGCGTCGGCTACACGCTGACCGGCGCCGCGTCCGTGGCCCCGGTCGTCACGGGCGCCACCGCCGTCTACCCGTCGATCCTGCCGGACACCGACCTGTCGGTGACCGCGCTGACCGAGGGGGTGAAGGAGGAACTCGTCCTGGCCGGCCCGCGGGCGGGCAACACCTGGTCGTTCCCGGTCCGCACCGCCGGTCTGACCCCCGCCCTGACCGGGGACGGCGAGGTCGTCCTCCGGGACGCCGCCGGAGCCGAACGGATGCGGGTGCCGCGCGGGCTGATGCACGACTCCGCGCCCGGCGCGCCGAACACCTCCACGGCCGTCCGCTACGGGCTGCGGGAGGAGGGCGGCCGGTACACGCTCACGGTCACGGCCGACCGGGCCTGGCTGGACGACCCGGCCCGGGTCTACCCGGTGGTGGTCGACCCGACCACGGTCACCGCGCCGAACCCGGCGAGCGCCTCCACCTACGTCGACGACTTCAGCGGTGCCAACTACGCGGGCAACGCGCTGCTCCTGGTCGGCGGCGACGGCACGGGGCACCGCTTCGAGTCCTATCTCTCCTTCGCGGGCCTCCGCGGGACCCTCGCCAACGACTACGTGGTGAGCGCCGCGCTCCACCTCTTCCAGACGTACGCCAGCGCCGCCGGAGCCGTGTCGGTGACCCCGATCACCGCACCCTGGTCCCCGACCGGTGTCAACCGCGTCGGCGGGGTCACCACCGGCGCCGAGATCGGCTCTGCCACCTTCGGCGCGGGACAGGGTTGGGGCTGGATCGGCATCGGCTCCGCCGGCGTGGCGATGCTCGACGACTGCACCCACGGGCTCTCCCCGTCCGACTGCGGCCTCGCCCTGCGCGGCCCCGCCGGGGCGCTCCGGTCGTTCGCCTCCGCGGCCTCCGCCAACAAGCCCTACCTGCAGATCAACTACTCGGCCGAGGCGGCCTACTACGCGACGGTGGACGGCGCCCCGGTCTCCCCGCCGGTGACCAACAGCCAGCCCGGCGAGATCGCCGTCACCGTCACCAACCACGGCGAGCAGACCTGGCAGCCCGGCAGCGGCTACCGGCTGTCCTACCGCCTCTACGACCCGGCGACGCTGGCCGAGATGCCGGTCACCAGCCGGGTGTACACCTCGATGCCGGTGGACGTCCCGCCGAACACGCAGATCACCCTGAACGGGGCGATCGGGGCGCTGCCACCGCGCTCCTACGTGGTCTGCTGGGACATGGTGAGCCGCTCCGGCGGCTGGTTCTCCGACCTCTCCGGCATTCCCCCGGGCGGCTGCTTCACCCTCGAAGTCACCAATCTGGACCCGGTGGTGGACGCCCAGGCGCCGCCGGACGGATTCTCCCCGGCGACCCTCACCCCGGTGCTGACCGTCACCGGACGGGACGTCGACTCCTGGCCCTCCGCGCTGACCTACACCCTGCACCTGGCGCACAACGGCAATGTCGTCACCTACCCGGCGCAGGCCGGCGGGACCTTCCAGGTCCGGCCCGGGGACCTCGTCTGGAACCAGACCTACGCCTGGTGGGTCGACCTCAACGACGGCCGCGAGATGGTCAGTTCACCGGTCGCCCGGCTGACCCCGCGGGTGCCGCAGCCCGGCGTCGCGGCCCACCTGGGATCCGCCACCGACCCGGTCGTGCCCGGGGTCGACCCGCTGACCGGCGACTACACCACCTCGGCCACCGACGCGACCGTGCCCACCGCCGGGCCGCCGCTCGACGTCACCCGCGTCTACAACAGCCTGGACACCCGCGCCTCCGGCCTGTTCGGCACCGGCTGGAGCAGCCCCTACGACACCCGGCTCACCTTCGACGGGCACGGCGACGCGCTGATCACCCTCCCGGACGGGCAGCGGGTCAGGTTCGCGTACAACGCCGACGGCTCCTACACCCCGCCCGCCGGCCGCTTCGCGACCCTCGTCGCGGTCGGTACCACCGGTCTCGACCTCACCGACAAGACCGGCACCGTCCTGCACTTCGACGCGGCGGCCCGGCTGGCCTCCACCACCGACGCGAACGGCCTCGCGGTCCGGTACACCTACACCGTCGACGGCCTGCTCACCGGCGCCACCTCCGACGCCTCGGGGCGTACCCTGCGCTTCACCTGGGGCAGGCCGACCGGCTCCACCGCCCAGCACGTCACCCGGGTCACCACCGACCCCGTCACGACGGGTGTCCCCTCGTCCGCGCTGACCTGGACCTACGACTACCTCGGCGACCTGCTCGTCAAGGTGTGCGCCCCCGACGCGGGCACCAACTGCACGAAGTACGACTACACCGGCATCTCGCACTACTCGTCGCTGGTGACGGACGCCGTCCCCACCACCTACCTCCGCCTGGCCGACCCGGTCACCGCCGGGAGCACCGGCGCCACGGCCCGCGACGAGGTGGTCCATTGCGCCGCGTGCTCCGGCCCCTACTACACGGCGCCCCGGCCCGGCGGGCCCGGCGCGCTCTACGGGTCCCCCGACGGCGCGGCCGTGTTCGACGGCAACGCCACCGCGGTGTACGACTTCCGGGCGGCCACCGGCGCGAACAACCAGGGCTCGGTGGAGCTGTGGTTCAAGGCCGCCGCGGGCAGCGGCGGCATCCTGTACTCCTACCAGAGCCGCCGCCTCGACGGCGGCGTCACCACCCCGCCCTCCTCGCCGGACGTGCCCGCGCTCTACGTCGGCACCGACGGCCGGCTGTACGGAGGCTTCCAGGACATCACCCACCAGCCGCTCGCGGGCGGCCGGGTGGTCTCCGACGGCGCCTGGCACCACGCCGTGATCACCGCCTCCGGCAACGGCCAGGCGCTCTACCTGGACGGGCAGTGGGCGGCCGGCCGGGGCGCGGCCGTGGTTCCGCTGCCCGCCTCGGACATCGGAATCATCGGCGGCGGCAACACCGTCGCCGGCTACCCCGGCCTCGATCCCGAGCGCCGGACCAGCTACTTCGGCGGCTCCATCGACGAGTTCGCCTCCTACTCCTACGCCCTGACCCCCGAGCAGGTGGGCGATCACTACCGCGCCCGCCAGGTCGGGTCGGCGCTCTCCTCGATCACCCTGCCGTCCGGGCGGAACTACGCCACCATCGGCTACGACCTGCGGCGGGACCGGGTCGCGGACCTGACCGACAGCAACGGCGGCCACTGGAAGCCCTCGGTGCCCGAGCCGTTCCACCCGGCGGGCGTCAGCCACACCGAGGCGGTACTGGCGGCGCGGCCCAGCGCCTACTACACGATGGGCGAGACCTCCGGAACGGTCGCGCACTCCGCCGTCCACGGAATCGACGGCGACCGGAACGGCACCTTCACCAACGTCACCCTGGGTCTGCCCCAACCGGGCATGTCCGGCAACGCGCCCGGCCGCCCCACCGTGGCGGACTTCGGCGCGACCTCGCTGCTCTCCCTGCCGGAACAGACCGTCCCGACCACCGGTGACTTCACCGTGGAGATCCAGTTCTCCGGGAACCGGCCCGGCGTGCTGCTCGGGACGGCGGACCGACTGCTGGGCGCCTACCAGGCCGCCGGCCCCGGCGAGGCCCAGCCGCTGCTCTACGTCGGCACCGACGGCCGGCTCCACGGCGGCCTCGGCAGCACCCCCGGCGACATCCTGACCAGCGACCGGATCTCCGGCATGCAGGACTGGCACACCGCGGCCTACAGCTGGGATTCCGCCGCCGGCCGCGGCCGGCTCTACCTCGACGGCCGTCAGCAGGACACCGGAGCCCCGCCCGCCCCGAACCGCGCCACCCAGAAGGTGGCCCTGGCCGGCGCCGGTTACCTCCCGGCCTCCTGGCCCGGAGCCGGCACCGAGGTGCGCAGCCACTTCCAGGGCGGCCTCGGCCACCTGGCGGTCTTCCCGCGGGCGCTGAGCGCCGACGAGCTCCGGCGCACCTACGACGCCCAGGGCATCGTCATGGGCGAGTACCAGGGCGTCCAGCTCAGGACCACCGTCACCGACCCGGCCGGCCGGACGCTCGGCTTCGGCTTCGACCCGGCGGCCGGCGGCCGGCGCACCTCCAGCACCGACGCGCTCGGCGGCGTCACCTCCTTCCACTACGACGAGCGGGGCTACCCGGACCGGACCACCGACCCGGCCGGACACTCCGTCACCCTCGTCAACGACAGCCGCGGCAACGTGCTGAGCCGCACCACCTGCCGCACGCCCACCTCCTGCCAGACCTCGTACACCGACTACTGGACCGATCCGCGCAACCCGACCGATCCGCGCAACGACCGGCCGATCTCGCTCCGGGAGGCCCGGTCCTCCGGCCCGGCCGACACCACGTACCAGACGACCTACCAGTACGACGCGGCCGGCAACCTGCTGCACACCCTCACCCCGCCCACCCCGGGTTTCCCGGGCGGTCGCGACACCGCCCAGCAGTACTCGACCGGCCCGGTCACGGCGTACGGCGGCGGCACCGTCCCGGCGGGCCGGCTGACCTCCGTCACCGCCCCCGGCGGCGGCGTCACCAGCTACCGCTACTACAGGAACACCGACCTCGCCCAGGTCACCGAGCCGGGCGGCACCACCACCACGTACGCCTACGACAACCTGGGCCGCCGGACCGGCAGCACCGTCACCTGGCCCGGCGGGCCACCGGCCGGCCTGACCACCACCACCGCCTACGACAGCCGCAACCGCGTCGTGCGCACCGACTCGCCGCCGCTCTCCTACGCCCTGAACGGCCTCGTCCACTACCCCGTCCGCCAGATCGGCTACGACGCCGACGGCAACGTCCTGTCCACGGTCGAGAGCGACAACCTCGGCGGCGAGACCTCCGACCCCTCGCGCACCCGGTCGACCACGTACGACAGCGCGGGCCGGGTCGCCACCACCACCGACCCGGACGGTCGGCAGACCGTCGTCAACGGCTACGACCCGTTCGGCCGCCCGACCTCCGTCACCGACACCGCGGGCCGCACCTGGGAGACCGCCCGGTCCGAGAACGGGCAGCCGGTCAGCCTCACCCTCAAGGGCTACACCGGCAGCGACCCCGACCACCCGGAGACGCCCCGGGACCTGCGGATCAACTCCTACTCCTACGACCCGGCCGGCCGGCTCGCCGCCACCGCCGACGCCATGGGCCGCACCCAGCAGTACCGGTACTACGACGACGGCCTGCTGGCCCGGGCCACCGCGGTCGGATTCCACAACCCCGACGGCAGCACCCGTGACATCGACCTCCAGCGGATCGACTACGACGCCGCCGGACACCCTGTCACCGTCACCACCGGCGGCGGCGCCGGCACCACCACCCTCGGCTACGACGCCGACGCCCGGGTCGTCAGCACCACCGTCCGGGGCACCACCGACCAGGTCACCGCCACCGAGTACGACGCCGACGGCAACCGCACCAGGACGGTCCGGAAGGACCGGGCCGGCACCGTGCTCACCGCGGTCGACAGCCGGTACGACACCGCCGGCCGCCTCGTCGCCAGCACCGCGCACACCGGCACCGAGGACCTCACCACCACCTGGACCCGCGACGGCCGCGGCCTGATCACCGCCAGCACCGACCCGAGGGGCAACGCGCCCGGCGCCGACCCGGCCGCCTACACCACCGACTACGCCTACGACGCGGCGGGCCGGCCCGTCCTGACCACCGCGCCGCCGGTCGCCGTCGAGAACGGCGGCGCCCCGGCCACCACCCGGCCCACCACCGCCGCCGCCTACAACACCTACGGCGACCGGATGCTGGGCCGGGACGAGCTCGGCACCCTCACCGCCTACGACTACGACAGCAACGGGCGGCCCAACTCCCGTACCGTGAGCGGATACCGGCCCCCCGGTTCGAGCACGCCGCTGACCAACTCGACCGCCGTCTCCTACACCGCCTCCGGGCAGGTCGCCTCCGTCGTGGAAGCGGGCCGGACCACCACCTACAGCTACGACCAGCTCGACAACCTGCTCACCCGCACCGACCCGAAGGCCGACGCCGCCTCCCCGGCCGGCGTCTGGAAGTCCACCTACGACCCGCTCGGCGAACTCCTCTCCACGACCGACCCGACCGGTGCCGTCGCCACCGCGACCTACGACGACCTCGGCCGCCAGGTGACCACCACGGCCGTCCTGCGCAAGCCCCGGGCCGCCTACACCAGCACCACCGGCTGGGACGACGCCGGAAACCCCGTCACCGTCACCGACCCGCTCGGAAACACGACCACCACCGGCTACGACGCGGCCGGTCTGCCGGTCGCGGTCACCGACCCGCTCGGCAGGCGCACCACCACCGCCTACGACGCGGCCGGCCGGGCCGTGCGCGTCACCGCACCCGACGGCAGCGGCGGCACCGTCCGCTACGACGGCGCGGGGCGGCAGACCGGCACCGCCGACCTCGACCCCGCCGGCACCATCCTGCGTACCACCGCCGCCGAGTACGACCGGGCCGGCAACCCGACCGCCACGACCGACCCGCTCGGCGTGCGCACCACCCGGACGTACGACGCCGCCTCCCGGCTGACCGGGCTCACCGAACCCGTCACCGCCGGCACGTCGATCACCAGCGGCTACGGCTACGACGCGGCCGGGAACCGGACCCGCTTCACCGATGGCCGCGGCAACGCGTTCCTGACCACCTACAACGCGTGGGGCCTGCCGGAGTCCATGGTCGAACCGGCCACCGCCGCCTACCCGAACGCCGCCGACCGCACCCGCACCATCAGCTACGACGCCGCCCTGCAGCCGTTCCGGCTCGCCGAGCCCGGCGGAGTGGTCCGTACCCGCGCCTACGACGGACTCGGCCGGCTCGTCACCGAGACCGGCAGCGGTGCGGAAGCCGCCACCACCAGCCACACCTACGGCTACGACCTCGCCGGACGCATGCTGCGGGTCGCCGGTGTCGGCGGCGACAACACCTTCGGCTACGACGACCGGGGGCTGCTCACCACGACCACCGGCCCGTCCGGCGACGCCACCTTCGGGTACGACGCCGCGGGGCAGCTCACCGCCCGCACCGACCCGGCGGGCAGCACCGCCTTCACCTACGACAGGGCGAACCGCCCGGCGAGCATCACCGACGCGATCACCGGTGTCCGCGCCACCTACGGCTACAACAGCCTGGACCAGGTCACCAGCGTCGGCTACGGCACCGGCGGCGCCGTCCGCTCCTTCGGCTACGACGCCCTGCACCGGGTCGCCTCCGACACCCTGACCGCACCCGGCGGCGCCACCGAGGCGTCCGTCGAGTACCGCTACGACCTCGCCGACCACCTCGTCGGCAAGACCACCACCGGCACCGCCGCGGCCGCCACCAACACCTACGGCTACGACCTGGCCGGGCGCCTCACCAGCTGGAACAACGGCTCCACCAGGACCGACTACGGCTACGACGCCTCCGGCAACCGCGTCCGGGCCGGTCCCGCCACCGCCGTCTACGACGCCCGCAACCGGCTCGTCTCCGACGGCACCACCGAGTACCGGTACTCCGCACGCGGCACCCGCACCGCCGCCGTCACCGCGGCCGGCACCACCAACTCGGCGTACGACGCCTTCGACCGCCTGATCAGCGACGCCGCCAGCGGCTACAGCTACGACGGCCTCGACCGGCTCGCCGCCTCGGGCACCCGCACCTTCCGCTACAGCGGCGCCGGCAACGTCCTCGCCGGAGACGGCTCGGCCCTCTACAACCACGACGCCACCGGCGGCCTGTTCTCCTGGGAGCAGGGCGGCAGCACCGCGCTGGCCCTGGTCGACCGGCACACCGACGTGGTCGGCGGGTTCACCGCCACCGGCACCGCGCTCACCGGCTCCGTCGGCTACGACCCGTTCGGCGCCGTCCTCGGCACCGCCGGGACCCGCCCCGCCCGCGGCTACCAGAGCGCCTGGACGGACCCGGCCACCGGCCGCGCCAACATGGCCGCGCGCTGGTACGACCCCGCCACCGGGGCCTTCACCAGCCGCGACACCATCGACCAGAACCAGGCCCCGTCGGTCCTCGGCAACCACTACGCCTACGCGGCCCAGGACCCGCTCGACCAGACCGACCCCAGCGGGCACTGCGCCATCCTCTGCAGCGCCATCGTCGGAGCGATCGCCGGAGCGGTCATCGGCGTCGGCTCCTACGCCTACGACTACGCGACCACCGACGGCGCGAAGTGGAACTGGGGCGACGCCGGCTGGTCCGCCGCCAAGGGCGCGGTGAGCGGTGCCATCTACGGGGCCACCGGTGGCGGCGGGCTCCTCCTCGCCGGCGCCGGCGGAGCGGCGGCCGGACTCAGCGAATACGCCATGGACTGCCTCTACGGCACGGGCGCCTGCGACGCCGAGGGCGCCGTCGGGGCTGCCGCGGGCGGCGCACTGACCGGGGCCGTCGGCTGGGGCTTCGCCAAGGTCGGCGGCAAGATCGTCAAGACGGTGGCGGGGAAGATCCGCGGATCCGCCGCCAGGGGTGTCGAGGAGGCGGGGGGCCGTGCCGTCGCCAAGGGCGCCGGGGCGGGAGGCCGTGCGGCCGCCGAGAGTGCCGAAGAGTCGTTCGCCGCCTTGGCCGGGGCCATCAAGGCCGCCCGCGTCGCTGCCGCCGAGGCCAAGGAGCTCGCGGCGAAGAAGGCGGCCGCCGATGCCGCCGCCGCGGAGGCCAAGCGGGCCGCCGAGGAGGCCGCCTACCAGCGCTGGCTGGCCACCCCGCCCGGCCGGGCCGTCCAGGCGGCCAGGAACGAGGGCGTCGACGTCGCGGTGGCCCGCACCGCCCAGGCGGCCGACCGCGCCGTCCCCACCTCGGCCCTCCCCGCACAGGCGACCCCGTCACTGAGCGAGAACATCGTCCGGGCCGCCGGCGTCATCGGCGACAACGCGGCCGCCTCCACCGCCGCCCGCGCCCCCGCCGGCCGCGCCGGCACCATCCTCGCCGACGCCACGGCGGCGGGCAGCGGCCGCAGTTCGGGCGGCCTGGGGAGCGGCGCCGCCCCCGCCTCCCGCCGTTGGTGGAACGCCGAGGTTCGAACCAGCCGTTTTGGCGGGGACTACCTGGTCCCCACGACGCCGGGTCTCAAGCAACGGATAAATCCCAGCTGTGGCACCGAGAACTGCGGGCCGGTCGCCGTCGCCGCCGACCAACTCCTCGCCGGGAGGCTCCCGGCTGCGGTGGACGGCGCGGCACAAAGGATTTTCGAACCGGAACTCGAGCGACTCGCGGGCAGTACCAGGGAATTCGTGCAGAAGGGTGGATTCTCCGGAGTTGTGAACGATGTCCGGAGCTGGGGGAACGGCGCCAGGGGAATTGTTCTGGGTAGGCCCACGCAGGCCCGGCTGACCGCAGGTGAGGGCGGCCACTACTTCAACGTGATCAACGACAACGGTCTGGTCGTGTTCCTGGACGCCCAGAGCGGTAAGGCGGCGCCGGAGGGATGGCGGTACTACTATCTGCTGCGCACGGACTAGCGGGTGTGGATCGGCCGGCCGTTCGTGCGTCAGGAGCGGTCGGCCGGCTGTGTCTCCTTGCAGTCCGGGGTGTCGCCGTGTGGGCCCGGCGTGGGGCAGAATCGAACAGAATGGAAGGGGAGGCGTTGAGCCGCGGGATGAAGATCTCCAGGGAGAAGGCAGTCGAACTCGTCTCGGCCCTGCTCGCCGAAAATCGAGGGAACGGGCCGGAGTTGGCGGTCATCGGAATCAATCCGACGCCGGTCGGATGGGTGGTGGCCTGGAATTCGGCCCGCTACGCGCTGGATCCGAGGACGGCGAACCTGCTCGTCGGTGGTGGACCGTATCTCGTCGACGGCGACGACGGAAGCGTATTCCGAATTCCCGGCGAAACATTCCGGGTCTACGACTGGCAGGCGATGTTCCGCGAGCGGTTCAAGGGAGTCGGCCCACCGGACGCACTGCTGGAGTCCGTGCGTGAACTCGCACTCTCGGACGGACGGCTGGCCGCGCTCCGCCTCCTCCGGAAGGAGGCCCCGTCCCTCGACATTGCACGGGCGCGGGAATACGTCGGCGCCGTCATGGAAGGAAGGGAGCCGCCTGCGGAAACGCTGGCGGCGACCCGGAAGGTCGAGTCCTTCTCCCCGCTCCCCATCGAAAGGATCTCCGGTCCGGTCGAGTGATCGACGTTCCGGTCGGAGCTGGTCGGGCCCGGCAGCGAACCCGCTGCCGGGCCTTCGGGCTTTCGGGCGGAATTAATCGGTGGCACCGGGCGGCGGGGTGCCGCTATGTTGATCGAACGCGGGCGGCTCCGCGGCGTGCTTCCTTCTCCTTCACTCCGAAACCAGCAGCGCGCCCCCTCTCCGCCCGCTTCTTCAACCTCTCTGCCACGTTCGTGGGGGTCCTTCCGCATGCCCCGAGCCATCACGGCTCCCTTCGACAGCGATGTCGACCTCGATCTCGGTTCGTTCCTCCTCCGCCGGCGCGGCGCCGTCTGTGCGGCCCCCGGTGACCTCCTCCCCGCTGCCGACCCGTGGAGCACCCGCGGCCTGGTAGCGCTGGATGCCGATCTGGCGCGGCGCGGGTACCTGCTCACCAGTGAACTGCGCTCGGCGCTGGCGAGGTTGTCCCCCTCCGCGCTCGCCGAGGCCGGGGACGGACTGCTCGCCCGGATCGACCACCTGCTCGGCGCGGACCGCGAACACGTACCGCTGTTCCGCCGCTTCCCCGACGCCGTGCCCGACCACGCGCAGCTGTTCTACACCCGGCAGATCCGGGCGTTCCTGCTCAACCAGCCCCGGCAGCCCTGCGCCCACTGCGGCCGGCGCGGCGCCGAGGCCGGGATCGGCGCGCTCGCGCCGTGCGCGCACCTGCTCTGCGCCGGCTGCCTCGACGGGCTGACGGCCGAGGGGCGGGGCGAGCACTGCCCGACCTGCGGGACGCCCCTGCACACCGGCACCTACCTGCCCGAGGACCACCGGATCGGCCGGAAGGCCGCCGAGGAGTTCGGCGGCGAGCGAGCGATGCGTCCGCTACGGCTCATCACGGCCGACCAGGTCACCGCCGCGATGGCCGAGTTGGACCGGCTGCTGGCTCGCCGCACCCCGCTCTCCCCGCAGGACCGCGACGACCTGACCGCGCTGCTCGCCCACGCGCCGGAGGACCTGCCGGAGCGGCTGCCCGCGCAGATCCCGGTCCGGGAGACCAAGGCCACCGTGCTCGCCGCGCTGCTGCGGCGCGGCGGTACGGACGCCCTGCCGGTCCTCGCCGAACGCATCGACACCGCCACCGATGTGCTGCGCCTGCTCTGGGCTTGGTCCGGCGCCGAGCCCGACCTGCTGCCCGCGACCGCCCGGCGGCTGCGGCTGAAGGGTGTGCCGCGGCCGCTGCGCCGGGGCCTGCTCGACATCCTGGAGGGGCTGCACCCGACCGCCCTCGTCGAGGACCTGCGCCGCCACCGCTCGGCCTGGCTGCGGGCGGGTGAGCTGCTGCACCCCTACGAGTTCCGGTGCCGGATCCCCAACGTCACCACGGCGTTCGTGGTGCTGCGGCAGACGGACCTGCGCACCCACGAGGTGGGGCGTGAACTCGCCGACCCACCGGCCGGCCCGATGCGTGTGGTGAACACCGGCGGGCACACCCGGCTGGGGTTCACCGGATTCGCGGGGCGGGTCGAGGGCCTGCTCGCTGCCGGGGACACCGAGGGCGCGCTGCGGGTGCTGGCGGAACGGCCCGGTGAGCTGGTGCGCAGGCTGCACCACGTCCTGCGGGTGCACGCCACCGCCACCCCCGGAACGCCGCTCGCCCCGGCCGCGCTGCACACCGTCCGCGCCGCGCTGACCCGGGTCGCCCCCGGACCGCTGCTCGGCGCGTACGGCGCGCTGCGCGGAACCCGGACGGCGGGGGAGCGGCGGCTCTACTTCCCGCGCGGCACGGTCTCGCTCGCCCACGCCCGGGAGGACCACGGCACGGTGGTGCCCGTTGAACTCGCCCTGCCGGTCGTCGAGTCGATCGAGGCCGAACTGCTGCGCCGCAGCGGCGCCGGTGGTGAGCGCTACGACCTGGCGCTGCTCGACGAGGGGCTGCGCGAACTGGTCGCCCCGTTCGCCGAACGGGCCGCCGCCAAGACGCTGGTGAGCGTCCCGCGCGGAAGTCGCCAACGGCTGCCGGCCGGGGAGCGGTTGCGGCTGTTCCTGCACTGGATGCAGCCGGAGGAGCTGCGGGTCGACCTGGACCTGTCGGTGGCGCTCTACGACGAGCGGTGGAACTTCACCGGGCTGTGCGACTACACCAACCTGGTGCACGGCGACCGGGCCGCCGTGCACTCCGGCGACTACGTGTCCGCGCCGCCGCCGGACGGGGCGACGGAGTTCGTCGACCTGGACCTCGCGCGGCTGGTCGCGGGCGGCTCGCGGTACGCCGTGATGATCGTGTTCAGCTACAACGACGTCTCCTTCGAGCAACTGACGGACGCGTTCAGTGGGTTCATGGATTTGGGCGGCGCCGCGTCGGCAGGGAACCCGCACTTCCACCCCCGGGCCGTCCGGCAGCGCCTGGACCTGGTCGGCGACGCCAAGGTGTGCGTGCCGATGATCGTCGACCTGGCCGACCGCCGCTACACCTGGACCGACCTCAACACTGGTGCGGACGGCGGCTTCCACAGCGTCCACCGGCACCAGGCCGAGGTGGGCGCCCTCAGTCGTGACGTCCTGGCCCACTTCTCCCCGGAGAACCGGGCCACCCTCTGGGACCTCGCGGTCGCCCGCGCGGCCGCGTGCACCGACGAGGTGGTGGTGCGGGGGCTCGACGGTGGGCTGCGGCGTTGGCGGCGCCGGGCGGGGGAGGGCGACGGCGGGTTCGCGGAGCGGCTGCGTGCGCTCCGGGACGAGGACGGGGGAGTCGTGTTGTCCCTGCCGCAACTCCTCGCGGGGCGAAGGTCGTTCGTCGCACTCGTGGACGGGGACGTCCCCGCGCCGGAGACGGTGTCCGGCACGCTCTACCGCCTTTATCCGGGGCCGATCGACGCCGCACCGGAGGCCCTGGAGCGCCTGACGGCAGGGGACTTGGTCGCGGGGCTGGCACCGGGGCCGGCCGGGGTCGCCGCGCGGTGATCCCGACCGGCGTCCTTCGTCGGCTTCGCGGCCCGGAGCGGTGAACGATCTCCGGTCAAGCGGCTTCGGCCCGGTCCAGTGCGGCGGTACCAGGTCGCGCGAGCCAGACCAGTCTGGCGGAGAGGCCGGGCCGCTCCGCGAACACGCGAAGGGCCCGCTCGGGCGAGGCGAGCGTCATCCGCGTCCGCCCGTCGACGACGAGGAGGTGCGTCAGACCGTCGTCGTCGGCGAACCCCCAGGCCGCAACCCACCCGTCGGCGCCCTGGCCGCCGACGTCGTACACCTGGACCACGGCGAACTGCCTGGGTGCGGTGTCGAGCACGAGCCCGCACAGCTCCTCGTCGAAGGAGGGGAGGGAGTTTTGCGAGGGCACAGCGGGCATGGAAGTCTCCTGCCTGTGAGGGAGTTGAATGCCGAGCTGCCACCACCAGTGGCAGTCCACAACCCTGATGCACGATCAAAAGTAGCCAGTCGGTAGTATGTAGTCCACCGCCTTGAGGGAATCCATGGCGCCATCACTCCAAAGGGTGAGCGGGCCCGTCCGTGGTGGGCGAAGGAAGGGAGCAGCGGATGCCGCCCAGCAAGGTCCCGCCGAGCATTCGGCAGCGGCGACTCGGCGCGGAGCTGCGCCGGTTGCGCGAGCAGGCGGGTCTGTCGGTGACGCGCGCCGGGGAACTGCACGGCACCCAGCAGTCCCGCATCAGCAACATCGAGTCCGGGGGATACCCGGTGAGTGCGGACCGGGTCCGGGCGCTGGCCCGCCTCTACGGCTGTGCGGACGACGCTTTGGTCGAGGCGCTCACCGGCATGACCGGCGGTCGCACGCGCGGATGGTGGGAGGAGTACCGCGAGATCCTCCCGGCCGGGGCGCTCGACCTGGCGGAACTCGAACACCACGCGGTCTCGATGCGGATCATCTCGGTGGTTCACATGCCGGGTCTTCTTCAAACCGCCGAGCACGCTCGCGCACTCTTTCGTGATGTGGTCCCACCGCTCTCCCCGCCCGAGGTGGAGCACCTGGTTTCGCATCGCATCAAGCGGCAGGCCGTCCTCTTCGGTGCGAGCCCGACTCCGTTGTCGGCCGTCGTCCATGAGACAGCTCTGCGCATGGAATTCGGCGGCCCGGAGGTTGCTCGCGGTCAGCTGGAACACCTGCTGACCGCGAGCGAGTACCCCCACATCGACCTGCGGGTCATCCCGTTCGGCACGGGGAGCTTCCCGAGCTCCGGTGCGGCGATTGTGTACTTCGGCGCCGAGGTGGCGCGCCTGGACAGCGTCCAGGTCGATGGGGACAGATTCGAGTTCATTGACACCGAGCCGCAGCTGATCAAGTATCGAGCTGTGCTGGATCGTTTGGACGCGAGTACGCTCGGGCCTGGCGCTTCCCGAGACCTCATCCGCCGTGTCGCCCAGAGTATTTGAGACGGGAAGAATTCATGACCGCGTACAACTGGCAGAAGTCCTCCTTCAGTGGCGACACCGCCAACTGCCTCTACCTTGCGGCTGCGCCCGACGGTGCCGTCAAGATCCGGGAGAGCGACGAGCCCGACACCGTCCTCACCACCACGCCGGGGCGGCTGCGGGCGCTTCTGCTGGGTGTCAAGGCGGGGGAGTTCGACCACCTCGCGCAGTAGTTGCCACACTCCTCCATCGGCGTACGTCAGCTTGGCGCGCTGTTGGCCCGGGTCCCCGTTGGTGAGGACGGCCGGTCGCGGTCCCCGGGGAACGCGCCTCAGGGCGTCCAGGCAGGGGAGGACGTCGGGGTAGCACTGCCAGGACTCCGCGAACGGCCCGAGGTAGCGCTCGGCGACCCAGGCGTCCAGCAACTCGGGCGTGCCGGGGACCGGCTCGCCGAGTGCCGGCAGGAAGGAGCGGACCCGGCGGCGGTGGTGCTCGGCGAAGGAGTACTCCCCGGCCCAGTACTCCCGCATGTGGCGGGCCTCCAGCGCCCACCACAGGGCCACCAGTTCCGTACCTGGCCGACGGTCCTCCTTCTTCCCGCCTGCTCGCCCGACCTCGACCCCGTCGAACGGGTCTGGGTACACGTCAGACGCGGCCCCGCCGACCTCGCCGCCATGGCCCTCGACCGACTCGAAGCCCTCGTCCGCAACCGGCTCAAGCGCCTGCGGTACCGGCCCGACACCCTCGACGGCTTCACGGCGGGCACCGGTCCGAGCCCCGACATCCCGACATCACCCCGACGAGCCGAGGTCAGTAGCGGACCTTCAGGAGGAGTTCGGCAGCCTCGGTCCGGGCGTACAGGACCGTGCGGCCGGTACGGTGGCGGGCGGTGAGGCCGGCCTCGCGCAGCGCGGTGAGGTGGTGCGACACGTTGGCCGCCGACAGGTCCAGCCGGGCGGCGAGTTCGATGGTGGCGGAGGGGGAGTCGAGTTCGGCCAGCAGCCGGGCACGGGTGCGGCCGATCACCCGGGCCAGGCCGTCCGGGACGGCGGCGCCGGAGTTCTCCCAGAGCGTGGCCACCCCGCGCGGCGGGTAGACCAGGCCGGGCTGCCAGGGCGGGTTCTGCTGGGAGTAGACGCCCGGCCAGGCGAAGACGGTGGGGGCCAGCACCAGGCCGCGCTCGCCGTCCAGCCGCCGCTGCACGTCCACCCGGTGGCCGATCCGCAGCGTGTCGCGCTCCCAGCTCACCTGCGGGTGCAGGTCGGCGAAGAGCGCGGCCGGGCCGCCGGTCGACATCTGACGGGCCCGGCGCAGGATCTCGCCCTCGGTGAGGCGCTGGATGCGCGGCCAGTGCGGGGCGATCGCCGCCGTCCAGTACGCCAGCAACTCGCCCGCCAGCCGGGCCAGGCCGGCCCCCGGGTCGGCGTACAACTCGGCGACCATCGGCGGGAGTTCACCGGAGAGTCGGGAGAGGTCGCGGCGCACCGCGGCCGGCTCGGTGGCGGCCAGCGCGGCCACCGCCTGTTCGATGGTCGGCGAGGTGTCGACCGGGACCGGGGTGAGGAAGTCCGGCACGTACACCGTGGGCAGCCGGATCAGCTGGGAGAGCAGCGCCCAGTCGACCCCGGCCAGCCGCTGCCTGGCCTGCCGCACCCAGGGCAGGTGGACGGCGTGTCGACCCGGTTCCTTCAGCACCTCGACGCTGGTGGCGACTTCGGAAAGCGGCGAGCAGGCGAACCTGGTCCGGGCGAGGTCCTGGGCGGAGAACTCCCAGACGAGCACGGCGGGCCCCCGGTGGGTTCAGGTCAGCTGAGGATTCGACCAGGATCGAATCCGTTTCCGACGACGATCATGCCAGCAATGCTCGTGCCATGACCACCACGACACTCCCCCCGCTCCGCGACCGCCTCGGCCTGCCGACCACCGCCGGCCGCAACCGCCTGGTCGGCGCGCACCTGATCGACAGCCTCGGGACCGGGCTGATCCTCGCCTTCACCCTGGTCTACTTCGCCCGCAGCACGGGCCTGGGCATCGCCGCGATCGGCGCCGCCGTCACCACCGCACGGCTGCTCGCCCTGCCCACCGCGATCGGCGTCGGCCCGCTGATCGACCGGTACGGCGCCCGGGTGGTGGCAGCCGGCGGCAACGCGCTCTCCGCGGTCGCGTTCGGCGGCTACCTGCTCGCCGGGCAGCTCTGGCAGATCGTGCTGGCCTGCCTGCTCGCCCAGATCGGCCACGCCGCCTACTGGACCTCCAGCACCGGCTTGGTGGTGCTCGCCGCCGCCGAGGGGGAGCGGCCCCGCTGGTTCGCGCTGGTGCAGACGCTGCGCAACGCCGGGATGGGCCTGGGCGGGGCGCTCGGCGCCGTCCTGGTGGGCGACGGCGGTACCGGCGGGCTGCGACTGCTGGTGGTGCTCAACGCGGCCAGTTACGTGGTCGCGACGGCGCTGCTCGCCACCTGGCGGCCCGAGCCTGCCCCCGCTGCCGACGCTCCTGCCGCTGCCGAGCCCGCCGCGGCACCCGGCGGCTACCTGACGGTGCTGCGCGACCGCCGGTACCTGCTGCTGGTCGCGGTCAACCTCACTTTCGTCTTCGGCTCGATGATCCTGAGCATGCTGCTCGCCGTCTACATCACCGAGGGGCTGCACCGCCAGGCATGGGTGGCCGCCACGCTGCTGGTGCTCAACGGCCTGCAGGTGGTGCTCACCGGCAGCGTGGTCGCCGGGCGGCTGGAGCGGTTTCGCGCAACCCGGGTGATCGCCGCCGCCTCGCTCGTCAACGCCCTCGCCTTCGCGCTCTTCGCCGCCGTCGCCACCGCCCCCGGCTGGGCCGTCGTCACCGGGCTCTACGCGGCGATGTTCGTCTACAACCTCGCCGAGACCATGGCCACCCCGTTCCGCGAGGAGCTCAGCGTCGCCTTCGCCGACCCGGCGCTGCGCGGCCGCTACCTCGCCGTCTACCAACTCTCCTGGAACCTCGGCCAGGCGGCCGCCCCTGGCCTGCTCACCCTGCTGCTCAGCCGCGGCGCCGCCCTGCCCTGGCTCTTCCTGCTGCTGCTCTCGCTGCTGGCGGTGCCCGGACTGCTGACGTTGGAGCGAATGCGCTGACGGACTGTTCACTTGCAGAAGGGCGGGAGAGTTCGACCACCTCGCGCAGTAGCTGTCACATTCGTTCGTCGGCGCGCGTCAGTGCAGTGACCGAGTACGGGGACGGACGGAAAGAGGACAGATCATGACCGACGCGCGGATGGCGAACCCGGCCGTGGTGATTCCGGAGGCGATGCCGGCGATCCTCGGGGTCGTGAAGGCGGCGAAGAAGGGCGGCGTGCCGGAGGGCGTGCTGGAGCTGGTGCACCTGCGGGCGAGCCAGATCAACGGCTGCAGCTACTGCGTGGTGGGCGGCGTCGCGAGTGCGAAGAAGAACGGGGAGACCGACGAGCGGCTGCACGCGGTGGCGGCGTGGCGGGAGGCGCCGTTCTTCACGGAGGCCGAGCGGGCCGCGCTGGAGCTGTCGGAGCACGTGACGCGGCTGGCGGACCGGGCCGTGGTGCCGGACGAGGTGTGGAACGCGGCGGCGGAGCACTTCGACGAGAAGCAGTTGGCCTCGCTGGTGCTGTGGATCAGCCTGACCAATTTCTTCAACCGGATCAACGCCACCACCCGCCAGCCCGCGGGCGACACCTGGTAGGCGGGGGAGGAGCGGCCCGGGTCGGACGGCGGGGACCGTCGGGCCCGGGCTGGGCGGTCCGGGGCGGGTCAGCCGACCGGGATGTCGACCGGGGCGTCGGTCGGGACGTCTGCGGGGGCGTCGGCCGGGGTGCCGCGACGTTCGTCGTCGCGGGCGCCGGAGAGGACGGCGTCGAGCAGGCCGGGGTAGCGGGCGTCGAGGTCCTCACGGCGCAGCCGGAGGAGGTTCTCCCGGCCGGACGGCAGCTGGTGGATGACGCCGCTGTCGCGCAGCACCCGCCAGTGGTGGGTCATCGTCGACTTGGCGGTGATGCCGATCGCGGTGAGCACGCTCCCGCAGTTGTGCGCGCCGCCGCCGTTCAGGACCCGGACGGCGGAGAGGCGGACGGGGTTGCCGAGGGCGGTCAGGACGTGTTCGATCCGGATCTGCTCGCGGTCGGGGTGGCGGTAGCTCATGGCCCCACCGTAACGCGGGGTGCCTGCCGTCCGGCCGTGGCGTCGTCCCAAGTGGACGCGGGGAACGCCGGGTTGCGAGGATGCGAGGTCGGGCGCCGGGGCGGTCACGGCGGGCCGGTGTCGGCGCCCGGGCGGGCGGCGGGGATGCCGGGGGCGCCGGACAGGACCAGCAGCGCGGCCAGGACGCGCCGTACCGGGGTGGGGCCGAACTTCGTGCGGAGGCTGTTGCGGGGGCTCATGTCGTGAACGACCGCCGGGGTAGCCCGCGGGGTTGCGCCGCCGTCGCCGTGGTGCCCGATGGGGAATCCCCCGGGGGCGAGCCCGGGAGGCGGGCGGCGCGTATGCTGTAATCCATGAATAGCGATAATGACCCTTACGAGGTGCGGGCCGGTGTCCCCGATGTGGAGACCTTCCGGCGGCTGCGGACGGCGTCCGGTATGAGCGACCGCCCGGCCGCCGCGGTGGCCGCCGGGCTGCCGAACACCTGGTTCGGGGTGACCGTCGAGCACGAGGGTGCGCCGGTCGGGATGGGGCGGATCATCGGGGACGGCGGTGTGATCTATCAGATCGTCGACGTGTGCGTGCTTCCCGAGCACCAGGGGGCCGGGCTGGGCAAGCGGATCATGGCGAGGCTCACCGCCGAACTGGAGCGGCGTGCGGAGAAGGGCGCGTACGTGTCGCTGATCGCCGACGGGGAGGCGCACCGGCTGTACGCCCAGTACGGGTTCGTGGGGACGGCTCCGGCCTCGGTCGGGATGCACCGGCTGGTGTGAGCCGGGCCGGTGGGGCCCGCGCGGTGGGGCCCGCGCGCCCGCCGGGTGGGCGGCGGGTCGCGCGGGTCGCGGTGTCAGGAGTGGATGCCCTGGCCCGGGGTGAGGATCCCGGCCGGGTCGAAGCGGTGCTTGGCCGCCACCACGCGCCCCCAGCGGGTGCCGTAGTGGCGGCGCCAGTCGGCGTGGGTGACGTCCGGGATCGCGCCGATCAGGTACCGCTTTCCGCCCAGCTGCACGGCCCGGTCGTACAGTCGGCGGTTGCGCCGCAGCGCGGCGGCGTGGTCGGCGCCCGGGAGCGGGAAGGACAGCAGGTCGAAGTGGAAGCCGACCGGTTCGTCCGGCATCACCGTCATCGGGCGGGTGAACACATCGGTGCGGAACGGGTAGAACAGCAGCAGTCCGGCGCCCAGGTCCTCCGGCGTCAGCAGGGCGAGGGCCTCGCGGGTGAAGGTCCCGGCGGTCGAGGCGGGCAGGAAGAGGCTCATCCAGGGCTTGGGCTGCGACCAGAGGCCGGCCCCCTTCAGGAATCCGGCGAAGGCGTCCACCCGGTAGGCGTACTCGCGCGCCGTCTGGTCGGTGAAAGTGGTGTCGGCCGCGACGCAGCGCAGGCCGCGCACCAGCTTCGCGCGGTCCGGCGCGGCGGCGCCGTCGTAGAGGACGACGCCCTCCACCTTGTAGCGCCAGCCGGTCCCGGCCGCGTCGCGGGACACGTCGCCGACCTGGAGGTCGAACCGCCGCTCCAGCATCACCTTCTTCTGGTCCGCGAGGTAGGCGTCCAGGTCGTCGTAGAACAGGTTCAGGACGAGCGCCCGCTCCCGGGCCCGCACCAGGCGCAGGGTGGCGCGGACGATGAGCCCGGCCTGCCCGCCGCCGCCGAGCACGGCCTCGAACAGCTCGCGGTTGGTGCTCGCCGAGGCGGTCACCAGTTCGCCGGTGCCGGTGACGACGTCCACCGACTCGACCGTGTCGACCTGGAAGCCGTGGCGCTGCACGCCGCCGCCGATGCCGCCGACGCTCAGGGTGCCCCCCACCGACAGGTGCAGGTAGTCCGTCAGACAGGGCGGCATCCAGCCCTGGGCGAGGGCGGCGTCCGTCAGCTGCGCCCAGGTGACGCCGGCCTCGACGACGGCGCGGCCGGGGCTGATCCGGATGATCCGGTCCAGCCCGCGGGCGTCGATCGCCACGCCGCCGCGCACGCCGGCCTGGCCGTAGCTGGAGTGCGACTCCAGTTCCGCCGCGCTGCCGGTGCCGCTCTGGCCGTTCATCGCGACCGGGATGCGGTGACGGCGGGCGAAGGCGACCAGGGTGGACACGTCGCGGACGGAGCCCGGCCGCAGGACGGCGCGCGGGGTGGCGGTCACCAGGTGCCCGAAGTCCCCGCCGAACCGGGCCGGGGTGTCGCCGTCGGCCACCAGGGTGCCGTCCAGTCGCGGCAGCGCCGCGAGCGCGGCGGTGTCGGCGGCGGGAGGGGCGGTCCCGGTGGTCCCGGCGCCGGGAGCGCTGTCCGGGGCGGGGGCCTCGACGGCCCAGGAGCGACCCACCGTGTTCCACCCGACGACGGTGGCCGCCGTACCCACGATCACGCTGCGGCGGGGCAGGGCTGACTTGCTCATTTCAGATTTCTCCGATCAATCGTCATATGAGCAGTGTTGTATCGCAGTCCGTGCGTCCGCGGGGTGCCGGTGGGCAGCGGAACGGTTCGACGGTGGCCGGTCCGGCGGTGCCGTCCGTCCGGAGTGCGGAAAGTGGTCTACACCACATCGGGGGTCGGGGGTAGGGATCCGGACACCCGTCCGTCCCGCCCGGCATGCTCCCGACCAGGGGGGACGGCCGTCCGACGGGGTGTCGGAGGGTCTCTGCGGGGGCTTCCGGTGGCCGGAAACCCGGTTGTCCGCCCCCGGTGCCCCGGGGGAGAGTGGAGGTGTCGGGATCAAGGAACGGAGCCCGACGACCGAGGGCGAGCTGGGCCTGGGAGAGCCCAAGGGCCTGTAAAGCCCCCGCTTCGGCTGTGATGGTTCGAATCCATCCTCGCCCACCCTCGGACCGCTGTACGCGTTTTGGCGCTGTAGCGCGGTACGGCCATGGCGCCGGTCCGCCCGGGTCCGTCCACCCGGGCGGACCCGGGCGCTCCGGATAGGCTCGGGACCATGTTTGTCCTGGAACTGACGTACACCGTGCCGCTCGACCGGATCGACGCCCGCCTGCCCGCGCATGTGGAGTGGCTGAACCGCCACTACGCGGACGGCACCTTCCTCGCCTCCGGCCGCAAGGTGCCGCGGGACGGCGGCATCATCCTCGCCGTCGGCGAGGACCGGGCGGCGATCGAGGCGCTCGTCCGCACCGACCCGTTCGCCCTCGAGGGCCTGGCGGCGTACACCGTCACGGAGTTCCTCGCCACCGTGGTCGCCCCCGTCCTGGAGTCCCACCGGCAGCGGCTCCCCGGTTGAGACGCCGGGCGGCCGCCCCTTCGGTCCGCCCCCTTCGGCCCGCCCGCGCGGCGCCGCCGGGGTCCTGGCGAACCGTGGGCCGATCGCCCGCCGGGTGACGGTGCGGCGCCGGCGCGACGGCGTTCCGGTGGCGGCCCGGTGTCGTCCGGGAAACGGCCGGGCGCCTCCCCGCCCCGGTTCGGAGACCGGTCGTGCACTGGCTACGATCGGTGAGCACGGGGCAAGGAAGCGCCGGGCCGCGAGCCGGGCGCACGGCGAGACATTCCAGTGGGAGAAGACGATGGCACACGCACGGGCCGGTCAGCCGGCGCAGGCGGGCGACCTGGTGGACGTCGCGAGGCTGGTGACGGCCTACTACACGCTGCACCCGGACCCGGAGGAGCCGGGCCAGCGGGTCGCGTTCGGCACCTCGGGCCACCGCGGTTCCTCCCTGGACGCGGCTTTCAACGAGGACCACATCGCCGCCACCACCCAGGCGATCTGCGAGTACCGGGCGGCCGAGGGCATCACCGGTCCGCTGTACCTGGGTGCCGACACCCACGCCCTGTCCGAGCCGGCCAGCGCCACCGCCGTCGAGGTGCTGGCGGCCAACGGCGTGACCGTCCTGCTGGACAGCGCGGGCGGCTACACCCCGACCCCCGCCGTCTCGCACGCGATCCTCGCCCACAACCGCCGCAGCCCGCAGTCGCTCGCGGACGGCATCGTCGTCACCCCGTCCCACAACCCGCCCCGCGACGGCGGCTTCAAGTACAACCCGCCGAGCGGCGGCCCGGCCGGCTCGGCGGCCACCGGCTGGATCCAGGACCGCGCCAACGCGCTGATCCGCGAGGGCCTGCGCGGCGTCAAGCGGGTCCCGTACGCGCGCGCCCTGGCCGCGGCGACCACCGGCCGCCACGACTACCTCACCTCCTACACCGAGGACCTCGTCTCCGTCCTCGACCTGGACGCGGTCCGCGCGGCCGGCCTGCGGATCGGCGCCGACCCGCTCGGCGGCGCCTCCGTCGCCTACTGGGGCCGGATCGCCGAGACCCACCGCCTCGACCTGACCGTGGTCAACCCGGTCACCGACCCGACCTGGCGCTTCATGACGCTGGACTGGGACGGCAAGATCCGGATGGACTGCTCCTCGCCCGCCGCGATGGCCTCGCTGATCGCCCGCCGCGACGAGTACGACATCGCCACCGGCAACGACGCCGACGCCGACCGGCACGGCATCGTCACCCCGGACGGCGGTCTGATGAACCCGAACCACTACCTCGCGGTCGCCGTCGACTACCTCTACCGCCACCGCGCCGACTGGCCGGCCGACGCCGCCGTGGGCAAGACTCTGGTGTCCTCCTCGATGCTGGACCGGGTCGCCGCCGACCTGAAGCGCCAGCTGGTGGAGGTCCCGGTGGGCTTCAAGTGGTTCGTCGAGGGCCTGCTGGAGGGCTCGATCGCCTTCGGCGGCGAGGAGTCGGCGGGTGCGTCGTTCCTGCGCCGCGACGGCGGGGTGTGGACGACGGACAAGGACGGCATCCTGCTCGCCCTGCTGGGCGCCGAGATCACCGCCGTCACCGGCCGCACCCCCAGCCAGTACTACCGCGACCTGACGGACCGCTTCGGCGCCCCCGCCTACGCCCGGGTGGACGCCCCGGCCGACCGCGACCAGAAGGCGCTGCTCTCCCGGCTGTCGCCCGAGCAGGTCAAGGCCGGTGACCTCGCGGGCGAGCCGGTCACCGCCGTGCTCACCGAGGCCCCGGGCAACGGCGCGGCCATCGGCGGCATCAAGGTGTGCACCGAGAACGCCTGGTTCGCCGCCCGTCCGTCGGGCACCGAGGACGTGTACAAGATCTACGCGGAGTCCTTCCAGGGGCCCGAGCACCTCGCCCGGGTCCAGGAGGAGGCACGGGATCTGGTCAACGAGGTGCTCGCGGGACAGTCGTCGGCCTGAGGGCTGACGGTCCGACGGTGCAACAGCAGGCCCGTGGGGGGCCGGACCGACTCGGTCCGGCCCCCCACGGGCCTGTGCGGTGCTTCGGGGACCAGGAGAAGTTCAGGGCGTGGACGTTGGGGGAGTTGAGCTTGATCCGGGCCTCGCCGGTGACGCCCTCGTAGGCCCTGGCGCCGCCGGTGACGACGCCGGTGAAGGCCCCTTCGTCACTCGCCGGAGGAACGGCGTCGGCGCTGAGCGGCCGGCGGGTCGTGAAGGAGATCATGCCCTTGGTGTCGCCGTCAGCGATGTCGACGAAGCCGCTGCAGACCGCCACGGCGGCGTCGGACCGCTGCTTTGCACAGCTGACCTGGGCTTCGCCGATCACCTTGTCATCGGTGTCCTTGAGCTTCGCCGAGCCGCCGAAGCTGTCGGGGAACGAATCCGGGAGACCGCCACCGCTGAAGTCCAGGACGAGCGCCTGGACCGGGGCCGCACGGTGCTTGGCCGGGCTGGTGGCGAGGGCGGGCAGGCTGAGCGCGGCGACCGATCCGGCGACCAGGCCGGCGACCGTCAGGGCGATGACACGGGGGGAGACAGTACGTCGCACGACAACGCCAGGGGGACGGCCGGGCCGGTCGCCCGGTTCGGATACCAGCCGATCACAGTTCCCCGCCGGGAAGAGGCCACCGGTCGTCACTGCGGGTGACCGTCGGATACCCCAACTCGTTATGGGATCAAGCGGCTTGAGCTCCGAAGGAGGTGCGGCCGGGGGTCACGGTCCGCAACGGAGAATCATCAACATGGCGCAAGGGGCGGCCCGCGCGGTTCACTTGCTCGGCCGATGGTGCGGCGCCCGGACGATCCCGCCTTCCGGGCGGGCGGACCGTGGGCGCCGACGGCCCGACGCTCGGGGGAGGGGTTCTCGACCCGGTGACTCGGCGTCATGTGGGTCGCTGGGCGCCGGGCACGATCCGCTTCCCGTCGTCGCCGGGTCAGCGGATGACGGGGGCGGCCACGTACCAGAGTGTGATCGGGGAGTCCAGGGGCACCACCGTGCCCGCGGCCGGATCGGTGCGGAGCGTCTGGTCCACGGGATGGTCGGGGTCGGTGGTGGCGGAGGATGTGACCTTGGTGAAGTCGAGGTCCCGCAGCCACTGCTCGGCGTCGCCGCGGGTGCGGCCCGCGAGGGCGGGAACCGGCGCCCGGCCGTCCGAGACCCGCAGGACGACGGTGGCGCCCACCGGCACGGCGGCCCCGGTGGCCGGTTCGCTGGCGATGACCTGACGTGAGGGCAGTCGGCCGATGGCGACGGTGACGGGGGCGGAGCGCAGGCCGAGCTCCTTGAGCTTGGCCTCGGCGGTGGTCCGGTCGAGACCGGCCAGGGCCGGGAGCACGACCGTCCGGGGCGGAGTGGTGACGGTGATCGTGATGGTGGTGGTGGGGGGCCGGGTGATGGTGGACTTGGACGAGGTGGGGGTGGAGGGCTTCACCTTCCCCCCGTTGCCACCGCCGCCCCCGTTGCCGCCGCCCCCGTTGCCACCGGTGTCGGGGTGCACGCTGGTCGGGGCGATCGGTGGCGGGCTGAGCAGCGCGGAGGCGGTGCCGGCGCCTGGCCCCTTCGTGGAGGTGTCGCCGTTCCGGCCGAGCCCGAGCACCGCTACGACCGCCACCAGTACCGCCACGACCGCCACCAGCACCGCGATCACCAGCGGTCCGCAGCCACCGCCGGTCCGGGCGTCCGGCCGACCGATGCGTTCCGGCGTGCCCGGCCGCTGCGGCCGCCCCGGCGTCGACGGCCGACCCGGCGAGGGCCGACCGTCGCCGCGGCCGCCGTTGCCCCCGTCCCCGCGGCTCCCGTCGTCGTCACGATCGGGGTCGAGGTCGGGTTGCCCGGGCACGTCCACCGCGAACGCGGCGCAGGCCGCGCCCTGGTGGGCCGAGGTCGCGGCCACCCGCAGGGCGACGCCGAACCGGGAGGGCAGCGCGCCCTGCGCCCGGCCCACCAGGTCGGCGGTCGGCACGCCGAACCGGGAGGCGATGTCGAGGCCGAGCCCGGCCAGGTCGAGGGGCACGGTGTACCGCAGCTCGACCCGGCGGGTGGCCCCGGAGGCGAGCGGTGCCTCGGCCGACCGCCGGTCGAAGTCCAGCCGCCCCCGGACGGGTTCGACCGGTTCGAGGTGGAAGCCGGTGGCCCGCGGCCCGGCGTTGCACACGAGCAGGTCCACCAGCACCGTGCCGCCGGCCACCCCGAACCGGCGCTCCGGCTCGCACCAGGCCCGCACCCCGGCGTCCGCCCCGGCCCGCAGATCGGTGCCGCAGTACTCGCCCGGGCAGTAGACGCCCAGTCGTTCGACCCCGTCCGTCCGGGTGCCGCACAGTTCGCAGGACAGCGCCATGGTCCCCCCTCGGTCCCGGCCCGCCCCGGAGGTACCCGGCCCGCCGCACCGGGAACCACCGCCGCGCGCACCGGGACCGGCCCGTGACCGGTCGACCGCGCACCCGTCACCGACCGTTCGAGGCGGCTCCCGGTCGGTCGGGGCGCCGGCGGCGCGGCGGAGGCGGGTCGGCCGGGGTGGCGCGGATAATTGGGAAAGTTTCCTAACCAAATCTCTTGACCGTGGATTCTCACGCCGGGATTCTGTACGTCACCCGCCCTGACGGTCCGTCCGCCCCCGGGCTTCCCCCCCCACCTCGCCGTGCCCCCGCTGTCCTGCTGCTCTTCCGCCGGCGACCCCCCGTCCGCAAGGAGCCATGTGAACAGGCCCACCCGTCGCACCGTCCTCGGCGCCGCGCTCTCCGCCGTCACCACCGTCGGACTCCCCCGAACCGCAGCCGCCGTCGCCCCCGTCGCCGTCCCGTCCGCCGCCCTCAGCGTCTCCAGCTGGCAGCAGCGCTGGGCCCCGTCGGCCGCCACCGACGGACTCGCCGCCTTCGAGACGATCGAGGACGACCGCGCCGACTCCCACCCCGCCGGTCACCCGCACATCCGGGCCGAGAACGACACCTACCGCTGGACCATGCACACGGTGGACCGGGACTCGGCCACCGACCGGCAGCGGCACGAGGTCACCGGTATGCGCAGCCCGGCGGGCGGCGCCTTCCTGGAGTGGAAGGCCGGCCAGACCTGGCGGACCACCTACTCCCTGTACATCCCGTCCGAGCTGAAGGCCACCACCGCCTTCACCCACATCATGCAGATGAAGCAGCCCGGCAACGGCACCTCCCCGATCGTCGTCCAGTCGCTGCGCCGGGTCGGCGGAGCGCAGACCATCGAGCTCCAACTCCCCATCAGCAACGTGCTGGTGGGCCGCACCAGCCTGGATCCACTGCACGACCGCTGGGTGGACGTGGACTTCCGGATCACGGTCGGGGACGGTTCCTCCGGTGCGGTCCGGTGGATCCTGCGCAGCGCCGGCGCCACCGTCGTCGACGTCGAACGGACCGGCGTCGACACCTTCCTCGCCGACCGGGTGCGGCCCAAGTGGGGCATCTACCGCTCCCTCGGCGACACCTCCGGCTCGCTCCAGGACTGCTACCTGCTCACCAGCGCGATGCGCGGCTATCAGCTGGTGGCCGCGCCCTCCGGGGTCTTCCGGGCGGACGAGGCACAGGTCTCGCGGGGCACCCTCGACACCGACCACACCGGCCACAGTCGCACCGGCTTCGTCAATCTGGAGAACACGCCCGGGAGTTACGCCGAGTGGACGGTCCCGGCGGCGGCCGCCTCGACGGCCTCGCTGGACCTGCGCTACGCGAACGGCACCGCCACCGCCCGCCCGATGGACATCTCCGTCAACGGCACCCGGATCGCCGCCGGGCGGGCCTTCCCGCCGACCGCGAACTGGGACACCTGGGCCACCGCGACCCTGCCGGTCTCCCTCAAGGCCGGGGCCAACACGGTCCGGTTCACCTCGACCACCGCCGACGGCGGCCCCAACCTCGACCGGATCACCGTCCGCTGACCCCCAGGAGGAACGCATGCGTCCGACCATCGCCGGCGGCGTGGGACTCGCCGTCGCCGCACTGATCGTCGCCACCGCGGCCGTCCCCCCGGCCCAGGCCGGGCCCCGCTCCGACGCCGCCCCCGCCGCCGCTGTCGCCGCTGTCGCCGCGAGCACCGACTACCAGGCCGAGGCCGCCGTCGTCGTCCAGGGCGCCGTGGCCACCAACCACACCGGGTACACCGGCACGGGCTTCGTCGACTACACCAACGTCGCCGGCTCCTACGTCGAGTTCACCGTCACCGCCGGCACGGCCGGTGCCGCCACGCTGGTCCTCCGCTACGCCAACGGCACCGCCACCGACCGGCCGATGGACATCTCCGTCAACGGGACCGTGGTCGCCGCCGGAGTCTCCTTCCCGGCCACCGCGGACTGGAACACCTGGGCCGACCGGACCCTGAACGCGTCGCTCCGGGCCGGGGCCAACACCGTGCGCGCCACCGCGACCACCGCCAACGGCGGCCCCAACCTGGACCGGCTCACCGTCGCCCCCGCCGCCGACACCACCGCGCCGAGCCGTCCGGGGCAACCGTCCTGCACCGGTGTCGGTCCCAACGGCCTGACCCTCGGCTGGCCGGCCGCCACCGACAACGTCGGCGTCACGGCCTACGACATCTACGAGCACGGCAACAAACTGGCCGAAACACCCGGCGACACCACCAGCAAGGCCCTCACCGGCCTCGCTCCCGGCACCACCTACAACCTCAGCGTGATCGCCCGGGACGCGGCCGGAAACGCGTCCCCGGCGAGCGTCGCCGTCGACTGCACCACCGGCGCCGGTACCGACCCGGCGCCCAGCGCGCCCGGCACGCCCACCGTCTCCGCCGTCACCGCCACCTCCGCCAAGCTCGGCTGGGGCGCCGCCACCGACGACAAGGGCGTGGTGGCGTACGAGGTCCGCAGCGGCGCCGCCGTACTGGCGACCGTCACCGGCACCCCGCCGGCGACCACCACCACCGTCACCGGCCTGGCCTGCGACGCGCCGTTCACCCTGACCGTGGTCGCCAAGGACGCCGCGGGCGGCGTCTCCCCGGCCTCCGCCCCGGTCTCCTTCACCACCGCCGCCTGCACGGCCGACGGTGGCGTCCCCGGCTCGCCGGCCACCCTCAGCAGTGGCTGGACCGTGCCCTGGGGCATCTCCTGGATGCCGGACGGCGCGAGCGCGCTGGTCACCGAGCGGGACAGCTTCAAGGTCTTCAAGCAGGGCAGGACCGGCACCAGGACGGAGGTCGGCAGCGTCCCCAACGCCGTCACCACCGACGGCGAGGGCGGCCTGCTCGGCGTGGCCGTCGACCCCAACTGGTCCACCAACCACTACGTCTACTTCATGCACACCGCCGCCGAGGGCAACCGCATCGTCCGCATGACGTACAGCGGCAGCGCCCTCTCCGGCTACACCGTCCTGCTCCAGGGCATCAAGAAGAACCGCTACCACAACGGCGGCCGGCTGGCCTTCGGCCCGGACGGCTACCTCTACGCCAGCACCGGCGACGGCCAGACGCCCGACCTCGCGCAGGACAAGAACTCCCTCAACGGCAAGATCCTGAGGATGACCACCGCGGGCAAGCCCGCGCCCGGCAACCCGTTCGACAACTACGTCTACAGCCTCGGCCACCGCAACCCGCAGGGCCTCGCCTTCGACCGCAACGGCCGGCTCTGGGAGGCCGAGTTCGGCGACTCCAAGTACGACGAGCTCAACCTGATCAAGCCGGGCGGCAACTACGGCTGGCCGACCTGCGAGGGCACCTGTTCCACCTCCGGCATGACCAACCCCAAGGCCAGCTGGCCCGTCAACGTCGCCTCCCCCAGCGGCATCACGATCGTCCGCAACGTCGTCTACATGGCGGCGCTGCGCGGCACCCGGATGTACCGCATCCCGATCAACGGCGACACCGAGTCGGTCGGCACCGCGACCTCCTACTACGTCGGCACCTACGGCCGGCTGCGCACCGTCAGCAAGGTCCCCGGCGCCGACCAGCTCTGGCTGACCACCACCAACGCGGACAACAACGGCAACCAGCCGGACGGCTCGGACAAGATCTTCCGGATCACCATCGGCTGACCCGCCGCCGCCCCGGGGCCGCGCCGCCCACCCGGCGCGGGCCCGGGGCCCCGGCACGTCTACAGCTCGAAGTCCTCGGCGAGCCGCTCCCAGGGGAGGTCGCGGAGCGCGGCGTCCCCGTCCTCGCCAGAGGGGAGGACGGGGGTGGCCTGGAACCACACCAGGGTCAGGGCGGAGTAGTACGACACCGCGTCCCGGTCCGCACCGACCGGTCCGGAGGTGAACCGTCCGACGCAGGTCACGGCGGGCAGGGTCTCGACCGGGCCGAAGGCACCCGGCGGGACGTCCGGCAGCTCCCGGACCGGGGCGACCAGACGGACGGGCGAGGACGGCGCCGCGTCGCGGGCGTCGGCGAGCGCGCGCTCCAGCTTCCGGTCGTTGAAGCGCCGGAACGGATATCCCTCCAGCAGACCGCCGTAGGTCGAGGACAGCCGCACGGTCGACAGCTCGATCGAGCGGCCGGAGGAGAGGAGGACTCGCGTCAGTGCCATGGCGCCCAACCTAGCGACGCACCTCACCGCGTGCCGACCGGTTTTCCGTCCACGGCCGAGGAGGGCAACGCGCCCGGCCGGCTCACCGGAATCCGAGTCGACCCGTGCGACAGCCCCGGATCCGTTCTTCCACGGATGACTCCGTCCGGGGGATCCCGTCGGGCAGGACGCCCCGCGCCGTGTCCGGCGGCCCTACTGTCGGGAGCCGGTGACGAGGAGGAGGGCCGACCATGCGCAAGGTCACGTACTCGATGGGCATCTCGCTCGACGGCTACATCGTCGGGCCCGACGGCGGGTTCGACTGGACGGAGCCGGACGAGGAGGTGTTCCGGCTCGCGATCGACGAGATCCGTGGGGTGGACGTCCATCTGATGGGGCGGCGGTTGTACGAGACGATGCTCTACTGGGAGACCGCCGAACAGGACCAGTCGCTCGACGAGGCCGAGCGGGAGTGGACCGCGCTCTGGAATCCGCTCCCCAAGGTGGTGTTCTCCAGCACTCTGTCGGAGGTGCGGGGCAATGCCCGGCTGGCCACCGGCACGGTCGCGGAGGAGATCGCCCGGCTGCGGGCGGAGCCGGGGGAGGGGGAGATCGCCATCGGCGGCGCGACCCTCGCCGCGGCGGTGGCGGCGGCGGGCCTGATCGACGAGTACCGGCCCCGGGTCCACCCGGTGCTGGTCGGCGGCGGTATCCCGTACTTCCCGCGGCACGAGCGCCGGGAGGACCTCGAACTCCTGGAGACCCGCACCTTCACCTCGCGGGTCGTCCACCTCCGCTACCGGGTGGTGCGCTGAACGTCCCGGCCTGGGGGAGCGCCGGTCGGGGGTCGGTCGCCGCGGCCGACGGGTGGAGGTGGGTCAGGCCGAGGGTGCCGGTGGTGCCGAGGACGACGCCGAGGAGCAGGCTGAGCGTGTGGGTCCGGATCCGGTGTCCCCGTGCGGTGGGCGCTGTGGCGGGCACGGGTGGCGCCGCGGGTGCGGGCGCGGCGGGTGGTTCGCCGCCGACGGCGGCCGTCCAGCGCCGCCGCCACGCCGCCTCGTCGCCGCCGCAGGCCCGGACGAAGGCGCTGGTGGTGGGCCAGGACGGGATCCGCGCGCCGGAGGCCGCCTCGTGGAGCGTGGTGTGGGAGATCGAGCCGGCCGCCCTCGCCATGGTGCGGAAGGACGGATTCCCGGCCGCCAGGCGCAGCCGGCGCAGTTCGGTGGTGAGGCCCTCCGCCGCCGCGGACGTGCGCGCGCTCCGCGCGGGACCGGAGTTCCGTTCCATCACGACACCCTCCGTTGCCAGCTGTCTGATCCTCGGGTACGGCTGCCTGTTCGTCGCGTACGGATCGTATCGACGGACGGCGGCCGGTCCGGACCGGCCCGGACCCCTCCGGACGGTCGCGGACGTTGCCGGACGGCCGCGGACGTTGCCGGACAGTCCCGGACGCCGTCAGATGCTGTCAGTTTCCGTCAGGCGGTACCGAACGCCGCCGGTGGTCGGGTCAGCTGTTCCCGCCGCCGGGAACGACCCCGGCGGAGCGTCAACGGTGGTACCGGACAGAGGAGTCGGCATGGTCAAGGAGATGCTCGGGAAGATCGGCCGTCGGGGCGCCGCGGCGGCCGCGGTGGTGGCGGTGGCCGCGGGTGCGGTGGGCGTCTCGGCGGGCAGTGCGTCGGCCGAGGGCTGGTACGCGCTGCGTTACCACGCGAGCGGTCACGGGGTCGGCGTCTACGCGCAGCAGTACTCCTGGACGCCGAAGGTGGCGGGGGACGTGTACTCGTACACGTGGTCGTCGGACGAGATCTACATCCAGTGCTGGGTGCGCGGCGAGACGATCAACAACCAGGGCAACGTCTGGTACCGGATCGGCGGCACGAACGGCACCTACTTCGGGACCGCCTACGTCTACGGCGCGTACGCCGACGGCAACTGGTACTTCCACAACGGCCTGCCCGAGTGCTGACCGGTCCCACCCTGTCGGCTCCGCCCCGTCCGTCCGCCGGACGGGGCGGAGCCGTGTTCCGGTGACGACCGCCCGGTGACGACCGCCCGGCGTCGACCGCCCGACGGGATCCGGACGGGCGGGCCTCCGGAGGCCGTGGGTTCGAGCCGTTCCCCGTGCGGGGTGTGGCCGGTTCGGATCACCGGCCCCGCGCGGGCGCGGGCGACGGACTACGTTCCGGGGCAGGGAGGCCCGCCCGTCCGGGGGCGGCCGGTGGAGCGAGCGGGGAGCACGGCGGATGGCCGATCAGACGGTGGACGACCGGAACCTGTGGCGGTCGGTGTACCGGCCGGAGGGCGGCTGGGGTCCTGATACGCGGTTCCCCGGTCACCGGAGCGCGGCCGAACCGGTGCTGGTGGCGCTCGACGACGAACTGCTGTGCCTGCACCGCGGCGAGCCGTACGGCAAGGGCGAGCACGACGTCCTCGACGTGCGGTGGACCGGGCTGGTCCCGGCCGGGGCCCGGCAGCGGGCGGCGGAGCTGGACGCGCTGAAGGACGGACTGAAGGACGCGGCCGGGCGGACGGACCCGGATCCGGGGATCGCGGCCGCCGAGGCGGCGCTGGCGGAGGCGGTCACCTGGGCCCCGGACGCCGTTGTCGGTACCGCGGTCCACTACCAGGACGGGACGACCCGGGTCCGGTACGAGAACGCGGTGAGCACCGGCACACCGGCGGCGGCCGCGCACGACGGCGCTGTACACGTCCTGCTGACGGTGCGGGACGCCGAGGACCCCGACTCGCCGACCCGACCCGTGGAGCTGACGTACGGTCGGCCGCCGGGGGCCGGAACGGACGCGGCCCGCGTCTGGCGGGAGGGTCACCCGCTTCCCGTGCCCGGAGCGACGGGGGCGGCGGCCCTGGTCTCGTTCCGGAGCGTGCTGCACGCCTTCGTCCCGGACCCCGGTGGTGTTGTCCACTGCGTCCGTGACGACGTGTCGGGGCGGTGGCGGCGAGTGGAGGGGCAGGTCGAAGCGCCGGCGAGGGCGTCGTTCCTGGCCGCCGCCGTGCACCGGGACGGCATCCACGTGCTCGCCGGGGACGACAGCGGGGACGGCGACGGGTCCGGCCGGCTGACACACCTGGTGTTCGACGGCACGGTCTGGACGGCGCTGGTCGCGCTCTCCCCGGGCGTGCCCGCCCGCAGGGGCGCCGCGCTGGCCTCCTTCGACGGTGCCCTGCACGCCGTCTTCCCGGGCCGGGGCGGCAGTCGGCTGTTCCACACCGTGTTCGACGGTGGGTCCTGGTCGGAGCCGGCCGCGATCGAGGGCCACGACTCCCCGTACGCCCCGGGCCTGCTCGCCCTGACGGACGGGCCCGAGGACGACCGGAGGAGCGCGCTGCTGATGGTCCACCGGGGGGTGGACACCTTCGTCCCGCCGCCGCGACCGGCCCCGCCCGCCGCGCCGGCGGTGACCGAAACCGGCCCCTGGATCGTCGGCCCCACGGTCGAGGGCTACGGCGGTGGGCGCTGGTCGCGTGCCCGCTCCCACCTGGAGGCGGGCCGCGCCGTCTTCGACGACGGCGGCGGGGGCACCACGGGCATTCTCGTGGAGGCCCTCGTCCGGGCCGAGTACTACTGGGGTTTCTGCTATCTGGCCGACACCGCCGGGATCGTCGGCCGGGCCGAGCTGTACGCGGTCGCCGCCGGACCGGACGGCGACGAGGCGCTGGAGCACCTCGCCGACCAGGACCGGCACTTCTCGGCGACGGCCGCTGCCGTCTCCCGCACCACCCTGACCTGGACCGATCTGGACCCCGGGACGTACGAGATCCGCTTCACCGGGCGGCGCGGTGGCGGCCACTGGTCGGGTGGCCCCGCCGACGGGGTGAACGTCGACAGGGGCGACGCGGACCTGGCTGTCTCCAGCGTCCGCGTCACCGTCTGACCCGCCGCCGGGGCCCGGGCGGCAGCCGCCCGGGCCCGGGCGTTCAGGCCCGGCCCCGAAGGCCGTCCAGGACGGTGTCCGCGAGGCGTTCCGGCAGGTCCGGCTCGATCGGGCGATGGCCGAGCAGGGCCCGGGTCTGGAGGGGGGAGCAGAGCAGCTCCAGGGCGAGACCGGTGTCGGTGCCGGTGGGGAGTTCCCCGCGTTCGACGGCCCGGTCGACGATGGCGCCGGCCATTTCCAGGCGGGACTGCCAGAAGGTCTCCCACGCCTCGGCCAGGCCGGGGTCGTCGGAGCTCAGCGCGGCCGCCCGGGCGACCGCGCGTCCGGCCGGAGTGCCGAGGTAGTCGGCCAGAGCCCGGGCGAAGGCGGCCAGGTCGGTGCGGACGTCACCGGTGTCGGGGACGGGGATGCCCTCGGTGCTCCCGGCCAGCATGGCGTCCAGCACGAGTTTCTCCCGGGTGCCCCAACGCCGGTACACCGTGGTCTCGTTGACGCCCGCCCGGGATGCCACCGCGGCGATGCCGAACTGTGTGACGCCCTCCTCGGCCAGTACCTCCAGGGCGGCGGCCAGAACGGCCTGGCGGACCCGCGCGGCGCGGCCGCCCGGGCGGCGGCGGATCGGCTCCGCGTCTTCCTCGGTCATGTGGTGATCACCTCGGCCATCACCTTAACGCAAGTCTGCTTGCGTTAGATGCTGTCCAGGCGCATAGTCATTAAAGCAAGTGTTCCGGCTTTAAGAGCAATGGGAGGCATCATGTCCTTCACCTGGCCCGTCGACCCGCAGGACCTGTTCGTCGAGCGGCACCCCCAGATGACCCTCGGTCTGCCCGTCGAGGAGGTGGACGCCGTCCGCGCCGCCGTCGCCGAGATGTGGCCGGACCGGCCTGGCGGCTGGGTGTACGAGTGGTCCGCCCTCGGGGCCCGCTACGCCGCGGCGGGCAGCCACCGCCTGGCCGCGCAGGCGTACGGCTGGGCCAAGTTCCCCGCCCTGGCCGACGATCCGAAGCGCACCGCGCTCGCCCGCCAGGTCGAGCAGTACGTCCTCGCCGCCCCGGACTTCCCGGTGGGGTTCGAGCGCCGCACGCTCACCGTCCCGTACCGAGGCGGGGAGGCCCGCCTGCCGGTCCATCTGATGGCGGCGCCCGGACTTCCCGCCGCCGCGCCGGTGGTCCTGGCCAGCGGCGGGGTGGACTCGTGGAAGACCGACCTGCACGGCATGTGGGAGCAGCTCGCGCTGGCCCTGCCGGCCCGGCTGCTGCTGTTCGACCTCGCCGGCACCGGGGAGACCGCCCATCTGCCGATGACCCCGGAGGGCGGGGCCGAGGTGATCGCCGGGCTGGTCGCCTTCGCCCGCACGATCGGCAACGGCAGGGTCGGCCACTTCGGAATCTCGATGGGCGGCTACTACTCCGCCCGGACCGGACTGACCGGCGCGGTGGACGCCGCCGTGGTGCTCGGCGGCCCGGTCGAGCGTTCCTTCGCCCCGGGCCGCGGCTTCGCCTTCGGCATGGACGGCATCGTCGGCAACGCCCTCGGCTTCGACGCGCTGCCCGGTACGGCCGAGCGTGAGGCCGCCTTCGCCGCCTTCGACCTGCGGTCACTGCTGGACCAGGACGCCAACGGGCCGATGCTGGTGGTCAACGGCACCGAGGATGTCCATGTGCCAGTGGAGGACACCCTGGTGTTCGAGGGCCGCCGGGACACCGGGGTCGTGCTGATCCCGGACACCGGCCACTGCGCCATCTCCCGCTTCGGTGAGGCGATGGCCGTGATCACCCCCTGGCTGGCGGACACCCTGGCCCGCTGACCCGCGCCGGGTGTTCGCCGCCGGACCCGTGTTCCTGAGGCGCGGCGACGCGCGGACGCTCGCGGAGGTACGGCGACGTGCGGAGGTACGGCGATGCAGGAGGCTGCCACGGCACCGTGGCGGCCTCCTGCGGTCGTTCGCCGTGTCGGCCGATCCGGGTCGGCCCGATCGGCGGGGTCAGCCGATCCGGATCAGCCCGGCGGTGGCGGTGGCGGGCTGGAGCGCGGGGGTACCCGCGTAGGTGGCGGTGTAGCCGAGGTTGAGCAGGACGGTGAGCACGGGGCAGGCACCGGTGCAGGCGGCGGTACCGTTCGCGCCCGTGACGGCGGTGCAGACGGTGGTGGAGCCGACGGCGAAGGTGATGGAGGCTCCGGCCACCGGTCGGCCGGTGACGGTGTCGGTGAGGGTGGCCGACAGGTTGAGGTTGACGCTCAACTGGCCGGGGGCGATGGAGAGCAGCAGCGGGGCCGCCGTGAGCCGGGTGGTGTCCCGGGTGTAGGTGTAGCGGTCGGCGGCGGTGGCCGCGCTGGTGCCGGCGGGGGTGGTGACGGTGAGGTCGACCGGTCCGGCGGCGCTCGCGGCGGGGGCGGTCGCGGTGATCCGGGTGTCGCTCTCGACGGAGAACGACGCGGCGGGGGTGGCGCCGAAGGCGACGGCGGTGGCGCCGGTCAGATGGGTCCCGGTGATGACGACGGCGGTGCCGCCCGCGGCCGGGCCCTGGGTGGGCGCGATACCGGTGACGGTGGGCGCCGGGTCCTGGTAGGTGTACCGCCCGGCGGGGACGGTGCGGCCCGCGGCGGTGAGGGTCACGTCCACGCCGCCGGCCGGGTGCGGCGGGGCGGTGGCGGTGACGGTCGTGCTGTTGACCACCGTCACGCCGGTCGCGGGGGAGCCGCCGAAGCTGACCGCCAGGGTCCCGGCCAGGTGGGCCCCGGTGAGGGTGACGGTGGTGCCGCCCGCGCTGGGCCCGTGGTCGGGGGTGAGGGCGGTGACGGCCGGTGCGGCGGGTGCCGTCGCCAGGGCGAAGGGGGTGTTCCCGACCGGCACGGTCGCGGTCACGGTGTTGGTGGCGCTGTCGATCACGGACAGACTGTTGCCGCCGCCGTTGGTGACGTACACGGCGCCGCCGTCCGGGTCGGCCAGCACGGCGGTCGGGATCGAACCGACGGGCACGGTGGCGACGACGGTGAGGGTCGCGGTGTCCACGACCGACACCGTGTTGGCGTTCTCGTTGGCGGTGTACACGAGGCGTCCGTCGGGGGAGACCGTGACGCCCGCCGGGCCGCCGCCGACCGGGACGACCGCGCCGATGGTGTCGGTGGCGGTGTCGATCACCGAGAGGTTGTTGCTGTTGAAGTTGGCGACGTAGACCTGCGTCCCGTCGGGGGCGACCGCCAGCCCGCTCGGGGTCCTGGCATCGGGCCTGGCGACGGTGGCGGTGACGGTGTTGGTGGCGGTGTCGATCACCGACACCGAGCTGCCGACGAAGTTGGCGACGTAGGCGCGCCGGCCGTCCGGGGTGAGGCCGATGGCGAAGGGCTGGTTGCCCACCTGCACGGTGGCGGTGACCGTCCGGGTGGCGGTGTCGATCACGTCCACGCCGCCGACGCCGGGGCTGACGAACCGGCCGACGTAGGCGTGCGCGCCGTCCGGAGCGAAGCTCACCGGGCCGGGGAGCCGGCCGACCGCGATGGTGGTGGTGACGGTGTTGGTGGCGGTGTCGATGACCGAGACCGAGTCCGAGCCGTTGTTGGTGACGTACACCTGCGTGCCGTCGGGGGACACCGTCACGCCCTCGGGGAAGGTGCCGACCGGGACGGTGGCGAGGACCGTACCGCTCGCCGGGTCGTAGGCGGTGACGGAGTTGCCGCGCAGGTTGGCGATGTAGACGGGCCGGACGGCCGGTTCCGCCTGCGCCGTCGCGGCCGGGAGGACGGCGCCGAGCGCGCCGAGCACCGCGGTGGCCACGGCCGCCGCCGTACCGCGCCGCAGTCTTCGCCGCCACCTCGGCCGACCCACCCTGCTGTCGGGGACCAGTGCCATGTGCTCCACCTCTCCGCGGGATGCGAGCAGCCCGGCCGCGCGGCCGGGCACGGATCCCTCACGTTATCCGCAGAATTCCTGACCTTTCATCGGATGAGAGATGGTGGATGGTTCTGCCCGTTTCCGACGGAATGCGATCGTTCGGGATCGCGAGTGCGGAGCGGGGTGGGCGGGGTACCGGCCCGCCGCCGCTACGGGCGGACGGCTCCCATGTAGGGCATGACGCCGATCGCGAGGACCTCGATGTTCTTGCCGGTGCGGGGAGCGTGGATCATCTTGCCGTCGCCGATGTAGACGCCCACGTGGTGCAGGTCGCCGTAGAAGAAGACCAGGTCGCCCGGCTGGAGGTCGCCGCGGGCGATCCGGGTGCCGATCTTCCACTGCTCCTGGGAGGTACGGGGGATCTTGACGTCGGCGGCGCGGTAGGCGGCGCCGGTGAGGCCGGAGCAGTCGAAGCTGCTGGGGCCGGTCATGCTCCAGCCGTAGGGCTTGCCGAGCTGGGCGTAGGCGAACTGCACGACGGCGGCGCCGCGTCCACCGGCGGCCGGCGGCGCCGGGGTGGTGGCGGGGGTCTGCGGGGCGGTGCCGGCGCCCTTGTCGACGGGCGTCTTCGGAGCTGTTTCCTTGGGCGCGGCTTCCTTCGGCGCGGTGTCCTTGGGCACGGCCTCTTTCGGAGCGGCCTTCGCCCGGTCGGCCGCCTCCTGCGCGGCGGTGGCCCTGGCGCGCTCGGCAGCGGCGGCGGCCTGCTGGGCGGCGGCCTTGGCCCGTTCCGCGGTCTCCTGGGCGTTGATCCGGGCGCGCTCCTCGGCGCTGAGCGTGTTGAGCAGCGCCTGGGACTGGGCGAGTTTGGCCTGGACCTTGTTCTTCTCGGCCCCGAGGGAGGCGCCGACGGCGTCGAGTTCGGCGAGAGTGGAGGTCGCCTCGGCGCGTTCCTGGTCGAGCTTGCGCTGCTCGTCCTGGACCCGCTTGAGCAGCTCCGTCCAGGACCCGGCGATCTGGCTCTGCACCGAGGCACGTCCCAGGTAGCCGGCCGGGTCGGAGTCGAGCATGAGCTGGACGCCCGGGTCGATGCCGTTGTTGCGGTACTGCTCGGCGGCCATCACACCCAGCTGGGACCGCAGTTCGTTCAGGTCTCCCTGGCCGCGGGCGACCTTCTCCTGGATCCGGTTGGCCTCGCCCTGGAGCTTCTGCTGCTTCTCCTGGAAGCCGTTGAAGCGTTCGATCGCCTGCTCGGCCTCCTCGTTCAGCCGGTCCACCTGCTCCTGGACGGAGGCGATGGTGGGCGCGGGTTCGGCGTGGGCGGTGCCGGACATCAGGACCGCGCCGCCGGCCACGGCCGTGGTGACGACCGCGAGGCGGGCCCGGCTCGGCGGGCTGGGCTTGCGACGCATTCCCATGGTGGCGGGCGCTCCTTCGGCTGGCCTGGACGGACACCGGAGAAACGCTTTGGGGGTCCTCGCGGGTTCAGCCCGGGGCGCGGAGCGGCCCGAAAGGGCACCGTGGGGGCACCGGGGCGGTGCGGGGGAGTTCCGGACGGCCCTCGGCGGGGAGTCCCCGGAGGGGCGGGGAGTCCGCCGCCCTCGGCCCGTCGTCCTCAGCCCGCCGTCCCGGCACCGGCCGGCTGCTCGGCGTCGCCGAAGCGGGCCAGGGTGAGGGCGCCGAGCACGGCCGCGGCGAAGCCGGCGACGGCCAGCGGAGTGAGGTCGTGGCGGGTGCGGTCGCCGAGCAGGAGGACGCCGACGACGGCCGGCCCCAGGGTCTCGCCGAGCACCATGGCCGCCGTCGCCGCCGTCACCGAACCGGTCTGCATGGCCCAGGTGAGGGCGGCGAAGCCGCCGAGGCCGGCCAGGGCGATCGCGTAGGCGGAGGGTTCGGCGAGCAGGTCCGGCAGCCGGGGGTCGGGAAGCACCCGGACGGCGACCCCGACCACGCCGAACTGGAGACCGGCGACCAGGCCCAGCAGCGGGGCCCGGCGGTGGTCGGTGAAGCGGACCACCACCCAGCCCGCGCCGATCAGCAGCAGCGAGGCGAGCAGCACGCCGAGCCGCAGCGCGGTGCTGCCCCGGCCGGGTCCGTCCCTCCCGGCGCTCACGGCGAGCACGCACAGCCCCACGCAGACGGCCGCCACCCCGGCCCACTCGCTGCTCCGCAACCGCACCTTCAGCACCCGGGCGGCGCCGACGGCGGTCACGGCCAGGGCGGAGGCCAGCACCGCCTCGACCTCGTACAGCGGCAGCCGGTCCAGGGCGAGCAGTTCGGCGCCGAAACCGAGCATGTCCATCCCGACGCCGACGAGGAACGGCCACTGCCGGAACGCTCCGGCGAGTGCCGCCGCCCCGCCGGGCGGCTGTCCGGCCGCGGCGCGGCGGGCCCCGACCGCCTGGAGCACGGTGGCGGAGCCGGTGAGCAGGGCGGCGGCCAGGGCCGCGAGCAGGCCGAAGGACATGCGCCGACGGTACGGTCCGCCGTCGTCCGGGCTCCGCTCCGGCACGCCGGGGGAAGGGCCTACGATTCCGGTGGCCGGTACGTGTCCGTGCGGAGCCGTACCGTGTCCGTCCGTCATCACCGCACCACCGCACCACCCGTCCTTGCAGTCACTACCGTGATTGCCGTTGTCACCGTCATGCTGTCGTGCTGTTGTGCTGAAAGGGGCCCCAGAGTGGCCAGTAGTGTCGAGACGCTGGAATTCCAGGCCGAGACCCGGCAGTTGCTCCGGCTGGTGATCCACTCGATCTACTCGAACAAGGACATCTTCCTGCGCGAGCTGATCTCGAACGCCTCCGACGCGTTGGACAAGCTGCGGCTGGAATCGCTGGCCGGTTCCACCGTCGGCGCCGACACCTCGGACCTGCACATCGGCCTGGAGGTCGACCGCGACGCCCGGACCCTGACCGTCCGTGACAACGGAATCGGCATGAGCCGGGACGACCTGGTCGACCTGATCGGCACCATCGCCAAGTCCGGGACCGCCGGTCTGCTGGAGAAGATCAAGGAGTCCCAGGACGCAGCCGCGGCGCAGAGCCTGATCGGGCAGTTCGGCGTCGGCTTCTACTCGGCGTTCATGGTCGCCGACAAGGTCACCCTGCTGACCCGGCGCGCCGGGACCGACGCCGGTACCCGGTGGGAGTCCGACGGCGAGGGCACCTACGAGCTCCAGGCCGTCGACGGTCTGCCGGTGGGCACCTCGGTCACCCTGCACCTCAAGCCCGTGGACGGGGAGGACGGCCTGGCCGACTACCTGGCCGGGTGGAAGATCCGCCAGATCGTCAAGCAGTACTCGGACTTCATCCGCTGGCCGATCCGGATGGCCGCCGAGGCCGTCCCGGGCGCCCAGGATGCCGAGGAGGGCGGGAGCGGCGAGGACGCCGCCGGGGAGCCCGCCGTCGAGACGCTCAACTCGATGAAGGCGCTCTGGGCCCGACCGCGCAGCGAGGTCACCGAGGCCGAGTACACCGAGTTCTACCAGCAGATCAGCCACGACTGGCTCGCTCCCGCCGAGACCATCCACATGCGGGCCGAGGGCACGTTCGAGTACGAGGCGCTGCTCTTCGTCCCCGCGCAGGCGCCGTTCGACCTGTTCTCGCGCGAGACCAAGCGCGGCGTGCAGCTGTACGTCAAGCGGGTGTTCATCATGGACGACTGCGAAGCGCTGATGCCGAACTACCTGCGCTTCGTCAAGGGAGTGGTGGACGCCCACGACCTGTCGCTGAACATCTCGCGGGAGATCCTGCAGCACGACCGCCAGATCCAGGCCGTGCGGCGGCGCCTGGTCAAGAAGGTGCTCGGCGCGCTCAAGACCGTGCAGGGCAACGACGCCGAGCGCTACACCAAGCTGTGGGACCAGTTCGGCCGCGCGCTGAAGGAGGGGCTGGTCGAGGACCCCGACAACTCCCAGGCCCTGCTGGAGCTGCTGTCGCTCCCCTCCACCCACGACGCCGAGCGGACCACCACCCTGCGCGCGTACGTGGAGCGGATGAAGGAGGGGCAGGAGGCGATCTACTACCTGACCGGCGAGACCCGTACCGCGGTGGAGAACTCCCCGCACATGGAGGCGTTCACCGCCAAGGGCTACGAGGTGCTCGTCCTCAGCGACCCGATCGACGAGATCTGGGCCGACCGGATCCCCGCCTTCGACGGCCACCGCTTCCGGTCCATCGCCAAGGGCCAGGTCGACCTGGACGAGGCGGCCGACGAGGGCGGGGACGCCGAGGCCGAGCGGACCCGGCGCGAGCAGGACTTCGCCGAGCTGCTGCCCTGGCTGACCTCGGCACTGTCCGAGCAGGTGAAGCAGGTCCGGCTGTCCTCGCGGCTGACCACCTCCGCGGCCTGCATCGTCGGCGACGCCGACGACCTCTCCCCGACGCTGGAGAAGATGTTCCGGGCGACCGGGCAGGAGATGCCCCCGGTCCGGCGCACCCTGGAGCTCAACCCGGGCCACCCGCTGATCACCGCCCTGCGCACCTCGCACGCGACCGACCCGGCGAACCCGGCGCTGACCGAGATCGCCGAGCTGGTGTACGGCGGCGCGCTGCTCGCCGAGGGCGGGGACCTGCCGGACCCGGCCCGCTTCACCCGGCTGCTCACCACCCATCTGACGCGGGGCCTGTAGGGCATCCGGGTGCGGCCCGCCGTGTTCCGCGCGGAACACGGCGGGCCGCACCCCGGGAGCGTGGTGTCCGCGCGTCCCCCCCTCCGCCCCTCCGCCCGTCCGCCCGTCCGCCGTGTCCTCGGCCTGCGTCCGATCAGGCGTCGGCGTCCGGCCAGGGGACGTCGGTGGCGACCGGGGCGGTGTAGTCGACGCCCGGTACGCCGAAGCCGTAGAGGCGCCGGACCTCGGCCCGGAACCAGTCGAGGTCGGCGAGCCCGGCGACGGTGTCCGTGGTGGCGGCCCGCCAGCGTTCGGCCACGGCGGCCTGGACGGCGTCGGCGAGTTCCCAGTCGTCCAGGCGGATCCGGCCCTCCGGGTCGAGGGCGAGCGGGGCGGCGCCGGTCAGCCGGTCCCACAGGGTGGCGAGCTGCTGGACGGGCGGGACCATGTCCTCGCCGAGGACGCCGCGCAGCAGGCCGGTGTAGAGGGCGATGCCGGGGACGGCGGTCGAGGACTGGGTGACGGCGGCGCCGTTGACGGAGGTCACGGCGCGTCCGCCCAGCTCCCGGCGGAGGCGCTCGTCGAGGGTCCGGGCGGTGTCCTCCAGGTGCACCTTGGCCGCGCCGATGGTGCCCTTGCGGTAGATCGCCTCGGTCAACGGGGAGCCGATGTAGGAGAGCGCGGCGGTGGTGAAGCCCTCGGCGAGCAGGCCCCGGCCGGCCAGGTGGTCGATCCAGCGTTCCCAGTCCGCGCCGCCCATGACGGCCACCGTCTGCTCGATGTCGTCGCCCTCGGCCGGCGCGGTCTCGATCTCGCGGACCTCCGCGGCGCCCTCGTCGTCGAAGACCAGGGTGCGGGTGCGGCTCGCCGCGCCGATCGGCCTGAGCACGGAGGCGTAGGTCGTCCCCGAGTCGGGGTCGGTGCGGCGGGGCGCCGCGACGGAGTACACCAGGTGGTCCAGGCGGCCGCCGAAGCGCTCCTGGAGGAGCTCGGCCACCTGGTCCTTCATCGCGTCGGAGAAGGCGTCGCCGTTCAGGAGGACGAGGTCCTGTCCGGCCGCGCGGGCGAGTTCGGCGGTGGCGGCGGTGCGGTACCAGCCCGCGGTGGCGGTGCGCCGCCCGGTCGGGGCCTTCTCGAAGGACACCGCGATCCCGCGGACACCGGCCCGCTTGAGGCCGGCGACGGTGGCGGCGAGGCCGTAGCCGGCCGAGGAACCGATGACCAGGGCGACCGGCCCGTCACCGTCGGGCAGCCGGTCCGGGGCGGGGCAGGCATCCCACATGTCGGTCACCAGCTGCCGGCAGCCCGCCGGGTGGGCGTCGAGGAAGAGGAAGCCCCGGTTGCGGGGAGTGAGAACACGGGGGGTCATGGAGGTCCGTCCTGGGGGGTCGTCCGGGGTTGGCCGGGGTCGGCCGGGGTCGGCCGGGGTCGGCCGGGAACGAGGTGCGGCGTCCGGTGGGGCCGCCGTTGTGCTGCCAGTCTGCGGCGGCGGGGGCACGGAAGCGGGAGGTGTCCGGGGACAACGATCATGAGCGGATCTTGGAGGGCTTGCACCAGGTGCCGGCTGCGGCGGCGGCCCGCCGATGGCGGCCTGACGTGGGGTGATGTCCCCGACGGACGGCGGGGGCCGGGTGGCGGGGGCCGAACGGCGGGTGGGATTCCGGCCCGCCGGCTCATTGTCATGTGCAAATTGGACGAGATATTACTTCTGGGTAATGTTGCGGCGTCCGACGGGTGAACGACGAAGCACCCGCCATGCTCTGAAGGAACATCACGTGTCCCGACCCGGCTCCCGCCGCTCCGGTCGCGCGCTGCGCACCGCCCTCGCCGCCGCCGCGGCCACCACCCTGCTCGCCGTCGTCCCGACCGCGCCCGCCCACGCCGCGTCCGGCGCTCCGGGTGCCCCGGGTGCCGCCCACCTCGACGCCGTCGAACGCGTCCTCCGGGAGGTGTCCCCCGGACTGGAGGGCACCGTGTGGCAGCGCACCGAGGGCAACAGCCTGCCCGGAGCCGAGAACGCCGCCGGCCCGGCCGACTGGCTGCTCCAGACCCCCGGCTGCTGGGGCGACCCCGCCTGCGCGGACCGGCCCGGCACCCGCGCCCTGCTCGCGAAGATGACCGCCGATGTCGCCGCCGCGACCCGCACGGTCGACATCTCCACCCTCGCGCCGTTCCCCGAGGGCGGCTTCGAGGACGCGGTCGTGGCCGGTCTGAAGGCCGCCGTCGCGGCCGGGAACCGCCCCGTCGTCCGGATCCTGGTCGGCGCCGCGCCGGTCTACCACGCGAATGTGCTGCCCTTCCGCTACCGGGACGAACTGGTCGCCAAGCTCGGTCCCGCCGCCGCCTCGGTCAGCCTCGACATCGCCTCGATGACCGCCTCGCGCACCGCCTTCTCCTGGAACCACTCCAAGATCCTGGTCGTCGACGGACGCACCGTCATCTCCGGCGGCATCAACGGCTGGAAGAACGACTACCTCGACACCGCGCACCCGGTGTCCGACGTCGACCTCGCGTTGAACGGTCCGGCCGCCACCTCCGCCGCCCGCTACCTGGACACCCTCTGGGAGTGGACCTGCGGGCGCACCGGGGTGTTCGACAACGCGTGGTTCGCCTCCTCGGACGGCGGCGGGTGCCGCCCGTCGATCGAGCGCGAACTCAACCCGCCGGCCGCCGCCACCGGAAACGTCCCGGTGATCGCCGTCGGCGGTCTCGGCGTCGGCATCAAGGACGTCGACGCCAGGTCCGTGTACCGGCCCGGGCCCGTGGCGGGCGCGGCGGACGCCAAGTGCAGCATGTTCACCCTGCACGACAACACCAACGCCGACCGCGACTACGAGACCGTCAACCCCGAGGAGAACGCCCTGCGCGCCCTCGTCGGCAGCGCGCGCGAGCACATCGAGATCTCGCAGCAGGACCTCAACGCCACCTGTCCGCCGCTGGCCCGCTACGACGCCCGCCTCTACGACACCCTCGCGGCCAAGCTCGCCGACGGGGTCAAGGTGCGGATCGTGGTCAGCGACCCGGCCAACCGGGGTGCCGTCGGCAGTGGCGGCTACTCGCAGATCAAGTCCCTCGCCGAGATCAGCGATGTGCTCAGGGCCCGGCTGACCGCGCTCACCGGCGACAGGGGGAAGGCCACCACCGCCCTGTGCGGCAACCTCCAGCTCGCCACCTTCCGCGCCGCGCCCACCGCCACCTGGGCCGACGGACACCCGTACGCGCTGCACCACAAGCTGGTCGCGGTGGACGGCTCGGCCTTCTACATCGGCTCGAAGAACCTCTACCCGGCCTGGCTGCAGGACTTCGGCTACATCGTCGAGGACGGCAACGCCGCCGCGCAGCTGGACCGCGAGCTGCTCGCGCCGGAGTGGCGCTACTCGCAGGCCACGGCGACCGTCGACTGGGCCACCGGACTCTGCCGCGCCTGACCGGCGGTGCGTCAGTCGTCGGCGTTCGGGGCGCCGCCGAGCCCGTCGCGCCGCCGTCCGGGGCCGCGGTCCTGGTTGCGGTCGCGGGCGCGGCAGGGGAGGTGGCGGGCGAGCGCGTCACCGCAGTTGGCCGCGGCCACCCGTCGCAACAGGCCCGCGAACCGGGTGACGAGCGGGCGCAGCCGGGTCCGGAGGGCCGCGTCGGCATGGGCGTCGAGACGCTCGACGGCGGAGCAGAGCCGGGTGACGAGGTGTGCGGTACCGCGAAGCGCACGGCGGAGGTGGTTCACGGGAGTGCAACCGGCGGCTCACCCGACCGGTTCCGGCCGACGGCCGGGTGGCCGATGCCAGTCACCCGGCCGTGCGCCCCGTGCGCCCCGCCTACGCCCCGTCCGCGCCGGCGCGAGCCTCGGGCGGGGCGGGCCGGGGCGGGTCGGGCCGGGGCGGGGTCGGGCCGTGGTGCAGGCGGGCGATAATCCGATGTACGGCAACGGCAGTCCCGGGATACTGGCCGCCATGGATGAGGTCGAGATCGTTGTCGCCCATTCCGAGCGCGCGACCCTGCGGCTCGGCGACGTCTTCCTGAAGGTGGACGCCGACCGGGCGCGCGTCGACGTGGAGGTCGAGGCGATGGCGCTGGCGCCGGTCCCGACCCCGGAAGTGTTGTGGCGGAAGCCGTCCGTGCTCGCGCTCGCCGCCCTCCCGGGGACGGCGCTCGGTCGCCTGGGCGCGCCCTCCACCGCGTCGCCGGCCGCGTGGGCCGCGACGGGCGCCGCCGTCCGGAAGCTGCACGACGCGCCGCTGCCGTCCTGGCCCGGCCGGGGCGGCACCACCCTGGCCGCGAATCTCGACGCCGAGTGCGCGTTGCTCGTGCGGAACGGCGTCCTGCCCGCCGACCTGGTCGGCCGCAACCGCCGGATCGCCGAGGCCGCGCTCCGGCCGTGGACACCGGCGTTCACGCACGGGGACCTGCAGATCGACCATGTGTTCGTCGACGGTGACGAGGTCACGGGGATCATCGACTGGTCCGAAGCGGGCCGGGGCGACGCCATGTTCGACCTCGCCACCCTGACGCTCGGACACGAGGAGCGCCTCGGGGACCTCCTCGCCGGCTACGGCACCGACGTCGACCTCGACGTGATCCGCGCCTGGTGGTCCCTGCGGAGCCTGATGGTGGTCCGCTGGCTGGTCGAGCACGGCTTCGACCCGTTCGCGCCCGGGTGCGAGGTCGACGTGCTGAGGTCGACGCGCTGAGATCACGGCACGTGTCGCCGGTCTCCGAAATTCAGGGAGCACGGTGGCGAACCGTCCTTCACACGCCCGAGAGGGCTCTCCACGCGCGGGTCGTGCCCTGCCCGCGATCGCGGATCGGGCCCGGCCGCCGACGAACCGGCCCCGAGCGATTCCCGGGGCCCGGCGCCGTCGAGCGCTTCGGTGTGCCGGACGGTCTTCAGTCGCGGCGGTGACGCAGCAGTGCGGTGGCGATGGCCGCCTGGGTCGGTTCCAGCGCGGTCCGGCCGTCCTCGATGTCCCAGAGGGCGTTCTGCAGCACCCGGGCGAGGGTCCAGCCGGCGGCGCGGGGGCGGTCCAGGTCGAGGGTCTCGGTGAGCAGGTCGAAGCGGCGCAGTACGGTGCGGCCCGCGTCGGCGCCCGCCAGCACGGCGTCCCAGCGCTGGTCGATCGCGGGGAGCAGGTCGAACCCCGGGTCGCCGGAGAGCGGTTCGGGGTCGATGGCGAGCCAGGGTTCGCGCTCGCCGGCGAGGACGTTGCCGTCGTGCAGGTCCCAGTGCAGCAGCCGGTCACCGGGTTCGTCGAGCAGGGGGGCGACGGCCGCCGCGCAGTCCCGCAGCAGTCGGCGTTCGTCCGGGTCGTGCAGGGCCGGGATCGCTCGGGGTGCCTCGTCCAGCATCGCGGCGGCGATCGCGTCGAGCCGGCGCAGCCCCGGCGGGGCGGGAGCGGCGGTGAGCCGGGCCATCAGTTCGGCGAGCAGGTGCAGTGCGGTGTCGTCGTCGGCCACGGTGCCGAGCGGGCGGGCGGCGTCGAGACGTTCGAGCAACTGGGTTCCGCTGTCGGCGTGGTGGTCGAGCAGCAGGACGGCGCCGGCTCCGCGCCAGGTCCGCAGCCCCGCCGCCACCCCGGCCGTCTCGGGGCGGACCTGCTGCAGCCGCAGGACGGCGGGGGAGTCGTCCGGCCGACGGACCGGCAGGACCAGGGAGGCCATTCCGTGGGCGGCCGGACCGTCCGGGCGCAGGCTCCAGCGGTCGATGAACTCGGCTGCCAGTCCGGGTAGTTCGCGGATCCATTGACGTTCGGCGGCGCCGTGCGCGCGGTAGGTGTCGGCGAACGCCCCGGGGACGTCGATCGGGCCGGACGTGGTCATCGGAACCTCCTCGGCGGGGCCGCGGTGCGCCCTCGGTCGTCCGGTCCCGACTCTCGCACGGACCGGCCGCCCGGTCGAATCGACAGGAGCGGCACGGGATTCGGTCAGCTGACGGTGTCTCGGTCGAACCGTGTGCCGAGACTGGTGGTGGCACCCCGGCCCGGGGGAGCGGGGTGCCACCCGCAACGGCTTGCGGCGCCCGGCTCCAACCGGCAATGCCCATGCCATTGTTACAAGATGTCCCGAACTTCTCCACAAACGCCTCCGGGGCCCTAGCATCCTGCGCGGGATTGCCGGAGGATCGCCGTCCGGCTCCGTCCGTGCGCCCCCGTGAATCCGCAACTCCCTTGCGAGGAAACGTGTCTGACTGGTCATTGGCCATCGACTTCGGTACCTGCTTCACCACTGCGGCCGTCCGGGTCGAGCAGTCCGGCCCGGAGTCCGGCGGGGCGACGGGCGGCGCGACAGGTGGCGCCATGGGCGGAGCGGCGGCGGTCGAGATCGAGAACAGCCGCTACCTGCCGTCCCTGGTCTGCCTGGGCGACGACGGACGGCTGCTCACCGGCCGGGCCGCCGTCCAACTCGCCGCCCAGCGCCCGGAACGCGCCGAGCACCATCCCAAGCGGGCGCTGCTGCGGCAGTCGGCCGTGCTGCTGGACGACCGCGAGGTGGAGACCGTCGACCTGGCCGCCGCCGTGCTCGCCCGGGTCGCCGCCGAGGCGCGGGCGCGGTTCGGCGGGACGGACCCGGCGCGCCGCGTGCTCACCCATCCCGCCGACTGGTCGCCCGCCGACCTGGACCGGCTGGTCGAGGCCGCCGGCCGGGCCGGGCTGGACGCGCCGGACCTGCTGCCCGAACCGGTCGCCGCCGCCCGCTTCCACGCGGCGAACACCCCGGCCGGCGACCTCGGGCCGATCGCCGTCTACGACCTGGGCGGCGGCACCGTGGACACCGCCGTCCTCCGCCGGGAGGGGGACGGCTTCCGCGCCGTCGCGGTGGCCGGGGACCCGGACTTCGGCGGTCGCGACCTGGACCAGGCCCTGTTCGAACTGCTCCGGGAGCGGGCCCTGGACCTCGACCCGGTGCCCTGGCAGCGCCTCCAGGCCGACCGGACGCCCGTCGGTGCCCATCAGCGTTCGCAGTTGTCACGTGAGGTGACCCTGGCCAAGGAGTCGCTGTCGAGCACCGGCACGGTGTACCTCGCGGTGCCCGGTTACCCGGAGCCGTTCGTCGTGCAGGGCGGCGAGTACCGGGCCGCCGTCACCCCGGCGCTCACCGCCTCGGTGGGGCTGCTGGAACGGACCGTCGCCCGCGCCGGTCTGACCCCGGCCGAACTCGGGGCCGTCGTGCTGTGCGGGGCGGCGAGCCGGACGCCGCCGGTGGCGGACCTGGTCGCCGCCCGGCTCGGCCGCATCCCCGAGCCGACGGCCGACCCGAAGGCCGCCGTCGCCCTCGGCGCCCTCACCGACCCGCCCGCACCGGTGCTCCCGGCCGGGGCCGCCGCCGGGGAGGCGGGATCCGCCGTCGGCGGTGGGCGGTGGGCGGTCGCCCACTACCCGGCCGAGGTCGACCCCTGGTTCGACCACGACTGAGCCCTGCCGGGCGGTCCGCGGGGTGTGCGCCGCCGCGCCGTGCTCCGCGCTGCCCGAGAACGGGACCTTTCCACCTGATCCGACCTGTTTCCAGCTGCTTCACCCTGCTTCACCCTGCTTCGACCGGAACCGACCCGACCCGAGACCCGCGACAACCGCGAGGAACCGCATGGACATCGTGATGCTCGGCCACAGCGCGGCCGGGAAGACCAGCTACCTCTCGCTCATGTACGCCGCCATGTGCGACGGTGTCGAGGGCATGACCCTGCGCACCGCCGACCGCGACGCGCACCGCTCGTTGCTCGCCGACGCCCGCGCCATCCTCCGCGGCCACTACCCGCGTGCCAGCGACCGGCCCCGGTGCTACGAGTTCGTGCTCTGCCACGACGGCGACGAGATCCTCCCCTTCCGCTGGACGGACCACCGCGGCGGCGCGCTGACCGAGCACCGCCGCTCCAGCCCGCAGGCCGCCAGCCTGCACGACGACCTGGTCCGGGCCGACGGGATCGTGCTGTTCGTCGACGCCCTCCGGCTGGACACCGACCCGGAGGCGGCCGAGGACGTCCGCAGGCTCGTCGTCCGCGTCCACCAGGCGGTCGCCGACCGGGAGGAGAGCCTCACCCCGTTGGTGATCGCCCTCACCAAGACCGATCTGGTCGACCTCGGCGCCGACGACGCGGAGGAACGATTCCTCGGCCCCTTCCTGCCGCTGATCCAGGCGGTGCAGGAGACCCGGCACATCCAGGGCGCGTTCATCCCGCTGGTCTGCGGTCCGGAGCCGGAGGGCGTGGCACTTCCGGTGCTGTGGACGCTCCGCTTCGGCATCGTGGGCCGGGCCATGGGGCTGTCCGCCTCGATCGAGAGCCTGATGGCTTCCGCCCGGCAGGCCGATCAGCGGGACACCCTGTGGGACCGGATCAGCAGTTGGTGGGAGGACGAGCCGTCCTGGGCCTCGATCCGGGACCGCGACCGGGCCCGCGCGGCGGCCGAACTCTCGCGCCTGGAACCCCTGGTGGCGCCGGCCAACCGGCTGGGCGAACTGCTGGAGGACGTCCTCTCGTTCTGAGCCGGCGCCCCCGCCGTCCGGGCTGCCCGACCCGGAGCCGACCGACCCGACCGATCCGACCGGGCCCGAACGACCCGAAGCCGAACGGCCCGACCGAACCGGTCGGACCCCGACCGACCCGCCCGCTCACCGAGAGGACCCCGCACCATGGCCGTCCCCAAGCTCACCCTGACCATGCTCGGCGCCAGCGGCTCCGGCAAGACCGCCTACCTGCACGGCATGTACAACCGTCTCTCGATGGGCGTTCAGGGCTACTACCTCTACGCCACCGATCCCGACCTCGACCTCGACCTCGCCGAGCACTGGGCCCTGCTGCGCCGCAACGGCACGATGCCCAAGGCCACTTCGGAGGACCCGATCACCTTCGACTTCGTGTTCCGGCGGGGCATGCGCGACCTCATGACCATCGACTGCGTCGACTTCCGCGGCAACGCCGCCGTGGACCGCCGCGGCACCGCCGACGACGTGGTCATGCTGCAGGACCGGATCGCGGTGTCCGACAGCATCATCGTGGCGCTCGACTCCGAGCACGTGGCCGAGTGGATCCGGCACGGCACCCCCGGGAACCTGGAGCGCTTCGGCGAGCCGATGGAGATCTCCCGCTTCGGTCGGGCGATCTCCGAGGTCTTCAGCAGCCGGCTGGACGCCGGTGATCCGGTTCCCGGCGTGACCGTCCTGCTCACCAAGGCCGACCTGCTCGCCGAGCGCACCGGCATGCGCGCCTCGGAGGCCCTGCAGGCCGTGGTCCGCAACCTCCGGAACCTCCTGCCCTGGCTGGCCGGCGAGGAGGCCGAAGGCGTCACGATGGCACTCTGCGCCGTCCAACTCGGCAACTTCGGCGGGGCGATCCAGACCACCGTGGACGCCAGCCGGATCGCCCCGAAGAACCTGCACCTGCCGATCATCTTCAGCCTCCGCCACTACCTCAGCGAGGGCATCGTGCGGAACCGGCAGGAGATGTCGCGGCTCTCCGACAACCTGGACGCCTCGCGCGGCGAACTGGCCGCGCTCAGCCAGGGGTTCTTCGGTGGGCTGTTCAAGGGACAGCAGAAGGACAGCGCCCGTCAGCAGATCGACCGGCTGGTCGCGAGCAGCTCCGCGACCGCCGCCGACCTCCAGAAGGCGCAGGACCGCTGCCGCGAACTGGACGACGAGCTGCGGGGGATCCCGATCTTCCGCGACGGCCGACTGCTGACGGACTGAGGCCGATGGTGTGGCGCCGAGGGAGCGACGGACTGATGGACCGACGGACCGACCCAGGGACGGACTGACGCGATGACGACGAACACGCAGTACGGGCCGGAGCCCGAACCGGACGACGGGTCCCTCCCGGCGCCCGCACCCGCACCCGCCGCACCCGCCGCACCCGCACCCACCGCACCCGTCGCAGAGGGTCCATCCGCGCCTGAGCCCGCCGCAGAGGGTCCCACCGCGGCGGACCGGGCCGCGCCGGGCGGCTGGTCGGCGCTGGTCTACGGCCGCACCCTCCAGGTCGACCAGTGGTGGCGGGCGCTCCCCGCCGGGGTCGACCGGCAGGGCGCGGTGGCGGACGCCGTGCGCGCCGTCGTCGCCGGTGGGAGCCGGCTGGAGGCGGGCCCGCGCTTCCTGCTCCACCGGGACGCCCATGGCGTTCTGGTCGGCGCCGCCTGCGAGTTGGGCCTGATCAGCCCGACCATGGTGCACGACCGGTTCGGTCGGCCGCTGTACGGCTTCGTGGGCTGGCACCGGGCGGCGGGACCGGGGGCGGCGGTCGGTCGGATCCCCGAACTCGCCGAGCTGACGAAGTACTTGGCCGAGTGGGCCGGGCCGGTCTACGCCGAGTGGATCGCGCCGACCTGGGAGGCGGTCGGCCGGGAGGAGGCCGAGCCCAGGACCACCCGGCCGGTGGCCGCCCCGTGGCGCGGGGTGCCGGCGTCGGCGCCCACGGCGGCGGTCTGGCTGCCGGCGCACTCGGCCGGCACCCACCTGCTGCCCGAGTCGGACGCGGCGGCCCTCTGGGCGGCGGCCGCGGCGAGCCGGGACCGGTGTCTGCTGGCCACCGGTTGGCGGCGGCGCTCCGACCCGACCGCGCACCGGTTCACGCATCTGACCAGCGCGGACTGCCGGGTGTACGAGCTGCTGCGGCCCCCGCCGCCACCCCCGCCGCCCCCGCCGCCCCTGCCACCGCGCCCCGCGCCCGTGGCCGGGCCCGGTCCCCTGGGCGGTTCGGCCGGGTACGACGGGAGGACCGGGCGGGACGGCGGGTCCGCCGACCAGGAGTCGTCGATCGGGGAGGCGCTCCGGGCCGGGCGCCGGGCGCTGAGGTGGGTCACGCGCGGCCTGCTTGCGTCCGAGGGGCCCGACCCCGCGGAGCAGGCCGGGACGGCTGGGAAGGCCGGGACCCGGCGCCACGGCGACGACCCGGCCACCGGCCGCGGCTACTACGGAGACCTGGACGGGCCGTCGACCGGCCGGCCCCAGCCGCCCGGCGGTGCCTACCCGACGTCCATGTACCCGACGCCCACCGGCCCGGCAGCCACGGGCCCCGCGTCCGGCCCCGCCTCCACCGATCCCGCCTCCACCGATGAGGGCCCCACCGATCGCGGGCCGGTCGGCCGCGCCGCCCCCGGCCACCCGGCGGAGCGCCCGTCGTACCGGCGGGCCCACGCCGTCGACCCCCAGCACGCCGACCTGTCGAACATGTTCGGCGAGTTCGACGAGCCCGAACCTCCGCCCGTCACCCCCGGGGACCCATCGGAGGGCCGCCCCGAGGGCCGCGGTCCGCAGGCCACCGACGACATCGCCAAGGGAGAATCCTCATGACCCCGCCCCGCCCCGAAGCCCCCTCCCGGACCCGCGTGCTGGACTTCGCGGCCCGCACCGCGGACCTCCTCGAACGCGCCGCCCGCACCGCCGCCGAGGCGCCCGCCACCCGGTCCGCCGCCGGGTCGCCCGCCGACCCGTCCGACACCCTCGGCGACGGCGTCCGGCGCCTCCGCGACGAGGCCGCCCGGGCCGCCGACGGCGCCGCCACCCTGGTCGTGGTCGGCGAGAAGAAGCGCGGCAAGAGCTCCACCATCAACAGCCTGGTCGGCGTCCCGGACCTGCTGCCGGTGGACGCCGACGTCGCCACCGGCGTCCACATCGTCGTCCGGCACGGCGAGCACCCGCGCGCCGTCGCCCACCTGCGCTCCGACGGTGACGCCCCGGGCGCCCGGCCGCGGAGCGAGGCGATCCCCCTGGAGCGGATCGCCGAGTACGCCGCCGTCGACCCGCGCACCGGCCGTCCGCACCGCCTCGACGTCCACCACGTCGAGGTCGAGCTGCCGGTCCCGCTGCTGGCCTCGGGGCTGGAGCTCGTCGACACCCCCGGTGTCGGCGGCCTCGTCGGTGGGCACGCCCAACTCGCCCTGGCCGCGCTGGAGAACGCCGACGCGCTGGTCTTCGTCGTCGACGGGTCCAGCGAACTCACCCGCTCCGAGCTGGACTTCCTCGCCCGGGCGACCGAGCGCACCGCCGAGACCGTGTTCGTGCTCGCCAAGACCGACAGCTACGACGCCTGGCCCGCCGTCGTCGAGCGCAACCAGGAACTGCTCGCCCTGCACGCCCCCCGGCACACGGCGGCGCCCTGGTTCCCGGTCAGCAACCGGGCCCGCCGGGACGCCGTCGCGGCCGCCGACGCGGGCGAACTCCAGGAGGCGGCCGAACTCCTGGCGGAGAGCGGTTTCGAACCGCTGGAGTCGCTGCTGCGCCGCCGGATCGCCGCCCGCGCCGCCGAACTGCGGCTCGCCAACGTGGTGCACGTCGCCCTCGCCGCCCTCGCCGCGCCGCTGGCCGAGCAGGAACTGCGGCTCCGGTCGCTCCAGCAGGAGCCGGGCCTGGCCGCCGAGGTCGAGCGGGCCGAGGAGGCGCTGCGGCTGCTCCAGCCGGACAGCGCGCAGTGGCGGCGCGCCCTGACGACCGGCTCCCGCGACCTCAAGAACGCCCTCCAGCTCGGCTTCCGGCGCAGCCTCAACGACGTCCGCAAGGTGGCCGAGGAGAAGATCGCCACCTCCGAACCCGCCGCGCTCGCCGAGGAGTTCCCGGCCGAGCTGGAAGCACAGGTGGAGGCGGTCTGGCTGCAGTTGGACAACGCGGCCCGCCGCGGCCTGGCCGTCCTGGAGGAGCGGGTCCGCCGAGAGTGCTCCACCGTGCTCGACGGCGGCGCCGACGCCGGACCCGCCGACGGATCCAGGCCCGGCACGGAACTGGCGGTGGTCGAGGACGGCGCCGTCATCCGCGCCGAACGCGACACCCTGCTGCCGGAGATGGTGCACTCCACCCACCGCGACGGCGGCCCGCTCGGGATGCTGGAGAACGTGATCCCGACCGTCGGCACCGCCGCCACCTTCGGCACCGTGATCGGCCTGCTCACCAGCAGCGTCCTGCTGCCCGCGGTGGCCAGTTACGCGATGCTCGCGGTCCTCACCCGCCGTCGGCGTCAGCGCGCCGAACTCGGCCGGGTGCGCGGCGACGCCACCCGCCACCTCAACCGGGTGCTGACCGAGCTGAGCACCGAGATCCCCGCGCAGATCACCGACCACGTCGACGGACTGGCCGACCGGCTCGGCCTCGCGCTGGACCGCGCGATCGCCGACGAGCGGCTCCGGCTGGAACGCCGACTGGCCGAGCACCGGCGCAACCTGGCCGCCTCCGCGGCCGAACTCGCCGCCGCCCGGGACCGCACCAGGCGCCGGATCGGCGCCCTCACCACCCTGCGCGACGAGGGCCTCGCCCTCGCGCACGGTCTGGCCGCCACCGGCGGCCCCGACCCGGACCGGAGCTGACCGCATGGACCTCACCCAACTGCGGCTGGTCGCCCTCGGCCACAGCAGCGCGGGGAAGAGCAGCTACCTCGCCGCGATGTACACCCACCTCGCGGCCGGCCGCAAGGGCTTCCGGCTGGTCACGGCCGACGCGGCCCTCGCCGAGCAACTCAGCGCCACCGGCAAGCTGTTGCGGCGAGGCACCTACCCCCAGCCGTCCTCCCGCCGGACGGAGCTGACGGCCGGGCTGGAGTTCGGCCGCCGCGAGGTCGTCGGCTTCGACTGGACCGACTACGGGGGCGGGGCGCTCACCGGTTCGGCCGCCGACGACCCGGAGACCGCGCAGCTGCTGGCCCGGCTCACCCACGCGGACGCGGTGGTCGTCTTCGCCGACACCCAGCGCCTCGCCACCGACCCCGAGGCCCGGGACGAGGTGCGCCGCACCGTGGTGCTGCTGCACCGCGCCGTCGACGAACAGCCCACGCCGCTCCCGGTCGTGCTCGTCTACACCAAGGCGGACCTCGTCACCGACCCCGCCGACTGGGCCAGGGCCCGGGCCGCGGCGGCCCCGCTGGAGGAACTGCTCGCCAGCGACGGACGGGTGCGCGGAACGGCCGTCGCGGTCTCCTGCGGGACAAGGACGCGCGGCGTCGCCGTACCCGTCCTGTGGTGCCTCTCCACTCTGCTCACCCACCGGGCGGAGGAGGTGGCCAGCAGCCTGGGGACGACCAAGGAGCTCATCAAGGACCTGCGCAAGGAGGCCAACGGGATCGACAGCCTGGTGTCCTGGTTCAAGGGGGTGGAGAGCGCGGCCAAACGGCTCAAGTACTGGGAGGAGGTCGGCCGGGAGGAGAAGGCGGAGCTGGCCCGGCTCGGCCGGCCGGCGCGGCGCCTGGCCCGGCTGCTGGCGAGCGAGCAGCGCGGCACCCGGCCCCCGGCGGCCGCACCGGCCGCGGCGGCCGCCCGGTGACGGCCGCTCCACCGCCGGGCGGTGAACTCGCGCCACTCGTGGCCGGGTTCACCGCCGAGCTCGAAGGCTCGCTGCCCCCGGGGGCGCCCGCCGCGGCGGTCCGGGCGGCCCGCGAGCGGTTGACCGGCCGCACCCTGCGGATCGCCGTCGGCGGCCGGATGAACGCCGGCAAGTCCACCCTGGTGAACGCCCTGCTCGGCCGCCGGCTCGCCGCCTCGGCCGCCACCGAGTGCACCACCGTGGTGGCCCGGTTCCGGCCCGGACCGCTCAACCGGATCCAGGTCCGCCACCGCGACGGCTCCGCCCACTGGCGGGTCGGCGGCCTGCCGCGCGATCCCCGGGACCTGGGCGTGCCCGCCGACCAGATCGCCGAGGTGCTGGTCGAGGCCGCCGGCCTGCGCCCCGTCGGCGACTGCGAACTCGTCGACACCCCCGGCCTCGACTCGCTCAGCGGCCTCGACGGGCCCGCGCTGGACGCCCTCGCCCACGCGGACGCGATGATCTACGTCATGCCGCACCCCGGTGCCGGCGACGCCGAGGCGCTCGGCGCACTGCGCGCCCAGGCCGACGGCCGGATGACCGCGCTCAACGCCGTCGGGGTGCTCAGCCGGATCGACCTGCTCGGCGAGGGCCACGGAGACCCCTGGCCACGGGCCCGGCAGGTGGCCGCGACCAACGCCGGCCGGCTGGCCGGGCTCGTCGACGAAGTCCTTCCGGTGGTCGGACTGCTCGCCCAGACGGCCCTCGGGGACGAGTTCACCGAACCCGACGCCGCCCTCGTCCGCCGGCTCGCCGACGCCCCCGCCGGTGAGGCGCGCCGCGCCCTCTACTCGGGCCGGCGCTTCCTCGACTGGGACACCGGGCCGCTCACCCGGACCGAACGCGAGCGGCTGTTCGGCCTGTTGGGCGTCTACGGCATCGACACCGCCCTCACGGCCGCCCGCCGCACCCGCGCCGAGGGCCGATCGATCGGGGCGGCCGGCCTGCTCACGGAGTTCCGCGCGGCCTCCGGCATCACCGCCGTGGTCGACCACCTGTGTCTGCGCCTGGTCGACGCCGCCGACGTGCTGCGCTCTGCCGCCGCCCTCGGTGCCGTCGAGGCGGCCCTGGGCGCCGGCGAGGACCTCCCCGCCGACCTGCTCCGGCAGGCCCGCGCCCGGATCGGCGAACTGCGCCGGCACCCGGAGCTGCGTCGCCATGAACTCGCCCGCGCCCTGGCCGCCGTGGCCGGGCGGCGGATCGAACTCGACCCGGACGCCGCCGGTGCCCTGATCGCCCTCGCCACCGGCCGCACCCCGGCCGCCCGGCTCCGACTGCCCGAGGACACCGCCCCCGCCGAGCTGCGCCGGGCGGCGGCGCGGGCCGCCCGGGACTGGCGCCGCCTGGAGGACGGCCCGCTGCGCGACGTCGGCCGGTACGCGCGGATCGCCCGGGAACTGTGCGAGGGCATCTACTTCGCCACGCCACCGGTGTGACCCCGCCACCCACCGGAAGGCGTCCCGCGACCGACCTGACCGACCTGACCGACCTGACCGACCTGACCGACCTGAGAGACTTTGGAGACCTGACCGACACGACCCGCTGCGGGAGCGCCACCGCGGCGAGAACGTCCACGGGCCCGGCCCGGGCGTCCCGACCGGGGATCAGTGGTGCGGGCCGTGCCACCAGGGGCCGCCGCCGGGGTCGTGGTCGGGGTGGTCCGGTGAGGCGAAGGGGTCGTTGAGGTCGCCGTGGTGCCCGTCGTGGTGGCCGTGGTCGTCGACGTACGGCGTGCCGGTGTCCTCGTGAGAGGAGTCGTGGTAGGAGTCGTGGTGGCCCGGGTCGGTGGACCAGCCGTCGGTCCCGTGGCCGTCGTGGTGCCACCCGTCGTCGTGGTGCGCTCCGCCCCCGTGCTCGGGGGAGTGGTCGCCCCCGTCGTGGCCGGTGCTCCCGTCGTGGTGCCCGTGGTGCTGGTCCTCGCCGTACCCGTCGTGGTCGCCGTGGCCGTCGTGCCCACCCTGCTGCTCGGGCCCGTGCTGCCCGTCGTGGTGTCCGCCCTCGGTCCCCTCGTGGTGCCCGTGGTGGTGCCGCCCGTCGGCCGGGTCCCCGTCGTGGTGCGCCGGCGGGTCGTCGTGGTGCCCGGCCGGCGGGGTCGCGCCGAGGGCGATGCCGACGGCGGCGTCGCCGAGTCCGCGCAGCAGCGCCGGGCCCCGCCCCCGGCGCGGGGTGCCGGCGGCGGCCGGCGGGGCGAGCGCCACCAGGGCGCCGTCCCGGGGGGTGCCGAGCCAGGCGGTCGTCTTGAAGCGTTTGGCCGGGAGGGACACCGTGATGCTGGTGAACCCGTTCACGGGGAGGCCACCGGCCCCGGCCGCGAAGGCGTCCGCGAACAGGTCGTCGGCGACGACCAGGGCCAGGTCGGTGTCCGGGGTGTTCTTGAGCGCGGACCGGGCGTGCTCGCAGTCGAGCAGCCGACAGGCCGTCTCCACCGCGCGGGCCACGAAGCCGAGCGCGGCGCGTTGGACCCCGCCCTGGGCGAGGGCGGCCCGGATCCGGAGCCGCCCCGCGGTGCCGGGGGTCCGGTTGAGGGTGTGCAGGGCGTCGCGGAGGCCGAGGACGAGCCCGGGCAGCGCCTTGGCCTCGTCGACGTCGGGCGGCAGCAGGAGGAGTTGGCCGTCCCCCCGGTCCTGCGACTCGCAGCGTGCCCGGTCGACGCCGGCCCGTCCGCAGGCGTGGTCCAGGGCGCGGTCCAGGCGCTCCTGGACGGTCTGCTGCACCCAGTAGGGCCGGCCGCTGTACGCCTCGATGTCGACGACCAGGACGACCCGGCGCAGCCTGGGGGCGAGGGCGGGGCTCATGCCCGGCCGCCCCGGTCGGCGGGGAGGGTGAGCCCGGCGGCCGCGGCGAGCGGTGCGCGGTCCCGGACGACCAGCCGACGGTAGCTGGTGCGGACGGCGCCCTGGTCGCGGAGGGTGCGCAGGGAGCGCTCGACGCTGGCGGCGGACAGCCGGGCGAGCGCGGCGAGGTCGGCGTGGCTGAGCGGGATGTCGATCCGCAGGCCGTGCTCGGTGGGCACGCCGCAGGAGTCGAGCAGGATGAGCAGGGTGCGGGCGAGCCTGGCGAGGCCGGTGCCGTGGCCGACGTCGATCCGGTAGCGGGTGGCCAGACGGAGTTTGCGGGTGACGGAGCGCTGGAGCGCGAGCGCGGCCGCGGGCCGGTCGGCGAGGTAGTCCAGGAAGGCCGCGCCGCCGATCTCCCGGGTGGTGCTGGTGCGGACGGCGAGGACGCTGGCGGAGCGCGGTTCGCCGTCGAGGACGGCGAGTTCGCCGACGAGTTCGCCGGGTTGGCGGATGGCGAGCAGGGCCTCGCCGCCGTCCTCGGTGGCGGCCACGACCTTGACCCAGCCGGTCAGCAGCACCACGACCCGGTCGCCGGGTTCGCCCTCGATCATCAGGGCCTCGTTGTGCGAGTAGATCCGCTTGGTGCCCAGGCCGTGCAGGGTCCGCAGGTCGTCGCTGCCGAGCCCGGAGAACGGGCCGCGCTCGAAGGGAACGACCGTGGCGGTGCCGGGTCTCGCCCGTCCCGCCGCCGTACCGGACCGGTCCCGTGTGCTGTCCATGCTGCCTGCCCCCACCCGGTCGGCAACCCGCCCCCAAGGGGGCGATTCCGTACGGAACATAGCGCACCGCCCGCCGCGGTGTCAGTCCCGGAGCACCGTGCGCCGCCGGTCCGCCCGGCTTCGGGTTCGGTCGTCGACGAAGCACAACCACAGTCTGTTGCTGCTGACTTGACGATGCGTCAGCATGCGGGGGAGCGAGGTGCCGGGACCGGGCCTCGGACCGGAGGGGGTCGGACGGTGGTTTCAGGAACACGCCTGCGCGACATCTGCGCGGTGCTCGGCGCGGTCGTCGCGCTGTCGATCGGCGCCGGCGGGGCGCTCCCCGCCTCGGCGGCGGTACCGGAGGGGATCGTGCAGGGCGAGGGTTCGCCCGGCGCCGTCCCCGGCACCTACGTCGTGGTGCTCAAGCCGACGGCGGCGCGGGGACGTTCGGTCGCGGACGGCGCGGGGGCGCTGGCCCGCGCGTACGGCGGCACGGTGCGCCGCAGCTACGACGCGGCGCTGTCCGGCTTCTCGGCCGCGCTGACGGCGAAGCAGGCGCGCCGGCTGGCCGCCGATCCGGCGGTGGCGGTGGTGTCGCAGAACCGCCGGGTGCGGGTCGACGGCGTGCAGACCTCGCCGGACTCCTGGGGGCTGGACCGGGTCGACCAGCGGCGCTTCCCGTACGACGACCGCTACACCTACCCGGACACGGCCGGCGCCGGGGTGACGGCGTACATCATCGACACCGGGGTGCGGATCACCTCGGAGGAGTTCGACGGGCGGGCCTCCTACGGCTACGACGCCATCGACGGCGACGACGTCGCCGACGACGGCTACGGCCACGGCACCCACGTCGCGGGGACGGTGGCCGGCAGCTCGTTCGGGATCGCCAAGGCGGCCAGGATCGTCTCGGTCCGGGTGCTGAACGACGACGGCGAGGGCACCACCGAGCAGGTGGTGGCGGGGATCGACTGGGTCACCGGGCACGCCGTCCGCCCGGCGGTGGTCAATATGAGCCTCGGCAGCGATCCGGACCCGGCGCTGGACGCGGCGGTGGCCGGGTCGATCGCCACGGGCCTGACCTACACCGTCGCGGCGGGCAACCAGAGCGTGGACGCGAGCGAGCACTCCCCGGCCCGGGTGCCGAGCGCCATCACCGTCGGCGCCACCGACCGCTCCGACGTCCAGGCGTCGTTCTCCAACTACGGTCCACTGGTGGACCTCTGGGCGCCGGGCGTGGACATCACCTCGGCCTGGTACGTGACCGACTACGGCGGCCTCGGGATCCAGATGTCGGGCACCTCGATGGCGGCCCCGCACGTGGCGGGCGCCGCCGCGCTGTACCTGGCGTCCCACCCGGCCGCCACCCCCGCCCAGGTGGCCGCGGCCCTGACCTCGGCGGCGACCGCCGGGTCGCTGCACGGGCTGGGCGCGGGTTCGCCGGACCGGCTGCTGTACACCGGCACGGTGCCGAACCGGCCGCGCGGACCGTTGTTCGCCGCGCCCGGGCCGGTGGGCTTCGACGGGAAGGGCACGGTGGTCTCACCGGTCACGGTCACCGGCGTCACCGGCAAGGCCCCGCGCGACCTCGACGTCAGCGTCGACATCGGCTACTGGTGGCGCGGCGACCTCAAGGTGGAGCTGGTGGCCCCGGACGGCGCCGCGTTCCTGCTGCACGACACCGACATCGGCGAGGCGTACACGGACCTGGTCGGCGTCTACGGGGTGGACGCCTCCGCGCACACCGCGGCCGGGGTCTGGCGGCTGCGGGTGACCGACGTGGGCGGCTACTTCCCCGGCACGATCAACAGCTGGTCGCTCCGGTTCTGACGGCGGCGGGTGTTCCGGTTCCGTCGGCTGCCTCCGTCGGCTCGGTACGACGGCGGCGGCGACCGCCGGTCGGGGGCGGCCGGCCGGTGCGCTCAGCAGGTCTCCAGGGCGGCCGCCTCCTCCCGGACCAGCTCGCGCAGCGCCGCGAGTCCGGGGCGGCGGTCGTCCAGCCGCCACTGGAGTTCCAGCGGGAGCGTGGCCCGGCCGGCCAGCCGTACCGTGACCACGTCCTCGGTGAGGTGGCCGGTCATCGAGGCGGGGACGAGGGAGAAGGCCCGGCTCTGCGACAGCAGGTAGAGCCGGGAGCCGACGATCCGGGCCGGGCCGACCAGGACCGGCGGCTCCACCCCGCGCTCGGCGCACAGCGCCAGCACGTGGTCGTAGTAGCGCGGGCTCTGCTCGCGCGGCCACAGCAGCAGCGGCAGGTCGCCGAGCTCCTCCAGCCGGACGGTGTCCCGCCCGGCGAGCGGATGGTCCCGGCTGAGGGCGACGTGCACCGGCTCGTCGGCGATCCGCTCCCGCCGGTAGCCGGGCACCTCGTCGAGGAAGCGGCCGAGGCCGAGGTCGGCGAGTTCGCCCGCCAGGGTCGTCGACACCCGGCCGGTGTCCACCGAGATCTCGGCCAGGACGAGCGCGGGCAGTTCGCGCTCGGCCCGGCTGACGACGGCCGGCAGCAGCCGGTTGACCACGGTGGGGGAGGCGACGATCCGCGCCGTGCCGAGCCTGGTCTCCTCGTGCAGCCGGACCCGGGCGAGCAGGGTGCCGGCCTGGTCGAGCAGCCGGGCGGACTCGGCGGCCATCACCTCCCCGGCGGAGGTGAGCCGCACCGACCGGCGGCTGCGGTCGAAGAGCTCCACCCCGACGGTCCGCTCCAGCCGGGCGACCTCCTGGCTGACCGTCGGCTGGGAGATGTGCAGCCGCTCGGCGGCCCGGCCGAAGTGCAGGGTGTCGGCCACCGTGAGGAAGACCTCCAGCTGGCGCAGGGTGAGACTCGTGACCCGACTCATAGTCACGAGTCTATGAGAAGGGCCGGTATTCATTCTGGTTCCCGATGTGATCGCTCCCTAGGCTGGGCCCACCGCTGCCACACCGTGGTGGCAGCCTCACAGGGAGCACACGCCATGACCGGACTGCCCATCCGCATCTCCCAGGAAGTCGCCGAGGCCGTCGCCGCCGGCGTCCCCGTCGTCGCCCTGGAGTCGACGATCTTCACCCACGGGCTGCCCCGGCCGCGCAACCTGGAGGTCGCGCTGGAGGCGGAGGAGCGGCTGCGCGCCGCGGGTGTCGTCCCGGCCACCATCGGTGTCCACGCGGGCGTCCCGACGGTCGGCCTGTCCACGGCGCAGATCGAGGAGCTGTCGGCGGCCGAGGGCCTGGACAAGGCGAGCCTGCGCGACCTCCCGGTGGTGGCGGCGCTCGGCCGGCACGGCGGCACCACCGTCGCCGCGACCGCCTTCCTGGCCCACCGGGCCGGTGTCCGGGTCTTCTCCACCGGCGGTCTCGGCGGTGTCCACTTCGGCGCCTCCGAGAGCTTCGACGAGTCCGCCGACCTGACCACCCTGGCCGCCACCCCGGTCACCGTGATCAGCGCGGGCGTGAAGTCGATCCTCGACATCCGGGCCACCCTGGAGCGCTTCGAGACCCTCAACATCCCGGTCATCGGCTACCGCACCCGCCACTACCCCGGCTTCTACGTCACCGACTCCGGCCACGAGATCGCCTACCGGGTCGACACCGCGGAGGAGGCCGCGAGCGTGATCGAGGCCCGTGACGGCCTCGGCCTGCCGCAGGCCGTCCTGATCGCCAACCCGGTCGACCCGGACAAGCAGCTCCCGCCGCGGGAACTCGACGCCCTGCTGACCCGCGCCTGGGCCGAGGCCGACGCCCGGGGCATCAAGGGCAACGTCTCCACGCCGTTCCTGCTCGACTACATCCAGCGCGACACCCAGGGCCGCAGCCTGGAGGTGAACATCGAGGTCTACCGGGGCAACGTCCGGCTGGGCGGCGAGATCGCCACCGCGCTGGCCGCCGTCCGGAACGAGGTCTGACCGGTGCTGGGAGTGCTCGGCGACCTCGTGGAGGACGTCGTCGTCTGGGTGGTCGGACCGCTGCGGCACGGCACCGACTCCACCGCCCGGGTCTTCCGGCAACGCGGCGGCAGCGCCGCCAACGTCGCGGCCTTCGCCGCCGGCCAGTGCCCGGTCCGGTTCCTGGGCTGCGTGGGCGACGACCCGGCCGGCGGCGGCCTGGCCGCCGAACTGGCCGGCCACGGCGTGGACGTCCGGGTCACGCACCGGGGCCGCACCGGCAGCATCGTGGTGCTGATCGACGACCGGGGCGAGCGCACCATGCTGCCCGACCGGGGCGCGGCCACCCTGCTGGAGACGGTTCCGGACAGTTGGCTGGACGGTCTGACCCATCTGCACGTGCCCGCCTACTCCTTCGACGGCGAACCGGTCGGCACGACGGCCGTCGACGCGCTGCGCCGGGTCCGCTCGGCCGGCGGGACCACCTCGCTGGACGCCTCCTCCACCGGGATGCTGGAGGGCTTCGGCCGCGGGCGCTTCCTCGCCCTCGCCGAGGAACTGGCGCCGACCCTGCTGTTCGCCAACCGCTCCGAGTCCGTCTACCTGGGACTGCTCGCCGACGGGCGGCCCGGTCCGGAGCGGGCCCGGCTCGGAGCCACCACGGTGGTCACCAAGTCGGGGGCGGAGGCGACCACGATCGATGTGCCGGGCCGGGCGCCGTTCACCGTGCCCGTGCCGCCGGTGGGCGAGGTCCGCGACCTCACCGGTGCGGGCGACGCCTTCGCGGCCGGCTTCCTGGCGGCCTTCCTGGACGCGCGGCTGACGGGGGCGGGGTCGGCCGGAGCCGGGCCGGGGGTGCCGGTCCTCCGCGAGGCCGCCGCGCGCGGGCACCGCTGCGCGGCGCGGGTGCTGGCCTCGCCGGGCGCCTCCTGCGCGGAGGACTGAGCGGCGGTGCTGCCCGCCCGGTCCGATCCCGAACTCGGGGTGGGACCGGGCGGATCCCGTGCTCCGAGAGCGCGAGGCCGTCCAGGACAGGATCTGACCTATACGGCTCCTATCGTGGAACACGTCGGACGGAACGACCCGACGGACAACGGCAACCACGAAGGCGGAGCACCATGAACGGCACCACGACCACCACCACCGTCGCGGCCACCGGCGAGCGCGCCGACCTGCTGGACCAGATCGGCAAGCAGCGCCACTTCCTGCGGTTCACCACCCGGGACCTGACCGACGAGCAGGCCGCGCGCCGCACCACCGCGGGCGAGCTGTGTCTGGGGGGCCTGATCAAGCACGTGACGAGCTGTGAGCGGACCTGGGTCGACTTCATCCTCGAAGGCCCCTCCGCGATGCCCGACTTCGCGGACATGACCCAGGAGGACCTGGAGCGGCGCACGGACGAGTTCAAGCTGCTGCCCGGCGAGACCCTCGCGGGTGTGCTGGCCGACTACGCCGAGACGGCGCGCCGTACGGACGAGCTGATCGCCGCCCTGCCCGACCTCGACGTCTCGCACCCGCTGCCGGAGGCCCCGTGGTTCGAGGCCGGCCTGAGCTGGTCCGCCCGCCGGGTCCTGCTCCATGTGATCGCCGAGACCGCGCAGCACGCGGGCCACGCCGACATCCTGCGCGAGTCGCTGGACGGCGCCAAGTCCATGGGCTGAGGCCGTACCGCTTCCTGGACGGCGAAGAGGGCGCCCGCGGGTCGGCGGGTGTCCTTCCGGCCGGGTTCTGACGGAGGGTCTTGTCCGGGACACGCTCACCAACGGCGCAGGGTCCGACACCCGGGGCGACGGGTCCGGTAGTCAATGGCTCGTCCCATCGCCACCCGAAAGGGGTTCGTCATGACCTTCGCCAAGTCCGCCGCCCGCGCCGTCGGCTCCGTCCTGCTGTTCGCCGCCCCGCTGCTCGCGCTGCCGCTGGCCGCCGCGCAGCCGGCCGCGGCCGAGGGCCCGCACAACGCGAAGGAGGCCGCCGTCTGCCGTCAGATGCTCGGCAGCTTCCTCGGTTTCGCGGGTTCGACCGCGAGTGCGGTCTGCGCCGTCCAGCCGGAGGACGGTGCGTCCACGACGCGCTGAGGCGGAGGCCGTTGCGGAAGGCGTCGACGGATGGACCGGGTGCGGCCGGGGTTCAAGATCGTGTCATGATGTTACTGACGGGTTATCGCATGATGTCCCGTCAGTGAACCTCGCACGACCGTAAGGAATCGCCATGCGTCGACGCTTTCCCGCCCTCGTCCTGACCGCCGTCCTGGCCGGCGGTGGCCTGGCCACCGTGGCCCAGGTCGCCACCGCCCAGCCCGCGGCCGCCGGTTCGATCAAGGTGAACATCAACCAGCTGCGCCAGCAGGTCTCGGACCTGCGCCAGAAGGCCGCCACCCTGGACCACTACGGCATGTACGCCGAGGCCGCCAAGGCCCGGGCCGAGGCCAATGCCATCCAGCGCCGGATCGACCAGCTGGAGAAGGCCGAGCGCGAGTCGGGCCGCCGCTTCTGACGGTCGCCCACCGACGACCGCACACCGACGGTGCCGTCCGTCCCGCCCGCACGGGCCGGGACGGGCGGCACCGTCGCATGGCGGCCGGCCATGTCGTCCGTTTCTCGTCGGCGACACCGGTGACAGCGGCGTCCGACGCGGGGGTCGTCCTCGGGTCGGCGCATCACACGGGGCGCGCGCCCTGTTCGCGCGCCGGTGATGCTCCGGGTGCGAACCGGCCATCTCCGGGTGGGGGCCGGGATCCTTCGGGGGTCCGGCCTCCGGGGGTGCGCGGGGGCCGGTGGCGGCCGCCGGGTCCGCGTGTCGCCGGTCGCGGGGTGGCCGGATAGTCGCTCGACCGCGTGGGGTGGCGATGGTTAGTGTCGGATCGACACTTTCGGTGACCAATCGGTCACGTACGGCTTCCGCGTTCGTGTGCGTCCGGGCGTCGGCCGTCCCTGCGCTCGAAAGGGAGCACCCCATGTCCATGCGATCCATCACGACGACGCGGCCGCTCGTCGCCCTCGGTGTGGCACTCGGCATCGCCGTCGGCGGCGTGGCCACCACCGCCGCGGCCGCCACCGGCTCGGTCGCGGCCGCCCCCTCCGTGCGCGCCGTCCAGAACTTCGGGCTGAGCTCCGCGCAGGCCCAGAACGTGCAGAACTGGCTGAAGCAGAACTGGGGTTACAACGGCGCCATCGACGGGCAGCTCGGCACCGAGAGCTGGAAGGCGTTCCAGCGCGCCCTCAAGGACTTCTGGGGCTACCCCGGAGCCATCGACGGCATCCCCGGCACCGAGACGGTCAAGGCGCTGCAGCGGCTGCTGAAGGACGGGGGCTGGGGCTACGGCGGTGCGATCGACGGCATCGCCGGTGCCGGTACCCGGGCGGCGTTCAGGAGCTTCGCCGACGGCATCTGACCGCCGGGCCCCGAGCCGCCGGTCCGCCGAGCCCCGGATCCCCGGGCCTCCGGGTCCGGGCGTCCGGTCCGCCGCCACCCGTCGGCGGACCGGACGCCCGGCCCACGCCGGTTGCGGTAGGGTGACGGACGCCGCAGAGGAAACGCGAAGAACGGGGAGGTGAGAACCCATGACCGCTGTACCGGATCGGGTGCTCCCCGGCCGCGACCACGGAACCCCCACGCAGGTGCACGCCCGGCCCTGAGCCGGCCGTACCGCGTGGAGCGTCCGCCGTCCGGCGAGATGTGCGCGGAGAGCCCCGGGTCGGACGATGTCCTCCCACCTGTGCTCCGAGGGGTTCCCTTGCCTGTCCACCCGTCCACCTCCCTCCGCTCGTCCGTCGTCGCCAGGCTGCGCGCCGCCGGCTGCGTCTTCGCCGAGGACGAGGCGCGCGTTCTGCTCTCCGCCGCCGACACCCCCGCCCGGCTGGCCGCCATGGTCCGCGACCGCGCCGCCGGTCGCCCGCTCGAACACGTCGTCGGCTGGGCCGAGTTCGCCGGTCTGCGGATCGCCGTCGACCCCGGGGTGTTCGTTCCCCGTCGGCGCAGCGAGTTCCTGGTCCGCACCGCCGTCGCCCTCACGGGAGAGAACGCGCGGGTCGTCGACCTGTGCTGCGGAAGCGGGGCCCTCGGCGCCGCGCTCGCCGCCGACGTCGGGCACCCCGTCCGGCTGTGCGCCGCCGATCTCGACCCGGCCGCCGTCCGCTGCGCGCGCCGCAACCTGGCCGGGTCCGCCGCCTCCGGCGCCGAGGTGTTCGAGGGCGACCTCTTCGCCGCCCTGCCGACCGGACTGCGCGGCCGGGTGGACGTGCTGCTCGCCAACGTCCCGTACGTGCCCACTGCCGACATCGAGTTCCTCCCGGCGGAGGCCCGGGTGCACGAGGCCCGGCCGGCCCTGGACGGCGGCGCCGACGGTCTCGACGTGCTGCGCCGGGTCGCCGCCGAGGCCCCGCACTGGCTGGCCCCGGGCGGCGCGCTGCTGTTCGAGACCAGCGACCAGCAGGCCGGGGCGGCCCTCGGGGTGGTGACGGCGGCCGGGCTCACCGCCGTGCTCGGCCACGACGAGGACCTCGACGCCACCGTGGTGACGGCCGTCCGGCCGCCGCTCGGGAGGCCGTAGCCGCGCGGCGGCCGGGGTGGCCGCCGCGGGCGCGCGCCGCCGCCGGGCCGTAGACGCGTGCACATGCGGCTGAGCGCGAGGACCATGTCGGCGCGGTGGCGCGCGGAGTTGACTGATGCCCATGAACGAGAACACGAACAGCAGCCAGCAGCCCGCCGCCACCACCGCCTCCGCCCCCCTCGCCGCCACGGCCGCCCGGACCGTCCTGGTCACCGGTGGCACCGGCAAGACCGGCCGACGGGTCGCCGAGCGTCTCACCGCGCTCGGCCACACCGCCCGGATCGGCTCCCGCACCGCCCCGGTCCCGTTCGACTGGGAGGACGACACCACCTGGGACGCGGCCCTGGACGGCGTCGACGCCGCCTATCTCGCCTACTACCCCGACCTCGCCTTCCCCGGCGCCGTTGAGACCGTCGACGCCTTCGCCCACCGGGCGGCCAAGGCGGGCGTCGGCCACCTGGTCCTGCTCTCGGGGCGCGGTGAGGAGGCCGCGCAGGCCGCCGAGGAGGCGGTCGCCGGAGCCGGCACCGGCTGGACGGTGGTCCGCTGCGCCTGGTTCGACCAGAACTTCTCCGAGAGCTTCTTCCTGGAGCCGGTGCTCGGCGGCGAACTGGCGCTGCCGACCGGGGCCGCCGTCGAGCCGTTCGTCGACGTCGACGACATCGCGGACGTCGCCGTGGCGGCGCTCACCGGGGACGGCCACGACGGCGAGGTCTACGAGCTGACCGGACCGCGGCTGCTGTCCTTCGCGGACGTCGCCGCCGAGCTGTCGGCGGCGACCGGGCGCGAGATCCGGTTCGCGGCGGTCTCGCTGGAGGAGTACCGCGCGGTGCTGGCCACCATCGGCCTGCCCGGGGAGTTCGCCGACCTGTTCTCGATGGTCCTGGACGGCCGCAACGCCCATCTCGCGGACGGCGTTCAGCGCGCGCTCGGCCGCCCGCCGCGCGACTTCGCGGACTACGCCCGAGCGGCCGCGGCCTCCGGCGTCTGGAACGTCTGACCTGTACGCCCCCGGCCTCGGCGGCTCCCCACCTCTGCGGCTCCCCGCCTCCTCTCCTCCCGGCCACCGGTCCGGGGATCCGCCCGCCGCGCCGCGATCCCCGGACCGCCCCTCGCCCGTTCGCCCCGCTCACCCCGACGTCCACCGGAGCCCGCCATGTCCGCCGCCGCCCTCGGCACCGCCCCCGTCCGCGACCTCGCCGCCGCGACCACCACCGCCTCCCGCGCCGTCGGCCCGGTGCTGGCCACCGCCACCGCCGCGACCGGTCTGATGGCCGGCCTCTTCTTCGCCTTCGACGTCGCCGTCATGCCCGGCCTCGCCGCCGGCGACGACCGCACCTTCGTGACCGCGATGCAGCACATCAACGCCTCCATCCTCAACCCGGTCTTCGGGGCGGTCTTCGTCGGTGCCCTCGCCCTGCCGGCCGTCGGCACCTGGCTGCTGCACCGCTCGGGGCAGCGAGCCGCCACCCTCTGGACGGCGGTGGCGACCCTGCTGTACCTCGCCGCCCTCGTCCTCACCTCCGCCGTCAACGTGCCGCTCAACGACCGGCTCGCCGCGGCCGGGGACCCCGCCGCCGTCACCGACCTCGCCGCCGTGCGCGCCGCCTTCGAACCGACCTGGACCACGGCCAACATCGCCCGCACGGTGCTCTGCACGGCCGCCGCCGTCGCCCTCACCCGCGCGCTGCTGCTGCACCGCCGGCCCGGGGCCCGTTGACCGGGAGCCCGTCGGCCACCGGCCGGTGGGAGGCCCGCCGGTCGCCGGCCGACCACCGGCGTACCGTCCCCGGACCGCTGAGCACCCGTCACCCGGGCCCGGACCGGCCGACGTGGCCGACGCCCGCGTCCGTGCCACGTCTAGGCTTTCCCCTCATGGACACCCTGACCGGGCTGCTCGACGGCCCCAAGGCCCGCGGCGCGTTCCTGCTGCGCTCCGTCCTCAGCACGCCCTGGGCCCTGCGGATCGAGGACCGCGCGCCGCTGTCGCTGATCACCATGCTGGACGGCGAGGCGTGGATCGTGCCCGACGGGGCGGCGGAGCCGGTCCTGGTGCGGCCGGGGGACCTCGCCCTGCTGCGCGGGCCGGACGCCTACACGGTCGCCGACCACCCGCGGACCGAGCCGGACATCCTGATCGGTCCCGGGCAGATCTGCTCCCGGGACGGCGCGAGCGTCGCCACCTCGATGGCCCTGGGCGTGCGGACCTGGGGCGAGACCCGGTCGGGCGACGACCGCCCGTCGGTCATGCTGTCCGGCACCTATCTGGCCGAGCACGAGATCGGCCGTCGGCTGCTGGGCCACCTGCCGACACTGCTGGTGCGGCCCGCCGGGGTGGACACCACCGAGGACACCCTGGTCCGGCTGCTCGCCACCGAAGTGACCCGCGCCGAACCGGGCCAGGAAGTGGTGCTGGACCGGCTGCTGGACCTGCTGGTGGTCGGAGTGCTGCGGAGCTGGCTCGCCGCCCCGGACGGGACGGCGCCCGGTTGGCTGCGGGCCCAGGCGGACGAGGTGGTGGGTCCGGCGCTGCGGCTGCTGCACGACGATCCGGCCCGGCCGTGGACGGTGGCGGCGCTCGCCAGCGAGGTCGGGGTCTCCCGGGCGGGGCTGGCCCGGCGGTTCACCGCGCTGGTGGGCGAGCCGCCGATGGCGTACCTGGCGAACTGGCGGCTGGCGGTGGCGGCGGACCTGCTGCGCGACCCGGGGCTGACCGTCGCGGCGGTGGCCCGCCGGGTCGGGTACGGGGACGCGTTCGCGCTGAGCACCGCGTTCAAGCGGGTGCGCGGACTGACCCCGCAGGAGCACCGCCGGCTGGCGGCCTCCGCAGCGGCGGGCGACGGCGCGGACGGCGTACCGGACGTGGCGGGTGAAGCGGGTGAAGCGGGTGAAGCGGCGGACGGTGCGACGGGCGCCGTCCCGGCCGGGCCGTCGGGGCCGTCGCCGTCGGCAGGCGTCGTGCCGACCACCGTGGTGCTGGCGGCCGGCTGAACCAGCGGCGGCCGCCGCGGTCGGTCCGGGTCGGTCCGGCCCGGGCAGCCGTACCACGACCGGTGGTCCGCGCCGGATCTCAGCTCGGCCGGAGGTGGCAGTGCAGCACCAGCGCCCAGCAGAGGAAGCCGAGGGCCGCCGTGGACAGCAGCGCCCGCGCCGCGTTCCAGCGCACCCACCTGGCGCGGGACGGTCCGGCCATCGGCATCGGCTGGCCGGTCCGGCCCAGCTCCGCCGTCCGGCTCAACTCCCGGGCCCGGCCGAGTTCTCCGGCCTGTTGCGCCAGCGCCTGGTTCAGCGGGAGGTTGACCATCCTGGTCACCACCAGGGAGGCGGTGTAGCAGACCAGCGCGCCGACCGCCGCCGGCAGCACCCGTCGGCCGTCGCTCGGCAGGTGGAGCACGACGGCCACGCCGGTGGACACCAGCGCCCCGACGAAGCCCACCAGGAACCAGCCGTTGAGGACCGCCACGTTGAGGCGCTGCATCACCTGGGCGACCATGAAGTCCCCGGTGCTGCCGAGGCCCGGCGTCACCGAGCAGGCGTAGGTGTAGAACAGTCCGGCGGTCAGTCCGGTGGTGACCGTCGCCGCCACCAGTGCGAAGACCCGCATCGCCTCCATGTCGTCCCTGCCCCCGTTCTTTCGCCCGGTACCGCCCGGTCGGAGCGGCCTGCGTGCCGATCATCCGTCATCGAACTGCCGTTTGCCCACCGAATTGGCGGATACACACCCGATGATGACGGATGGTCATGTCAACGGAGGCCGGAACCCGTCGCGGAGTCCGGCACTCCGGTGTCCGGGGCGAGTGCGCGGGACACGGACTCGACGGTCCAGTGCCCGGCGGCGCCGGGTCGGGTGGCCAGGTAGACGGCGGTCCGGCGGACGGACCAGCCGTGCGCGTCGGCCAGTCCGGCGGCGACGGTGCGCAGGTAGCGGGCGCGCGGGGCGTTCAGTTCGGCCTCGGCGAGCGCCCACGGGGCGGTGAAGGTGAGGACCGGCAGGTCGTCCAGGGTGCCGAGGCACAGCAGGGTCCGGTAGCGGCCCGGTCCCTGCGGGTCGCGGCCGGTCCGCAGCACGGTCCCCAGGTCGAGATCGGTGCCCGGCCCGCCGCCCATTTCCTGGGCGGCGATGTCGCTGAACTGCCCGGCCGTGAGCAGATGGGCGCGGGCGGGCGCGGTGCCGGGGCCGTGCGGGTCGTAGAAAGCCATGCCGCCGCCCCAGACCCGCGACTCCAGGGCGAAGTAGAGACTTCCGGGCAGTCGAACGGGCACCGACCGCCCCGGCGGCCGGCCGTCCCGGCAGCCGGGGTACTCCCGGGCACCGTCGGCCGGCCGCCCGCCGATCAGGTAGCAGGCGAGCCGCTCGGTGTGCATGTTCGACCCGTAGGCGGCGTACCAGACCGGATCGTCCCGGCCCGGCTCGGCCACGGGGGTCGCCGGGTCGACGGGCCATCGGATCGGGAGGATCGGTCGGATCGGCAGGGTGCTCTCCACGGCCGGTGACGCTACCCGCCCTCGGGCCCGTTACTCATGGAGCACACTTTCGAGTGGAACGGGCATGGTGGCCCGCGGTCGGGGGGTAGGTCACCGGCATGACGACCTGCGGAGTTCTCACCGGTCCTGGCGTGCGGATGCCCTGTCCCGACCGGATGGTCCCTGCTGCCCGAATGCCTGGCCCGGCGCCCTGTTCGGTGCCTTTCCCGGCCCCGGGACCGGCCCGGCCGGTGTCTTCCGGCGGAGCCGGGCGATCGCCGCCGCGGCGCCCAACAGGGCTGCCAGGGCGCAGAGTTGCGTGCCCTGGTCGAGCGCGGTGGTGAAGGCTTCGTTCGCGGCGGTGACCAGCCGGTCCGCCGCTCCCGGGGGCAGCGCCGCGGCGACCAGGTGGGCGGAGGGCAGGTCCGCGCCGGCCGGGGCGGGCACGTCCGGCAGGGCGGTGGCCAGCTGCGACCGGTAGCGGCTGGAGACGACGGTGCCCACCACCGCGATGCCCAGGGCGCCGCCGAGTTCGCGGACCACGCTGTTCACGGAGCTCGCCATGGGCGCCTTCCCGCGTGGCACGGCGGCCACGGTCACCGTACTGGCCGGTGCCATGACGAGGCCCATGCCCGCGCCCACCACCCCCATGGCGAGGGCGAGCACGGCGTACGGGGTGGTGACGGTGATCAGGGAGAGCGCGCCCAGTCCGGCGGCCATCACGGCGAGTCCGGCCGCGACGGTGGTCCAGGGGCCGAAGCGGCCGGTGGCGCGGTCGCTGGTGCCGGCCGTGGCCGCCATCGAGAGCGCGAACGGCAGTGCGCCGAGTCCGGCTTCGAGCGGGCTGAAGCCATGGACGAGTTGGAGGTACTGGGTGTAGCCGAAGAGCATGCCGAACAGCGCGAAGAAGGTGATACCGAGGATGCCGCCGGCGAGGCTGAACGTCCGGTCGGCGAACAGGCGGACGTCGACCATCGGGTGGGCGGTGCGCAGCTCCCAGAGGGTGAAGGCGGTCAGCAGCACGGCCGCGGCGGCGGCCTCGGTCAGGGCGGTGGCTGTCAGCCAGCCGCGTTCCGGGCCCTGGACGACGGTGTCCACCAGCGCGGCCAGCCCGGCGGCCGAGAGCAGCAGGCCGGGGAGGTCGAGCCGGCCGGCCCGGCGGCCCGGCAGGGGCGGTACGAGCAGCAGGGCGGCGGTGAGGGCGAGGGCGACCAGCGGCACGTTGATCCAGAAGGTGCTGCCCCAGGCGAAGTGGTCGAGCAGCAGTCCGCCGGTGACCGGGCCGACCACGATGCCGATTCCGGCGGTCGCGGACCAGACGGCGATGGCCCGGCCGCGCTCCCGGGGGCCGAACAGCGCCACGATGATCGAGAGCGTGGCCGGCATGACGAACGCGGCGCCCAGGCCCATCAGCGCGCGGAACGCCACGAGTTGACCGGTCGAGTCGGACAGGGCGGCCGCCGAGGAGGCCAGGGCCAGCACCGCCAGGCCGCCGGTCAGGGTGCGGCGGTGCCCCCACCGGGAGCCAAGGCTTCCGGCCGTGATCAGCATCGCGGCGAACACCAGGGTGTAGGCGTTGTTGATCCACTGCAGGTCGGCGGTGGAGGCGGGCAGCGCCTCGGCGAGCGCGGGCAGGGCCGTGTTGAGCACGGTGTTGTCGATGGTGGTGACGACCAGGGCCAGACAGAGCGCCGCCAGGGCGGGCCTACGGCGCGGGTGGCCCGACTCGGGGTCGGGCAGGTCCTCGGTGCGCATGATCTCCCCATGTCCTCATGCTCGTAAGCTTACGACTGTTAGCTTGATGGTCGGGACGCTACAGCGATCGCCTAACACCTGTAAAGTCACGGTCATGACGAAGGCCCCCGCAGCGACCGACCACCCCGCCGACGACCACGCCGAGCAGGGCGAGGACGCCTCACCCCGACCCCGGAACCGGCGCGGGCAGGGCCTGCTCCTGCGCGAGGAGATCGTCCGCGCGGCCACCGCGCTGATCGTGCGCACCGGCTCCGACCAGGCCGTCACGCTGCGCTCCGTCGCCCGTGAGGTCGGCATCGCCGCGCCCTCGATCTACGCGCACTTCCCCGACCGGGACGCGATCGTCGAAGCGGTCGTCCTTGAGGCGATCGCACAGCTCCACCAGGCGATCGCCGCCGCTGTGGCGGGGTACGAGGATCCGGTGGAGTCGCTGCTCGCGGGCTGCGCCGCCTATGTGGACTTCGGCGTCCGCGAACCCGCGCGCTACCGCGTCCTCTTCGGCCGGGCCCACCCGGAGCGGGAAGCCCCGGCCGCCGGGGTGCCCGGCCGCCGGCAGGGCCTGGACGCCTTCCAGACCCTCGTCGACAATCTCCGGGCCTGCGTGAGCGCCGGTCGCTCGTCCAGTACCGATCCCTTCGCCGACGCCGTGGCCATCTGGACGGCCCTGCACGGCCAGGTCACCCTCCGCGCCGACCTGCCCGACTTCCCCTGGCCGCCCACCGACACCGTCGAGCGGATGACCCGCAACCTCGGCCGCATCGACTCCTGAGGCGCCCCGCCGCGCGGCCGCGGCCCGCCCGGGACCGCCGAGAAGGGCGTCGCCGTCGATCCGGGGCGGGCCGACGGGACGCGACCGGGCGCCGCTGGTTACGCCGCGTCGGGAGCGCCGGGGCCGGACGGGCTCGCGGTGTCGCCGAAGAGGGTGTCGAGATGGGCCGCGAGCGCGGCGCGCAGGGCCTCGGGGGTCGTCCCCCGATCGTCGACCAGGTGGGCGACGAGGTCCGCGCGGATCGTGGCCAGCAGGGCGTGGGCCGTGAAGTCCGGGTGCTGGACGCCGGGTACCTCGTCCAGTGCGGAGCGCAGGACGGTGTGCCACCAGGTGTAGTGCTCGGCCCGGTAGGGGCTGCTGATCCCGGCGTCCTCCGCCGCCGACATCAGGTGCCGGTTCTCGATCTTGAAGAGCAGCGACCGGTCGAGGAGGTCCCGCACCCGCTGCCGCGGTGAGGAACCGGCGTCCTGGGCCTCCCGGGCGGCCAGCCGGAGGGGTTCGAGGCGGGCGGCGATCACGGCGCCGATCAGTCCGGAGCGGTCGCCGAAGCGCCGGAAGAGGGTGCCCTTGCCCACGCCCGCCGCCGCCGCGATCTCGTCCATCGACACCGTGTGAGGGGTGCTGCTGGCGGCGAAGAGGGCGTCGGCGGCGGCCAGGACGGCTTCCCGGTTGCGCTGGGCGTCCGCGCGTTCGGTCCGCTGGGTCACGGGTGTCCTCCCTGGTCGTCGACGCCGGGCGGGGCGGGGCTGAGGGTGCCTCTCCCGACCGGTCGACGATACGTGTTGCCGGGCGACGGGCCTCGCCCGGGCCCGGGGACGGTGTTCGGGGCGGGACGACGAACCTCAGGCGGCGGGCCCGGTGCCGGCGAAGGTGCGGCCGGAGGCGCGGGCGGCCAGGGCCTGCCGGGCCCGGTCCGCGCGGTCGGCGCCGGCCGCGGCGTCCAGTTCCCCGCCGTCGGGGTGGAACCACGCCCAGTCGGTGACCTCCCCGTCGGGGCAGCCGAGCCGGACGGCCTCGGGGTCGGCCGTGCCGAAGTCGTGGAAGAACTGGACGATCGGGTGGTCCGCCCCCGGCTCGGGGTGCCGCCAGAACACCGCCAGCAGCGGCCCGGCCACCCGGTCGAGCCCGGTCTCCTCCCGCAGCTCGCGGGCCGCCCCGGTCGGCGAGTCCTCATGGGTGTCGAGCACGCCGCCGGGGAAGTTCCAGGCCCAGCCCCGGGGCCGCCGGTCCGGCTCCCGGACCCGGGGCTTGACCATCAGCAGCCGCCCGTCGGGGGCCGTCACCACGGCGGCCGTGCACAGCCACGAGCGCGGGGTGGTGGCCAGCCACTGGGGGCGCGACAGATGCGGTCGCGCGGGGCCGTGGGCGCGCAGGAACCGCACCGTCTCCGGGGTGACGCCGGGAAGGTTGTCCGTGAAGAACCAGGCGTGCGTGCTGTGTCGGGGGAGCGTGAGCCGGTCCAGCGCTCCGGGTGTCCGCGCCGACAGCTCGAACACGTGCCGCAGCGCCGGTTCCGTGACGTCCTCGAACACCCCGATCGGTCGCTCGGCCACCCCGGCCACCCCACAGCTCTCGGCCAGCGCGCGGACGGCTCCCCGCGCCGGGTCCTCGCCCGGCTGCACGGCGGCGGACGGCAGCTCCCAGCGGCCGTCCGGGCGGCGCAGCAGCAGGACCCGGCCGAGCGGGTCGGTCACCAGGGCCCCGGCGACGGGCACCGCGCGGACGGGTACGTCGGGGGAACGCACCTCGGGGACGGTCGCACCGGCTGCGGACGGGCCCGCGCCGGGTGCCCCGGTCGGCGGCAGGGGGAGGGACGAACGGTGCACCTGGAGGTCTCCTTGGGCGAGGGGGAACAGCGGGGCCTGGACGGAAGGGCCGGACCGGGCGTCAGGGGGCGCCCTCCGGCCGCCGTCCGGCCGGTCCCCGCGGGCCGCTCCCGCCCACGTCCACCCGGGTCGCCTCCGTCCGTCCACGGCGCCCGGCCGGCCGCGCCGGGTGTTCCCGGCGGCCCCTACCCGCCCGGGTCCGGTGCGGAACGCCCGCCGCCGGACGCCGTCCCCGGATCCACGGACTCGCCGCCCGGCACGCTCCGTGCGCTCCGTTCGCCCGTTCCCACCGCTCACCTCCGACCGCTCACCGTTCCCGCCGCTCACTCTTCCCCGCCCGGCGGGGGAGTCCGGCACACCGCGGCGGGGTGCCCCGGCGGGGCCGGGTGGCCCAGCAGCGACCAGAGCACCCACCCCGTCTGCCCGGTGCGCGCCACCACGACCCGGCTCCAGCGCGTCCCGAGCGGGGAGATCCGGGTATCGACGATCTCCACCCGTTCCCCGCAGTGCGCGAGGCCCAGCACCGCCCCGTCGACCGAGGGCTCGCGCCGCACATTGGCGGCGTTCACCGTGACCACCCAGCCGCGCGGAGCGTTCTGCGGGGGCGGTCCGGCGTGCCGCTCCGGCGGCGGAGGCAGGTCGGTCCCGGCGGCCATCGCCGGGAGGACGAGGATCAGAAGGGAGAGCGCGGTCCAGCTGACCCTTCCGAGGTGTGCAGGCATACCGGGCACAACGAGCCGATCCGGCGGTGGCCGACCGCGCAGGCCCACGGCCACCCGGAAGGAGGCCGCAGCTCGCTCGGGAGGGTGCAATCACCCTCCGGCCCGTGCCCTCCGGAACCCCGCCCCGTCCACCGGTCCCGCCGTTCGTACCTGCGCGGTTCCGGCGCGGGGCCGGACCGGACAAGGACCGGGCGTCCACGCACCGTTGGGCCGCGCCGGCCGGTCGGCCCGCTCCGCGCGCGGGCCCCTACGATGGCGGCCATGAACACTGGGGGGCCGGAGACACGGCTCATCGACAACCGCTTCGAACTGCTGGAACGCCTCGGTGGCGGCGGCATGGGCCTGGTCTGGCGAGCCCGTGACACCATGCTGCACCGCGAGGTCGCACTCAAGGAGGTCCGCCCACCGGACCCGGCGATGGCCGCGGCCAACCCCGAGGCCGCCCACGAGCTGCGCGAGCGGGTCCTGCGCGAGGCCCGCTCGCTCGCCCGCCTCCAGCACCCGAACGTCGCGGTGATCCACCACATCGTCGACACCCCCGACCACCCCCACCCGTGGCTGGTCATGGAGCTGGTGAGCGGTGGCAGCCTCGCCGACCGGATCGCCCGCGGCCCGCTCACCGTCCCGGAGGCCGCCCGGATCGGCCGAGGGGTGCTCTCCGCGCTGCGCGCCGCCCACGCGGCCGGCATCCAGCACCGCGACGTCAAGCCCGGCAACGTTCTGCTGCGCGCCGACGGCACGCCCGTCCTCACGGACTTCGGCATCGCCGCGATGCAGGACGCCAACACCGCGCTCACCGCCACCGGTGCGCTGATCGGCTCGCCCGAGTACATCGCCCCGGAGCGGATACGCGGCGAGGAGGGCAACCCGTCCTCCGACCTGTGGTCGCTCGGCATGCTGCTGTACGTCGCCGTCGAGGGCCACCACCCGCTGCGTCGCGGCACCATGCTGGCCACCCTCGCGGCCGTCCTGGACGAGCCGCTGCCGCCGCCGACCCGCTCGGGTCCGCTGGGACCGGTGCTGGCCGCCGTGCTGGCCCGCAACCCCGCGGCGCGGCCGGACGCAGTACAGCTCGACCAGGCGCTCGCCGCCGCCGAGGCGAGCGCCGGCCCCGGCCCGGCGGTGCCGCCGCCGTCCTGGCAGCCGACCTTCCTGGACACCCCGCGCCCGCCGACCGGTCCGGAGCCCACTGCCGGCTTCGGTACGCCGAACCCCGTTCCCGGCACGCCGAACCCTGCTTCCGGCACGCCGAACCCTGCCTTCGGTGCCCCGCAGCCCGGCTACGGCGCTCCGCACGCCGGTTACGCCACGCCGAACCCCGCCTTCGGCACGCCGAACCCCGCCTTCGGCACGCCGAACCCCGCCTTCGGCACCCCGAACCCCGCCTTCGGCACCCCGCCGCCCGGCCACGGGGCTCCGCACACCGGCTACGAGGACGAACCCGCCACCGACGGAGGGCACTTCGGCGGCACCGCTACCGGGACCCAGTACCTGGGCGCCACCGGCCCCAGCACGCTCCCGCCGCCCGCGCGCCGCGGCCGCACCGGCGCCACCGTCACCCTCGCCGTCGCCGGCGTGGCCCTGGTGGGCGTGCTCGGCTGGACCCTGCTGCCGGACCGGACCGGTTCGGGCGGCAGTGGCACCACCGGCACGGGCTCCGCCCCCAAGGTGACGAACTCGCCCGCCGACCCGGCCGGCCCCCCGGCCTCGCCCGGAACCGCCGCGCCCGCCGACCCGGACACGACCGCCTCCGCCGCCCCCACGGCGAAGCCCTCGCCCAGCGCGCCGAAGACCACCGCCCCGGCCAAGGACCTGCTCACCCCGGACGGCGTGCGCACCGTCGTCGCCGCGATCACCGCCCAGAGCGGCAGCACCAAGGTCAAGCAGCTCGCCGTGTACCAGACGTACGCGGCCGCCCAGGTCCCCACGGCCGACGGTCGGGGCTACGACTGGTACGACTACCGCGACGGCAATGTCGCCAAACGGGTCGGCGGGTCGATGGGTACGAACAAGACGGTCGACCTCGCGCAGTACGACTGGGACGTCGTCCCGGCCCTGCTGAAGAAGGCCAACGAGACCCTCAACGTGCCGAACCCGACCAACCGTTACCTGCTGATCGACATGTCGTCCGACGGCTTTGCGGCCATCCGCGTCTACCTGTCCGACGAGTACCACAACAGCGGCTACCTGCTGGCGGACACCAAGGGGACCGTGCGCCGCACCTACGCCGCCGACTGACCCTGTCGCCGACGGCCCGCTTCCGGTCGGTCCCGCCGCAGAGTCCGGCCCGCCCCCCGGCGGCCCGGTAGGCCCACGGACGGTGGCGGGCCGCCCCGCCCCGGACGATGCTGGACTCGTCCCGGGGCGTCCCGGCGGGCTCCTCCGGCAGGGGCCTCCGGCCGCTCCGGTGCCAGCCCCACCCCCGAGCGAGGAGCCGTCGCGACCATGAGCGAGAACCACCACGTCCTGCTGCTCGACTTCACCGACGGCGCCGACTGCCGCGCCGCCTTCGACGAGGCCGAGCACCTGCCCGGACTTCGGCAGTCCGCGATCGTCGAGCGTGCGGCGGACGGCACCCTGGACTTCCCGGCCAGCCAGGTCCGCGGCGCGGGTGTGACGACGGTCGGCGCCGGGGTGGCCGGCGGCATCGCCGGGCTGCTCGGCGGCCCGATCGGCGTCCTGCTGGGCTTCGTGGCCGGGACCGCGCTCGGCAACGCCGCCGAGACCTGGCGCGACCACGAGGGCGGCGCCGGCCTGATCGTCCTCGGCGAGGAGGTGGAGGACGGTCATTCGATGCTGGTGCTGGACATGGTCGAGTCCTCCCCGGAACTCGCCGACGAGCTGGCCGCCCGACACGGCACGACCCTCCGCCGCCTCCCCGCCGACCAGCTGGCCGCCCGGGTGAAGGCGGCCCGCCGCGCGGCCGAGGAGGCGTAGGAGGGTCGGTCGGTCGCTGCCTGCCGCCCGCGGGTTCAGGCGAGGGCACTGGCCAGCAGGGCGAAGGCGGCGACGATGACGGCGACGCGGAGGTAGTGCCAGCGGTCCCAGCGGTTCTGCTGCTCCTTCCAGTCCGCGGGCCGGTTCTCGGGCGTCCACGTCTTGCTGCGGTTGTTGATCGGGACGAGCAGCAGGATCGACATCAGCACGCTCAGGACCAGCAGGCCGGCGGCGACGACGACCAGACCGGCGCCGGGGTGGTGCCGCCCGGCGATCGCCCAGGCCGCGCTCAGCGCGACCGAGCCGATGTACCAGACCGGCATCAGGGCGCCGAGCATCCGACCCCCGTGGGCGCGGCCGAGCTGGCCGGCGTCCTCGGGCAGTGCGCCGAGGATCGGGTTGACGACGAAGGCGACGCAGAACTCCACGCCCACCATCACGCCGACGACCACGGTGGTGAAGACCTCAAGTGCGTTGAGCATGATGACCCCTCCTGGGATCTAGCGCTGCTAGGTGGTGAGGCAACGCTAGACCTTCTGCCGCTCGGTTGTCTAGCAGTGCTAGAATTCGGCTATGTCGCTACAGGAACGCAAGCAGCGCGAACGGGCGGACCGCGAGCGCCTCATCGTGGCCACGGCCCGCGAACTCGCCGAGCAACAGGGCTGGGACGCGGTCACCACCCGACGGCTCGCCGAGCGCATCGAGTACAGCCAGCCCGTCCTCTACAGCCATTTCCGCGGCAAGCGTGAGATCATCGGCGCCGTCGCCCTGGAGGGCGCCACCGACATGGCCGCGGCACTGCGGGCCGCCACCGCCGCCGCGGACGGGCCCCGCGCCCGGGTCGCGGCCCTGGCCCACGCCTACCTCGGGTACGCGGAGAGCAACCCGGCCGTCTACGACGCCATGTTCCGACTCGACGGCGGCCTCGCGTTCGCCCGGGAGGACACCCCCGAGCCGCTGAAGGACGCCTTCGCCGCCCTGCTGGAGAGCCTCGGCGAGGTCGCCGGGGACGGGGTCGACCCGGCGTTGTTCACCGAGACGTTCTGGGCCGCCCTGCACGGGCTGGCCACGCTGACCCGCGCGGGACGGCTGCCGCCGGAGCACACCGGCTCCAGGGTGGAGCTGCTGGTGGACCGGCTCGCCGTGCTCTGAGCGCCGCCTCCGTCCCTCGCAGGTCCCGCAGTCCTCCGCCCTCGGCGGCGTCATCGAGCGCGAACCGTTACCCGTCCCCGGCGTGCGGGGGTGTCGGGCCGGGGAGACTGCGGGACATGCGAGGGGCGGGGGAGCGGGGAGCCGTGCGGGCCGTGGTCCGCTGGGCGGGGCATCCGGGGACGCTGGCCGCGCTGGTGGTGCTGCTGGTCAACGACCACCTGGGCAAACGGCTGTGGCCGGGCGCGGTGACCGGGAAGGTCAGTGACCTGGCGTGGATGCTGGTGTCACCGGTGGTCCTGGCCCTGCTGCTGACCCCGGTGCTGCGGCTGCGCGGGGACCGTCCCGCGATCGCCGGGCTGGCGGTGACGGGCGCGATGTTCGGCTTCGCCAAGTCCGGACCGTGGGGCGGCGAGGTCGCGTCGGCGGTCTGGTCCTGGAGCGGGGTGCCGAGCCGGATCCAGGGCGACCGGAGCGACCTGGTCGCACTGCCGGCACTGGGGGTCTCGTGGTGGCTGTGGAAGCGTTCGCGGACCGCCCGACGGGGGTCGTGGCGTCCGGTGGCGGCCGTCCTCGGGGTGCCGCTGGCCGTGTTCGCGATGGTGGCCACGTCGACGATGGACCGGCCCGAGTCGTTGTGGGTCAAGGGCTCCCGGGCGATGCTCAGTACCGACGAGGGCTGGTGGACGGCGAAGGACGGTGGTGCGAGCTGGAGCCCCGCTTCGTGGGGCTCCGACCTCGGTGCCGAGGAGGCCGGGGGTCAGCACGGGGAGAAGCGGTGCACGGTGTCCGAGCGCCCGCTCTGCTTCCGGGTCCGCGACGACGCCTCCCCGATCGAGACCAGCGAGGACGGTGGGCAGACGTGGTACACCGCCTTCGATCCCGGGGAGCGCCGGCGCCGGACACCACCGTCGTTCCCGGCTGTCACACGGTCCGAGCGACCGGCCGAGACGCCGGTCGAGGCACCGGCGGAGGCACCGGCCGGGACGCCCGGTGAATCACCGTCCACCACTCTGCGCCGCCCGGCCGCCCAGCCGGTCAACCACCCTGCCGAGATGCTCGTCGTCACCGCGCCCGAGGGCTGGGCGGTGATCGTGAACTACCCGGGCCGCGGTCTGGTGCGCGGCACTCCCGACGGCGTGTGGACGCTCCAGAGCTATCCCCTCCGCGCGAACTGGGTCGCCCCGGAGCAGCCCCGGCACTGGTTCCTGGGGCTGCCCGTGGCGGTGGCCGCAGGGTTCGCGGGGGTGCTGGCGGTCGCGGCGGTCTGGCTGCTGCGCACCACCGCCCCGGCCGGGCGCCGCCGGGAAGTGTGGTTCCTGCTGCTCCGCCAGGGCCTCTGCCTGTTCTGGGTGTGGCTCGCGGCCTGGCTCTGCGGCGGAGAACTCGTGTGGAGGGTGCCCGGGGTCCTGGTGGCGGGCGTGCTGACGGTGGGACTGCTCCCGATTCTCTGGGCCCTGCGGCACGGCCCGGACCGGGCGAGCAGCCGGTTGCTCCCCCTGGCGGCGGGCGGGGCGGCCGTCGTGGCGGTGGCGCTGCTGCCCTACCTGTTGTGGGCGGGGCACCGTTTGTCGGCCTGGTCGCAGGCTTCCGGCCTGGCCTTCCTCTGCGCCCTGACGGCCACGGTGGCGGGCGCGGTGGTCGGTTTCCTCACCCCGCCTCCGCCCCCGCGCCCGGGCCCTCCGGTGCAGGTCGAGGCGGAGGAGTGGCCGGACGGCGATCAGGAACCTGCCGACCCGGGAACCCCGGCCCCGGGGTCCTGAGCCCCGGACCCCGCCGCGTCCACCAGGACCTGGCCCACCGCCGTCCGGTGGTAGAGCACCGAGCGGCCCGCCCGCCGGCGCAGGGCGAGCCCGGCCTCGCGCAGGATCCGCAGATGGCGGCCGACCGAGCCGAGCGGGAGGCCGGTCAGGGCGACCAGCTGGCTGGTGGTCTTCGGGGCGTCCAGGAGGGCGAGCAGTTCGGCCCGACCCGCTCCCAGCAGCGCGGTGAGTGCCTTCGGCGCCGGACGTCGGCCCTCGTCCGCCAGGACGCCCGAGCACGGGTAGACCACCGCGTACCGGCGGCCGGGCCGCGTGCGCCGCCCGTCGAGCGGCGGCATGTCCCAGCAGAGCCAGCTCTGACCCGGTGTCACCGGGACGAACAGCAGCTCGGCGGCAGTGAGTTCACGCGATTCGGCGGCGGGTGCGGTCCCGGTCCGCAGGCCGTCGCCGCCGAGCCAGCGCATCCCCGGCCGCAGGTCGCCCAGCGCCGCCGCCCAGCCGCCCGCGCCGAGGGCGGCGGTGCGGGCCAGGATGTCCGCCTCGATGATCCGCCGCCGGCGCGGCCAGTCCGGTTCGACGGTCTCCGTCCACACCCAGGACAGCAGCCCGGCCGCGTGCCCGGCGAGGTCCCCGTGCCGCAGCAGGAGCGCCGGAAGCGCCGATTCGTCGGTACCGCCCAGGGCCTCGGCCAGATCGGCCCGGACGACGGCCGGGGCCGTCGCCCGGACCTCCGCCAGCTCCCGGGCGAACGACCCCGCCGCGTCCGGCGTCGACGCCGCTCCCGGTACCGGGGTGAGGAAGGTCGCGTTCCAGTGCGGACCCAGCGCCGTCCGGACCAGCGCGGCGGCGACCGGGTCGGTGGCCAGCCGCTCCCGGTACCGGGGGAGCGCGGCCGCCAGCCACCGCCGCTCGCCGGGGTGGGCGCCCGCGCCCCGGTGGAGGGTCTTCAGCGCGGCGACCGTCTCGGCCAGCGGCGACAGCACGAACCGGCTCCCCGCGAGCGTGTCCGCGTCCACCCGCCACCACCCCACGCCGGCTGCCCCCCGATCGTCGCTCGCCCGCGGCCCCGTGCCCCGGGCTGCCGTGCTCCGCCCTCGCGCACCGGCCTGTACCTCTCGGGTTCCACCTTCGGCCTTCACCATGTGGACTCTCACCTTCCGGTCGCCGCCTTCGGCCGCCGCCTTCGGCCGCCGCCTTCCGGCTTTCGCACGTGGGCGAAAAGGTAACGCGCCGCCGTCCGGGCCGGAAAGACTCCGCCGCATGCGCACCTACCGGGAGTTGTTCCGCGAGCGCGAGTTCACCGCGCTGTTCCTGTTCTCCGCCGCCCAGACGGCGGCCCAGACCGTCGCCGGACTCGCGCTCGGCGTGCTGGTGTTCCGGCGGACGGACTCGCCGTTGCTGGCGGCGCTCGCCATGTTCGGCCCGGCGCTCGCCCAACTCGTCGGCGCGGCGACAGTCCTGTCCGCCGCCGACCGGCTTCCGCCGCGCGCCGCGCTGACCGGCCTCGGCGTGCTGCTCGCCCTCGGCACGGCCCTCCAGGCGGTGCCCGGCCTGCCGGCCGGGGCGCTGGTCCCGGTGCTGCTCGGCCTCGGGGTGGCGGGCGCGGCGGGCGGCGGGGTGCGCTACGGGCTGCTGCACGAACTGCTGAGCCGGGACGGCTACTTGCTGGGCCGCTCCGCGCTGGGTCTGGCGTCCGGTCCGGTCCAGATCGGCGGCTTCGCGATCGGCGGTGCGCTGGTGGCCGCCCTCACGCCGTCCGGAGCGCTGCTCACGGCCGCCGCACTGCACCTGCTGTCCGCCGGTGCGGCGCGCGCCGGACTGCGTCGGCGCCCGCCCCGGGCCGCCGGGCGGCCGTCCGTCGCCGCGACCCGGCGGGTCAACGCGCGGCTCTGGTCCTCCGCTCCGCGCCGGCGCGTGTACCTCGCGCTGTGGGTGCCGAACGGACTGGTCGTGGGTGCAGAGGCGCTCTACGTGCCGTACCGCCCGGATGCGGCGGGCCTGCTGTTCGCCGTCGGGGCGCTGGGCATGCTGGCCGGGGACGTCCTCGTCGGCCGGGTCCTGCCCGCGCACCGCCGCGAGCGGCTGGCCGTCCCGTTCTGTGTCCTGCTGGCCGCGCCGTACCTGGGGTTCGCGCTGGACCCGGGTCTGCCGGTCGCGGTGGCGCTGGTCGCGGTGGCCACCGTCGGGTACGGGGCGGGCCTGCTGCTCCAGGAGCGGCTGGTCGCGCTGACGCCGTCCGAGCTGAGCGGGCAGGCGCTCGGCCTGCACGGTTCCGGCATGCTGGCGATGCAGGGCGTCGGTGCGGCGGTGGCGGGCGGGTTGGCCGAACTGACCTCGGTCACCACCGCGATGGCGGGGACCGCCGCCGCCTCGCTGGCCGTCACCGCGCTGCTCGCGCCCGGTCTGCGGCGGTCGGTGCTGTCCGTGGCACCGCGGGCGACCGGCCCGGCGTCGGTGCGATCCCGTCCGCGCAGGAGTGACGTACGCGCACGGCCGTCCGTCGACGCCCGGGTCCGCCGTACGGTCGGCGCCCGTCGCCCCGCCCGCCGCCCGGGTCGGTGACTGTTCCCGCGCGGTGGCCTTGATCCACTAGTAGTTGAATGATAAATTAACTCCGATGCCAGGGCCCGACCCCGAGGAGTACGCCATGACGACGACCGCCGTCGCCGACAACCCCGAGAAGTCCCGCTACGAAATCACCGCCGACGGCGAACTCGCCGGCTTCGCCGAGTACTTCCGCCACGAGGACGAGATCGCCTTCATCCACACCGAGATCGATCCGCGCTTCGGCGGTCAGGGCCTCGGGGGCGTCCTCGCCCGCGCGGTGCTCGACGACGCCCGCGCCCGCGAGCTCGCCGTACTGCCGTACTGCCCCTTCATCCGCGGCTGGCTGACCAAGCACCCGGACTACCACGACCTCGTCCCGGCCGCCCAGCACGAGCGGTTCGGCCTGTGACCGCCGAGGCCACCGGGGGAGCCCCGGACACCGAGCCCGTCTTCGTCCGCTCCGCCGCCGCCGTCGCGACCAGCACCGCCGACGACTACCACGTCGACATCCGCTCCGGCCGCCACCGGCTCGCCGCCGACGAGCCCGAATCGGCAGGCGGGGCCGACACCGCCACCACCCCGGTCGGCCTGCTGCTCTCCGCCCTCGGCTCCTGCACCGCGATCACCCTGCGGATGTACGCCCAGCGCAAGCAGTGGCCGCTGACCACCGTGCGGGTCCACCTCGGTTACGAGAAGGGCCCGGAGCGGGCCGTCCGCATCACCCGCCGGATCGAGCTGATCGGCGACCTCGACGAGGCCCAGCGCGCCCGCCTGCTCGACATCGCCGACCGCACGCCCGTCACCCGGGCCGTCTCCGCCGGCACCCCGATCGTCCCGGCCGCCCCGCGTACCGCGAACGGAGCCCACCATGCCTGACGCCGACCTCCCCAGCCCCGCCGCCCGCGGCGGCCGCGCCGAAACCCCGGGCGGCCCCGTCCACGAACTCCTCGCCCCGCGCGAGGCCGCCCTCGGCGGCAGCACGGTGGTCCGCCGCCTGCTGCCCAACCTGGGCCGCCGGATGGTCGGCGCCTGGGCGTTCGTCGACCACTACGGGCCGGACGACATCGCGGACGAGCCCGGCATGCAGGTCCCGCCGCACCCGCACATGGGGCTGCAGACGGTCAGCTGGCTGCACGCGGGCGAGGTCCTGCACCGCGACAGCCTCGGCAGCCTGCAGACCGTCCGCCCCCGCGAACTCGGGCTGATGACCTCCGGCCGCGCCATCTCCCACTCCGAGGAGTCCCCCCGCCCGCACGCCCCGGTCCTGCACGGCGCCCAGCTCTGGGTCGCCCTCCCGGACGCCCACCGCCACCGCGAACCGGCCTTCGAGCACCACACCGACCTCCCCACCGTCACCGCCCCCGGCCTGCACGCCACCGTCATCCTCGGCACCCTCGACGGCGCCACCTCGCCCGGCACCATCCACACCCCCCTGGTCGGCGCCGACCTCACCCTCGCCCAGGGCACCGACCTCCAGCTGCCCCTGGACCCGGACTTCGAGTACGCCGTCCTCACCATGTCCGGCCGCACCACGGTCGACTCCGTCCCCCTCGACCCCGGCGCCATGCTCTACCTCGGCACCGGCCGCCGCACCCTCCCCCTCCGCGCCGACAGCGACGCCACGCTCCTCCTCCTCGGCGGCGAACCCTTCGAGGAGAAGCTCGTCATGTGGTGGAACTTCATCGGCCGATCCGGTGAGGAGATCCTCCAGGCCCGCAACGACTGGGAAGCCGGCACCCGCTTCGGCCAGGTCCACGGCTACGACGGCGCCCGTCTCCACGCCCCGGCCCTCCCCGACATCCCCCTGAAGGCCCGCGGTCGGGTGCGCTGACCGCCGGGCATGTCTCCATGGCATTGGGCCTGACTGTTGTTGTCGCCGGGGCCGGCGGGCATGCGTCGACCCCGGCGGAGGGCTGCCATTCGTCGGCCCGGCATCTCCTCGGGACGTCGTTCGACGGGCCTCCCGATTCTCAAGTCCGGTATCTGCAGACGGTCTGCTCGTGCGGGCACGTGCCGTGGGGCGCGGGGCTCTGTCGCTGATCCTGTGACGCCGCGTCGGCCTGACGGCCTTGGTGGTGCTGGCCGAGTGGTCGGGCAGCTCTCGTTGGACGGCGGGCTGATCGCCCTGCGGGCCACGCATCAGCTGCTCGCCCGAGGTCAGCGTGCCCGGGCGAGGTCCAGCAGGTGGTGCATGACCTCCACCGGCAGTGCCGGATTGCTTGCGGCAGCCGCAGCATGTGCCGGCAGGGTGAGCCGCCGGAGCAGTTCGTCGGTGGGCAGCCTGGGGTCGCGGACCGCCCAGCCGCCCACCTCGGGGTCGTCGGCGAGCCGCAGCACCAGCTCCGGCCCGGCCTCCGGGTCGTCCAACACGGCGTGCCGCAGCCGTGGGTTGGGGTCGTCGGCGAACCGGGCCAACCCGGGCCGTGCGAAGTTGCGGTGGTTGCGGTACCCCGACCAGTACCGGTCCTGGACGGTGGCGTAAAGCTCCACCAGCAGCTCGTGCGGCGCTTCCTCGCACGACTCGGCCAATCCGCGCCGCACCCACTCGTCCTCGTCCGCGGCCAGCAGGGCCACCACGTCCGGCGCCAGGTGCGGCTGAGCCGCGAGCACCCGCCGCAGCCCCACGTGCGCCGACCTCGCGATCCGGCGGGCCGCCTCCGGGTCGGTCGCCCGCCGTGCGATCCAGGGTGGCGGAGACCAGAATTGCTGCCACACCGTGTAAGGGATGGCCGTGCGCTGTTCCTCCGTCAGCTCCTCCCGCATCGACACCGCGAGTCGGACGTCGTCGGAGCGTCGCCGCTCCAGGTCGACCAGGACGGTCGCGTACGAGTTGCCCTTCCGTAGCGCGAAACCGTCGACGCCCAGCACCCGGACCTGTCCGACAGCCTCCTTGAGGAAGGCTCTGAGCAGGTGTAACAGGGTGTCCTTCGCCACCGGGACCCCCGCCGCGACCGCGAGTCGGTCGCCAGTCCGCCCGGCCGACGCCGGCGCGATCGAGGTCGGCTTCCCGCGCATCAGCGGGGTGTGGCGGGCATGCGGGCTGGTCAACCCGCCGACCGTTCGACCAACTTCACCACGACACCGGACAGATGAGGCAGAAGCACCTCGGAACTCGGCGACGTGAACGTGGGACGGGAAGTCAGGCACCGGCGTCAGCGCCAACCGATCACAAGATCAGTGACAGGGCCCGCAATTCCCGGTTCCTCGCTTCACGCAGGGCACCCCCGGCCGGGGCCAGTGCCGTCCCCACTGCCGAGCACAGCCCGGGTGGGCGACGGGTGAGCTGGCTCCCGGTGCGCGGAACGGCCCTACGATCGTCGTTATGACCTCCGCACTGATCCTCATCGACCTGATGCCGCGCATCATCGGCCTCCCCCTCGCCCCGCACACCGGTGACGAAGTGCTCGCGCGATGCCGCGAGTTGGCCGAGTCGTTCCGGGCGAGTGGGCGGCCGGTGGTGCTGGTACGGGTGGAGCGCCCGAACGTCGCCGAGCAGCCGCCGGGCAGCGACTTCGCCGACGGCCTGGTACAGGACGGCGACGTAGTGGTGGTCAAGCGCACCATCGGCGCGTTCTACGGGACCGACCTGGACGAGCAGTTGCGCAAACTGGGTGCGGACACCTTGGTGATCGCCGGCCTGGTCACCACGATGGGCGTCGAGTCCACCGCACGGGCCGCGGCGGACCACGGCTACCAACTGGAGTTCGTGGCCGACGCGATGTCAGGACTGGCCGCGGACGAGCACGAGCTCACCGTGGAGCGGACCTTCCCGCGCTTCGGCGAGGTGCGGAACGCCGCCGACTACAGCTGACGTCGGCCCGGCGGCCGGTCCCGACGGATTCGACCCGCCGGGATGCCACGGCGCCCCCTGCACGACCGCCGGTCTCATGGGGAACCGTGACCGTGAGGGGGAATCCAGGTACGGGCCCTCGGGCTGGATCCTCTGGAGTGGTCGGCGTGGTCGGCGGCCGTCTTCTCGAAGGGCGTCGGCAGCGGTTCGTGCTGGCCGAGGCCGCGCGCCCGGATGCCCGGCCCGGTGCCACACGGTCTCCGCCGACCGGGCCGTCCCCACCCGGTGGAACCCTCCCGGTCACAGCGCCAGGTGGTCCGCCGCGCGCAGCGCGAGCGAGGCCGCGAGCGTCACCCCGGGATGCGCAGCCAGGGCGAGGACTCCCGGAGCGCTCGCGAGCGGGGCGCAGAGCACGCCGTCGCCCGGAGGGATCGGGCGGAGCCCGACGGTCACGTCCTCCAGGTCCGGTTCCCGTGGCAGTGCGAACGCCTGCCGCACGGCGCTCAGGGACGCGCGCACCCGTGTCCGTGTCGCCGCCTCCGTCTCGCCCGGGACCACGTCCTCGGCGCCGACGAAGCCGTGCCGGGCGGAGGGCCGGATCTCGAAGGCCGGTGTGGACACCACCCGGTCCAGGCGCAGTTCCGGTGCGGAGAAGACGAAGCGCGCGGCCGGGACACCGGGTACCTCGATGTGCGCGTCGAGTTGCTCCGCGAGGGCGGGCAGGCCGGTCCCGCAGGCGAGGACGACCCGGTCGGCGACGAGTGCCGCTCCGGTGCCCCGCAGCTCGTAGCCGCCCGTCGGCCGTGCCCGGACGCGATCCACTTGGGCGGCGACCACGGCGGCCCCGCCGGCCCGCGCGCGGGCGAGGAACGCGCGGCGCAGTTCGTCCGGCTCGACCATGCCCTCGCCGCTCGCGAGCGCGACGACCGGAGGCGGCAGCCGAAGGCCGGGAAGGACCCGCCTCAGCGCCTGCCCTTCGACGGCCGAGACGCCGGGACCCGACCGCTCGACGAACCGGGCCGTCGCGGCAGCGGTCGGTGCCCAGCTCACGGCGCCGTTCCAGGTGATGAGGCCGCGCAACGGCGGCGTCGACGTGAGGTCGCGCAGCACGCCCAGCGACCGGGCGGGCCCGACCCGGTCGCGCGCGCCCGACGGTGGCTCCGCCGCCGACCCGTGCGAGGTCAGCCAGCCGAACGCCGCATCCGTCACGGGCGGCCGCGACCGCTCCGCCGTGCACACCACGACGGACAGGCCGCGGCGCACGAGCTCGTCCGCCACCGCCGCTCCCAGGACTCCCGAACCGACCACGGCGACGCGCATCACGCTCTCCCCACCCATTCGTGCACCTCTCCGGCGACCGTACACACCGCGCGGCAACGGAGCCCGAGCGGGGTGCCGGGAACCGGCGCGGCCCGCCGGCGTCAACCCCGAGCCCGAGCCCGAGCCCGGCACCGATCCGGTCGACAGCGACTGTTCCGATTCCGATGGTGCCCAGGGGGAACCGATCGAGCCGACAAGCCGTCCAGCAGTGTCGACCTGAGCTTGTCGAAGGCGTTGGGCCGGGTGGCCGGGTGGCCGGGTGGCCGGGCCGATGTCGGCGCGGTCCGTGGTCCGGACGGTCACCGGTCTCGTGGGCACCTCGCCCAGCTGGGGCGCGCCGGGCCGGCGTGCGACGGGTCAGCGTGCCCGGGCTCCCGCGGCGAGTGGCAGCGGCGCGCCGCTGCGGGCGGCGTGCTCCAGGCTGTGCGGCAGGTCGGAGGGGGAGACGGTGACGACCCGGCAGGCGGCGTGCGCGCGGCAGTGGCGGGCGGTCGACCCGTGGCGGACGGGGAGCAGGCGGCCGGAGCGGGCGGCGCCGAGGACGATCAGGTCACCATGGCCGTTCACGGCGGAGGTCAGTGCGGGACCGGCCTCACCGCGGGCCACCACGGGGTGGATGACGAGGTGGGCGGGGCAGCCGCCGAAGGTCTGCTCGAAGGCGGTGTCGATCCGCCGCCGGGCGGCGTGTTCCAGTTCGGAGTCCGGGCGCGGGCCGTCCGCTCCGGTGGGGGTCCAGGCGGCGACGGGGACGAGTACGGCGCTGCGGGCGCCCGCCTCCGCGACCGCGCGGTACAGGGCGGCGAGGCTGCCCAGCGATCCGTCGAGCCCGATGATCACCCGGGTGGTACCGGTCATGAGCGCGTTTCTCCTTCGCGGTGCGGGGCGTTCGAATCCCCGGCCTTCGGCGTATCCGCTGTCTGTCGGTCCCCTCTCCAGTGGACTCCCCGACGGCCGGGCGGGGGCCCGGCACTGACGGGACCGTGACGCCGGCGGGCCCGGTCTTGGCGCGACCTTGACGGCCGCAGCACGGATCGCCGCGGCGCCGGGGCCCGTCGGGGGAGGCCGGTCGGCCGAGGCGGCCGAGGCGGGGGAGGAAGGCCGCGGCCGGGAGGGCTGTCGTCGGGTGAGGCGGCCGGCACCGGCTTCGTCCGGTGCCGGCCGCTGTCGTTCCGGCCGGGGCGGGTGTTCCGCGCGGGCCCCGCGGTCGCGGCGGACCAGCGGGTCACTCGGTCGGGCGGGCTGCCCCCGGGATCAGCTGGCGTCGACCAGGACGCGGCCGTCCGCCGGGGCCGGTGCGGCGGTGCGGCCGGCGTAGGCGGAATCGACCCGGGCCCGTTCGGTGGCGTCGGGGACGGCGTTCTTGCAGCTGGTGCCGGCGCTGGAGCCCGACATCAACTGGGAGCAGGGCCCGGGCTTGGTGTCCGGCAGGCCGAGGGTGTGGCCGATCTCGTGGGCCGCGATGCGGGTCCGGTCGTGGCCTTCGGTGACGGCCTGGTTTCCGAGTTCCACCCTGGCCTGGCCGCCCGGGCGGACCGGGCCCAGCGTGGCCTGCGGCCAGCCGCTGGTGGCGACGATCTGGATCTCGGCCCGGGTACCGGACTGGGCCGGTACCAGCCTGACGTTGCGGGCGTTCGAGTTCCAGGAGGCGACTCCGGCGGCGACGGCGGCCTCCCAGCCGGGGGCGCGGGAGGCGTCGTAGTGGAGCGTGGTCACTGCGGAAACGCCTGTCGGTGCGACAGCTTCCCGCGTGGTCACGGCCTGTGCCGTGGGTGCCATCAGCAGGGCGACGGCCGCGGCGGTCCCGGCCGCTGCGAACCACTTCGAGGGGAGCATGGCTGTCCTTTCGTGGGGGCGGTCTCCCGAGGCGAGGGGGAGACGCTGGTGGGGGCGCTGGTCATCGCCGTCCGCGCGCGGAGGCGAGCCTCAGAAATGACGGTGAACTGTCAACTCAATCGACGGGAGACGTACGGGCGTTACGTCCGCTTCCGTCAACGGCGCCGGGCCGCGATGACCGTGGATGAACGCCCGGAACCTCGCCGGCGGCAGCCCGGGAAGTGTCACGAAGCCTTGACAGTGCGTCACGGGCTGAGAACGCTGGTGCTGTATTCCAGGGACGTGAGGGGCACGACATGTCATGGGTCGACGAGAGTGGGCGCCACGAGGGTTTCCCGGCCGCGGCGTTGGCGGACGGCAGTGAGCCGCCGCCGTTGCCGGACGGGCGCACCACCTGGTGGCTCTACAACGGAGCGGACGGCCCTCGGGCCGCCGCGGTGCGGGGCGGTTGCAGTTGCGGCTGGCGGGGTGAGCGGGTGCACCTGCTGGACTTCGGTGACGACGCGGCGACCGAGGCGGTGGGCGAGGCGACCGGGCCGTTCGCGGACTGGGAGTGGCACGTCGACCTGGCCGAGGGCGTGGTGCCGCCCGAGGTCGAGGAGCTGGTCGCGGCCCTGGTGGGCCGGATCTGCGACCTGACGGAGAGCAAGCCGTACGCCGCCGCCCGTGCGGCCGCCCGGTTCGAGCGCGCCGCCGGCGCGACCGCGCTGATGGCCGGCCGCAGGGCCCGGGGCAACCTGATGACCTGGGAGTACATCGGCCGGGCCTTCGGCTGCGAGCCGGAGGAGGCACAGGAGCGGTTCGGTGAGACGCTGCCCGGCCCCGACCGTGGTGACGAGCCGTAGGCTGCCGCCGAGGGCCCGCCGGCGCGGAGGTCAACGGGACTCGGGTCGGCATCGGCCTGCGCGTCGGGGAGGACTACCCGGAGGGTCCGCCGAGTACGAGCGCTCGGACATCGACGGCGTTCGTCGGTGGGCGGCGATAGCATCCGGTTCGGCAGGAGCGGTACTGGTGCGACATCAGGAAAGTGGGGCCGCTGTGGGCTTCCCTTCGAGTGACATGCTTGCAGCGGTGGGGAATTTCCTCATGTACGAGGCGCTCGGCGAGAGGTTCCGTACGCGGCATCCTCATCTCGCCGGGCGTCTTACGGTGCCGCGATCGCCGACGTCGTGGCTCTCGGTACCGCTCGCCGGGGAACGTTCCGTGGGTCTCGCCCAGGTGCGTTTCGCCAAGCCGTACGACTACGCCCCGGTCTGGGCTGTCGCGGGTCCGAGGATCTCCGAGCGCCCACGCGTCTGGTCCGGTCTCACGGACATGGATGTCCTCGTGGACGCTCTCCACGCCAGAGCCGTGGCCGAGCTCGAACGGGAGGAAGAGCTAAGCCCCTGGAGGTGGGACGAGCCTTCGGTCGGCGAGATGGTGGCGCTCGCGGACGACCTTTCGGCCCTCGGAGTGGACGTGCTGATGGCCGTGGCGCAGAACCGGTGTCGCGCGGTGGAGGCCGAGCGGGGAACGAAGGCCGAGTACTTCGGGAGCGACCAAGGGGACTTCGTCGTCGTTCAGGGCCTGGGACGCTTGATCAAGGTGTCCAGCAAGCCGTTGTCGGGGTGGGGAGCTAGCGTCCGGGCCGAGGAGGGAACGGTCTGGCAGCGGCTCGACCTGGGCGCTCTCCTGTTCGGTGAGCCGTTCGTCGTCCCGGGGGTGGAGCCCGGCCGTGTCGACCGGGCGAAGCTCGCGGCGGTTGTTGCGGATCTGGCCCGCCTTCCTCGCACGGCCACCGCAGAGGACCGGATCCAGGACCTGCCCGCGCAGCGCTCGCAGGCGGCAGGCCCGCCGACGCGTTCGGTTGCGGTCGAAGGCGCGGCACGGGAGCTGGCCCGGATGGGATTCGCGGACGTCGTACCGGACGACACGTGCAGTCGACTCGAGTCGGAGACCTTCCACATCGAGTGGTGGAACCGTTCGAAGGCCATGGGCCTCGGGGACGTGCAGCGTCTGTACGGCGTGGCCGCCGTGGCGGGACGACGGCTCCTGGTGCTGTCGGAGAGTTCTGCCACGAAACCCGCATGCGCGTTCGCGGACCGGGCGAGGGCTTTCGTCTTCACGGTCGATCCGGGCAACCACCGTCCCCACGCGTGCAACGACCTCGCCAGGGAGGTCGTCCTCGACAGATCGAGCTGGGCTCCGGCGCGAGGCATGCTCGACCGCTGACCCGGGTGGGGGCGGGGCTCTCTTTGTCGGTGCCAGGCCGTATGGTGCGTACAGGATCTTCGAGCGTGAGGGTGGGAGCGGGGCGTGGAGGACGAGTACCAGGAATTCGAGTTGCGGTTGCCCTACGGCGGGCCGGTCGCGCGCGGTCGGCTGCTGTCGGAGAAGGGGAGCAACGGCAGTCAGAAGTTCCTGGTGTACGAGGGGGCGCCGGCGCGGGGCCAGGTCGTTCCGTCGTACTCCGAGCGCAGGGCGTCCTCCAGTCGCCTCCGGACGCAGCTCATCGAGGAGGGCAGGCTGCGCCCCTCCGAGCGCTGGGCCGGACACCTCGAACTCGCCGAGGACGTGGAGTTCGGCTCCCCTTCCGCCGCTGCCGAAGTGATGATGGGCCGCTCGGCCAATGGTTGGACGCGATGGCGCACCAAGAACGACCGGCCGCTGTCGGAGTTCATGTCGGGCGTCTGGGCCGGGCCCAACCGTGCCTGGCTGGTTCGCGGTTCCAACGTCTCCGGCTTCGACCTCGTCCAGCGGCTCTGGCTGCCCGAGGGTCGGGTCACCCTCTCCGCGTCCCGGTTGCGGCAGGGCGTCGGGCAGGGCACGAGCAAGGAACAGCTGAGCGCGTTCGTCCGGGAGGATTACGAGTCCACGGCGACGTACGGCCAGAAGCAGGATCTCGTCGAGGCGCTGCACGCCTTTCTCTCCCGGGTCAAGCCCGGCGACACCGTGTGCACCATCTCCGGTGGCCTGCTGTACGTCGGCGAGGTGACCGGACCAGTGGAACAGACGTCCTCGGAGGGCGGGCGGTCCAACCTGCGCCGCCCGGTCGAGTGGCAGAGCGAGGGGTATTCCGTTCCCGATCTGCCCGAGGAGCTCCAGCAGAAGCTGTCGGTGCAGCACGACGTCGTGGACATCACTTCCGAACAGGCTCTTGTCAAGGGCCTCGGGCTGAGCGACCAGGAGTTGGAGGAGGAGGCCGAGGCGATAGAGAGTGACCCGAGTACGGAGATCCGCATCGCCCGGCGCGAGCTGGCACTGCCCGAGCCGACCCCCGAACTCGCCCAGGAGCTGCTCGTCCACGACGTGGAGTGGCTCCGGGAGGTGCGGGACCTCCTCTGGGACGAGCGCCAGTTGGTCTTCTACGGCCCTCCGGGAACCGGTAAGACGTACCTCGCGCAGAAGCTCGCGGAGTTTCTCGGTGGTGGCCCCGAGCAGGTCAAGCTCGTCCAGTTCCACCCCTCCTACGCCTACGAGGACTTCTTCGAGGGGTTCCGCCCGAAGGAGGACCCGGAGACTCGCGAAGTCGCCTTCCGCCTCACCGCCGGCCCGCTGCGTGAACTCGCCGACCTGGCTTCCCGCGAGGGCAACCGGCACGTGCCGCACTTCCTGATCATCGACGAGATCAACCGGGCCAACCTGGCCAAGGTCTTCGGAGAGCTGTACTTCCTCCTGGAGTACCGCAACAAGGCCGTCCGGCTCACCTACTCCGGTGACGACTTCGCCCTCCCGCCGAACCTCTTCGTCATCGGCACGATGAACACCGCCGACCGTTCCATCGCCCTGGTGGACGCGGCGATGCGGCGCCGGTTCGCGTTCGTCGAGCTGTCGCCGCGGACGGAGCCGACCAGTGGTCTGCTGCGGCGCTGGCTCGCGGCGCAGGAGCGCGGCGGCGAACCGGCCGACCTGCTGGACGCGCTCAACGCCCGGATCGACGACGCGGACTTCCGGATCGGGCCCTCGTACCTGATGAAGCCCGGCGTCTATCGCGATGGCGGGCTTGCCCGCACCTGGCGGACCAGGATTCTTCCCTTGCTGGAGGAGCACCACTACGGCGAGGGCGTCGACATCGACAAGCGCTACGGCCTCGGCCCACTACAGGCCGAAGTGGCCGCGAAGCGCTCCAGGTTCGCCGTGCAGCCGGGCGACATCGTGTGGCAGGACGAGGCACAGGCCGATTCGTGACCGTCGTCCACCTGACCGAGCACGCCCCGGCGGTGTCCGTTCCCCTTCCGGACGCCGCCGGCCGGGCCGTCGCCGCATCCCGGATCCTCGACACCGCGGCCCCCGATCCGTATCGGAAGGACCACTGGGTACTACGGGCCGGCAGCAAGGTGGGCGTGGTGAGTCTGGCGGTGCCGGGTGGTGATCCTCTCAGCGTGCGGATCAATCCGAAGGTGCCGATCGCCCGCCTCTTCTTCCTCATCGGGTACAGCCTCGACCCACGAGGCTGGCGGGACGGGGACGTCGAGGTCGATGGCCACGACGAAGTCCTGCCGGCCCTCGCTCACGCCGTGGAGCGGCAGGTGGACCGGGCGCTGTGCAAGGGTGCCCTTCAGGGCTACCGCACGGTCGAGGAGTCGGCGCTCGTCGTCCGGGGCCGGATCCGCGAAGCCGAGCAGATGCGCCGCCGGTTCGGCGCGGTCCTGCCCGTGGAGATCGCGTACGACGAGTTCACCACCGACATCGCGGAGAACCGTATCCTGCGGGCCGCGGTAGAACGCCTGCTCCGCCTGCCCGGGGTGCCCCAGGACGTGCGTCGCCGCCTGCTGCACCAACGGTCACGCCTCGTGGATGTCTCTCCCCTCGTACGCGGCCAGGAGCTCCCGGTCTGGCACGCCACCCGCCTCAACGCCCGCTACCACCAGGCACTCCGTCTCGCCCACGCCGTCCTCGGCGGATCGTCACCCGAGCACACCGCCGGTGAACTGCGCATCGACGGCTTCCTGCTGAACATGAACAAGCTCTTCGAGGACTTCGTGACGGTGGCCCTGCGCGAGGCGTACCGGGGAACGGATCGCACCTGCCGGCTCCAGGACCCGCACCACCTCGACGAGGCCGGAGAGATCCGGATGCAACCCGACTTCGTCCTGTACGGCCCGGAGGGCGCTCCGCAGGCTGTGGCCGACGCCAAGTACAAGGTCGAGAAGTCCGGCGGCTACCCCGACGCCGACCTCTACCAGATGCTCGCCTACTGCACGGCTCTCGGCCTGCGGGAGGGACATCTCGTCTACGCCAAGGGCAACGCCCCGCACGCCGCCCACCGGGTGCGGCACGCCGGCGTCGTCATCCACCAGCACGCGCTGGACCTGGACCGGGGGCCGGCCGGTCTGCTGGGTGAGATCCGTTCCCTGGCCCACCGGATGGCCCCGGCCGACAGGCCGGAGCCTGGCGGGCCGGGGCCGGGCCGGGGAAGTGTCAGGGGCGGCCGGTGAGGAGGAGGGCGAGGACGGTGCGGGCCTCGTGGCGGCGGGCGGGACTGGGGGCGGCGACGGCGGTGAGGGCCAGGGTGGCGAGGGTGAGGAGGTAGCCGGCGGCCGAGGTGGCCAGGGCGAGGGTGGCGGGGTCGTGGACGGTGGGCATCGGTGGTTCCGTTCGGGTCGGTCCCGCCCGCACCGGGGTGGTGCGGGCGGGAGGGGCGGCGGCGGTCAGTGGGAGGCGAGTTCCTGGAGCCGGTCGGCGATGGCGTCGGTCGGCAGGCTCAGCAGGCCGCCCGCCTCGTCCTCGCGGGGGAGTCCGTTGATCGCGTCCTGGAGAGCGCGGTCGGGGCGGGGCAGGCCGGTGGAGTCGGGCAGGGGCGGGGCCAGCCGGGAGGCGAGGCGGGCGTAGCCGGGGAGGTTGGGGAGCTTGGGGGCGAGGGGGGCGCTGGTGCCGTTCTCCAGGCAGGCGGTCTGGGTGAACCAGTTCTCGGCGTCCCGGAGTTCGCCGCGGCGCAGGTGGTGCAGGTACATGCAGTAGGCGGCGAGGTGGCTGCCCGCGCCGGCGGCGAACTGCCACCACCAGGTGGCCGAGTGGTGCCGGTCGGAGAGGTCGAGGAGGCAGCCGAAGATCAGGGCTCCGTGGGGTTCCCAGTCCGTGACGAGGCTCTCGATCTCCTCCCAGGCGCCGGGTTCGTTGATGACGACGGTGTCCAGGGTCCGCAGGTCGCGGCCGGCGTCGGCGCGGATGTCCGCCGATCCCGGGAGCGGCGGCGGGGCGAGGCAGTTGCCGATGCCGGTAGCGGCGCCGGGGCAGGTACCGGCGCGTCCGGCCCGGCGGACGGCGATGGCGTCGGCGAGGTGCTGGCGCCCGGCGTCCAGGTCGTAGCGGGGGCGGTCGGCGGGCAGGGGGCCGGCGGCGTCGAGCAGGCGGTCGACGTCGGGGAGGCGAGGGCCGTCCTGAGGTGGTGTCACAGTCGCTCCTGGTCCTTCCTGGTGCTGCTGGGACGGAGGAGTCGGCGGGATCTGAGCCGGGCCTCCAGCTTGTTGCGGGCCTGGGTCGTCAGCGACTTGACCGTGCCCTCGTCGATTCCCATGGCCTGGGCCGCGGCCGTGACCCCGAGGCCGACCACGAAGCGGAGCACGATGACGTCGAACTTCGCCGCCGGGAGGTCCTTGATGGCGGCGCCGAGCGCCATGCCCGCCTCCAGGCCGTCGACGCCGGTGGTGATGGCGTCCAGGTCGTCCAGGAACGGCTCCCACTCCAGGCGCAGCGCGATGGAGAACGCGACCCGCTCGTCCAGGCGCTCCCGGTGCTCGCGGGTCACCTCCACCAGGTGGCGCAGCGCGGCCCAGGCGGTGGCGGCGGGCCGGCGGTGGGTCAGGACGCGGTCCCAGCAGTCGGCGAGGTCGATGAACGCCTCGGTGACGATCTTCTGCGCGAGGTCGGCGTCGCCGAGGCAGGCGTAGGTGTAGTCGAAGTACGCGTCGGCGTGTATCCGCTGGAACGCCTGGAGGGTTATGGGCAGTTCCACGGGGGCGGCACCGGCGGTGTCGGCGGTGTCGGCGAAGGGTGGCTCGCTCACGACGCCTCCCGGGCCGGGTCCGGGACGCTGCCGCGGGGCCGGGTGGAACGGCCGGGCCGGGGCAGGGCGGGTGCGGCGGCGGGTCGGGGTGGGACGGGGGGATGGATGCACATGGGCTTCGGAAGTCCTTCTCGTCGGGCAGGGAACGGCACATGATCACGCTCTGCTGGGGGGCACGAGCGCTCTGTGCCGGTAGGGGCATCCAATCCCTCGAACGGGCGAAAGGTTCACAGCCCGAAGGTAAAGAATTTCGGAGTGCAACATTCCGGTGTTTATCCGTACAGAACCGGATCCATCCATGACAACTGTGAACGGGAGTCGCCACCACGACGCCCGTCTGCCCCGTCAGGCATTCAAATCTTGAAGACAAGACGGCCATGGGCGTTCGGCTGTGGTCGGAACGACCTCCCGAAGGGTGCGGCCCTGGGGAGGGAAAACGCGCGGGCCCCGCCCCCGCCGACGGCGGAGTGGCGAGGCCCGGTGGTGGGGCGGTGGCGGGTCGGCGCTGCCGGCCGAGGCCGGGGCCGACCGGTCGGTGGACGGCTACCTCTTGAGGGCCACACCCGCGTAGAACGACACCTGGGCATCGGTGACCGTGTCCTGCCGCCGGTCGGCGGCGCCGTCCGCGTCCGGGCGCCAGCGGTGTGCGGGCACGATCCCCGGCTCCAGCAGCTCCAGCCCGTCGAAGAGGGTCTCGAACTCGGCGCGGGGACGCAGCCGCAGCGTCGTGCCCGCCTTGTTGTAGATCTCCTGCACCCTCGGCGCGCCCTCCGGGTCCAGCTCCGCGGTCGCGTGCGAGAGCACCAGCGCCGAGCCCGCCGGCAACGGCTTCAGCAGGCGCTCCACGATCGCGCGTGCCTCGTCGAGCTCCGGGACGAAGTGCAGCAGCGCCACCATCGACAGCACCACCGGCTGCCCCAGGTCCAGCGTCCGCGCCACCTCGGGGGCGTTGAGGACGGCGTCCGGATTCCGCGCGTCGCCGTGGACGTAGGCCGTCCGCCCCTCCGGCGCGCTGGTCATCAGTGCCCGCGAGTGCGCGAGCACGATCGGGTCGTTGTCGACGTAGACCACCCGCGCCTCCGGGGCCACCGACTGCGCGACCTCGTGCAGGTTCGGCGAGGTGGGGATGCCGGTGCCGACGTCCAGCCACTGGCGCAGGCCCCGCTGCGCCAGCGTCCGGGTCGCCCGGTGCATGAACGCCCGGTTCGCCCAGACCGCGATCCGCATGGTCGGGAACACCGTGAGCACCTGCTCGGCGGCCGTGCGGTCCACCTCGAAGTGGTCCTTGCCGCCCAGGAACCAGTCGTACATGCGGGCGCTGTGCGGTACGTCCTGCCGGATGGCGGCGCTGAGCGGCTGCTCCAGGCCCTGGTCTTCCACGTTCATCGCCGCTGCTCCCCGCTCTTTCCCCGCGGCCGCGCGACGGCCCGAAGGGTGGTGTGATACCTGACGTTCGGTCAACAGTGTGACAGCTGGGGCGGGCAAGCACGAGCTCGGCCTCCCACGGTGCCGACCACCGCCGGGTCGAGGGTGACGAACGCCCGTCGCCCGGCCGGTCGGGCCGGGCGGCAGGGCGGTGCTCAGCCGGTCGGGGCGGCGGGCGCGCCGGTGGTCGGCCGGCGGCCGCAGAAGGCGGTGGCCAGGAGCTTCTGGGAGGTGGGCCAGCCCTGGCCGGTGGCGCGGTAGCCGTTGGTGGAGACCGCTATCAGCCGGTGACCGTCCGGGGTGCCGTAGACGGCGCTGTTGTGGCCGCGGCCGGTGCTGCCGTTGTTGCCCCAGATCTCGCCGCAGGGCGTGGTCAGCCGGGCGATGCCCAGGCCGTACTGGGCGCCGCCGCTCTCCGGGGCGACCGTCAGCATCTCGGTGAGCAGGGGCGCGGGGAGCAGCCGGCCGGTGAGCAGGGCCCGGAGGAAGGCGGCGAGGTCCGCAGTGGTGGAGATGCCGACGCCCGCCGCGTCCATCTCGCTGGGCTCCATCTCGGTGACGTCGACCGGGCCGCCGGGCAGGTCGAGGTAGGTGTGCGCGTGCGGGCCGCGGATCCCGGTCGAGTGGACCGGCATCGAAGTCCCGGTCAGCCCCAGGCGGTCGACGATCCGGCGCTCCACCTCCCGGCGCCAGTCGTGGCCGGTGACCCGCTCGACGATCATGCCGGCCAGCAGGTAGTTGGTGTTCGCGTAGTGCCAGGCCGTGCCGGGCGCGGAGTACGGCGGGTGGCTGTTGGCCACGGCGAGGAGTTGCCGCGGTGTCCAGCTCCGCCAGCGTCCCTCGCGGAGCCAGGTCTCGTGGTCAAGGCCGACGCTCGGGTCCTCGGTGTAGTCGAACAACCCACTGGTGTGGTTGAGCAACTGGCGCACGGTGACGGAGCCGCCGCCCGGGACGGCACCCGGCAGCAGGCTCTCCACGCTGTCGTCCAGCCCGAACCGGCCCTCGCCGACCAGTTGGAGGACGACCGTCGCCACGAAGGTCTTGGTCACGCTGGCGATCCGGAACCGGCCGTCCGCCGAGGGCTCGGCGCCGGTCGAGAAGTCGCCCACGCCCGCCGTGCCCTTCCACACCGTGCGCCCGTACTCGGTCACCCGGGCGAGGGAGCTGGACGCGCCGCCGATCCCGACCACGCCCGCCAGCGCCTCGTTCAGCGCCCGGGCGTCCACGCCGCCCGGGCGCGGGCCGCCGCCGCCCGCCACGCCGGTCACCACTTCGGTCGGACCGGTGCCGAGGGCGCCGGCCGTCGGGGCGCTCACCCCGATCAGACCCGCGCCCGCGAGTGCGAGCGCGACGACCCGCACGGCCGTGCGGCGCCGTCCGGCGTGGGCCCGCGCGCCCGGCGCCGTCCGAGCCCTGTCGTGCTGCTCCGTCACCCTCATGAGTCCTCCTGTGTCCGTGTCGACAGCTTGCGTAACACTCGAAACGTGTGAGGGGCTGACACTTTCTCAGACGGGCACGAACCGGTCCTCCACCCACAGGGCGCAGAGGATCCGCCCACAGGTGGATGCTCATGCGACTTGAGAAGTAGTCAGAGGGTCTGGCGAATCATCCGGGTGAGTCTTGACACGTGGGCCTCGACGACGAACGCGCCGCCGTCCCGGACGGGTCCGGCCGCCTCGGGCTCCGGTGCCGGGTACGCGGCGCGCCGGTCCGGCACGCCGCGGTCCAGCGCCCCTGGTACGCCCCCGCACGCCCCTCCGTCCCCCTTGATCATCCCCGGAGCGGCCCGGTGAAGTGGTGCGCGGACGGTGGCCCGACCGGGCCCCCGGCGGCCCGACGAACGGGGACCGGTATGACGGACGCGGACAAGGACACCTCGGCACCGGGCGCGAACCCCGACGGGAGCGCCGACCCGAGCACGGACCCGAGCACGGACCCGAGCACGGACCCGAGCGCCGAGACGACTGCGGACCCGAGCACGGACCCGAGCGCCGACACGAGGGCGGGGAAGGCCCGGGCCGGCCGGGGCCGGGAACGTGCCGTGGTGATCGGCGGCGGCTACGCGGGACTGCTGGCGGCCCGGGTCCTGGCCGACCACTTCGCCGAGGTCCTGGTGCTGGAGCGGGACGCGGTCGACCGTACGACCGGCGCGCATCCGACCGCGCCGCAGTCGTACCACGCGCACGCGATGCTGGCCCGGGGCGCCCAGGCGCTGGAGCTGCTCTTCCCGGGCCTGCGCGCGGAGTTGGAGGAGCTCGGCGCGCCCGTGTACGACTACGGTGAGCGGATCAGCTTCCTGCTGCCCACCGGCTACGCCGTGCGCGCCACCACCGGAGTGCGGATCCAGTCCTTCACCCGGGACGAGCTGGAGCGGCGGATCCGGGGCCGGGTGCTCGACCTGGCACAGGTCCGGGTGCTCGGCGAGGCCCGGGTCCGGGGCCTGGGGAAGGGCCCGGACGGTCGGATCGACAGGGTCCGCTACTCGACCGGGGCGGGCGGGCCGCGGGAGGTCATGGCCGACCTGGTGGTGGACGCCTCCGGGCGCACCACCGCGATCGACGACTGGCTGGCCGAGGCCGGACTGCCGGTCTCGGCGAAGAACACGGTGAAGGCGAGGATCACCTACACCACGATGGTCTTCGACCGCACCCCCGAGGAGAAGGACTACGACCTCGCCTACCAGATGACCTTCGCCCCCGCGGTGCGCCGCGGCGGCGCCATGCTGGCGGTGGAGAACGGTCGCTGGGTCTGTTCGCTGTTCGGCTTCGAGCAGGACCCGCCCACCGACCCCGACGGCTTCCTGGACTACGCGCGAACCCTGGACAACCCCCGGCTGGCCGAGCAGATCGCCCGCCGGGGCGGCCACGACGAGCTGTACCGCTACACCAACCCCGGCAGTACCTGGCGCCTGCACCACCGCAACCCCGGCTGGCCGGACGGGCTGATCGCGATCGGCGACGCGCTCTGCGTCTTCAATCCGGTCTACGGCCAGGGGCTGACCGTGCCCGCCATCGAGGCCGAGGCGCTCGGCTCGCTGCTCGGCCGCCGCTCCGGCGGCAAGGACCTGACCGGACTGAGCCGGGAGTACCTGCGCACGGCGGCCGGGATCATCAAGGTGCCGTGGTCGCTCTCCACCACCTCGGACCTGATGTGGAGCCCGACCGGCCAACCCCTGGCCGCCCGCTTCGCGCACTGGTACAACCAGCGGGTCTTCGCGCTGGCCAGGCACGATGCCGACGTCTGGACCCGCTTCGTCAAGGTGGCCAACATGACCGCCCCGCCCTCGCTGCTGATGCACCCCTCGGTCCTCGCCAGAATCGCCCGCCAGGCCGTCACCCGCCGCCCGGGACCGACCGCCTGACGGCGGCACTCCGTTCGTCGGCGGTACGGGCCCGCCGGCCGCACGAATCCGGGTGACACGTGCGCGGGGGAGACGGATTGTCCGTGCCCGCGCCGACGACCGGACCGATCGAGCTGCGCTCACGGTGTCGGGCCGACCGCGCCGCGGTCGGCCCGAGAACGTCCGGGCGCTGTGCGCCCGCCCTGCCCCCTGGCGGCCCGCCGCATCCGCAGCGCCTCCGGAATCCGCAGAATCCGCAGATTCACAGATCGGCCGGGTACGGATTCCACCGATTGGCAGGCTGGATCCCCGGCCGCCGGGGGAGCAGGCTCGTCAGGGAAGCCCCCGTGCCCCGGCCGCGTGTCCCAGCCACGTGCACCGGCCCTGTGCCCCGGCCGCGTCTCCCAGCCGCGCGCCTCGGCCCGAGCCCGAGCCACGGGCCGCCCGACGTCCATGAGGAGTCCCGTGATCGAGCACCACGTCCGCGTCCACCCCAGTGCCGAACGGCTGCCGCGCGAGGAGCAACTGGCCTGGCGGCTCGCCGCCGTCGCCACCGGCACCGGGGAACTCGACCCCGAGAGCGTGTCGACGGCCGTCGACCGGGTCGTCGACAACGCCGCCGTCGCCGTCGCCTCGCTGCTGCGGCGCCCGGTCGCCGTCGCCCGCGCACAGGCCACCGCCAACCGGGCGGGCGGTCCGGGGGCTTCGGGCGCGTCGGTGTTCGGCACCGGAGTCCGGGTGCCGCCCGAGTGGGCGGCCTGGGCGAACGGCACGGCGGTGCGCGAGCTGGACTTCCACGACACCTATCTCGCGGCCGACTACTCCCACCCCGGCGACAACATCCCGCCGCTGCTGGCCGTCGCCCAGCACACCCGCCGCACCGGGGCCGACCTGCTGCGCGGCATCGTCGCCGCCTACGAGGTGCACGTCGCCCTGGTCAAGGGGATCTGCCTGCACGAGCGCCGGATCGACCACGTGGCGCACCTCAGCGCCGCCACCGCCTGCGGCCTCGGCGCGCTGCTGCGGCTGCCGACGGGAACGGTGTACCAGGCGGTCCAGCAGGCGGTGCACACGACCACCGCCACCCGGCAGTCCCGCAAGGGCGAGATCTCCAGCTGGAAGGCGTTCGCCCCGGCCTTCGCCGGCAAGGCCGCGATCGAGGCCGTGGACCGGGCGATGCGCGGCGAGACCTCCCCCTCGCCGATCTACGAGGGCGAGGACGGCTTCCTCGCCCGGATGCTCGACGGCCCCGACGCCGACTACACCGTGCCGCTGCCGGAGGCCGGCCAGCCACGCCGGGCGATCCTGGAGACCTACACCAAGGAGTACTCCGCCGAGTACCAGGCGCAGGCGGTGATCGACCTGGCCCGGCGGCTGCGGGAGAAGACCGGGCCGCTGGGCCGGGTCCGCTCGGTGGTCCTGCACACCAGCCACCACACCCACCAGGTGATCGGCTCCGGCGCGAACGATCCGCAGAAGTACGACCCGACCGCGAGCCGGGAGACCCTCGACCACTCGATCCCCTACATCCTCGCCGTGGCCCTGGAGGACGGCGGCTGGCACCACCAGCGCTCGTACGCCCCCGAACGGGCCGCCCGTCCGGAGACCGTCCGGCTCTGGCGGAGGATCACCACGGTCGAGGACCCGGAGTGGACCCGCCGCTACCACGACCCCGACCCGCGGCGCCGGGCCTTCGGCGGCCGGGTGGTGATCACCCTGGACGACGGCACGGTGGTCGAGGACGAACTGGCCGTGGCCGACGCCCACCCCGCCGGTGCCCGCCCCTTCGACCGGGCCGCTTACCAGGGCAAGTTCCGCACCCTCGCCGACGGCATCGTGGCGCCCGCCGACCAGGACCGCTTCCTGCTGGCCGCCGAGAGCCTCGCCGATTCCGGGGCCGCGGACCTCGACGGCCTCTTCCCCGCGGTCGACACCGAGGCCGTGCGCGCGTTCGACGCCACCCTTCCGAAGGGCCTGTTCTGATGCTGCACACCCGGACCACCGCCTCCGGACGCCGTCGCGCGCTGCGCGAACGCCTGGCCTCCGGGCGACTGCTGACCATGCCCGGCGCCATCAACCCGCTCTCCGCCCGGCTGATCCAGGACCTCGGCTTCGAGGCCGCCTACCTGTCCGGTGCCGTCCTCGCCGCCGACCTCGGTCTGCCCGACATCGGCCTCACCACCGTCACCGAGATCGCCCAGCGCGCCCAGCAGACCACCCGGGCCACCGACCTGCCCGTCCTCGTCGACGCCGACACCGGCTTCGGCGAACCCATGAACGCCGCCCGGACCGTCCAACTCCTGGAGGACGCGGGCCTGGCCGGGCTGCACCTGGAGGACCAGGTCAATCCCAAGCGCTGCGGCCACCTCGACGGCAAGACGGTCGTGCCCCGCGCCGAGATGGTCCGCCGGCTGCGCGCCGCCGTCGACGCCCGCCGCGACCCCGACTTCCTGCTCATGGCCCGCACCGACGCCCGCGCCGTCGAAGGACTCGACGCGGCGATCGGCCGGGCCAGGGCCTACGTCGACGCGGGCGCGGACGCGGTTTTCCCCGAGGCCCTCGCCGACATCGCCGAGTACGAGGCGTTCCGCAAGGCCGTCGACGTGCCCCTGCTCGCCAACATGACCGAGTTCGGCAAGGGCCCGCTGCTCGACGCCCGGACCCTCCAGGACCTCGGGTACGAGATCGCCCTCTACCCCGTCACCCTGCTGCGCCTGGCCATGGGCGCGGTCGAGGACGGCCTGCGCACGATCGCCGCCGAGGGCACCCAGGAGTCCCTGCTGCCCCGGATGCAGACCCGCTCCCGGCTCTACGAACTCCTCGGCTACGCCGACTACGCGTCCTTCGACGCGGGTGTCCTCGACTTCACCCTCCCTCCCGGCGCCCGACCCGACAGCGCCCGACCTGTCGGCACCTGACTCCTCGACACCCGGCCCATCGGAGGCGCCACCATGCCCGTCACCGCACCCGAGGTCCATCGCGGCCTCGCCGGTGTCGTCGTCGACACCACGGAGATCTCCACCGTCATCCAGGAGACCAACTCCTTGACCTACCGCGGCTATCCCGTCCAGGACCTCGCCGCCCACCGCTCCTTCGAGGAGGTCGCGTACCTCCTGTGGCACGGGGAGCTGCCGGACGAAGCGCAGCTGCGCGAGTTCCGGGCCCGGGAGCGTGCCCTGCGCCCGCTCGACCGGACCACCGCCGAGGTCCTGGCGAAGCTCCCGGAGACCTGCCACCCGATGGACGTGCTGCGCACCGCCGTCAGCTTCTTCGGCGCCGAGGACCCGACCGAGGACGACGGCCGTCCGGCCTCCAACCTCGTCAAGTCCCTCGCCCTGCTGGCGAAGCTGCCGACGGTCGTCGCCGCCGACCAGCGCCGACGGCGCGGCCTGCGACCGATCGCGCCGGACCCCGGGCTCGGGTACGCCGAGAACTTCTTCCACATGTGCTTCGGGACCGTTCCGGCGCCCGACGTGGTGCGCTGTTTCGAGATCTCCCTGGTGCTGTACGCCGAGCACAGCTTCAACGCCTCCACCTTCACCGCCCGGGTGGTGACCTCCACCCTCTCCGACCTCTACAGCGCGGTCACCGCCGCGATCGGCGCCCTCAAGGGCCCGCTGCACGGCGGTGCCAACGAGGCCGTGATGCACATGCTGGAGGAGATCGGCGACCCGGCCCGCGCCGCCGGCTGGCTCGACCAGGCGCTCGCCGTCGAGCGGAAAATCATGGGCTTCGGCCACCGGGTCTACAAGCACGGTGACTCCCGCGTCCCGATCATGCAGGCCGCGCTCGACGATCTGCTGGCCGGATCGGCGGACCCCGCCGCACCCCGGCTCGCCGAACTCCACACGGCCCTGCGCGGGGCGATGCTGGAACGCAAGGGCATCCACCCCAACCTCGACTACCCGGCCGGTCTGGCCTACCACTTGATGGGCTTCGACACCCCGGTCTTCACCCCGCTCTTCGTGATGAGCCGGATCACCGGCTGGACCGCCCACATCACCGAACAGCTCTCCCGGAACGCCCTGATCCGCCCGTTGGCCTCCTACCACGGCCCCGGCCAGCGGCCGGTGCCGATCCTCGCCGGGAGGACCGGAACCGGCGCGGCGGAGTCGTAGACCGCGGGGCGGGAAGAGGTGGCCGACGTCTCACGGACCGGCGTCGGACGTCTCGCCGAGTACCGGGTAGGGCACTCGGCCGCGCCGGTCGGGGTCGACCAGCAGGCGGCCGCCCGCCGGCGGACGGGCCCGCTGCGCGCAGTCGCGGCGTTCGCAGATCCGGCAGCCCAGACCGATCGGGGTCGCCGCTCCGGGCGCGTTGACCGCGACGCCCTCGGCGTACACCAGGCGGTGGGCGTGGCGGAGTTCGCAGCCGAGTGCGACGGCGAACTCGCTGCGCGGGGCGCGGTGGCCCCAGCCGCCGTGGGAGACGGTCCGGGCGATCCAGAAGTAGCGTTTCCCGTCCGGCATTTCGGCGACCTGGGTGAGGATCCGGCCGGGCGAGGAGAACGCCTCGTAGACGGTCCAGAGCGGGCAGGTGCCGCCGAGGCGGGAGAAGTGGAAGTCGGTGGCCGACTGGCGCTTGGAGATGTTGCCGGCCCGGTCGGCGCGCAGGAAGGAGAACGGGACGCCCTGGTGGCCCGGACGCTGGAGTGTGCTCAGCCGGTGGCAGACGGTCTCGAAGCCGACGCCGAACCGGGTCTGCAACAGGTCGATGTCGTACCGGAGTTCCTCGGCGGCCGCGTGAAAGGTGGTGTAGGGCATGAGCAGCGCGCCGGCGAAGTAGTTGGCCAGGCCGATCCGCGCCAGGTCGGCGGCCTGGGGCGAGGTGAGGTCGGGCCCGGCCGCGGCCACGAGCGTGTCGAGCAGCGGTCGGTGCTCCAGCAGTGCGAGCTGGGTGGCGAGTTGGAAGGCGCGTCGGCCGTCGGTCAGCCAGGGCGAGAGGTGGAGCGTGGCGGTCCCGGGGTCGTGGCGCCGCAGGTCGGCGGCCCGCCGGGGATCGGCCTCCACCACCCGTACGCCGTGCCGCTCGGCGAGCCGGGCGGTCAGGGCGGCGGCGGTGTGTCCTGCCGTGTGTCCGGCACCTCGTCCTGCACCGTGTCCGCTGCTGTTTCCGGCGGCGCCGGTCGCGAGCGCGGCGGCGGTCCGCTCGGCCACCTCGTCCAGGGTGGCGATGTGGTTGTGGTGGGCGTAGAAGAAGTCCCGGACCTCGTCATGGGGTTCGGCCGGCCGAATGCCCTCCGCGGCCCCGGGCTCCCCGGTCCCGCCGAGATCCGCGATGCGCGCGGCCGCCGCCCGGTAACCCCGGTGCAGCGCGATCAGCGCGCGGGCGACCTCGGGGTGGTCGCGGCTCACCTCCGCGATCTCCTCGGCCGGGACGGCGCCGCCGCAGATCTCGTCGGCGAGCGCGGTGCGCAGGTCGGTGCCGAGACGTTCCTCCTCGGCCTCCGAGAAGAACTCGGGGTCGATCCCGAACACCTCCGAGATCCGCAGCAGCACGACGGCGGTGAGCGGCCGCTGGCTGTGTTCGATCTGGTTGAGGTAGCTGGTCGAGATGCCGAGCTCGCGGGCCAGCTCGACCTGGTTCATCCCGTGCTCGCGGCGGAGCCGGCGCAGCTTGGCGTGGGCGTAGATCTTCCGCCCGGTCGGACGTGCCATGGCGCCCACCGTTCCTCTCCTGTCCGGACGCTGCGAACGTACCACCGCGGCCGGTTCGCCGAATTCGCAGGAACCGCCGCTTCCCTGCGAGGAATCCGCAGGTGAGGGGCCATCGGCGGCGCGGCGGGCCATGGCCGACCCCTACCCGCCGCGGTACGGCGCCCACCGGTCGGCCACCGGGCGGTGGGCGCGCACGGCCGCCTCGACCCGCACGGCGTCCGCGGCGGACCTCACTTCGTGGACGCGCACCGCCCAGGCGCCTCGGGCGGCGGCCAGGACGGCGGTCGCCGTGGTCGCGTCGTCCCGCTCCCGGGCCGGGCGGGGCTCGCCGGTCGCCGGGTCCGCGAGGAGTTCGCCGAGGAAGCGTTTGCGTGACGGTCCCACCAGGAGCGGTCGTCCCAGCGCGTGCCAGGCGTCCAGGGCGGCGAGCAGCGCCCAGTCGTCGTCGCGGCTCTTGGCGAAGCCGAGGCCGGGGTCGACGATCACCTGGGCCGGGTCGACCCCGGCCGAGACCACGGCGTCCAGCTGGCGTTCCACCTCCGCGGTCACGTCGGCCACGACGTCCCGGTAGCCGGCCAGCGCGTCCATCGCCCGGGACTGCCCCCGCCAGTGCATGACGACGAACGGCAGGCCGGACCGGGCGACGGTCTTCGCCATCCGGTCGTCGGCCCGGCCTCCGCTGACGTCGTTGACGATCCGGGCGCCGGCGTCCAGCGCCGCCTCCGCCACCTCGGCCCGCATCGTGTCGATGCTCACCAGGACACCCTCGCGGGCGAGGCCCCGCACCACCGGGAGGACCCGGGCGAGCTCCTCCTGGACCGGCACCCGGCGGGCGCCCGGGCGGGTCGACTCCCCGCCCACGTCCACCATGTCGGCACCCTGGGCGGCGAGCGCGAGCCCGTGCGCCACGGCCCGGCCCGGATCCAGCCAGCTGCCGCCGTCCGAGAACGAGTCGGGCGTGACGTTGAGAATTCCCATCACCGCGCACCGGCCCCGGACGGGAAGGCCGGGAAGAGTGTTCGCCTGTCTTTCCATGCCTCTATTGTGCAACGTCCGGAGCCGCTGCGGATCCACTGCGCGAGCCTTGGATCCGGACATCGAAGGATGTCTTTCCGAACAAGCCCGTATCACTCTACGGACGCCAGCAGTGCCCTGTCCCGGATTCCGTATAGCCTCTCGGCATGACACTCGGAACCCCCTCCACCCGTAACGACCGGGCGGCATCCGTGCGCGATCTCCTCGCCACCGGGAAGCGTTCCTATTCGTTCGAGTTCATGCCACCGCGCAGTACCGCGGCGGAAGCCGGACTGTGGAATGCGATCCGCCGTCTGGAGGCGCTCTCCCCGACCTTCGTCTCGGTGACCTACGGCGCCGGCGGGTCGACCCGGGAGCGGACGGTGAAGGTCACCGGCCGCATCGCCCAGGAGACGACCCTCACTCCCACGGCCCACCTGACGGCCGTCGACCACAGCGTCGCCGAACTCAGGAACATCCTCGGACACTACGCCGACCAGGGAGTTCGCAACATCCTGGCGCTGCGTGGCGACCCGCCCGGCGACCCGCTCGGTCCGTGGGCCCGTCACCCGGACGGTGTCGAGTACGCGGCGGACCTGGTGCGGCTGATCAAGGAGTCCGGGGACTTCTGCGTCGGCGTGGCGGCCTTCCCGGAAATGCACCCGAGATCGCCGGACTGGGACTCGGAGATCCGCCATTTCCTTGCCAAATGGCGGGCCGGCGCGGATTATGCGATCACCCAGATGTTCTTCGAAGCGGACAGCTACCTCAGATTCCGTGACCGTCTCCAGAGCGTCGGATGCGATATGCCGGTGATCCCGGAAATCATGCCGGTGACCACGATCCGGTCGCTCCAGCGCATTCCGAGTCTCAGCACCGCGGTCATTCCGTCGGACTTCTCCGAGCGCATGTTCCGCCTTCAGGGCGACCCGGCGGCGGTCCGCTCCGCCGGAATCGAGCACGCCACCGCCATGTGCGGCCGGCTGCTTTCCGAGGGTGCGCCGGGGCTGCATTTCATGACCATGAACTTCTCCACGGTCACGACGGAGATCTACCAGAACCTGGGCCTGTCCTCCGTGGCCGTCTGAACGCCACTGCCGCCCGGGCGGCAGTGGCGCCGCCTGGGCGGGCGCGGCACCGCCGCCGCGCCCGCCCCCCGAGTTCGTGCCGACGGGTCAGCCGGCGAGTTCCTCGCGCAGGCGGCGGGCGGCGCCGACCAGGCTGTCGAGGGAGGCGCGGGTCTCGGTCCAGCCGCGGGTCTTGAGGCCGCAGTCGGGGTTGACCCAGAGCCGTTCGGCCGGGATCGCCGCGAGGCCGGCCCGGAGCAGTTCCACGGCCTCGTCGGTGCTGGGGACGCGGGGGGAGTGGATGTCCCAGACGCCGGGTCCGACCTCGCGGGGGTAGCCGGCGGCGGCGAGTTCGCCGGCGACCTCCATGTGGGAGCGGGTGGCTTCCAGGGAGATGACGTCGGCGTCGAGTTCGTCGATCGCGGTCATGATGGCGCCGAACTCGGCGTAGCACATGTGGGTGTGGATCTGGGTGTCGGCGCGCACGCCCGAGGTGGCGAGGCGGAAGGACTCGGTGGCCCAGTCCAGGTAGGCGGGGCGGTCGGCGGCGCGCAGCGGGAGGGTTTCGCGAAGGGCGGGTTCGTCGACCTGGACGACGGCGGCGCCGGCGGCCTCCAGGTCGGTGACCTCGTCGCGCAGGGCGAGGGCGACCTGGCGGGCGGTGTCGCCGAGCGGCTGGTCGTCGCGGACGAAGGACCAGGCGAGCATCGTGACCGGACCGGTGAGCATGCCCTTGACCGGGCGGTCCGTCAGGTCCTGGGCGTAGCGGAACCAGTCGACGGTCATCGGGTGGGGACGGGAGATGTCGCCGGCGAGGACCGGCGGGCGGACGTAACGGGTGCCGTAGGACTGCACCCAGCCGTGCCGGGTGGCGAGGTAGCCGGTGAGCTGTTCGGCGAAGTACTGGACCATGTCGTTGCGCTCGGGCTCGCCGTGGACCAGGACGTCCAGGCCGGCCTTCTCCTGGTAGGCGATCACCTCGCGGACCTCGGCCTCCATCCGCTCCCGGTACGCGGCGGAGTCGATCCGACCGGCGGTCAGATCGGCCCGGGCGACGCGCAGTTCGGTGGTCTGCGGGAAGGAACCGATCGTGGTGGTGGGCAGCAGCGGCAGGCCGAGGCGGGCGCGCTGGGCCTCGGCCCGCACCGGGTAGGGCTGGGCGCGCCGGGCGTCGGCGCCGGTGACGGCGGCGACCCGGTCGCGGACGGCCGGGGCGCGGGTGATCGGCGACGTGGCGCGGGAGGCGAGATCGGCACGGTTGGCGGCGAGGTCGGCGGTGATCGCGCCGGTGCCTTCGCGCAGTCCCCGGGCGAGCAGGGCGGTCTCGGCGGCCTTCTGCTTGGCGAAGGCGAGCCAGCGGGCGATCTGCGGGTCGATGTCGCGTTCGGTGGTGGCGTCGATCGGTACGTGCAGGAGGGAGCTGGAGGGTGCGACGTCGACGCGGTCGGCGAGGCCGAGCAGGGTCGCCAGGGTGGCGAGGGACCTCTCCAGGTTGTTGATCCAGATGTTGCGGCCGTCGACGACGCCCGCGACCAGGCGCTTGCCCGGCAGACCGCCCACGGCGGCGAGGTCGTCGAGGTTGGCGGCGGCGGGGCCGGTGAAGTCCAGCGCCAGGCCCTCGACGGGAGCCTTGGCGAGGATCGGCAGGGCTTCGCCGAGACGGTCGAAGTAGCTCGCGACCAGCAGCTTGGGCCGGTCGGTGAGGGCCCCGAGCTCGCGGTAGGCGCGGGCGGCGGTGTTCAGTTCGGCCGGCGTGCGGTCCTGGACCAGGGCGGGCTCGTCCAGCTGGACCCACCGCGCGCCGGCAGCCTTGAGCGCGGCGAGCAGTTCCGCGTAGACGGGCAGCAGTCGGTCGAGCAGGGTGATCGGCTCGAAGTCGGCGGCCACGCCCGGGGCGGGCTTGGCGAGCAGCAGGTAGGTGACCGGACCGACCAGCACCGGGCGGGCGTCGTGGCCGAGCGCGAGCGCCTCGGTGAGTTCGCCGACGGCCTTGGCGGAGTCGGCGGTGAAGACCGTGTCGGGGCCGAGCTCGGGCACCAGGTAGTGGTAGTTGGTGTCGAACCACTTGGTCATCTCCAGGGGCGCGACGTCCTGGGTGCCGCGCGCCATGGCGAAGTAGCCGTCGAGCGGGTCGGCGTCGACGGCGGCCCGGTGGCGCAGGGGGATCGCGCCGACGGCGACGGTGGTGTCGAGCACGTGGTCGTACAGCGAGAAGTCCCCGGTCGGGACCTCCTCGATGCCGGAGTCGGCGAGCTGCTGCCAGTTCCCGCGGCGCAGGTCGGCGGCCGTGGCCAGCAGCGCCTGCGCGGTGACCGCGCCCTTCCAGTAGCCCTCGATGGCCTTCTTGAGCTCCCGGTTGCGGCCCTGGCGGGGGTAGCCGTGGACGGTGGCCCGGGTGGCCGCGGCTGCGGACTTCGTGGTCAAGGGACTCTCCTTCGCGAGTCTTGCTCCTCAAGTGCCCGGTGACGGGACGAGGGCGCGAAGGGACGACGAGCCGGACGGCGGCCGCCGTGGACGGGCGTGCCTGAACCGCCTGCTGTGGTCGCCGACCCGCCCTCGAGGTCATCGGACAGCCGCCCGCGGATCCTCCGGGGGCGGGCAGCGGGCAGGTCTTCGGACTCGCGGGCACACCCGTCCTCGTCGAGGACGGGTACCTACTGGCCGTCGCTTCCCGGGTCCGGCTCGGACCCAGTGCGTATGACGGCGGTCGTTCCCGCTCACCGCTGCGGGGCAGTCCCGGACTGGCCAGTCGAATGGCGTCACCGGGTTCCCTCTTACGACGTCCTGCCTGGCGGGCAGGACGAACCAGCTACAGGGGCCAGCGTAGACGCAGACCGTCGCCCCGGGCAGCCCGTTCCACCATTCTGCCCACTGGTTGAGACCGCGTTCGGCCTGGTTCAGGCGGTCCGGTGGGTCCGGCGGCGGGCGGAGAGGCGGCGGGCCACGAGGACGGTGGCGACCGCCGCGGCCGCGAAGAGCGCCGTGTTGGCCGCGATCCCCGCGTCCGTCAGCCAGGCGGGGTCGGAACTGTCGGGCAGTCGCGTGGTGGCGAACAGGCCGCCCACGCCGGTCAGCAGCCCCCGGACGACGTAGACCGCCACCAGGGCGAGCAGACCGATCGGCAGGGTCAGGACGACGGCCGCGAGGTAGAAGCGGCCGTTCTCGGTCGCCCCGCCCAGCGCGGCCGACACCGTGACCAGGGCGACGTAGCACGCCGCCGCCCAGTTGGAAGCCCTCATGTGGATCCGTCCCCCTGTGTGTGTTCGCCGGTGCGGCCGGGCCGCACGGTGATGGTCCTCGCTGCCGCGTGTTCCCGCCACCCCGGCGGAACGAGCGGTTGGCCGAGGGTCCCCGGTAGCCGGTAGCCGGTAGCCGGTAGCCGGTAGCCGGTAGCCGGTAGCCGGTACCCGGGGACCCTCGGCCCGTGGTGCGTCCCGGATCAGCTGCCGTAGCGCAGCGAGACGGTGTCGCCCACGTTGACCGTGGTGGCGCGGGCGGCGGCGGTGGCGGTGCCGCCGTCCAGGCTGACCTTCCAGGTGGACGGGCCGCTGTTGGCGGTGCCGTTGATCGCGGTGACGGTACCGGTGCCGGTGGCCGGGGTGACGGAGGTGACGCAGCCGCTCGGCGTGGCGGTGGCGGCGGCGTCGAGGACGTCGCCCAGGGTGACGGTGCTGCCGGTCGGGGTGAGGGTGACGGCGCAGACCTTGGGCGTGGCGGTGCCGTTGTCGACGACGAGGGCGAGGCGGGCGGCGGTGCCGGCGGTGAAGGCGGTGGTGGCGGCCCACGCCGGTTCCCCGGCCGCGGTGGGCGCCGGCGGGGTGGCGGTGAAGCCCGCGCCCGCGACGGCCCGCAGGCCGTCGACGGAGGCGTAGGAGGAGGGGCTGGTGTCGGTGGGCAGGTACTTGAACCCGCCACCGGGCTTGAACTGCTGGGCGATCAGGAAGTCGACCGGGGTCTTGCCGGTGCCGCTGGTGAAGTCGGTGCCCTGGGGGTTGATGCCGCAGGCGTTGAGGCCGGAGACGGCCCAGCCGTTGGAGTCGGTGTTGGCGCCCCACATGGCGTTGAACGCGCCGGAGGACAGCAGCTTGCCCTTGAGGAAGTTCTTGGCGGCCACGACCGCCGGGTCGGTGTTGGGGACGCCGCCGACACACAGCGAGGCCATCGCCGCGCCGGTCATGTCGATGTCGCTGCCCTTGCCGAGTTCGGTCGGGTCACCGGCGGCCTTGCTGTAGTTCCAGCCGCCGTCGGTGTGCTGGTTGGCGCGCACGGCCGTGGCGGAGGCGTCGAGCAGCGCCTGCGGGACGCGCTTGGTGCCGCCCTGGGTCTTGGCGCCGCCGAGGGCGAGGAGCCCGAAGACGGTGCCGTTGAAGTTGGCGGACGGGCCGTAGTAGCCGGGCTCGGCGGTCTGCCAGTACGCGACGAGGTCGGCGATCAGGTTGCGGCCCGGGCCGACGCGGGCCGGGTCGATGCCGGCGGCGTAGGCGTTGAGGGTGCCGCGCTGGTAGTCGGTGGCGACGGGGGCGGCCCCCGGCCAGCCGGCGGCCGCGAGCTGGTTGCGGTAGACGAGGCGGGCGTTCTTGGTGGGGTCGCCGCCGGGGGTGACGTCGGCGGCGGCGGTCCCCGCGGCGGCCAGGGCGCTGAAGGCCCACTCGTTGGAGAGGCCGCCACCCGTCACATAGCTGCCGTCGGAAGCCTGGAGGGACTTCAGGTAGGTCACACCGGTGCTCTTCGAGGTGGCTATCTGGGCCGGGGTCGCGGTCGCGTGGGCCGGAACGGCCGACAGGACCAGGGCACCGGCGGCCACCGCGACGGTCACCGCGGAGGCGGCGCGGGACGGGACGGAGCGCGGGAGGGCGGGAACGGACACGGGGACTCCTCGGAGTGGCGGGCGCCGATCCGGCCCCGGCCCGGGCGCCGGTGAGGGCGCGGGGCGGCGGGGCGGCCGCCGCCCGGATCGCGTGGGCTGGCTGTCGCTGATGCTGCGCGGCCGCACGGGCATTCGGGCTCGGAGCGACGCCGCGCGCCGCTCCACACCGCTGCGCGTCAGCCCCGGATTCGCACCGGGTTCCCCCGCTCGGCCACCGGGGACGCTACCGCACCGCCGGAAGGACCACGAGGTGGGGAAGGTGACATGACGCACCGTTGACGGCTCTCGGAGCCACATGGTCTGATGAACCGATTTTCACTCCTCGGCAGTCAGGGGAAGCCGGTCCGATTCCGGCGCTGACCCGCAACCGTAGATCCGTCCTCACCGGCGGATGAGCCGGAATGCCTGCGCCGGGGCGTCGTTCAGAAGTGCTTGCGTCGTCGTGGACTACGACGCGGTCCGGGCGGTTCCTCGTGCGAGGAGCCGTCGGCTGCGTCGTGCGACCCGATGACCGATCGGGGAGTCGCCAGTGAGGCCCAGCAGCAGTCGTACGAGCCACAGATTCCGGGGGCTCACGTCCCTCGTCGCCACCAGCGCCGTCGCGGTCGCCGCGGGCGGCACCGTGCTGCTCGGACATCCCGGCCGGGCCGCCGCCGACCCGATCGAGGAGTGCACGGCCACCACCGGCGCGATCGTCGCCGTCGACTTCGGCCACTGGGGCGGCGGCGTCGTCCGGGGCTGCGACGCCCACCCCACGACCGGCATGAACCTGCTGCACAACGCGGGCTTCGGCACCACCGGCACCGAGCACGACGGCCCCGCCTTCATCTGCCGGCTCGGCAACGGGACCTTCGACAACGGGACCCAGTACCCGACCGCCGCCGAGGAGCCCTGCACCACCACCCCGCAGGCGACGGCGTACTGGTCCTACTGGATCGCGGAGGCCGGCCAGGACACCTGGACCTACAGCCGCTTCGGTGCCGCGAGCCAGAAGCCCAAGCCGGGCGAGGTCGAGGCATGGGTCTACGGCGGTACCGACATCGGCGGCACCAGCGGGGCGCCCGGCTTCACCCCGGACTCCGTCCGCGCCAAGAACAGTGGGCCTTCGCCGTCGGCCACCGCGTCCCCCTCGCCCAGCCCGACCGTTCCGTCCGCCACCCCCGGCGACCCCGCCGCGGCGGCCGCCTGGCTGGCCGCCCAGCTGGTCAACGGCGAATACATGGGCAACTGGGCCTTCGAGGGCGCCGACTTCCCCCGGACCGCCCAGACCGCGATCGCCCTCGCCGCCGCCGGGACCCAGGACCCCGCCCTGCGCAAGGTCGTCGCCCACCTCGCCGCACACACCGACGAGTTCCTGTTCCCGGACGGACCGGCCGGGAAGCCCGACTCCAGGGCCGCCGCACTGCTGGCCCTGGTCGCCGAGAGCACCGAGGGCGACCCCAGGGCCTTCGGCGGCCGTGACCTGATCGCCGCGCTCACCGACCACGTCTGCGCCGGGCAGGGCGAGAACGGCAAGTGCACGGCCGCCGGGGACTTCTACGGCGCGGCCTCGCCCTGGACCCAGGCATGGGGCGTCGTCGCCCTGCGGCGCGCCGGTGTGACGCCGCCCGCGTCGGCGCTCGCCCGCTTCGCGGTGCTCCAGTGCGCCGACGGCGGGATCGCCGGCTCGATGATCGTGGCCGGGGGCTACTGCGAGGCCGACCCGGTGGCCACGGGCCTCACCGTCCTCGCCCTGCGCGGGACGGCCGGGGGCGAGGCCATCGCGAAGAAGGCCGCCGACCGCCTGGTGGCGGGCCAGCAGGCCGACGGCTCCTACGCCCCCTACGTCGGCGCCGCCGGTGACACCGTGAGCACCGCCGCCGGAGCCCAGGCCCTGCTCGCCATCGGCCAGGGCGCCAGGCAGAGCGCGGCGAAGGCATGGCTCGGCGGCCGTCAGGGCAAGGACGGCGGCTTCCTCCCCGACGAGTCGACGACCGACGCCGACGCGGCCGCGACCGAGCAGGCCGTGCTGGCGCTGACCGGCACCGATCCCACCACGGTCCGCCACAACCCGAACGGCTCCACCGCCACCCCGACCGCGCCCGCGGGCAGGATCCCCGACCTGGCCCGGGGCAGTGCCTACCTGACCGCCCCGGCGAACCTGATCGGCGGTCACTACTACGAGGCGTTCCCGGACTTCGCGGACTTCGGCCTGACCATCGACGGGGCCTTCGCGCTCGCCGCCACCGGTGCGGACGACGCGGCCCTGCGCCGGATCGTGGACTTCCTCGACCAGCAGGGCAAGGACACCGGCGAGCGGACCGTCAACGACTGGACCGGCATCGGCACCGAGTACGCCGGCGGCGGCTCGATCGGCAAGGAGGCCCTCCTGGCCGAGGTGGTCGGCCGCGACCCGCGGGCCTTCGGCGGCCACGACCTGATCGCCGCGCTGGCCGCGGCCGTCTGCGCCAAGGCCGACGACAACGCCGGATGCGCCGGACCCGGCAACTACACCTGGGCGACCTCGGTGTTCTCCCAGGCGCTCGGCATCATGGCGCAGCTGCGGGCCGGCGACACGGCCAACGCCGCCGCCGCCGTCACCTACCTGAAGAGCCTCCAGCACACCGACGGCTCCTGGCCGAGCCTGATCCCCGCCACCGGCGACTCCGACGTGGACAGCACCGCGATGGCCGTCATGGCCCTCGCGCTGGTCCCCGGGGACGAGGCCGCCCAAGCCATCGACAAGGGCGTCTCCTGGCTGGCCGGGCGGCAGTTGCCGGACGGCGGCTTCCCCGGCGCGTCCGGGAACTCGACCAACTCGGCCGCCCTCGCGATCCAGGGCATGACTCTTCGTCAGTCCGCCCACGCACCCAGGATCGCGAAGGCGCTCGACTCCCTCGCCGGGCAGCAGAACGGCGACGGCGGCTTCAACGTCGCCTCCGAGGGCCAGCGGGGCTCGGACGTCCGGGCCTCCACCCAGGCGGTCGGGGGTGCCACCGGGATCTCCTTCGGCACCCTGCGCCGCGAGCTCGGCGGCACGCCGACGCCCACCCCGACCGCGACGGGCACGGGTACGCCGACCGGTTCGCCGACGCCCACTGCGACGGGTACGCCGACGGCGACGGGTACGCCGACCGGCACGCCTACGCCGACGGCAACGGGTACGCCGACCGGTTCACCGACGCCCACCGCGACCGACACGCCGACGCCCACCGCCACGGTCACGCAGACCCCGAGCCCGACGGCCACCGTCACGGCGACACCGACACCGACCGCCACCGGTACCGCGTCCGCCTCCCCGTCGGCCACCGGTAGTCCCGTGCCCTCCGGAGGGTCGGTCACCCCGCCCGCGGGCGGGAGCGTCGTCCCGCCCGCCGACGGACCTGTCGCCGGTGGCGGCGACGGACCGTACCCCGGTGCCGTCGACGGCCCGCGACCCGGCGGCGGAGTCCCGGCCGGGCCGGTGCAGACCCGGCCGGACACGGGAAGCCTGGCCGGCACCGGAGCCGAGGCGCTGGGCCTGGCGACCGTCGCGGCACTGCTGACCGCCGCCGGAGCCGGCGCGGTCCTGGTCGCCCGCCGCCGCGCGGGCTCGACCCCGGGGCGTCACCGGTGATCCGGGGGATCGGCCGGCTGCTCGGAGCCGCCGCGGCGACGCTCGCCCTCGCGGCCGGCGGTCTCGGCGCGGCCACGAGCCCGGCGGTCGCGGCCCCGCTGCCGATCGAGCAGTGCACCACCACGTCCGGAGTCGTGCTGGCGGTGGACTTCAGCAAGTGGGGCGGTCCACTGCTTCGCTCCTGCGGGACCACCCCGACCACCGGGTTCACGCTGCTCAACCAGGGCGGCTGGAAGACCACCGGCACCGGGCACGACGGTCCGGCGTTCATCTGCCGCATCGGCTACAGCGGCTTCCAGGGCGGCAAGCAGTTCCCCGCCCCGGACCAGGAGAAGTGCGTCCTGACGCCCCCGGCCTCGGCCTACTGGTCGTACTGGCACGCGGATCCCGGCCAGAACGACTGGTCGTACAGCCAGTTGGGCGCGATGAGCTACCAGCCCAAGCCCGGCAGCGTCGACCTGTGGATCTTCGGCGGGACCAACATCGAGGGCACCGAGGGCCGGCCGACCGTCGCGCCCGACACCCTGCGGGCGCACAACACGTCGACGGGCGGCGGGACGGGCACGTCCCCGGAGCCGACCCGGCCGCCGACCGACCCCGGGACCGGAAGCAACGGCGGCTCCACGAGCGGTGGCACCGGCGGCGGCACGGGCGGCGCGGCGACCGGGGGCGCCTCCGGTGGCTCCGCCTCGTCCGGCGGCACCGCCACCGGGGGGAGCGGCTCCTCGGGCGGAGGCACCTCCGGCGGAGGCAGCGGCGCGAGTGGCGGTGGCAGCACCGGCGGCAACACGAGCGGCAGCGGCACGAGCGGTGGTGCCACGACGCCGAAGAAGCCGGCCCCCGGGGCGGCGACTCCGAACGGCACCAACGGCACCAACGGCACCACCGGCACCACCGGCGGCGCCGGACGTCCCCAGCCGGTCACCCCGGGGGCCGGGGCCCCGGCCCCCGCACCGGTGCCGACGGATCCGGCACCGGCGACGGACACCGCGGTGCTCCCGCCCCCGGACGGCGCCGGCACGGAGCCGCCCGCCCCCGCCCCGGTGGAGACGCCCGAGGCCGTCGGGACCGCTCCGGCGGCGCCGACCGACGCGCCGACGACCTCGGCGGCCGCCCAGGCCGCCGGCCCGGTGGTGATGAACGCGGCCCCGGCCGCCGACGCGCCGCACGACTCCGGCTCGATCGTCCCCGCCGTGGTGGGCGTCGTGCTCCTGGTGCTGCTGGGCCTGACCACGCTGGGTGTCGGCCGTCGCCGCCGGCGACAGGCCGAGTGACCGGGTGAGCACGCTCGACAAGCCCGCCGCCGGCCTCCCGCACCCCGCCTCCGGGCGGGCCGGGAGAGGCCGGCGGATCCCGCGCGACCTCCACCCGCTGGCCTGGTGGACCTGGGCGCTCGCGCTGGCGACGGCGGCCAGCCGCACCACCAACCCGCTGCTGCTCCTGCTCGTCCTGGCGGTCCTCGGCTTCGTGGTCACCGCCCGCCGGACCGAGGCACCGTGGGCCCGGGGATTCAAGTACTACCTGGGGCTGGCCCTGACCGTGGTGGCGATCCGGGTGGTGTTCCGCTGCGTCTTCGCGACCGGGATCACCCCGCACGACCACCTGCTGTTCTCGCTTCCGCACCTCCCCACCCCCGCCTGGTACGCGGGCATCGAGATCGGCGGCCCGGTCTCCCTGGAGGCCACCCTCTCGGCGGCCTTCGACGGACTGCGGCTGGCGTGCCTGATCTGCTGCATCGGCGCCGCCAACACCCTGGCCAACCCCAAGCGCGCGCTGCGCGTCCTGCCGGGCGCGCTCTACGAGCTCGGCGTCGCCGTGACGGTGTCGCTCAGCGTCGCCCCGCAACTGGTGCAGAGCGTCCAACGCGTCGCCCGGGCCCGGAGGTTGCGGGCGGGCCGGACCAAGGGCGTGCGCGCGCTGCGCAGCATCGTCGTCCCGGTGCTGGAGGACGCCCTGGAGCGGTCGCTGCACCTGGCCGCCGCGATGGACTCGCGCGGCTACGGGCGGGCGGGGGCCGCCACCCGCCGGTCCCGCCGGACCACGGGCGCCCTGATGCTGCTCGGCATGTGCGGGCTCTGCGCCGGGGTGTACGGGCTGCTGGACGGAACCGCCCCCGCCGCGCTGGGACTTCCCGCCCTGTTCGCGGGGACCGGGCTGTGCGCGGCCGGTCTGGTGCTCGGGGGCCGGCGGGTCAGGCGCACCACCTACCGCCCGGACCGCTGGCGGGCCGCCGAGTTCGGCGTGGCCGGGTGCGGGGTGGCCGCCGCCGCCCTGCTGTTCGGGACCGTCGGCTACGACGTCACCGACCTCAACCCCTCCCTCTACCCGCTGAGTTGGCCGACCCTTCCGCTCGTCCCGGTGGCGGCCCTGCTGCTGGCCGGCGCGGCCGGGGTGATCGCGCCACCACCCGGCCGCCCGCCCGGGCCGACCGTCGGCGCCGCGCGCACGGACAGCACCGGCGCCGACACCACGGGCGCGGACAGCACCCGCGCCGAGAGCACCGGTACCCGCCGTGCTCGCGTCGCCAGCGCCGACAGCACCGACCGCACGACCACCGAGGTGACCAAGTGATCCGATTCGACCAGGTCGGTGTGGTGTACGACGGCGGGGCCGCCCCGGTGCTCCGCGATGTCGACCTCCACATCCCGGAGGGCGAACTCTGCCTGGTGGTCGGCCGCACCGGCGTCGGCAAGTCGACCCTGCTCGGCGCCGTCAACGGTCTGGTGCCGCATTTCACCGGCGGCACCCTGCGCGGGCGGGTCACCGTCGACGGCCGGGACACCGCGCACCACCCGCCGCGCGAACTGGCCGACGTCGTGGGCGTGGTGGGCCAGGATCCGCCGGCCGGCTTCGTCACCGACACCGTGGAGGAGGAACTCGCCTACGTCATGGAGCAGTTGGCCGTTCCGCCGGAGGTGATGCGCAAGCGTGTCGAGGAGACCCTCGACCTGCTCGGCCTCGCCGAACTGCGCCACCGCGCGCTCCACGAGCTGTCCGGCGGCCAGCAGCAGCGCGTCGCCATCGGCTCCGTGCTCACCGCCCACCCCCGGGTCCTGGTCCTGGACGAACCGACCTCCGCACTCGACCCGACCGCGGCCGAGGAGGTGCTCGCCGCGATCACCCGGCTGGTGCACGACCTCGGGGTGACCGTGCTGTTGGCCGAACACCGGCTGGAGCGCGTGGTCCAGTACGCCGACCGGGTCGCCTACCTGCCCGGTGACGGCACCGTGGTCCACGGCCCGCCCGCCGAGGTCTTCCGCGACACCGTGATCGCGCCGCCCGTCGTCGATCTCGGCCGTCTCGCCGGCTGGCAGCCCCTGCCGCTCTCGGTCCGCGACGCCCGTCGCGCCGCCGCGCCCCTGCGCGAAAGCCTCACCGGTGTGCGGATCCCCCCGCCGCGCCGGTCCGCCCCGGCGGGGGAGACGGTGCTGACAGCCCGGAAGGTGGTCGTCCGGCACGGGCCGGTGGTCGCCGTCCGGGAGGTCGGCCTGGAACTGCGGGCCGGCGAGGTCACCGCACTGATGGGGCGCAACGGTTCCGGCAAGTCCTCCCTGCTGTGGGCCTTGCAGGGCTCCGGCCCCCGGCAGGGCGGCAGCGTCCAGGTCGTCGGCGCCGACGGAGGGCCCGCCGCCGACCCCAAGCGGCTGTCGGCGGCCCGCGCCCGCCGGTTGGTGGGACTCGTGCCGCAGACCCCCACCGACCTGCTGTACCTGGAGACGGTCGCCCAGGAACTCGGCCAGAGCGACCTGGAGTCCGACCGCGCGGACGGGCCGGCCGCACGCCAGATCCTCGACCGCCTCGCCCCCGGCATCGCCGACGAGGCCCATCCCCGGGACCTCTCCGAAGGCCAGCGGCTGGCCCTGGTCCTGGCGATCCAACTCGCTGCGGCACCAAGGGTGGTGCTGCTGGACGAGCCCACCCGTGGGCTGGACTACCACGGCAAGGAGGCGCTCACCGGCATCGTCGACGCCCTGGCCGCCGAGGGGCGGACGATCGTGGTCTCCACCCACGACGTCGAGTTCGTCGCCTCCGCCGCCGACCGGGTGGTGGTGATGGCCGAGGGCGAGATCGTGGCGGACGGCCGCACGGAGGACGTCATCGTCGCCTCGCCGACCTTCGCCCCGCAGACCGCGAAGATCATGGCCCCGCTGGCCTGCCTGACGGTCGGTCAGGTGGCGGCGGCCCTGGAGCCCGCGGCGGCCGCCCGATGACCGCCGTGCGCATCCCCGGCCGGGCCCGGATCGTCATCGCCCTGGCCGCGTTCATCGGCCTGGTGGCCTTCACCTGGCCCTTCGTCGTCGCCCCCGGGAAGTTCGGCTCCAACTACGCCCCGCCGCTGATCTTCGGCGCCCTGCTGGTGCTGGTCCTCGCGGTGGTGGTCGCCGAGATCGCCTCCGGCGGCATCGACGCCAAGGCCCTCGCCATGCTCGGCGTCCTCTCCGCCGTCAACGCCGGCCTGCGACCGCTCGGGGCCGGTACCGCCGGCGTCGAGACGGTCTTCTTCCTCCTCGTCCTGGCCGGGCGGGTCTTCGGTCCCGGCTTCGGCTTCACCCTCGGCTGCACCTCCCTGTTCGCCTCCGCGCTGCTGACCGGCGGCGTCGGCCCCTGGATGCCCTACCAGATGTTCGGCTGCGCCTTCGTCGGCCTGCTCGCCGGGCTGCTGCCGCGCATCCGGCGCCGCTGGGAGGTGCCGATGCTGGCCGCGTACGGAGCCTTCTCCGGCTACCTCTTCGGCTTCCTGCTCAACCTCTCCTTCTGGCCGTTCTCCACCGACCCCAACAGCTCCGTCGCCTACCTGCCCGGCCTCCCCTTCACCGAGCAGTGGCACCGCTACCTGCTCTTCGACCTGGCCACCTCGCTCGGCTGGGACACCGGCCGCGCCGTCACCACCTTCACCGCCGTGCTCGTCGTCGGCCCCGCCGTCCTCACCGTCTTCCGCCGTGCCGCCCGCCGGGCCAACTTCGAGCCCACCGTGCGCTTCGAGGGGCCGGAGGGCCCCGGCCGCCCCATCGCGGAAGCCACCGCAGGGTCCGCGGGAACGGCGCTCCTCTGAATCCGGAAAGGTCCCTCGCCATGCCGAAGGCCGGGAAGCCCCGAGTGGTGACGCTGAACGGCGTCCAGGTCGTCGTCCTGACGCCCGAGCAGTACGACGGCCTCGAAGCCACCCGCCGTCAGCTCGGCGGACTGCGGACCCAGGTCTCCCGGATGAAGCAGGAACTGCGCCGCGGCCGCGACCTGCTGAGCGAGGCGGAACACCTGCTCGCGAGCCTCCCCCCGGACCTGCTCGAAGGCACGGAGGGCGGAACGGCCCCGGGCCGCGGGGTGCCACAGCTGCTCACCGCCATCCGCGCGGCACTCCCGCCCGACCCGGCCCCCGCCACCGGCTCCGCCTCGCCCGAGCGGTAGCCGCGACACCGCGGCGGGGCCACCGCCGAGCGCCGATCACGGGCCGACGGGCGCGACCCGCGCGACCAGTTCGTCGGCTCCGTCCTCGCCCCGCCGGTACATCCAGACCGTCCCGGCGGGCGCCCGGCCGCGCAGGTACTCCACCACCGGCTGGTGATGGGGCAGCGCGGGGCTTGTCGAGGGCGGGGGTGGCCCTCGACAAGCCGTCGGCCCCGGGGGAGTGGACCGGCGCCGCCCCGGGCCTGTGACCGTAGGGCCGGGGCGAGCGGCTACGGAGCCTTGACGTCGGGGATGCGGACGCCCTCGCCGAGGCAGTCGCGGAACTCGTACCAGGGGGTCGGGCCGGTCCAGCGCAGGGCGGTGGCGGCGGTGGCCGTGTCGGCGAAGCGGCAGCCGTCGTAGAGCACCTTGCCGGCCGTGGTGGCGGTGGCCGTCGTCACGTGGTGGGAACCGAGCAGGGCGCAGTCCTGGTAGCGGATCATCGGCCCGCGCGAGGGGTTGACCGCGTTGAAGCGGTAGACGTGCGGGACGGCGTCGGTGGCGAAGGACTTGAAGGAGTTCGCGGTGTCGTCGCAGGAGACGAAGGTGATGGTGCCCTTGTACCAGGCCGAGTCGATGACCTTGTGGTCCTTGCCGCGCACCTCGAAGCGGATCCCCTGCGCGTACAGCCGCATCACCGAGTCGGCGCGCGGGCTGTTGGCGTTGAGCTTGAAGAAGGTGCCGGTGGAGTTCTCGTCCACGAGGATGTACGAGCCGCCGATGAAGTTCATCGACCCGCCGCGCTCGTTGCGCACGAAGACGCCGGACTGGAACTCGACCTTGCAGTCACGGAACCAGTAGTTGAGGAACTGGTCCTGCTGGCTCTCGGTCGGCTTGCCGCCCATCACCAGGAAGGCGTCCGCGTAGGAGCCGCTGATCTGGCAGTGGTCCCAGCCCATCTCGCTGTTGAGGTTGGAGGTGCCGGCCGGGCCGTCCAGGACGATGCCGGCCTTCCAGGTGCCGTGCCACTCGACGTCGGTGTACCAGGTGTCCTGGACGCCCTTGCCGACGCCGGAGACCGCGAGGTTGAAGGTGGCCGTGGCGTCGCGGCTCTCGAAGGTCAGGCCGCTGAGGCGGATGTTCTTGTAGCGGCCGTCGTTGGTCCACAGGACCGTGTCCGGGACGGTCGGCGCGTAGACGACGCGGGAGAGCCGCTTGCCGTACCCGCTGATGGAGATGCCGTCGATCACGCCCGGGTTGTCGGTGCCGTGGGTGATCGGCAGCAGCGAGTCCGGCTGGGTCAGCAGGTAGGTGCCCGGCGGGACGAGCAGCACCTTCTTGGGCGAGTAACCGGTCTTGGGGGCGCCCCCGAGCAGTTCCAGGGCGGCCCGGCGGAACGCGTCGTCGCTGGGCGTGCGGCCGGTCGGGTCGGCGCCCTTGGTGATGACGTCGACCACGTAGTCGGCCGGGCCGGCGGTGACCGCCGCGGGCGCCGCCGAGGCGCCGCCGGTGCCGAGGACCATGCCGCCCGCGACCGCCCCTGCCCCGGTCAGCCCGGCGAGCAGCGCCCGCCGCCCCGGCCGCCGCCCGCCCTCCTCGGTGGCGCCGTCGTGCTGGCGGTCTGCGTGCGCGGTCATCGGTACCCCCGGTGGGAAGTGAATCAGCAGGTCGCCACGACCGAGCAGAAGTCGATCATGGTGAGTGGGCCCGATCCTCTGTCATGCCCACCCGTCACCGCAAGGCCCGCCCGGGAGTCCGGGGCGGATTCCGTCGCGCGGTGCGACGGCAGCCGTACCAGGGGTGAGGGCTGTGGTCCGGGCCACCCGGGTGGGGGTCGTGCTGTCACCGGTGGTGCGGGCGGCCGTCACGGGGTGTCGAGGATGTGCGCGGGCTCACGGGGGGAGGGGTGTGGGCTGGGCCACCTTCGGCCATCTTCGATCTTGAAAATCGGGGCATTTGCCTTCAAATCAACCCATTTTCATGATCCATACCAGCGGTAACCCCTCACTGACGTGCCCGAACCTGCGAATCCTTGAAACACCACCCCCACCCCCGTAACTTCGAATGCGTCGCACCGAACGAGCACACGCTCACCAGGAACGCCGTGCGAGCCCCGCGAAACCACAAGCCCCCAGGGCCTGGTTCCGCACGCCCGCACACCTCCGAAAGGAACCGCATGACCTTCCGTAACGAGACCACCACCGCCACCACCGCCACCAAGCGCCGCAACCGCGTCCGGACGGCACTGATGGCCGGGGCGGTCCTCGCCCTGCCGGTGGCCGGCCTCGTCACGGCGAACGCCGCCTCCGCCGCCCCCGCCACCGTCTGGGACAAGGTCGCGGCCTGCGAGGCCACCGGCAACTGGGCCGTCAACTCCGGCAACGGCTTCTACGGCGGCCTCCAGTTCACCTCCTCCACCTGGGCCGCCTTCGGCGGCACCGCCTACGCCCCCCAGGCCCACCAGGCCACCAAGGCCCAGCAGATCACCATCGGCGAGAAGGTCCTCGCCGCCCAGGGCCCCGGCGCCTGGCCCGTCTGCTCCGTCAAGGCCGGCCTCACCAAGTAACACCCCCGCCCCCGACAGGGGCGCACCACGACACACGCCGCTGACACCCGACCACCCCCACCCCAGGGGAACAGTCCGGTGCCAGCGGCGTCGTGCGTTCACCCGGCACACCACGCCGGGACGACCTCAGTCCCTCGGCGGAGCGTCGCTCTCCCGCCGATGGACGGCGAGGGCCCGCAGGTCGAGGTCGAGCGTGACGCGCAGGGCGGCGGTGCCCGCGGCCAGGGCCAGCGCCGCCCAGGACGCCCGGCCGGAGAGATGGATCAGTCCCGCCGCGAGGAGGTAGTCGGAGAGCAGCGTCACCGCGGGCCGGACCCGGCGCAGGCGCAGGGCGGCCAGGGCCGCCGCGCCGATCCCGAGCACGGTGACCCAGAGCGCCGCCTGCGGTAGGAGGGTGCCGGTCATCCCTTGGCGGGCCGGGCGGCGGGGCCCGGAGCCTCCGGGCGTCCGGTGCCCGTGGAGCGTTCGATCTCCGCGCGCTCCTCCCGGATCTCCCTGCCCAGGAAGTAGTTCAGCGCGGTGCGGATCGCGGCGATCGCCCCGAGCTGGCCGATCTCGGTGAACGTGGGGGCGACGGCCGTGCGCAGGATGTCGCCGGCGAGCTGGAACTCCAGGCCCAGGACGAGGAAGCGGCCCATCCCCAGCCGGATCCGGGTGAAGTCCCCGCGCGGGTCCGTCCCGGGTCCGGCGGCCCTGGCGGGCCGGAGCCAGAGGGCGGCGAAACGGACGAACGCCCACACCGCGCCGATGAAGATGATCAGCGCGCCCGCGAACTCGACCAGCCGTACGAACAGGTCGACGACGTCGTGCAGCGTCGACTCGGACAGGAAGTCGTCCATGCGGCCCAGTGTCGCCGAGACCCGGACGTCCGGCCCGTCCTCTCACCCGCGCGGCGCAGCAGCCGCCGCTCCCGGGCCGCGCGACCGCTCCCGCGGCCGGACAGTAAGGCTCATGAATCGTGTACCCGACGAGGGACTGGTCCTGGTCCCCGGCAACACCCTGATCACCGCGACGCCGGAGGAGGGCCGGGCCCTGGCGCTCACCCTGGCCCGGCACACCGTCCACAACGTCCAGCCCGACCTGGACGTGCTCAAGGGCGGACGGCCGAACTACTCGACCGACCCGGACAGCCTCGTCGCCGCCGCCCACGTGGTCGCCGTCGAGTTCCGGACCATCGCCGCCGCCAACAACTACTGGCGCCCCTGACCCCGCCCCCGCCTCCCGGGCGCGGAGCGTGCGCGGTTCGGCGCGGGTGGGACTCAGCGCTGGGGGAAGCTGAACGCGTAGCCGTTGGCCTTCAGCCACGGCAGCAGCTCCTCCAGGGCCGCCAGGGTCTGGGCCCGGTTGCCGCCGCCGTCGTGCAGCAGGACGGTCGGGCCGATCCGCAGTTGGGCCTTCGCCGTCTCGACGATGCGCTCGACGCCGGGGCGTTCGAAGTCGCGGGTGTCGACGTTCCAGCCGAGCGGGCGCATGCCGTGGGCGGCGGCGAGCTGGCGGCTCTCGGGGGTGAAGGCGCCGCCGGGGGCGCGGTAGTAGGGGACGGGCGCGCCTCCGGTGGCCTCCTGGATCATTCGCAGGCCCTCGGTGATCTCCCGCTCCTGGTACGCCACGTCCTTGTGGTCCATGGCGGTGTCGTGGCTGACGGTGTGGTCGCACAGGCGGTGCCCCGCGGCGACGACCTGGCGGGCGAGGTCCGGGTGTGCCCGGGCGTTGGGGCCGAGCATGCAGAAGACGGCCTTGGCGCCGTTCCGGGCGAGGACGTCCAGGATCCGCGGGGTCCACTGCGGGTCGGGGCCGTCGTCGATGGTGAGGTTGACGGTCCGGCCGGCGTCCTCGGACTGCCGGGAGATGCTCATGTCCACCACCGGCGGTGGCAGCGTGGGGTCCGGCGCCGTGACGGTGGGGGCGGGGTCGGCGGGCGATCCCGTCAGCCGGTGCAGCGGTCCGGGCGTCCCCATCCACGCGCCCGCGGCGCCCAGCAGGGTGAACGCCGCCGCGCCCAGGACGCCCGCCCGCAGCAGGGCGGTGCGGCGGCGGGCCGGCCGGGGATCGGGACGGCGGGCCGGACGGGGGAGCGCGTCGGCCCGGGGGTACCAGCTGGACGGGGTCGGGTTGGACGGCCCGACCTCGGACGGCGTGGCTCCGGACGGCTTCGGGTCCTGGTGGTGACGCACGGCGGTTCGCTCCTCGCGGCTTCGGGGACACGGCCCGGCGGCGCTGCCCGGCCTCTGTCCACGACCCTCCGCCGCGCCCTTGCGGGAGCTGTGAGCCGCGTATGAGCGTTCTGCAACAACCTTCGGCCCACCCGCGCCACGGCCTTGTTCCCGCAGGTCGGGGCGGAATACTGGCCGCTATGTCACGGGTACTGCTGATCGAGGACGACGACTCGGTGCGGGAGGCGCTGGCGCTCGGACTGCGCCGCCAGGGCCACGAGGTGCGCGGCGCCGCCTCGGGGGAGGAGGGGCTGGAGCGCGCCCGCCGGGAGCCGCCGGAGATCGTGGTGCTGGACCTGATGCTGCCCGGCATCGACGGTCTGGAGGTGTGCCGACGGCTGCGACAGGCCGGCCCCACCCCGGTGATCATGCTGACCGCGCGGGGTGACGACGTGGACACCGTGCTCGGCCTGGAGGCGGGAGCGGACGACTACGTGGTCAAGCCCGCCCAGTCCCGGGTGCTGGACGCCCGGATCAGGGCCGTGCTGCGCCGCGCCGGCGGCCCCGGCCCGGAGGCGGAGCGGGAGGTCCACGGCGACCTGGTACTGGACCGGGCGGCGCTGACCGTCACCAAGCGCGGCGTCCCGGTCCCGCTCGCGGCCGGAGAGCTGCGGCTGCTGCTGGAGCTCGCCGCCGCGCCCGGACGGGTCTTCGGCCGCGAACAGCTGCTGGAGTCGGTGTGGGGGCTCGGCCGCCAGGACGACATCCGCCTGGTCGACGCCGGGGTGAACCGGCTGCGCACCAAGATCGAGGACCACCCGGCCGAGCCCCGCTACATCCAGACCGTCCGCGGCTTCGGCTACCGCTTCGGGCCGCTGTGACCGCCGAACCCCCGCCGCGCCGGACCAGGCTGCGCCGCGCGCTCGCCGGCCTGCGGCCCCGGATGCTGGCCGGGTTCCTCGCCGTCGCCGCGCTGAGCGCGCTCGCCACCGCCGCCCTCACCTACCGGGCCGCCACCAACTCCACCCTGGAACTCACCCAGGACACCACCCTGGACGAGCTGCGCCGCCGCGTCGACACCCTCGCCCCCGGCCTGCCCTTCCCGCCGACCCAAGGTGAACTCGACAGCCTGGTAGGACAGTTGTCCGGAACCGCCGGATTCCGCGACTGGCGGGTGCTGGCCGCCCACGGCGACGACCACTCCGAGTGGACCCAGCCCGTCGACGTCCCGCCCGCCCTGACCGCGACGGTGACCGCCGGCCACGCCGCGTTCCAGCGCTTCACCGCCGACGGCCGGCCCTGGCTCGCCACCGGCGTCCCCGTCACCGGTGCCGCCGCGCCCCACGCGCCCTCCGGCCTCACCGTCTACGCCGTCCTCCCGCTCGACCGCGAGCAGAACGCCGCCACCGGCCTGCTCGCCGCCGCCGCCGGGGCGGGCGTCTTCGCCCTCGTCCTCGCCGCCGGGCTCGCCCTGCTCGCCGCCCGCCAGGTACTGCGCCCGGTCCGGGCCCTGGGCGACGCCGCCCACGCCCTCGCCCAGGGCCGGCTCGACACCCGCCTCACCGTCACCGGGCACGACGAGCTCGCCCAGCTCTCCAAGACGTTCAACCACACCGCCCGCACCCTTCAGGGCACCATCGAGGACCTGCGGGCGGTCGAGTCCCAGGGCCGGCGGTTCGCCGCCGACGTCTCCCACGAACTGCGCACCCCGCTGGCCGCCATGGTCGCCGTCACCGACATCCTCGACGAGGACGCCGAGCAACTGCCCGAGGACACCGCCACCGCGCTGCGCATGATCAGCAACGAGACCGCCCGGCTGGCCAGGCTGGTCAACGACCTGATCGAGATCTCCCGCCTCGACGCCGGGGCCGCCCCGCTGCACACCGAGTCCGTCGACGCCGCCACCGCCGTCCGCGAGACCCTGGACCTCCGCGGCTGGCGCGACCGGGTCGAGCTGGACCTGCCCGGAGCGCTGCCCGTCCGGCTCGACCCGCGTCGCTTCGACGTCATCGTCGCCAACCTCGTCGGCAATGCCCTGCGCCACGGCCGACCGCCGGTCCGGCTGCGCCTGCGGGAGGCGGACGACGACCTCGTGCTCACCGTCACCGACCGCGGCCCCGGCATCCCGCCCGCCGAACTGCCGCACCTCTTCGACCGCTTCTACAAGGCCGACAAGGCGCGCCGGCGGTCCGAGGGCAGCGGCCTCGGGCTGGCCATCGCCCAGGAGAACGCCCGCCTGCACGGCGGCGTCATCGAGGCGGCCAACGCTCCCGACGGCGGTGCGGTGTTCACCCTCCTCCTGCCCCGCGGGCCCGCCCCGCTCGACGGCGATCCGACGGAGGACTCCCCGTGACCCTCCGCCACCGCCACCGCCGCCTTGTCGTGGGCGCGGCCTCGCTGCTCCTGCTGGCCACCGGCTGCTCGATCCCCAGCACCGGCGCGGTCAGGAGCGGCCGGGCCGCCACCGGTATCCAGCCGGGCACCCGGCTGTACTTCCCCGGACCGCAGGGCATCGGGCTGGCGATCCGCCCGGGCCCGGTGCGGCAGGACCTGCAGCAGACCCTGAACACCCTGCTGGCCGGCCCCGACGACGCCGAGGCCCGGGCCGGGTTCTACAGCGCACTGCCCGCCTCCGCCACCGTCCTCGCCACCAGCACCCCGGGCCTCGTCACCCTGCGCCTGTCCTGGCCGACCGCGTCCCTGACCACCACCGCCGTCCAGCAACTCGTCTGCACCACCGAGGACGCTCCGGCGCCCGGGCCGCCCCCGAGGGTCTCCATCGTCAGCAGCGACGCCCCCTCCGCCGTCCAGCAGCAGTGCGACCTCCACCGCGCGGGCTGACGCCGGGCCCGGCCGAGGGCGGTCACAGCGCGGTGGCGCCCTCGACGACCAGCAGGACACCGATCACGGACAGCACGACGGCGGTGACGGCGCTGTTGTGGGTCTCCAGCCAGGCCCGCACCCGGCCCAGCGGTCCGAGGACGCGCTCCCCCGCGGCGAGGTGGAGCAGCAGCGGCAGCGCGACGGTGCAGACGGCGACGGCCGTGAACACCAGCAGGGCGGCGGTGCCGCGGCCCGCGCCGAGTTCGGCGGAGCCGATCGTCAGCCCGGCGGCCGCGGACAGCAGCAGGACCTTGGGGTTGGCCGCCGACAGCAGCAGGCCCAGCCGCAGCGCCTTGGCGGGTGTCGCGCCGGTCAGGGTCCGCATCCAGGCCGGGGTCCCCTTCTTCCCGCCGGTGGCCCGCATCCGGGCCGCGAGCAGCAGGAGGACCAGGCCGAGGACGATCCTGGTCCAGGAGGCCCAGGCGGGTGTCTCCTCCCGGGCCTCGACGACGACGGCGAGCGCGGCCGACGCGGAGGCCGCCGCGAGGATCCCGGCGGTCCAGCCGAGCAGGAACGCTCCGGCGGTCGCCCTGGCCCGCGGCGTGAACAGCAGGAAGATCGCCGGGACGACGGGGACCGGTGACAACGCGATGCCCAGCGCGAGCGGCGTCACCTCGCCGACCACACCCACGGGCGTCCTCCCGCCACTTCGCGTCGCGGTACCGCCCCGCGCACCGGCCCGGGTCCGCGACGGACGACCCGTTCGGCGGAAGCGGGCCGCCGGAACAGCAGGGCGGCGCACGCCCCCGGTTCCATGATGGGACCCGTCCCGGGGCGCGGCCACCTCGTGCGGATCCCGCCCGGGTGCGGGTGCGGGTGCCGGTGCGGGTCCCCTGCCGGGCCGGGTGGCCCGTTCGGCCCACGCACGCTCGCGGGGCCGTCCACCGGGCGCCGAAGCTGGAGCGCAGCAGGTCCGGACCGTTCGTGGTCCGACCGCGACGCGAAGGCAGCGACCCATGTCACGATTCCTCGACGGGTCCCACCGGGCTCCCGCGGCCTCCTCCGCTCACCGGCGATCGGCGCTCACGGCGGTCGCGCTGGGCTGCGCGGTCCTGGTGGCGGCCGGGTGCTCCTCGTCCTCGACGAGTTCCTCGCCGGCGACGAGCTCGCGCCCGTTCTCCCCGGACGCGAACTCCTTCTCCGGGCAGGTGCCGTCGGCCCTGGCCTCGGCCAAGGAGTCGGTGCTGGAGTCCGTGTCGGCCGCCGCGGCCTCCGCCTCGGCGGCGGCGGCCTCGTTCGAGGCTTCGGTCTCGGCGCAGATCGCGGCCGGGCGCGCCGAGGCCCAGGCGGCGCTGGCCAAGGTGGAGGGCGCGGGCAACGCGACCTCGGACGTCACGATCACCGGGCTGCCGAAGGCGCAGGCGGCCGGCTTCAACGCGGCGCTGGTCACGGTGGTGAACAGCACCCGTGACACGGCCTCCTACGCGATCAAGGTGGAGTTCCTGGACGGGGGCTCGGTGGTGGACACCACGTTCCTGAACGTGAAGGACCTGGCCGCCGGCGCGACGGCCGCCCCGACGGCGTTCAGCCCGCTCGACCGGGACAAGGCGCTGGTCCCGCGGGTCGCCCAGGCCCAGCGGTACTGACCCGGGGCGGCGGTACTGACCCGGGGCGGCGGTGCTGGCCCGGGGCGGCGGACGGCCGGGCGGCGGAGGCCCGAGCCGTCCCGAGCCGTCCCGAGCCGTCCCGAGGGCGTGGGGGCCCCCCGGGGGGGGCCCCCCCCCGGGGGGGGCCCCCGGGGGGGGGCCCCGGGGGGGGGGGGGGGGGGGGGGGGGGGGGGCCCCCGCCCCGCCCCGCGCCGCCCCGCGCGGCCCGGGGGGGGGCGCGCCCCGGGGGGGGGCCCCCCACGCCGGGGGCTCACTCGGCGGTGAGCCGCGGGGTGCGGAGCGGGGTGGTGCGGCGGTCACCGGTGGCCTCGAAGGCGGCGGCCAGGGTGAGCAGGGCGGTGTCGTCGTAGGCGCGGCCCGCGAAGGTGAGGCCGACCGGCATGCCGATGTCGGCCATGGTGCCCATCGGCACGCTGACGGTCGGGATGCCGAGGTGGCGCGGGACGAGGTTGCCGTTGGCGACCCAGACGCCGTTGCGCCAGCCGAGGTCCGCGGACGCCTCGTCCACGTCCATGTCGGCCGGGCCCACGTCGGCGACGGTGGGGAAGACCACGGCGTCCAGGCCGAGTCCGTCCATCCAGTCCTCCAGGTCGGTCCGGCGGGTCTGCTCCAGTCCGCGCAGGCCGTCCTCCAGGTGCGGCATGTCGGTGAAGGAGGCGTACGGCCGCTCGCGCACGAAGCGCGGGTAGTCGCCGATGGTGTCGTCGAAGCCGGGGTAGCGGTCGGGGAGCTCGCCGTTGTGCTTGGGCCAGATGCCGTCGCCGTCGACCTGGGTCAGGGTGTTGAGCTCCGGGTCGCCGTTGGCGCGCAGGAAGTCGTCCCAGGCCCAGGCGGAGAGGTCCTCGATCTCGACGGCGAGGAAGTCGCGGCCGACCAGGCCGCGGGTGAGCAGGGACGGCGCGCCGGGGCGGTCGGCCTCGTAGTTGGTGACCACGGGGAAGTCGACCTCGACGACCTCGGCGCCGGCGGCCTCCAGGTCGCGGCGGGCGGCCTGCCACAGGTCGAGGACGGAGGCGCGGGTCTCGATCGGCTGGCCGGTCTGGCCGCCGATGCCGCCCTCGGGGTTGGTCCCGGCCTCGGGGTCGGCGTTGATGTACATCCGGGGGACGCCGACGCGCTTGCTGGCGAGGGCCGCGCGGGCGGCCGCCGCGTCGGCGGGGGCGAGGGCCGGGTAGGAGGCGGGACGGACCTGGGAGGCGGCGGGGATCGGCACCCAGGGCTGGGCGCGCCACAGGTCGCCGCGGGTGTCCGGGTCGTCGGCGACGACGACGTCGAGCAGTTCGAGGAGGTCGGCCATGGTGCGGGTGTGCGGGACCACGACGTCCATGGTCGGGACCAGCGGCCAGTTGCCGCGCACCGAGATCACGCCGCGGCTGGGGGTGTAGGCGCACAGGGCGTTGTTGGAGGCGGGGGCGCGGCCGGAGGACCAGGTCTCCTCGCCGAGGCCGAACGCGCCGAAGGAGGCGGCGGTGGCGGTGCCGGAGCCGTTGGAGGAGCCGGAGCCGTAGGCGCTGGTGAGCCAGTCGGCGCTGTAGGGGCTCTCGGCGCGCCCGTAGACGCCGCGCTGCATGCCGCCGTTGGCCATCGGCGGCATGTTGGTGAGGCCGATCAGGACGGCGCCGGCGGCGCGCAGCCGCTCGATCGCGAAGGCGTCGCGCTGGGCGACGAGGTGCTCGAACGCCGGGGAGCCGGCGGCGGCGGTGAGGCCCTTGGCGAGGTAGCTGTCCTTGGCGGTGTAGGGGATGCCGTCGAGCGGGCCGAGGCTCTCGCCGCGCGCGCGGCGGGCGTCGGAGGCTTCGGCGTCGGCGCGGGCGTCGGGGTTCATCACGACGAGCGCGTTGAGTGCGGTGGCGGTGCCGGGGCGGTCGTAGGCCGCGATCCGCGCGAGGTAGGCGTCGAGCAGGCCGACCGAGGTGGTCCGGCCCGTCTCCAGTGCCGCGCGAAGCTCGGCGACACCGGTCTCCACAACATCGAATCCACGCGTCATGCGGATCTCTCCAGGGGTGGGGTAGCTGGTGCTGGAACGTTCCAGCAAGATGCACTTTATGCAGTGCTGGAACGTTCCAGCAAGGAGGTGCGGGAGCGGGCCGCGAGATCGCGGGGGCGAGGGCCTAGACTTCCGGGCTGTGACCAGCCGCCCCGTGACCCTGATCGACGTGGCCCGGGCGGCCGGCGTGTCGAAGAGCACCGCCTCCAACGCCCTCGGCGGTTCCGGGCGGGTGTCCGGGGCGACGCGCGAGCGCATCCAGGACGTCGCCCGGGCGCTCGGGTACCGGCCGAACACCGCGGCCCGCAGCCTGCGCCGGGCCAGCACCGGGGCGATCGGGCTGCACCTCCCGCGCACCGCGACCCGCCTGGACTACTACATGAACCTGGCGTTCGGCGCGGTCGAGCGGGCCCGGGAGGACGGTCTCGACCTCGTCCTGCTGGCCCCCGGCAGCGCGTCCGCGGGCGGACTCGCCTCCCGGGTGGACGGGCTGCTGGTGATCGACCCCGAGGTCGACGACCCGGAGGTCCCGGACCTCCTCGCCGCAGGCGTGCCGGTGGTCACCGGCGAGCGCTACCTGGGCGGGGGCGTCGCGCCGAGCGGCGCGGTGGTCTGCGACAACGCGGCCTCGCTGGCCGCGCTGCTGGACCACCTCGCCGAACGCGGCGCCCGCCGCCCCGCCCTGCTGGCCCCCGGGCCGGGCTCCGACTGGGCCGCCGCGCTGCGCGAGGCCGCCGGGACCTGGAGCCGGACACAGGGCGTGGAGGTGATCGTCCGTACGGTCCCGTTCGCGGCCACGCCGACCGAGGCCGAGGCCGCCACCGCCGACCTGATCGCCGGCGTCCCGGACCTGGACGCGGTGGTGTGCGCCCCCGACGGCGCGGTCTCCGGCGTCCTGGCGGGCGCGGCGCGGGCCGGACTGCGGGCGGGGGCCGACCTGCTGGTGGCCGCCTGCGTGGACGGCGCGGCGGCGCGCGGCTCGAACCCCCAGGTCACGGCCGTCGACCTGCGGGCGGGGGAGTACGGGCGGGCGTGCGCGGCCCTGCTGAGCGACCTGCTGGCGGGGACGGCCGAACCGGGCGTCGTCCGCCGCCACGACTGGGCGCTGAACCTCCGGGCGTCCACCGCGGGCCGGTCCTGAAACCGCCGGCCGGTCCTGAAACCGCCGGCCGGTCCTGAGTCCGCGGGCCGGTCCTGGAACCGTCCCGGCCCTCACCCCGCCCGGGAGGTGACCGGCGCACCCGTACCCCCCGACCGGCCGTCACTCGTACGAGTGATACTTCGCGGCGCACCAATCCGGCTCCCGCCCGGCACCGAATGCCCGGGGTGTGCCGCGGGAGCCGTCCGTGCCGGGACGGCTCCCGCCTCGATGGGAGGTCGCGATGTCCGCTGTGAGGCCGTGGGGCGAAACCCCGCCGTCGGCCCCGTCCCGGGGCGGCGACGCCGCCCGCGGCCGAGGGGCGGGCGGATGAACACCGTCGTCCGGCTACCGGTCCCGGGGCAGCGGGGCCCGGAGCTCAAGGAACTCGTCGCCCGAGCCGCCGGGGGCGACCAGCAGGCGTTCGCCCGGCTGTACGACGCGGTGGCGGGCCCGGTCCTCGGGGTGGTGCGGCGGGTGCTGCGCGATCCCCAGCAGTCCGAGGAGGTGACCCAGGAGGTCATGTTCGAGCTGTGGCGCACGGCCGGCCGCTACGACCCGCAGCGCGGGGACGTGATGTCCTGGGCGCTGACGGTGGCCCACCGGCGGGCCGTGGACCGGGTCCGGTCGGCGCAGGCGGCCACCGACCGGGAGCAGCGGGTCGCCGCCCGGTCGCACAGTCCGGCCTTCGACGAGGTGGCGGAGCAGGTGGAGCACCGGTTGGAGGGCGAGCAGGTCCGCGGCTGTCTGGAGGCGCTGACCGAGCTCCAGCGCGAGTCGATCTCGCTCGCCTACTACCGGGGGTACACCTACCCCGAGGTGGCGGATCTGCTCGGCGCCCCGCTCGGCACCGTCAAGACCCGGATGCGGGACGGTCTGATCCGCCTGCGCGACTGCCTGGGGGTCGGATCATGAGCGCGGCACCGGAACTGCACGGTCTCACCGGGGCGTACGCCGCGCACGCGCTGCCGGAGGCGGAGCGGGCCGCGTTCGAAAGGCATCTCGACGGGTGTCCGGCCTGTGTCAAGGAGGTGGCCGGGTTCCGGTCGGCGCTGGCCCGGCTCGGTTCGGCCGACTGGCTCACGCCGCCGCCCGCGCTCAAGGCGCAGGTGATGGCGGGCCTCGCCGGGATCCGCCAGCTGCCGCCGCCGGTCGGTCCGGCCGCCGGGAGCGGCGGCCCCGCTGCTGCCGTTCGCACGGGCCGCCGGACGGGTCGAGCCGTCGGTCGCGGCTCCGGTCGCGCCGCCCGGCCGGGGCGGCTCCGGTCGCGGGTCGCGCTGGCGGCCTGCCTGGCGCTGGCCGCCGGGGCGGGTGCGATCGCGGTGCACCAGCGGGGCGAGGCCGCCCGGGCCCGGGCCGAGGCAGCGCGGTCGCGGGACGGGCAGGCCGCGGTCGGGGAGCTGTTGACCGCGGCCGACGCCCGACTCGCGACGGCGGGCACAGGCGCCGGAGCCGGAACCGGCACGGTGGTGTGGTCGCGGGAGCGCGGGCAGGCGGTGTTCCTCGCCGCCGGCCTGCCGGAACTGCCCCCGGACCGCGCCTACGAGCTGTGGTTCGACGACGCCGGCACCATGCGCCCGGCCGGACTGCTGCCCACCGGGACCGGTCAGCTGCTGCTGACGGGCCGGATCGACGGTGCCAGGGGGGTCGGGGTCACCGTGGAGCCCTCGGGCGGATCGGCCCGCCCGAGCGGGCAACCCGTCCTCGTGCTGCCGTTCACCTGACCGTTCGTCTGCTCGCCTCATCCGCCCGGTTCGTCCGTCCGGTCCGGGTGGCGGGTCCGGGTGGCGGGTCGGCAGGGCAACGCCGTGCCGACCCGTCACTCCGACGGGTGAATACAGAACTTCTCGGCCCGACGGGCAAGCCGCGGCGCGCCCCACCCCGAATCCCGGACGGACGAGCCCGCGAGCCGCGGGCCCAGGCCGGAGACGGGAGCATGATGCCTTCAGAGCACATCGACACCCGGCTGCTCGATGAACTCACCGAGCAGTCGGAGGACCTGAACAGCGACGCGCTGCGAATCACGCGGGGTGCGCTGATCGACTTCGGGCAGGCGGCCGAACCCGTCCGGCGCGGACGCTGGTGGCAGCGCGGCGGTTTCCTGGCCGGAGCGGCCGGCATGGCCGCGCTGATCGGCGGGACCCGGGCCTTCGCGGACAGCCCGTCGCCCTCGGCCTCGGCCTCCGCGGCCGACGACATCATGGCGCTGCAGACCGCCGCGTCCCTGGAGAACCTGGCGGTGGCCGTCTACCAGACCGCCGCCGGGCTGCCGTTCATCAAGGACGGCAACAAGACGGTGGCGGCGTTCATCGCCAAGACCACCCAGCAGCACCAGGCCCACGCCATGGCGTTCAACGCGGCCGCCACGCAGGCCGGGGGCCAGGCCCAGAACAACCCGGACCCGAAGTACAAGGCCGTCGTCGACCAGGCGCTGCCGACCATCAAGGGACCGGCCGACGTGGTGAAGCTCGCCATCACCCTGGAGGACGTGGCGGCCCAGACCTACACCAAGAACGTCGCCCAGGTCTCCAACGCGGACCTGCGCAAGCTCTTCGCCTCGGTCGCCCCGGTGGAGGCCCAGCACCGGGCCACGCTGCTGGCCGTGCAGGCGCTGCTCGCGGGGAACGCCGCCGACCTGGTCACCATCCCGGTGGACCCGGCCAAGCTCCCGGCGGCAGCCGGCAGCGTCGGCTTCCCCGACGCCTTCTACCGGACCGAGAACGCGTCCCCGATCAGTGAAGGAGCCGTCAAGTGACGCGTAGCACCGAGGGCGGCTGGGAGCTTCCCATCAGCGAGGGCGAACTCACCCGCCTGACGGCCGAGATGGACCAGGCGCACCGGGACACCCTGCCCGCGATGCGGGCGAGTGCCCTGGACCTGACCGATGAGCTGCGCGCCCGCCGGGAGGGCCGGTCGCGCGACCTCGGGCGCCGCCGCTTCCTGCTCGGCGCGGGCGGGGCGGCGGTCGCGCTCACCGTCGCGGCCTGTTCCAGCGGGAAGTCCACCGGCAGCGCCCCGCCGGTGTCCGCCGGTGCCTCGATGCCGCCGTCCGCCTCCGAGTCGGGGCAGTACACCGGGGACCTGAAGGTGGTCGCGCTCGCCACCGCCCTGGAGAACCAGGCGGTCGGCGCCTACCGGGCCACGCTCGACGCCGCCGGGAAGGGCCGGCTCGGCACCGTGCCGCCGGCCGTCGCCACCTTCGTCACCACCGCGATGGCCCAGCACGCCGACCACGCCAGGGCCTGGAACGCCGTGCTGACCGGGGCCGGCAGGCCCGCGATCACCAATGTGCCGCTGACCAACCAGGCCGAGACGACCGAGGCGCTGGGCAAGGCCACCAGTGTGGGCGACGTCGCCAAGCTCGCCCTGATGCTGGAGGAGCAGGCCGCGCAGACCTACCTGTTCGCGACCTACAACGTCACCGGCGCGGGCGGCATCGCGACCGCCGCCACCATCGCCCCGGTGGAGGCGATGCACGCGGCCATCCTGAACTACGTGCTGGGTCAGTACCCCGTCCCGGACGACTTCCTGCCCGTCGACAAGGCCGCCTCCCCGGCGCTGCTCACCGTCTGACCGGGCCCTCCCAGGACCGGTGCGTGCCCGGACGCGAGAGCTCGACACCCCCGCGTCGGAGTACGTGCCCTTCCCGGTCCGCACCTTCCGGGCCTCGCTGCGGGGGCTCGGAGGGTGCGTGATCGCGGGGTGCCGGGGCACCGCCGAGCCCCCGCTCGGCGGCGCCCCGGCCCTGCCGTCTCCCGGCGCCGACACGGTGTCGGGGCCGGGCGGCGCCCCGGGTTCAGACGGCGGCCGGTTCCGGGGCGGAGTCGGCGGCGGCCTTCGCGCTGAGGGCGAGGCCGTAGCGGCGCAGCAGCAGGACGGCGGTGGTGGCGAGGCCGACCAGCAGGCCGAGCCAGAGGCCGCGGGTCCCGCCGCCGAGCGGGTGGGCGAGGAGCCAGGCGGTGGGCAGGCCGACGAGCCAGTAACCGATCAGGGTGATCCGGAAGCCGCTCCCGGTGTCGTCGAGGCCGCGCAGCAGGCCGACACCGATGTTCTGGGCGCAGTCGAAGAACTGGAGGACGGCGACGACGGCCAGCAGGCCGGTGGCGATCTCCAGGCCCCGCTGGTCGGCCGCCGAGCCGGCGTCGAAGTAGGGCCGCAGGACGAGGTCGGGGAGGGCGAGATAGACGATGCCGACCAGGGTGGTGACGACGGCGCCGCAGGCGAGGGCGGTGTTCTTGATCCGGCGGGCGGCGGCGTACTCGCCGAGGGCGAGCTCCCGGCTGACGTTGATGGATGCCGCGTGGGAGAGGCCGACGGCGACCTGGAAGACGATGTAGACCAACTGGTTGACGGCGGTGTGGGCGGCGAGCGCGGCGGCGCCGAAGCTGCCGGCGAGCAGGGCGGTGACGGAGAAGAACCCGGCCTCGGAGCCGTAGGTGGCGGCGATCGGGGTGCCGAGGCCGAGCAGACGGCGCACGGTGGCCGGGTCGGCGCGCCAGAAGTCGGGGCGCAGCAGCGGCGCGAGCCGCGGGTCGCGGCGGGCGGAGGCGTAGAGGGCGAGGAAGGAGAGCAGGTGGACGCAGCTGGTGGCGACGCCGATACCGGTGAGACCGAGTACCGGCAGGCCCCAGGTGCCGTGGATGAGGATCCAGTCGAGCCCGGCGTTGACGGCGACGGAGGCGATGGTGATCCGGAGCAGGGCCTGCGGGCGGCGCATGCCGACGGTGAACTGGCGGATCGCCTGGAACCAGAGGCAGGGCAGCAGGCCCGGCGCCAGCGCGGCGATCATGCCCTGCGCCCGGTGAGCGACGGCGGCGTCCTGGCCGAGCCAGGTCGCGGCCTGGCCGATGAGGACCATGAGGACGGCGCCGGCGAGGCCCGCGAGGGTGGCGACCGCCATCGCCGCCCGGACCAGGTCGCGGACGTCCTCGTCGCCCGCGCCCCGGACGGGAGCGTCCCCGCCACTGTCGAGGCTGCCCGCGCCGAGGGCGGCGGCGTTCCCGTCCCCGTCACCCGGGTTCCCGTCCTCCGGGCCCCGGGCCCGTTCGGCCCGGGCCGCGGCGGCCGCGACCTGGTTGCCGACCGAGGTGACGAGTCCGACGCCCATGGTCCGAAGCTGGTTGAAGACGACCAGGGCGAGGCCGCCGGCCGCCAGGGCCTCGGTCCCGAGCACGCCCATCATGACGGTGTCGGTGGTGGTGAGGGCGACCTGGGCGAGCTGGGTGAGGGCGAGCGGGACGGCGAGTGCGGCGAGGGCGCGGCTGTCGCGGGCGAGGGTGGCTGGCTGCTGCATCGTGGGTGTCACGTTTCTCGGAAGTCAGGGCCGGCGGAGCTTGGTGAGCGTCTCGTCGATGTCGGCCTCCACGGCGTCGTCGAGCAGCGCCCGGGCGTTCATCCAGTCGTCGTTGAAGACGGTGTCCATGTACTTCTCGCCCCCGTCGTTGATGAATGCGACCATCACGGCGTCCGGCGGCAGGGTCCCCAGGCGGGTCAGGGCCTCGTGGACGACACCTCCGGCGGAGCCGCCGATGAGCAGGCCGGTGCGGCGGGCGACGACGCGGGCGGTCGCGAAGGCTTCGATGTCGCCGACCTTCACTCCCTCGTCGATGAGGTCGTAGTCGACCAGCAGGCCGATGCTGGCGCCCTCGGGGGTTCCGGTGCCGGACTGGTAGTAGTCGTGGGCGGGCGGGCCGAAGGCGATCGAGCCCTTCGGTTCGACGCCCACGACGGCGACGCCGGGCACGGACTTCCTGAGCTCGCGGGCGGTCCCGCACAGGCCGCCGCCGGTGCCGACGGCGCCGATCAGCACGTCCACCCGGTGGTCGAGGGCCTGGGCGATCTCGCGGCCGACGGCGTGGTAGCCGACCGCGTTGCTGGGGTTGTTGTGCTGCTCGGTGAAGAAGGTGTTGTCCTTGCCGCGGGCCATCTCCTCGGCGAGTTCCTCACGGGCCGCGGTGTGGAGTTCCTCGCCGTCGGTGTCGGCGTCGACGTACACGAGTTCGGCGCCCATCGCCTTCATGCCGCGGAGCTTGTCGACGGCGGCGTGGTTGTCGACGACGGCGGTGAACCGGTAGCCGCGTTCGGCGGCGACCACGGCCAGGCCGAGGCCGGTGTTGCCGGAGGTGGACTCGATGATGTGGCCGCCCTCGTGCAGCTCGCCGCGCTCCTCGGCGTCGAGGACCATCTGGCGGGCCATCCGGATCTTGGCGCTGCCGGTGGGGTTGAACATCTCCAGCTTGAGGAGCAGCCGGGCGCCGTTGTCGGCGCGGGCGAGCTCGAACAGCGGGGTGCGGCCGATGAGGTCGGACATCCGGTCGACCACCGGGGGGCGGTTCAGGGCGTCGGTCATGGTGGGGCTCCGTGGGGACGGCGGGGCGGGGGTCAGCGGTCGAGGCGCCAGCGCGGGCGGTCGCCGCGGTGGTCGACGACGACCTTCGGCGGCAGCGGGAGTTCGTGGAACGGGGACTCGTTGGAGTCCATCTGGTAGCCGGCGGTGTTGGGGTAGACGAGCAGGTCGCCGACCCGGGGCCGGGCGGGGAAGGGGATCTTGCGCCAGGTCAGCAGGTCGGAGTCCAGACAGCTGGCCCCGCCCACGCAGGCCGGGTAGGGATAATCGGCGGCGGTGTCGCCATTGGCGTCGGCATCGTCGGCGCGCTCGCGCAGCAGCACCGGGTCGGGCAGGTACTCGCTGTTGAACCACTGCTCGGACAGGCTGAGGCTGGTCCCGTCCACGGTGACGATCCCGTACCCGGCGCGGTCCTTGACGCCCTGGACGGGGAACACGGACGAGCCCGCGCCGTCCAGCAGCGCGCGGCCGGGCTCCAGCAGGAGCGTCACCCCGGCCCGCCGCAGCCGGGCGGCGAGGCTCGGACCCGTGCCGCCGGGGCTGGTGGCGAGGATCGCGCGCAGGGCGTCCGCGCCGGCGACGGGGGAGTGGTACGGGTAGAAGTCGTCCGCGGCGAAGGACTTGCCGCCGTGGTAGTGCCCGGGCCCCTGCTCGGCCAGGAAGGCGTGCCAGACGTCGGCGGCGACGTAGTCGACGGGGAAGCCGCCGCCGATGCTGAGCCGGTCCGCCGGCAGGCCCGCCGACCGGGCCTTGAGGCAGAGTTCGAGGAGTTCGCCGGCGAGGTCGGCGCGCGGTCGGACCGCGTAACCGGAGAGGTGGAAGCTGAAGCCCTCCATCCGGACGGTGTCCCCGGCCGCGGCGCAGCGCTCCAGCGCCCGGTCGAGCTGGGCGTCGTCCAGACCGAAGCGGCTGCGCGGCTGCTCCGGCGGGTACCGGCGGAGCAGGACCCGGACCGGGCGGTCGCCGCCGAGGCCGAGCAGGAGTTCCAGTTCGTCGAGGGCGTCGACGGCGATCAGCGCGCCCTGCCGGGCGGCGACGCGCAGCAACTGCTCGGACTTGGCGGGGCCGGTGACGACGAGGTCCTCGCCGCGTACACCGTGGCCGAGGGCCTCGCGGAGTTCGCCGAGGGAGGCGACGTCGAGCCCGGCGCCGGCGGCGGCGCAGCGCTCGACGAACACGGCGGCCTTGTTGGCCTTCTTCGCGTAGTGGATCCGGCCCTCCACCCCGGCGTCGGCGAGGGCGGCGCGGAACGCGGCGAGGTTGGCGTCGAACCGCTCGGGCAGGAGGTAGTGGAAGGGGCCGCGCAGGCCGTGGGCGAGTTCCTGGAGCAGGCCGCTGCCGTGGATCCGGTCGGCGAGCGGGTCGGGGCGGGCGGGCAGGGTCAGCGCCACAAGGCCACCTCGGTGCCGAGGCCCTGGTCGGCGGCGAGCTGGGCGAAGCGGTGGCCCAGGGCGATGTCGGTGACGACGAGTCCGCTGTTGTAGGCGAAGATCCGCTGCTCGGGTGCGGTGCGGGCCTTGGAGACGCCGGAGAGGACGACGGGCAGTTCCAGGTCGACGGCGGGGAGCTCGCCGTCCGGGTCGGCCATGTCGGTGCCGGTGACGCGCATCTGGGCCTCGCTGGTGGCGATCACCCGGTCCGCCCGGTGGAGGGTGGAGGGGGCGAGGCCGTGGCCGACGAGGATCGAGACCGCGCCGGGGCGGAGCCAGTCGGCCTCGACGGCTGCCGGGGTGTGCCCGCCTGCGGTGGCGAGGACGACGTCGGCGTCGCGGGCGGCGGCCCCGAGGTCGGTGACCAGCTCGATCTCCCGTTCCGGGAAGTGCCGGGCGAGTTCGGCGCGGACGGCGGCGATGCCGTCGGGGTGGGTGCCCGAGAGCAGCAGGCGCTCCAGCCCGGGCAGGGCGGTGAGCAGGAACGGCAGGGCCAGCCGGCCCTGGGTGCCGGTGCCGATGACGAGCGCGGTCGACGCGCCGGGTGCGGCGCACTCGCGGGCCAGCAGGGCGGAGACGGCGGGGGTGCGCAGGGAGCCGATGCGGGAGCAGTCCATCATGGCGACGGGCAGGCCGGTGAGGTCGTCGTAGAGGGTGAGTGTCGTGTAGTAGTGCTGGTTCTCGCGGCTCTCGTGGAGGCCGTGCTTGTACGAGGTCTTGACGGCGACGACGTTGCGCACGCCGTCGCGGCCGAGCATGGCGTACGAGACGGAGTGGCCGTCGGCGGGCTTGACGGTGAGCTTGCGCGGGTTGTCGGACTGCCCGGCGGCGAGGGTGCGGTACGCCTGTTCGACGGTGTCGACGACGTCGGCGAGGGTGATGTCCAGGCCGGCGAGGTCGCTGGTGGACAGTACGCGCAGGGTGGTGTCGTCCCGGTCCATGGGTGTGCCCTTCGGAGTGGTGAGCGGCGGTGGTGGCGGGCCCGGGGGCCCGGGCGGTTCAGGAGGCCCAGGCGGTCAGGGCGGTCTGGCCGTAGCCGTGCTCCCCGGCCTCGGCGGCCGGTCGGGTGGGCCGGTTCCCGACCCGGACGGAGGCGCGCTTGAGCCAGCGGTCGGTGCCGTCGTAGCGGGCCCGGAACGGGACCCGGCCGTGGACGACGAGGTCGTTGTCGACGACCAGGACGTCACCCGGTTCCAGGCTCACCGCGACCGAGACGCGGGCGAGTTCCCCGCCCAGGCGCCCGTACGCCTCGCGCCACGCCTCGTCCGCCCCGTCCTGCGGGGTGTAGGCGGGGTCGTAGCGCATGGTCAGGCCGTCGGGCGCGGGGAAGAGCGTGGGCACCGGTGCGGGGCGGCCCCCGAACTGCCGGGCCTGCTCGTAGGCGTCGTCGGGCAGGATCGGGGCCACCGGCCGCTTCAACTGCTCGACGTCCGCCTCGGACAGCTCTGCGAGGCGCACGCTGGCCGCGGTGGTGGCGATGGCGTCGTGGTTGCGCATGCAGCACAGCAGCAGCAGGTGCGCGCGGCCCGGGTGGAAGGCGTCCTCGGTGTGCGGGGTGAGCAGGACGGAGCTGGAGGCGCCGGTCTGCTCGCTCTCGTGGCCGGGCGAGGGCACGATGTTGTGCACGAACCTGCCGTCCTGCTGGCCGTCCCAGGCGATCGGGGTGCCCATCAGTGTGGAGACGAGCAGGAGGACCACGTCCCAGAGCGCGCCGGCGTCGCCGACGGTGGACCAGTGGCCGGGCGTGGGGCCGAGATCGGTGTCGTCGACGGTGAGGCCGCGGAGCACGAACAGGCCGTCGGCGGTGTCGACGGGGCGCAGCCGGCGGTGGAGCGTCGCACCGAGCCCGGCGCAGGCCGCGGGCAGGTCGGCGAGCAGGGCCGGGCTGGTGGCCGAGCCGTGGCGGTCCAGCAGCCGGGCGGCGGCGGAGGTGAGTTCCGTGACGGCGTCGGCGTCGAGACGGCGTACCGGGGCAGGGCAGGTGGGCACGGCGGAGCCTTCCGGGGGCGGGAACGGAGAGGGGGAGGCAGCGGGCGCACGGCATCACCGCGCCGGTGCGGGACGGCGACGGGAGGTGCTCGTCGGGTGATGGTCCGGGGCGGCTCGAAGGCGGCTCGAACGGCCGGACGACAGGAAACGTAACAACGTCTTCGGGGTAAGGCAAGCCTTACCCCGACTTTGTGTCTACATTTACGTAGTCGTAGTTCTGTCGGGCTCGGCGCGGGCATCGAAGCCTCAACTTCCCTGCTGAGAGGGATAATTGTGGGTGGCTGACGCACGGTCGGGGTCGGGGTATGCCCTGTCGGCCCGGTTGCGCCGCGGCTGAAACTTAGGGTAGGTAAACCTAAGCAAATCGAGCACAACCCCGAAACGAGGAACGAACGTGGGCGTCACCAGACGACAGCTGCTGTGGGCCGGAGCCGGCGTGGGGGCGGCCGGTGCGCTCGCCGCCTGCGGCAGCGGCGGCACGGGCGGGTCCAAGGACGCCGCGCCCTCCGCGGGCGCCTCCCAGCAGCCCCGCGCGGGCGGCACCCTGAAGATCGGCGCGCTCGGCAAGGCGTCCGCCGTCACCCGCGATCCGCACGGCACCCAGGCGAACGAGAGCGACTACCTGATCCTCAGCCTGATCTACGACACACTCGCGATACCCGGGGACAGCACCAACACCGCGCCGCGCCTGGCCGCCTCCTGGAAGCCCTCCGACGACCTGAAGAGCTGGCGGTTCACCCTCGCCGACGGCGCGACCTTCCACGACGGCACCCCCGTCACGGCCGAGGACGTGGTCTGGTCGCTGAAGCGCCTGCGCAACACCCCGGCCGGCAAGAGCCGCCTGCCCGGCATCCAGCCCGAGGGCATCACCGCCGAGGGCCCGAGGACCGTCGTCCTGGTCTCCGACTACCCCAACGCCGAACTGCCGCTGCTGACCCGGCTCACCACCTTCGTCCTCAAGAAGGACACCAAGGACGACGCGGTCGCCGGCGCCCCCGGCACCGGCCCCTTCAAGCTCGACTGGTACCGCGACGGCAACGCCCGGCTGGTGCGCAACGACAACTGGTACGGCGGCAAGGTCCTGCTGGACGCCGTCGAGGTGCGCCTCTTCGAGAGCCCCCAGGCCATGGCCAACGCCCTGCTCGCCGGGCAGATCGACGTCGCCTCCAACGTCGGCGCCGTCGCCGCCCGCACCGCCGAGTCCCGCAAGGACGTCCGGATCGTCCGCCGACCCAACGACATGGCGATGCCCATCGTCATGCGCACCGCCGACGGCCCCTTCGCCGACGCGCGGGTGCGCGAGGCCCTCAAGCTGGCCGTCGACCGCGACGCCATGGTCAAGCAGGTCCTCTCCGGCTACGGCAGCGTCGGCAACGACATCCTCGGCACCGGCGACCCGGCCTTCGCCAAGGACCTCCCGCAGCGCGCCCGCGACCTGGCCAGGGCCAAGCAGCTGCTCGCCGACGCCGGCTTCGACACCTCGAAGACCTACGACCTGGTCACCACCGAGGACATCTCGGGCCTGGCGGAGTCCGCGACCCTCTTCGCCACCCAGGTCCGCGAGGCCGGGGTGAAGATCAACGTGGTGAAGCAGGACTCCAAGATCTTCTGGGACGACACCTGGCTCAAGGGCGCGCTCTACACCACCTACTGGGGCACCAACGACTCGGTCGTGTTCTTCGCCTCCAAGACGATGCTCTCCGACGCCGGCCAGAACGAGTCCGGCTGGAACGAGCCGGCCTTCGACGAGACGTACCGCAAGGCCATGGGCACGGCGGACGCCGCCGAGCGCGGCAAGCTGCTGCACCAGCTCCAGGAGATCGAGTTCGCCAGGTCCGGCTACCTGCTCTGGGGCATGGCCGACGGCATCGACCTCGCCGGAGCGGCCGTCCGCGACCTGCCCGGGCTCCCCGGTTACGGCCGCGTCCAGCTCGACAAGACCTGGCTGGCGCGTTGACCGCGCTCCACCCGGCCGGCGCCCGCGCGCCGCGACGGCTCCCGGCCCGCATCCTCCCCGGTGCGGGCCGGGCCGCCCGCCAGGCCGCGAGGCGGCTGGTGATGCTCGTCGCCCTGCTCGCGGCCGTCTTCGCCGCCGTCGAACTCCTGCCCGGCGACGCCGCGGGCGCCACCACCGACCGGGGCGTCACCGCCGCCGACCTCGCCGCCCGCCGCACCGCCCTGGGCCTCGACCGGCCGGTCGCCGAGCGCTTCCGGGACTGGATGACCGGCCTTCCCACCGGCGACCTCGGCACCACCGCCCGCGGCCAGCACGTCACCGACGTCCTGGCCGGCCCCTTCCCCAACACCCTCCTGCTCGGCGCCCTCGCCCTCGCCCTGAGCACCGTCGGTGCGCTCGCCCTCGGCGGCTGGGCCGCGCTGCGCCCGGGAGGCCGGGTCGACCGGACCGTCGACACCCTGTCGACCGCCGCGTTCGCCCTCCCGGAGTTCGTGGTCTCCGTCGCCCTGCTCCTGCTGCTGTCCCGGTGGACGGGCTGGCTGCCCGCCGTCACCCTCACCGGCCCCGACGGCAGACCCGAGACCTGGACCATGATCGTCCTGCCGCTGCTCTCCCTGGCCGTCCCGCAGATCGGCTGGAACACCCGCATCGTGCGCGGCGCGCTCGCCGACCAGGCGGACCTGCCGCACGTCCGGGCCGCGATCCTCGACGGCCTGCCGCGGCGCCGCGTCCTGGGGCACCACATGCTCCCCGGCGCCCTGCCCGCCATCAGCGTCGGCATCGCCACCTCCGCGGGCATGCTGCTGGGCGGCACGGTCGTGGTGGAGACGCTCTTCAACTACCCCGGCATCGGCGCCGTCCTGGCCGGAGCCGTCACCGACCGCGACACCCCCCTCGTCGCCGGTGTCGTGGCCGCCGCCGGAGCCGCCATCAGCCTGCTGCTCCTGGCCGCCGACCTCGTCCGCGCCAGCACCCTCGGAGAAGAGCGACGATGACCGCCGACGCCCCGACCGCGGCCCTCGCCCCGACCGCCCGACGCCACCGGCGGCGGGTGCTCGCCCGCGCCGTCCCCGCCCTCCTCCTGGTCGCCCTCGCCCTGGCCGGACCGCTGCTCGCCCCGCACCCGATCGACACCCCGGTCACCTTCCCCTACGGCGGAGCGGGCGGCGACGCGCCGCTCGGCGGGGACCAGCTCGGCCGGGACGTCCTCAGCCGCCTCCTGACCGGTGGCGCGCCCCTGATCGCCACCGCTCTGGGCATCGCGCTGGTCGTCACCGCGGTCGCCACCGCCGTCGGCATCCTCGCCGTCCTGCGCCCGGCCCTCGGCCGGTGGATCGAACGCGCCGCGGACCTGACGATCCTGCTGCCGTCCGTCCTCGCCATCATGCTCGTCGCCCTGGCCTGGCCCGGCGGCGGGCGCCTCGCCGTCGCGGCCGCCGCCACCGTCCTCGGCATCCCCTACGCCGTCCGGATCGTGGCCGCCGCGGCCGCCCCGGTCGCCACCACCGGCTTCGTCGAAGCCGCCGCCGCGGGCGGCGAGAACCTCTGGCACCTGACCGTCCACGAGGTCCTCCCCAACCTGCGCTCCACCCTCCTCGCCCTGTTCGGGCTGCGGTTCGTCGAAGGCATCTACATCGTCTCCGTCGCCGCCTTCCTCCAGCTCGGCCCCCAGCCCCCGGAAGCCGACTGGGCCCTGATGATCCGCGAGAACGCCGCCGGCATCACCCTCAACCCGTGGGCCGTCGGGGCGCCCTGCCTCGCCATCGGCCTGCTCGCCATCAGCGTCAACCTCGCCGCCGAAGCCCTCGCCCCCGCCCGGCCCACCCCGGAGACCCCGTTGTGAGCAGCACCCAACCCGACCCGAGTACCGCCGATCGTGCCGTGAGCACCGCCGGTCCCGTCGCCCGCGCCGTCGGCCTGTCCATCGCGCTCGGGGACACCCCGCTGCTCGCCGACGCCACCCTGGCCCTCACCCCCGGCCGCGTCACCGCCGTCACCGGCCCCTCCGGCGCGGGCAAGACCACCCTGCTGCGCGCCCTCGTCGGCGCCCTCCCGCCGGGCGCGCGCGTCGCGGCGGGAAGCCTCGACGTCCTCGGCCACGACATCCTCGCCCTCCCGGCCGAGGAACTGCGCCGACTGCGCCGCCACCGGCTCGCCTTCGTCGGCCAGGACCCCGGCTCCGGCCTCAACCCCCGCGCGCGCGTCGACCGGCTCATTCGCGAGACCTCCCCGCAGGGACGCCGGACCCCGGTCGCGGACCTGATGCGCGCCGTCCGCCTGCCGGTCGGCGAAGGTCTGGAACAGCGCCGGCCCGCGAACCTCTCCGGCGGGCAGCAGCGGCGCGTCGCCCTCGCCCGCGCCCTCGCCAGGCGGCCCGCGCTGCTCCTCCTCGACGAACCCACCGCCGGCCTGGACGCCGCGCTGCGGGACGACATCGCCGACCTGCTGCGGGGCCTCGCCGCGCGCGAAGGCATCGCTATCGCCCTGACCAGCCACGACGCGGACTTCGTCGCCCGCTGCTCCGACGACGTGCTCGCGCTGCGGCCCGCCCGTACGGCTACGGCCACTGCCACTGCCACTGCCCCGGCGACGGTCCCGGTCGTGGCTCCGGCCCCGGTCGTGGCCGGGGGAGCCGTCGTCGAGGTCAGGGCACTCGACGCCCACGTCGGTACCGGCCGGACCCGCCGCCAGGTCCTGGCCGGCCTCGAACTCGCCCTGCGGTCCGGCACCCTGACCGGGATCACCGGCCCGTCGGGATGCGGCAAGACCACCCTGCTGCGTTCCGTCGCCGGGCTCCACCGCCCCGCGGCCGGCCGGATCACCCTCGGCGGGGAACTCCTGGCCCCCTCCTACCGGCGGCGCACCCGCGACCAGCGGCGGCGCGTCCAACTCGTCCCGCAGAACCCGCTCGGCGCCCTCAACCCGGTCCGCACCGTCGGTGCCGCCCTCGCCCGCCCGCTGAAGCTCCACTTCGGCCACCCGGCCGACCGGTGCGACGCCCGCGTCGCCGAACTGCTCGCCGCCGTGGGCCTCGCTCCCGACCACGCGGGCCGCTACCCCCACGAGCTCTCCGGCGGGCAGCGCCAGCGCGTCTCCATCGCCCGGGCCCTGGCCGCGGAACCCGACGTCCTGCTCTGCGACGAGGTCACCTCGGCCCTCGACGCCGACACCGCCGAGGGCATCATGGAACTCCTGCGCGGCCTGCGGGCCGACCGCGGCCTCGCCGTCGTCCTCGTCAGCCACGACCTGCCGTTGCTGTCGGCGCACGCTGATCTGCTGCTCGCGCTCGACGGCGACGACGGGACCCTGATCACGAAGGAGGGGGCGGCCCCGGGGCCGGTGCCGAACTGAGTTCCGGGCCGCTGTCCGGCCGGTCCGTCCGGCACCGGTGCCGTCAGCGGCCGACGATCTCCCGGGCCGAGTGCTCCACGTACTCGTGCAGCCCGTAGGCGAGACCCAGGGCCAGCACAGCTGACACCACCACCGCCGCGACGAGGGCGGCCGCCGCCGCGCGTGGTCCGCGTCCGCGCGGCCCGGCGGGCTCCGGTTCCAGCAGGGCCCGGACCCGCAGCGGGACCGGGCCGGTGCTGACCGACGGGAAGCGGCCACCGCGTCCTCCGGACCCGGCCGCGCCGGCCAGCGCGGCCCGGGCGATGGCGGTCGCGGCGGTCCTCCGGTCCCCGGCCACCGTCGCGGCGGCCTCGTCCGCCCACCGCTCCAGGTGGAAGTCCAGTGCCGGTCCCAGCCGCGCGAGCGCCGGATGCACGGCGGCGGCGAGGACCACGACGGCCGAGAACGCGTGGTGCCGCCCCCGCAGATGGGCCCGCTCATGGGCGAACAGAACGGCGCGCTCCGACGGCCCGAGGAGTCCGAGCATGCCCTCCGTGACCACGACCCGGCCGGCCCGTCCCCGGAATCCCGGCAGGGCGAACGCCTCCGCGTCCTCGCCCGGCACGACGAGCACGTCGCCTTCCGCCGCGCACTCCCCGGTCAGCCTCCAGGCGCTCGACAGCAGCGCCCGCTGCCGACGGGCGGCCAGCGTCAGCCGGACCGTCTGCGCGACGAGCAGGGCCCCGGCGGCACAGGACACCGGGAGCACGGCCGGCCAGTCCGCCGTCACCTGGTCGAGTCGCAGGTGTTCCAGCATCGCGAGGAACGGCACGTGGAAGAGTCCGACGAGCGCCGCGACCGCCCCGCCGGCGAGCAGCGTGGCCGCTCCGGCGAGGGTCACGGAGGCCGCACGGGGCGGAAGCAGCCCGGCGAGCCGGGTGGCCGCGGGCGCCGCCGCCCACGGAAGGGCGACGGCGAGGGCGACGATCAGCAGGAGCAGCGTCACGCGGTGCCCTCCGGGGCTGCCGGGCCCTCGCTCGGGGCCGGTTCCGCGTCGGCGGACTCGACCGCGGTGGATTCGGTCCCGGTGGATCCGGCCTCGGCGGACTCGGCCTCGGCGGACTCGGCCTCGGCGGACTCGACCTCGGCCGGCCCCGCCTCGGCCTCGACGAGCAGACGGCGCAGGAGGTCCCCGTCGTCCGTGGACAGCGAGGACACGAACCGCTTCAGCACGAGATCCCGCTGCGGCTCCTTCTCCAGCTCCCGCCGCATCCGTCCCGCCGCCAGCCCGGCGGCGTCCGAGACCGGCGCGTAGGCGAAGGAACGCCCCGGCTGCGTGCGCACCACGGTCCCCTTCTCGTGCAGGCGGGCGAGGATCGTCGCGACGGTCGTCCGGGCGAGGTCCTGGTGCAGTGCTCCCTGCACCTGCTGGGCGGTCATCGGCTCACCCGCCGCCCACAGCACCGTCATCACGTCCGCGACCAGTTCCCCGTGCGGCCGCCGGGCCTCCTTGCGGTCCCTCGCCATCTCTCTCCCTGTCCCGATGTGCTCGACCCGATGTCCTCGACCGGCGCACCCCGGTGCCGACAAGCGGTCGGAGTCGGGGGCCGGACCGCATCGGCCGCGTGCGACTTAGGTATGCCTCACCCAACTCTACGGGGGCCGACCGTCCGGCCGCGACGAGGCACTCGCGTACCCCACCGGGGTTCCGTCTTCAACGGCCTGTTCCTGACGATCACAACCCTGGACCCCACCGGAGGCGGGCCAGTACGGTGGGCGCGCCGCTGGGAGCCCGCCCTGAGTGCCTTCGGGCCGGCCCGTCTCGGCTTGCCCGACCGTGCGCGCGGCAGCGACGGCGGGAGCCGACCAGCGCTGGGAGTTCGATCGCACCGGGACGCTCGACAGGACTGGTCCCGGTGTCATGGCAGGTTCACGAAGGGGGATCGACAATGGCGTCGGCGAGCACGTTCGGGATCGGCCGGGTCCATCGGGCCTTCGAGCGGATGGCGGGCCGGGCGCCGGACGACATCGCCGTGGTGGCGGGGTCGACCCGGACCACGTACGCGGAACTCGACCGCCGGGCCGGCGCCGTGGCCCGCGAGCTGCGCCGCCGGGGGGCCGGGCGGGGCTCACTGGTGGGCGTCTGCCTGGACCGGGACGAGTGGCTGCTGCCCGCGCTGCTGGGGGTCTGGAAGGCCGGTGCGGCGTACGTGCCGCTGGATCCGGCCCACCCGGCGAGCCGGTCGGAGTTCCTCGTCGAGGACGCCGGGATCTCCCACCTGGTCTCCTCGGGGGCCGTCCTCGGGCGCCGCGGCGACGTCCTCCGGGCCACCGGCGCCGACCTGCTGCTCGTCGACACGGTGGGCCCGGGCAGCGCCGACCACGTCGACCCCGACTCCGCCGGTGAGCCGACGGACCCCGCCTACGTGATGTACACCTCGGGCTCGACCGGCCGGCCCAAGGGCGTCGTGGTGGAGCACCGCAACGTGACGGCCCTGCTGCGCTGGGAGTCGTCCGTGTACGCGGCCGACGAGCTCCGGGGGATGCTGGCCGCGACGTCGGTCTGCTTCGACCCGTCGGTGACCCAACTGTTCCTCCCGCTGCTCCGCGGTGGGACGGTGATCCTCGCCGAGAACCTGCTCGCGCTGCCCGCCCTTCCCGAGCGGGACCGGGTCACGATGGTCTACGGGACGCCGTCCGGGCTGGCCGCGCTGCTGCGCGAGCCGCTGCCGCCGGGCGTGCGCACCGTCCGCGCGGGCGGCGAACCGCTCACCCGGGCCCTGGCGGACCGGATCCACGCCAACGCCGGTGTCCGACGGGTGGTCCAGAGCTACGGCCCGACCGAGTGCACGGTGAGCTGCGTGACCTACGAGGTGCCCGCGGCCGGGCGGGCCGAGCCGCCGATCGGGTCGCCCTACGCGGAGAGCGGGCTCTCGGTCCGCGACGGCGCCGGGAACCCGCTGGGCGACGGCGAGGTCGGCGAACTCTGGGTGTCCGGACCGCTGGTCGGCCGGGGCTACCTGGCCAGACCGGAGCTGACGGCCGAACGGTTCGTCACGGACGCCGCCGGGGTCCGGCACTACCGGACCGGCGACCTGGTGCGGCGGGTCGACGGCCTCCACCACTTCGCCGGGCGGATCGACGACCAGGTGAAGGTCCGCGGCTTCCGGATCGAGCTGGGCGAGGTCGAGGCGGCGCTCGCCGGTCACCCGGCCGTCCGGCACGCCGTGGCGCTGGCGCCGGCCGACCAGGACGGCACCCGGATCCTGCTGGCCTGCGCGGAATCGGACGACCGGACGCTCACCGGGGCGCGGCTCCGGGCGTGGCTGCGGGACAGGCTGCCGGAACAGCTGGTCCCGTCCCGGATCGCCGTCCTCGACCGCCTGCCCGTCGGACCGACCGGCAAGACCGACCGCGCCGCGCTGGCCGCCGTGGACTTCGGACGCGCCGTCGACACCGAGTACGTGGCCCCGCGCACCGGCACCGAGCGGCGGATCGCGGAGGTCCTCGCCGGTGCCCTCGGTCTGACCGAGGTCGGCGTCCACGACGACTTCGGGGCGCTCGGCGGGCATTCGCTCGCGGCCGCCCGTGTCTGCGCCGTCCTGGGCCGCGAGTTCGGGACGGCCGTGTCGCTGACGGACTTCCTCGCCGCGCCCACCGTCGCCGGACTCGCCCCGCTGCTGCGGGCCGCTCCGGCCGACCGCCCGGGCGCCGCGCCGGAACCGGCGCCGGTGCGTCACACCGGGCGTGACAGCTACCCGCTGACGTCCGCGCAGCAGGGCATGTGGCTGCTGAGACAGGTCGGTTCCGGCGAGCGCGCCACCACCATCGCCTTCCGTCTGCGTCTGCGCGGACTGCCGGGCACGGCGCGGCTGCGGGCCGCGTTGGACGCGGTGGTGGAGCGGCACGAGGTGCTGCGCAGCGTCGTGCTGGCCGGTGGTGCGGCGGTCGTCGGCGCGGCGGATGCCTCCGGTGGTCGGGCGGTCGACGGCGAACCGGTCGCCTCGGTCCGCCCACCGGCCCCGGTGCCGTTCGAGGAGCACGATCTCGGGGGCCTGCCCGGGGCGGAGCGGGCGGGCCGGGCGGGCGAGTTGACGCGCGCGGCCGCGAGCCACGCGTTCGACCTCGCCACCGAGACACCGCTGCTGCGGGCCACCCTGCTCCGGCTCGGCGGGGACGAGGCGGAACTGGTCGTCGTGACCGACCATGTGGCGTTCGACGGTTGGTCGATCGGCGTCCTGATGGCGGAGCTGGCCGATGGCCTGGGCGGCGGAGCGGACCACCCGTCGGCGGCGCACCCGTCGGACAGCGGCCCGGGCCCGACGGCGCCGCCGGTCCAGGTCGGCGACCTCGCGCTGCACGAACGCGCGCTCGCCGCCGGGCCCGACCGGGTCGAGCGGTTACGTGCCTTCTGGGCCCGGGAGTTGGCGGACGCCGTGCCGCCGCACGACCTTCTCCCCGTCGCGCCCGTCGCGCCCGCCGGCCCCGGCGGACCGGTCGGCGAACGGCTGGCCCGTCCCCTCGACGCCGGGACGGCGGCCCTGCTGCGCGGGCTCGCGGCCGACTGCGGGGCCACCCCGTTCGCGACCTTCCTGACCGCGCTCGGCGTCCTGGTCGCCGGGCTCACCGGACGGTCGGACGTCGTCCTGGGCGCGGCCGTGGCCGACCGGGCGCGCCCCGAGCTGGAGAACGTGGTCGGACCGCTGGTCGGCATCAGCCCGGTCAGACTGCGGCTGGCGGAAGGACAGTCCTTCCGGAGCGCCGTCGGTGCCGCCGCCGCCACGACCGCCCGCGTCATGGACCGTCCGGGGTTCACCGTGCGGGACGCCTTCGAGGCGGCGGGGATCGAACACCCCCGGGGAACGATGGGCACCCCGGTCGTGCTCTCGTTCCAGCCGGCCGGCCTTCCGGTGGCGGTGGAGCGCGACGGCGTCCGCGTGGAACTGCTCGGCGAGGCGACCAACGGCGGGACGCAGGCCCCGCTGACCGTGTTCGTCAACGAGACGGTGCGGGGGCCCGAACTCCGGATCGCGTACGACGAGGACCGGTTCGGCCCGGCCGACGCCGAGGCGTTCGCCGACCGGTTGCTCCGGATCCTGCGCGCCGCCGCGGCCGGTCCGGACCTCCCGCTGTCGGCACTGGAGCTGGTGAGCGGGGCGGAGCGGGCCGCTCTGCTCGCCGCCGGCACCGGAGCCCCGCTGCCGACCGACGGTCCGCGGACCGTGGTGGCGGCCGTGCTCGACCGGGCCGCTCGGCGGCCGACCGCGGTGGCCGCCTCCGACGCGACCGGCGAGCTGAGTTACGCGGAACTCGCCGAACGGTCGCGGCACGTGGCCGCCGCCCTGCTGGCGAGGAGAGCGAGCGAGGGCGTGACCGGACCGGCGGGGGCCTTCACCGTCGGGGTCTGCCTGCCCCGCGACCGCCACCTGCCCGCGGCCCTGCTCGGCGTCCTGCGGGCCGGCGCCGCCTACGTCCCGCTGGAACCGGACCAGCCCCTCGAACGGCTGCGCGGCCGGCTCGCCGACTCCGGGGCGACCGTCGTCGCCGCCGCCGGGGAGACCCTCGGGTGGGCCGCCGAGCTGGCCGGACCGCTGGGCGTCGGCGTTCTCGACCTGGACGGCACGGGCGACCCCGGCCCCACGCCGCTGCCCGAGCCGGCGCCCGAGGATCTGGCCTACGTGCTCTACACCTCCGGTTCCACCGGCCGGCCCAAGGGCGTGGAGGTCACCCACGCGAACCTGGCGGCCTTCGTGGCCGCGATGCGGATCACGCCGGGAGTCCGCCCCGACGACGTGATGCTGGGTCTCACCTCGCCGTCGTTCGACGTGTTCGGGTTCGAGCTCTGGGTCAGCCTGGTCTGCGGGCTCCGGCTGGCGATACTGGACCGGGAGTCCGCCGTCGACGGCTATGCCGTCGCGCGGTTCGTCGACCGGGCCGGCGTGACGCTGATGACCGCCACGCCGACCACGCTGCGGATGCTGGTCGCCGCCGGGTGGACGGCGCCCGGGGTGCGGGTGATCAGCATCGGCGAGCTGATGGACCCCGGGCTGGCGGGCGAACTCCTCTCCCGGGCCGGCGAGTTGTGGAACGCCTACGGTCCCACCGAGAGCACCGTCTACTCGACCCTGGCCCGGGTGGGCACTCCCGTCGGCGCGGCGGTGCCGATCGGCCGGCCGCTGGCCGGGGAGACCGCCTACGTGCTGGACGCCCTGGGCCGGCTGGTTCCGCCGGGGGTGACCGGCGAGCTGTGGATCGGCGGCGCGGGCGTCGCCCGGGGCTACCGGAACCGGCCCGACGCGACCGCGACGGCGTTCGCCGCCGATCCGTTCGTACCGGGCGGCAGGCGCTACCGGACCGGCGACCTGGCTCGCTGGCGCCCTTGGGGGACCAGGGGCGGGTCCCCCTCGCCGGAGGCCGGGGGAGGCACCCTCGACTTCCTGGGCCGCCGCGACCAGCAGGTGAAGCTGCGCGGCCACCGGATCGAACTCGGCGAGATCGAGACCGCCCTGCGCGCGGACCCGGCGGTGCGGGACGCGGCCGTCGTGGTCCTCGGCGACGGCGCGGACGCCCACCTGGTCGGCCACCTCGCGGTCGGCCCCTCGGCGGCCGACGCCGACGCCTTCGGCACCCACGGCATCGAGGAGCGCCTGCGCGCCCGCGTCCCGGACCACCTGGTGCCCCGGCGGTGGGTCGTGCTCGACGCCCTGCCCGTGACCGCCTCGGGCAAGGTCGACCGGGGCGCCCTCCCGGCCCCCGGTGAGGGCCCGGGCCGCGAGCGGACCGCCCCGCGCACCGACGCCGAGCTGCTGGCGGCCGAGGTCTGGGAGGCCGTGCTCGGGGTCGCCGGGGTCGGCGTCCAGGACGACTTCTTCGCGCTCGGCGGGCATTCGCTGGCGGCCACCCGGGTCGCGGGCCGGCTGATGGCGGCGCTGGACCTCGCGCTGCCGGTGCGGCTGCTGTTCGAGCACCCGGTCCTGGCCGACTTCGCCGCCGGACTGGAGGCGCTGCTGCTGGCCGACCTGGTCGCGTCGCCGGACTTCGCCGGACCGTCCGACCCCGCCGCGTCACCCGGCCCCGCGGTGTCACCCGACCTGGCCGGACCACCGGAGCCCGTCGGACCGCCCGAGCCCGTCGGAGGACCCGAGCCCCTCGGACCGGCGGGCACGGCCACCCCCGCCGCCCGCACCGCGGGCGGTGCCGCATGACCGAGCTGTCCGCCGAGCGACGGGACCCCCGACTCGCCGACGCCCTGCGGGCCCGGCTGGCCTCGGCCCGCCGCACCGCCGCCCGCAGCACCCCCGCGATACCCGTCCGGCCCGACGGGGACGCGCCGGCCCCGCTGTCCGCCGCGCAGGCACGGCTGTGGTTCCTCACCCAGCTGGATCCGGAGAGCACCGCCTACCACATCCCGGTCGCGCTGCACCTGCGCGGACCGCTCGACGCCGCGGCACTGCTGGGGTCGGTGCGGGACCTCGCCGAACGGCACCAGGTGCTCCGGAGCCTGGTCGTCGAGACCGACGGGGAGCCGGCGGCCGTGGCGGGTCCGGCCGAGGCGGTACCGCTGGCCGAGGTCGACCTGAGCGGGCCGGGAGGGCGGGAGTCGCTCGACGGCCGCCTGCGGGAGGAGGCGCGCCGACCGTTCGACCTGGCCGCCGCACCGCCCGCGCGGGCGACCCTGTTCCGGCTCGGCGACGACGAACACGTCCTGGCGCTGACGGTCCACCACCTCGCCTTCGACGCCTGGTCGAGAACGCTGGCGGTGGCGGAACTGGCGGCCCTGTACGCGGCCCGGCTCGGACTGGCCGCGCCGCCCGCGCCGCCGCCGGTCCAGTACGCGGACTACGCGCACTGGCTCTCCCGGCGGCCGGAGGAAGGGGAGCGCGCGGAGGCCGACCTGGCCTGGTGGGTCCGCGCGCTGTCCGGTCTGGAGCCGGTCCTCGACCTGCCCACCGACCTGCCCCGCCCACCGGTCGCGGACCGGACGGGCGCGGAAGTGCCGGTGGTCCTGTCGGCCGCCCTCACCGCCAAGGTGCGCGGGCGGGCCGCAGAGGTCGGCTGCACGCCGTTCATGGTGCTGCTCGCGGTCTGGCAGGAACTGCTGGCCCGGCTGTCGGGCGTCGACGACGTGCCGGTCGGCGTGCCCGAGGCGGGACGGCGGCACCCCGACACCGAGCGCACGATCGGGTTCTTCGTCAACACGCTGACCATGCGGACCGACCTGTCGGGCGGGCCGAGCGGCCGGGAACTGCTGACCCGGGTGCGGGGCGTGGCCCTGGAGGCGCTCGCCCGCACCGAGGTCCCGTTCGAGCGGATCGTGGACCGGCTGCGCCCGGCGCGCGACCTCTCCAGCACGCCGATCTTCCAGGTCCTCCTGAACGTGATCGACACCCCGGTCCCGGCCCCGCGCTTCCCGGGTCTGACGGCGAGGGTCTCCGCACCGCCGGCGACCACGGCCAAGTTCGACCTCAACCTCGCGTTCACGGCCACCTCGTCGAGCGGTGCCGGTAACGCCCCCGGCCCGGGCGACACCTACCAGGGGTCGCTGATCCACCGCACCGACCTGTTCGAGCCGCAGACCGCCCGCCGGATCACCGAGTGGTACGCGGTCCTGCTCGACGGCGTGCTGTCCGATCTCGACCGCCCCGTGCGCGAAGTGCCGCTGGAGCCGGCCGACGGCCCGCTGCTGTCCGGGCCGCGCCGGGAGTTCGACCTCACCCGGCCGCTGCACGCCCTGGTCGAGCGCCGGGCCGCCGAACGGCCCGACGCGACGGCGGTGGTGGGCCCCGACGGCGAGCTGAGCTACGGACAGCTGGAGCGGCGGGCGAACCGGCTCGCGCACCGGCTGCTCGCTGCCGGGGTCGGACCGCAGGACCCGGTCGCCGTCCTGGCCGACCGCCGGACACCGCTCGTGGTCGCCCTGCTCGCCGTCCTCAAGGCCGGCGCGATCTACCTGCCGCTCGACCCGGCCTACCCGGACGACCGACTGGCCGACATCCTGGCGACGGCGGGCGCGCGGGTCGTCCTCGCCGAGCGGGAGTTCGCGGACCGCCTGCCCGGGCGCGGCCCCGGTCCGGACGGCGTCCCGCCGGACGTGCTGCTCCTCGACGGTCCGCCCGCGCCGGGGGCGCCACCGGAGCGGGCCGACGCCCCACCGCGGGTGGCCGTCGACCCGGCCGCGGCGGCCTACCTGGTCTTCACCTCGGGCTCGACCGGCCGCCCCAAGGGCGTCACGGTCGAACACCGGCAGATCACCCACTACCTGCACGCGGTGGCGGAGCGGCTGGCCGAGGGCGGGGTGACGGGCGGCTCGTTCGCCCTGGTCTCGACCCACGCGGCGGACCTCGGCCTGACCAACCTGTTCGGGGCGCTGGTCACCGGCGGCACGGTGCACCTGGTGGACCGTGAGGTGGCGACCGACCCGGAGGCGTACGGGGCGTACCTGGCCGCGCACCCGGTCGACGCGGTCAAGATGGTGCCGAGCCACCTGGAACTGCTCGCCGCCCACGGGGAGCTCGCCCGGGTGCTGCCGCGCCGGCTGCTGATCCTCGCGGGCGAGGCGTGCTCCTGGGACCTGGTGGCCAGGATCCGGGCCGCGCGGCCCGGGCTGGCCGTCCAGGTGCACTACGGCCCCACCGAGACCACGGTGTCCGTGCTCGGCTGCGCCGTGGAGGAGACCCCGCCGGCCCGGCGTTCGGGGACGGTGCCGATCGGGCGGCCGCTCGCGGACGTGGACTGCTGGGTGGTCGACCCCGGCGGCCGCCCGCTCCCCGCCGGCGTGCCCGGCGAGCTGTGGATCGGCGGGCCCAGCGTGGCGCGCGGCTACTTCGGCCGTCCCGACCTGACCGACGAGCGCTTCGTCCCCGATCCGGTCACCGGCACCGCGCGGTGCTACCGCTCCGGCGACCGGGTCCGGCTGACCCCGGCCGGTCTGTTCGAGTTCCTCGGCCGGATCGACGACCAGGTCAAGATCCGGGGCTACCGGGTGGAGCCGGGCGAGGTCGTCTCGGCGCTGCGCGACCTGCCCGAACTCGCCGAGGCGGTGGTGCTGCCGGTCGGCGAGGCGCACGCCCGGAGGCTCGCCGCCTGGGTGACCCCCGCGACGCCCGGGTCCGCCGTGGACGTCGCCCGCGTCCGCGCGGCCCTGCGCGGACGGCTGCCCGACCACATGGTGCCCTCGGCGGTCGTCGTGCTCCCCGCACTGCCGCTCAACCCCAACGGCAAGGTGGACCGCTCGGCCCTGCCCGCACCCGAGCCGGCGCCGGCCGCTGAGCGGACCGCCCCGGGGACGCCGACCGAGCTGCGCGTCGCCCGGGCCTGGGCCCGGGTGCTCGAACCGGGCGCGGCCGACGGCCTCGGCGTCGACGACGACTTCTTCGCCCTGGGCGGCGACTCCTTCCGGGCGGTGCGCGCGGTCCGGGCCATCGACCCGACACTGCGGGTGATCGACCTGTTCACCCGGCCGACCGTCCGCGAGCTGGCCGCGTTCCTCGACGCCGCCGAGGCGGGCGGGCCCGAGGGCGAGCGCCGGCTGCTGCACCGGCTGGCCGGTCCGCCGCCCGGACGGCCGCCGACCGTCACCGTGGTCTGTCTCCCCTACGGCGGTGGCTCGGCGGCCGCCTACGGCCCGCTCGCCGCCGGACTGGCGGCGGCGATTCCCGGCGCGGCCGTGCTGGCCGTGGAACTGCCGGGACACGATCCGGCCCGGCCGGACGAGCCGCTGCTCCCGCTGACCGCGCTGATCGACCGGGTCGTCGCCGAACTCGCCGAACTGGCCCAGCCGGTCGGACCGACCGGGGTGGCCGGGGCAGCCGGTCCGGTCGGTCCGGTGGCGGTGTACGGCCACTGCGTCGGCTCGGCCGCCGCCACCGAACTGGCGCTGCGCCTGGAGGCCGACGGCGTCCCGGTGACGGGCCTGCTGGTCGGCGGCAGCTTCCCCGGCGCGCGGCTGCCGGGGCGGCTGTCCACCTGGCTGCGCAGCCGGTTCCCGGCCACCCGCTGGACGTCGGACCGGGCCTACCGGGACTTCCTGCGCACCCTCGGCGGCATCGACGACGACGGCGACGGCAGCGGCGACGGCAGCGGCGACGCCGGTCGGGACGCCAACAGCGACGGGCACGGGAAGGGGAACGGCGAAGCGGCCGACGCGGCCCAGCGGACGATGCTCCGCGCCCTGCGGCACGACGTGGACCAGGCCCAGGGCTGGTTCACCGGCGAACTCACCCGGCCGGACGCCCGCAGGCTCCGGGCCCCGGTGCTCTGTCTGATCGGCGAACGCGACCGGTCCACCGAGCTCTACCAGGAGCGGTTCGCGGAGTGGGGGGCCTTCGCCGACCGGGTGGAGCTGGCCACCCTCCCCAGGGCGGGACACTACTTCCTCAAGCACCAGGCCGCCCCGCTCGCCGCGCTGGTCGGCGAGCGGCTCGGCGCCTGGGCCGACGGCCTGCTTCCGGAGCCGGTCGCCGAGGTCACGGTCGTCGGCGGGAGGGCGCGGCGGGACCTCAGGAACTTCTACCTGCTCGCCGCCGGCCAGACCGTCTCCCTGATCGGCAGCGCGCTGACCTCGTTCGCCCTCGGGGTCTGGGCCTACCAGCGCAGCGGGCGGGTCCTCGACTACGCGCTGATCAGCATGCTCGCGATGCTCCCGGCGATCGTCGCGGGGCCGCTGGGCGGCGCGGTGGCCGACCGGGTCGACCGCCGGCGGGTCATGCTCGCCTGCGACGCCGTCTCCGCGACCGCGACGGTGTCCCTGGTGGCCGCGCTGTGGCGCGGCGGCCTCGGGCTCGGGCAGGTCGGTCTGATCGTGGGCGTGATGTCGCTGGTGACGGCGTTCCGGCGGCCGGCCTACCTGGCGGCCGTGGCCCAGCTCGTCCCCAAGCCGTACCTGGTGCAGGCCAACGGGCTGGCCAACCTCGGGGCCGGGCTGGGGACGCTGATCGCCCCGCTGGCCGGTGGCGCGCTGATCGGGCTGGTCGGTCTGCCCTGGGTGGTGGCGGCGGACGTCGCCTCGTTCCTGGTCGGCCTGGCCGCGCTGCTGTGGGTGCGCTTCCCCGACCGGCTCTTCCGCCGGCAGGAGGAGTCCTTCGCCCGCACCGTCGTCGGCGGCTGGAGGTTCCTGGCCCGGCGCCGTCCGCTGCTGGTCATGATCGTGTTCTTCATGGTGGAGAACTACCTGGGCACGCTCGCGGTGACGCTGACGGTCCCGGGCGTGCTCGCGTTCAGCGGTACCGCCGCGGTGGGCGTGGTCACCGCGGTCGGCGGCGCGGGGGCCGTGGCCGGCAGCCTGATCGTGGCCCTGTGGGGCGGCACCGCGCGACGGGCGACCGGCATGGTCGGGTTCGTGGGCGGTGTCGGCCTGGGCGTCGTTCTGGTCGGACTGCGCCCGTCGGTGACGCTGGCAGCCGTGGGCGCGCTGGTCTGGTGGGCGTCCATGAGCATCCTCAACGCGCACTGGCTGGCCATCATCCAGCTCAAGGTCGGCCCGGACCTCCAGGGCCGGGTGCTCGCGACCAACCAGATGCTCGCCGTCGCCATGACCCCACTGGCCTTCCTCACCGCCCCGCCCCTCGCCGAACTCTTCGCGGGTCCGCTGGACCCGGGCGGGGCGCTGGCGGGCAGCGTGGGCCGCGTCCTCGGCACCGGGCCCGGCCGCGGCACCGGGCTGCTCCTCGTCACCTGCGGGGTGCTGCTGATCGGCTGGGCCGTCCTGGGCCTGTGCTACCGCCCGCTGCGGTTCATGGAGGACGAACTGCCGGACGCCGTCGCGGGCGCGGAGATCGCCGAGGACCTCGACGCCCTCCAGGCCGCGGCCGACCGCGCGCTGTCCGACGGTCCGTCACGTTCGTCCACCCGTACCCGAACTGCGGGTTGACCGGTGAGCGGGCGCGATGTCGACCGCGGTCCGGGCCGCGGTCCCGGCCCGGTGGTCGGGCGCGCCCGCGGCCGCGGTGGACGCGGACGTCCGGGGCCGCGCGGCACGCGCCGCGTGGCCCCGGGGCCGGGCCGAGGGCCGTGCCGCCCGCGCCGCTCGCGGACCGGTCCCGGCGGAGCCGACGGAAAATATCCGCCCGCCGTGGTCCCGGGCCTGCTACAGTCGTTGTTGTTGCAGTAGTGGTTCCCATGAACTTTGTGTGCGCCTGCTGATGATCGGCAGGCGCATTTTTGTTTCCCGGCTCTTCCCCGGGTGGGTGCTCATCGCGGTGATTCGGGGCGTGCGTTCCGCATGTTTCGAAAATTCCCTTTGAAGGAGATTTTTTTATGGCTAATGGCACTGTGAAGTGGTTCAACGCGGAAAAGGGCTTCGGCTTCATCGAGCAGGAGGGTGGCGGCCCCGACGTCTTCGCCCACTACTCGAACATCAACGCCAACGGCTTCCGCGAGCTGCTCGAGGGCCAGAAGGTCGAGTTCGACGTCACGCAGGGCCAGAAGGGCCCGCAGGCCGAGAACATTCGTCCGCTGTAGTTTTTCTGCCACGGCACCCGCCTGGTAGCGAGGGGCCCGAACCGGCGTACATCATGTCCGGTCCGGGCCTCTCGGCATTGCGCCACGACGCGCATCCCGGGCCGTTCCGGCCCCTCGGCTCCGCCACCGGCTGCCCGTCCCGACGCGAGACGCACAGCGCCACGTCCGGATCGGCGCCCTGCCGTGACAGTTCACGGTTCGAGGTTCCGCGCTCCCGCCTCCCGCGGTGAGCGCCGACTGCAGGTGACGTGCCGCACGGTTTCACCGTCCACGCTCCGCTCTCCACACTTTCGGCCCGTTCCTCGTGGCCTCCTGTCTGCGCCCTGCGCTGCGGAGCCTCCTTGCGACGCGCCGTCCAAGGAAGGTTTCGCATGAACCGTTCCACTCGTTCCCCGTACCGCAGCGCCGACTCCCGCTCCGCGTCCTCGCGTCGCGCCTCCGGCGGGTCCTACGGCGGCTCTTCCGGCGGGTCCTACGGATCCCGCTCCTCCCGCCCCTCCGGCGGCGGTTCCTTCTACGGCGACCGGCCCTTCGGTGGCCGGGGCTCCCGCCAGGGCTCCTCCCTGCAGGGGGAGTTCGCGATGCCGGTGAGCACCACCCCGTCGCTGCCGGCCGTCGAGACGTTCGACGAGCTGGAGATGCCGAAGGCCCTGCTGTCGGTGTTGACCCGTCAGGGCGTGACCGCGCCGTTCCCGATCCAGGCCGCGACCCTGCCGAACTCGCTGGCCGGCCGCGATGTCCTCGGCCGGGGCCGTACCGGCTCCGGCAAGACCATCGCGTTCGGCCTCGCCGTGCTGGCCCGCACCGCCGGGCAGAAGGCCGAGCCGCGCCGCCCGCTGGCCCTGGTGCTGGTCCCCACCCGGGAGCTGGCGCAGCAGGTCACCGACGCGCTGACGCCGTTCGCCCACGCGGTGCGGCTGCGGATGGCCACGGTGGTCGGCGGGATGTCGATCGGACGCCAGGCGCAGACGCTGAACCGTGGTGCGGAGGTCGTGGTGGCCACCCCCGGCCGGCTCAAGGACCTGATCCAGCGCGGCGACTGCCAGCTGGACGGGGTCGGCATCACAGTGCTCGACGAGGCCGACCAGATGGCCGACATGGGCTTCCTGCCGCAGGTCACCGAGCTGCTGGAGCAGGTGGCCGAGGGCTGCCAGACGATGCTGTTCTCGGCGACCCTGGACCGCAACGTCGACCGCCTGGTACGTCGCTTCCTCAAGGACCCGGTCACCCATTCGGTGGACCCGTCCGCGGGAGCGGTCAGCACGATGGAGCACCACGTGCTGCACGTGCAGAACTTCGACAAGAACGCCACCATCGCCCACATCGCCTCCCGCGACGGCGGGGTGATCATGTTCATCGACACCAAGGACGGCGCCGACCGCCTGGTGGACGACCTGCTCGCCAACGGCGTGAAGGCCGCCGCCCTGCACGGCGGCAAGTCCCAGCCGCAGCGCAACCGGACCCTGGAGCAGTTCCGCAACGGCCAGGTGACCGCGCTGATCGCCACCAACGTCGCCGCCCGCGGCATCCACATCGACGGCCTCGACCTGGTCGTCAACCTGGACCCGCCGAGCGACCACAAGGACTACCTGCACCGGGGCGGACGCACCGCCCGGGCCGGCGAGTCCGGCACCGTCGTCACCCTGGTCCTGCCCAGCCAGCGCCGCGGCATGGCCCGCCTGATGGCGACGGCCGCCATCACCCCGGTCACCACCCGCGTCAGCGCGGGCGACGAGGAGCTGGTCCGGATCACCGGCGCCCGGGTTCCCACCGGAATCCCGGTCGTGATCGAGGCGCCCGTGGTGGAGCGGTCCCGCCGGGGCCCGTCCAGCAGCCGCAACCGGCGCAGCCGCCCCGCCCGCCCCGTCGGCGGGACCGGTGCCGGTACCGGCACCGGTACGAGTGCGGGAGGCGCGAACCGCCGCCGCGCACCCAGGCGCGCCACCGCGGTCTAGGGATCCGAGAGCCGGAGCGCCGTTCGCGCTCCGGCCCGGGTGCCCCGCCGCCCGTGTCCCGAACCCGCCGGAACCGACCCCATGGAGTCCGCTCATGACGCTCGTCCTCGAACGTCCCGCGGCCACTGCCACGGTCGGTGACCTCATGCGCCACCCCGAGCTCCAGATCAGCGACGACGTCATGGTCGACGTGGCGATCGACATCCTGCGCGGCTCCGGCGCCGATCACGTCCTGGTCCGCGACGACGACGGCTGCTGCGCGGGCCTGCTGACCCGCGCGCACCTGGCGCCGTTCGAGGTCCGTTCCCCGCTCTCCGAGCGGATCCCGGTCCGCGACATCGCCTTCGACCGCGCCCCGTTCGCCACCGCCGACATGCCCGCCGCGACCGCGGTGGCCGTCATGGGCGCCCGTGACCTGGCGGTGTGGCCGGTGGTGGGCCACGACGGCCACGCCGTCGGCCTGTTCGCCCGCTGGAGACGGTTCCCCGGATCACGTCGCCCGCTCGGGGTGATCCGGGAGCGATGCCCCCGGTCGGGCGGCGCCGGTCACGCCGGGGGCGATGCAGCGCCGGTGGAGCGGGCGGAAGCCCGTCTCGCGCACGCCCGCTCCCGTCGCGTGCGCCCCGGCGGCCCGGTGGCGCCTCCTCCCCAGGAGACCGCCGAACACCGTCGCCCGCACCCCGCCGCCCGGCGTGGTCCGAAGGACACGCGGTAGCACATCCGGGGCGCCCCGGAGCGGTTGTGCCGGGAATCCGCGGCTCTTTCGCCGAAGCCCGCCGGGGCCGCGCGCCGCGCCCCTACAGTCGCCAGCCTGTCGCCACACGGGGTGGCGCAACGGCTCGGCACAGGGAGACCCGTTCATGGCCAACGAGTTCCAGCGGCGCAAGCTCCGCAACGTCTTCGCCGCCTTCGACACGGACGGGGACGGCTGTCTCCGGAAGAACGACTTCGAGGCCCTGGCGGAGCGGTGGGGACGACTGCCGGCCGTCCAGCGGGAAGCGGCACTGGGAATCCGGGTCGAGGCGCTCATGCTGGGCTGGTGGGACCACCTGCTCACGGTCGCGGACAGCGACCACGACGGGAAGGTCGACATGGAGGAGTTCCTGGTCCTGGTCGACCGGCTCCCCGCCCTGCGCGAAGTGGTGACGGCGACCGCCGACACGGTCTTCGACGCGGTGGACGAGAACGGTGACGGCCGGATCTCCCGGGCCGAGCACAGCCGCCTCGTCGACATCTGGCACGGCCGGACCGTGCCGACCGACGGCGTCTTCGACCTGCTCGACCTGGACGGCGACGGTTACCTGGGCCGACCCGAGTTCGCGCTCCTGTGGGAGCAGTTCTGGATCAGCGACGACCCCGCCGACCCCGGCAACGCGATGTGCGGCCGGATCCCCGAGGAGTGACCGCCGGCGCCGCCGGGCGAGCGCGCGGCGGCCCGTGCCGCACCCGGGGCGGGGGCGGCACGGGCCGTGGGCGGAGCGGTGTCAGCGGGCCCCGCCGGTGGGGGCCGGGCCGACCAGTTCCTTCAGGACGTCCTCCATGGTGACCAGGCCCAGCGCGGTCCCCTCGGCGGAGATCGCGGCGGCCAGGTGGGTGCCGGAGCGGCGCATCGCGGTCAGCACGTCGTCCAGGGGCATCGCCGCAGGGACGCGGGCGATCGGGCGGAGCGTACCGGGCGGGAACGCCCGGTCACGGGTGCCGTCGTGCGCCAGCGCGTCCTTGACGTGCAGATAGCCCGCCACCTGCCGGTCCCGGTCCAGGACCGGGAAGCGGGAGAAACCCGTGCGGGCGGCGAGCTGTTCGAGTTCGCCCGGGGTGGTGCCGGGGCCGGCGAAGACGATCCGCTCGCGCGGCGTGACGACCTCGGAGACGGGCCGGGAGCCCAGCTCCAGGGCGTCGTGCAGCAGCTCGGTGTCCCGGGCGCTGAGCAGTTCCGCGTCCGAGGAGTCCTTGACCATCCTGGCCAGCTCGTCCTCGGTGAACACCGAGGCCACCTCGTCCTTGGGCTCGACCCTGAGCAGGCGCAGGATCCGGTTGGCGAACCCGTTGATCGAGAACACGACCGGCCGCACCGCCCGGCAGGTGGCCACCAGCGGCGGCACCAGCAGCAGGGCGGCCCGCTCGGGCGCGGCGAGCGCGAGGTTCTTCGGGATCATCTCGCCGAGCAGCATGTGCAGATAGGTCGCCACGCTCAGGGCGAGGACGAAGGCGATCGGGTGGATCAGGCCCTCCGGCACGCCGAGGCTGTGGAACGGCGGCTCCAGCAGGTGGGCGATGGCCGGCTCGGCGACCATACCGAGGACCAGCGAGGAGACGGTGATGCCGAGCTGGGCCGTGGCCAGCATGGCGGAGACGTGCTCCAGGCCCCAGATGACGGTGCGGGCCCGCCGGTCGCCGGCCTCGGCGCGCGGTTCGACCTGACTGCGCCGGACCGAGATGAGGGCGAACTCGCCGCCGACGAAGAAGGCGTTGGCCACGATGGTGAGGAGGCCGATGATCAGTTGGACGGCGGTCACCGCTTCTCCTCCGGGCTCTCGGCGTGGTCGTCCTCCGGGGAGGCGAGCGCCTCGGGGGCGGTGATCCGCACCCGCTCGGCGACGTGGTGGGCGACGGCGCCGACCTCCAGGGTCCAGCCGCCGACCTCGACGGTGTCGCCGACCGCGGGGATCCGGCCGAGGCGTTCGGCGATCAGGCCGGCCAGCGTCTCGTAGGGTCCCTCGGGCACCGGCATGCCGATGGCTTCGAGCTCGTCGGTGCGGGTGATGCCGTCGGAGTCCCAGTGGTGCCGGCCGTCCTCGGTGGTGCCGAGGTCGACCAGGTCGGGGGTCGCGGCGGGGTCGTGCTCGTCGCGGACCTCGCCGACCACCTCCTCGACGATGTCCTCCAGGGTGACGATGCCGGCCGTGCCGCCGTACTCGTCGATGACCACGGCGAGGGTCTCCTCGCCGCGCATCAGGTCGAGCAGGCGGTCGACGGTGAGGGTCTCGGGGACCAGCATCGGCTCGGTCATCAGCGCCGACACCCGCTGGGTCGCCCGCCGCTCGACCGGCACTCCGAGGGCGTCCTTGATGTGGACGGTGCCGACGACGTGGTCGAGGCTGCCTCGGTAGACCGGGAAGCGGGACAGGCCGGTGGCCCGGGTGAGGTCGGCGACGTCGGCCGCGGTGGCGTGCTCGGTCAGGGCCTGGACGTCGACCCGGGGCTTCATGACGTTCTCCGCCGTCAGCTCGCGCAGGTTGAGGGAGCGGATGAACAGCTCGGCGGTGTCGGGCTCCATGACGCCCTCGCGGGCGGAGTGCCGGGCGAGCGCCACCAGTTCCTGCGGGGTGCGGGCCGAGGCGAGGTGCTCGGCCGGTTCCAGGCCGAACCGCCGCACGACGCGGTTGGCGGTGTTGTTCAGGTGGCCGATGAACGGCGCGAAGGCCGCCGAGAACCAGTACTGCGGGGCGGCCACCACCTTGGCGACGGCCAGGGGCCGGGAGATCGCCCAGTTCTTGGGCACGAGTTCGCCGGCGACCATCAGCACCACGGTCGACAGCAGGACGCCGAGAACGAGCGAGCCGGTCGCGGCGGCGCCCTCGGGCAGGCCGACGGCCTCCAGCGGGCCGCGGAGCAGCGCGGCCACCGAGGGCTGCGCGACCATGCCGATCACCAGGCTGGTGATGGTGATGCCCAGCTGGGCACCGGAAAGCTGGAAGGTGAGCCGCCGGACGGCCTTGAGCGCGGTCGCGGCACCCCGCTCACCGGCCTCGGCGGCCCGTTCGACGGCGGCGCGCTCCACCGTGGTGAGGGAGAACTCGGCGGCGACGAACAGGGCGCAGGCCGCCGTCAGGAGCAGGGCCAGGACCAGCAGAAGGACCTCGGTCACCGGGTCACCCCCGCCCCGGTCGGCGCGTGCGGCGGGCAGGGAACGGCTGGGTGATGACTGGGAGGTTCGTCCATCGCGGGGACCGCGACTCCTTCGTGCGGGGGATGATCGGTTCTACAGAAGTGTAAAGGGATGGCAAATCAGTGTGGCGTAAGGCCCGGGTCGCCGCACGCTTCCGCGAGCGTGCCGACCCGGGCCCGGTGGTGTCACGCCGCCCGGCGGCGCCGGAGGATCGCCCGCAGGGCGAGCACGATCGCGACGATCAGCCCGATCACGAACAGCACGATCAGCAGGACGACGACGATCACCGCGATGCCGAGCTTCTTGAAGAAGCCGCCCTTCTTCTTCTCGTCCTTCTTGTCGCCCGCCGCGAGGGCGGTGTCGTGGACGGTGGCAGTGGTGGCGGGCGCGGCGACGGCGACGGCGGTCGGCCCGGCCGGGGTCGCCGGGGTGGCCGCCACCGCCACCGCGGCCCCGGCGGCGGGGGCGACCGGGGCGGCCACGGCCGCGGCCGGCGCGCCCAGCACCAGCCCGGCGGCGACGAGGGCGGGGGCGACCTTCGCGAATATGCGCGGCTTCACTGCTTCTCCTGTCGTTCGGTGCTCGGCGTGACGTGACCGGAACGGACCGGGTCCTCCGTCAGCCGACTTCTACAGCACTGTAGATGATCCCTGCGCGCGAGGGTCGCGAGGGTCGCGAGCGCCGTGCGGGGCTGACGGATCGGCGGGCGGGCGCCCCTCGGCCGCGCCGTTCTCCGCGGAACGCGTCGTTCACCGTACGTTGACGCACCATTGGTGATATCGATTGTCGGAGGACGGACAAGACAAGTCCCGAAGCAGCACGAACGACGAGAAGGGAGCGACCTCGTGACGACGACCCAGCGCCCGCGCGGCATCCGCCCGCGCCTGCTGAACGTCCTGCTGGCGGCGCTGTGCGGGATCCTCGGGGCCACCGCGCTCGCGTCCCCCGCGCACGCCGCCGACACGCGTCGGCCCGTCTACGCCGTCGCGCACCGTGTGGACACCCTGGACGGGGTGGACGCCGCGATCGGCCACGGCGCCAACGCCATCGAGATCGACGTGTGCGCCTGGTGGAACCCGAACGAGTGGCGCGCCTGGCACGACTGCTCCTCGGCCGGCGAGAACCGCCTCGGGCCCAGCTTCGACAGCATGCTGGACCGGATCCTCGCCAACGCCGGCGCCGGGCGCCGGCTGTCGCTGGTCTGGCTGGACATCAAGGACCCGAACTACTGCGGCGAGGCGCCCAACCGCGCCTGCAGCGTCGCCGGACTGCGGGACAAGGCCCAGCGGCTGACCGCGGCCGGGATCCAGGTGCTCTACGGCTTCTTCGAGTACCACGGCGGCAGCACCCCGGACGTCGGCGGCCGGGGCTGGCAGAGCCTGGCGGGCCGGCTCGGCCCGCTGGAGGGCATCACCACGACCGGCGGCCGCGACCAGGTGCGCGGCGCCTTCGACCGCTCCGGCTCCGGCTTCCCGACCGGCCGCCGGGTGATGGACTACGGGGACACCGACATCACCAACGGCTTCGGCAACTGCACCGAGGCCGGCTGGAACACCTGTGCCGAGCTGAAGAAGGGCGCCGCCGAGCGCTCCGCCGGCCGACTCGCGGCCACCTTCTCCTGGACGGCCACCTACAACGACCCGTGGTACGTCGACAAGCTCCTCGGCGACGCCCAGGTGGACGGCATCATCGTCGGCTACGGTGCCTTCACCGGCGTGCGCGAGTACGACGGCGGCTGGCAGTGCGCCAACGCCGTCAACCTCGTCCGGGACTGGGTCGGCCGCCATGGTGGCACCCACCGGATGGCGAACAGCGGTGACCGGCTGTTCCGGTAGGGGGTGGGCTGGCATGGTGCCATGATGGCGCCAAATGGACTGGACATGGCGCCATTGCTACGCCATGCTGATGTCAAGGGGAAACACGCGCCCCGGCCCCCGCGGCCGAGGGCGTGCGTTCCGGGGAGCGGAAGCCTGGGGGGCGGATCATGGCGGCAGTACGGCGCCGGGAGCGGGTGGAGGTCGGGGGCCTCACCGCCTTCGCCCGTTTCGTCGTCTGCGGCGGCGGTGTCGGGGTGGCCGCGAGCTTCGCCGTGGCGGCCCTGGCCTCATGGCTCCCGCGCGTCCCGTGGGTCCTGGACAACGCCCTGGTCACCGTGGTCTCCACGCTCCTCGCGACCGAGCTGCACGCCCGTTTCACCTTCGGCGCGGGCATCCGCGCGACCTGGCGCCAGCACGTCCAGTCGGCCGGGTCGGCGGCGGCCGCGTACGCGGTGACCTGCTCGGCGGTGCTCGTCCTGCACCAGTTGGTGGCGCGGCCCGGCGCGATGACCGAGCAGGCCGTCTACCTCTCCGCCTCCGCGCTGGCGGGCGTGGCCCGGTTCGCGGTCCTGCGCCTGGTGGTGTTCGCGCGCACCCGGCCGGGGGTCGCGGTGCCGGCCCGCCCCCTGGAGGTGGCCGTCGCCCGTGCCTCGCTCGCGGCGGCCGACCCCACGGGGCTCTGCCGCGCCGCCTGAGAGCGGGCGACGCCGCCCGGAGGGGCGGGCCGGTGTCCGCCACCGGCCCGCCCCCGCCCCCGGCCCCGCCCCCGCCCGGGCCGTCGGCCCGCCGAGGTCCGTCAGCGGACGCTCGTACCCATCCAGGAGCGGTTGCCCAGCAGGGTCTTGACGTCGGAGGCGAAGCCGTTGTCGGGGTTCACCTGGTAGCCCAGCTCGTAGAGGGTGTCCTTGTCCCAGCCGGTGGTGAGCAGGCGGACGGGGACGTCGCCGGGGTGGGCCTGGAGGGCGAGCTTGAGCTCGGCGACGACCCCCGGGGTGACCCTGGCGGCCGGGACGGTGATCTGGACCGGGGGCTTGGTGCCGAGCTCGGCGGAGGAGACGTCGAGGGTGGTGAGTTCCTGTCCGAAGATGCTCAGCGAGCCGTCGCGCTCGTTCAGCCGGCCCCGGACCGAGACGACGTTGTCCTCGATCATCTGATCGGCCATCAGGTTGTAGGTGGCGGGGAAGAACAGCACCTCCACCGAGCCGTCGCGGTCGGCGACGGTGATGATCGCCCAGGCGTTGCCGGCCTTGTTGATCCGGCGGTCCACGGCGGTGATGAGGCCGGAGAGCCGGACCTCGCCCTCGGTGCGGCCCGAGCCGAGGAGGTCGGCGATCGAGGTGTCGCGGTTCTGGGAGAGGATGTGCTCGGCCCCGTCGAGCGGGTGGCTGGAGACGTAGAGGCCGAGCATCTCCCGCTCCAGGGAGAGGAGTTGGCGGCGCGGCCACTCGCGGTCGGTGAGCTGGAAGTCCAGCCCGATGCCGCCGCCCTCCTCGGCGTCGAGGGCGCCGAAGAGGTCGTCCTGGCCGATCGCCTGCTGCTTCTTCAGTCCGGTGACGGCGTCGATCGCGCTCTCGTGCACGGTGCTGAGCGAGAGCCGGGTGTGCCCGAGCGAGTCGAACGCGCCCGCCTTGACCAGGGAGTCGACGGTGCGCTTGTTGCACACCACCAGCTCGACCTTGTCCAGGAAGTCCGGGAACGAGGTGTACTTGCCTTTCTCGGCCCGGGTGGCCACCAGCGACTCGATGACCGGGACGCCGACGTTGCGCACCGCCTTCAGGCCGAAGCGGACGTCGCTGCCGACGGCGGTGAAGTCGACCACCGACTCGTTGACGTCGGGGGAGAGGATCCGGATGCCCATCTGGCGGCACTCCGCCAGGTAGACCGCCATCTTGTCCTTGTCGTCGGCGACCGAGGTGAGCAGGGCGGCCATGTACTCGGCGGGGTAGTTGGCCTTGAGGTAGGCGGTCTGGTACGAGACCAGTCCGTAGGCGGCGGAGTGCGATTTGTTGAAGGCGTAGCCGGCGAACGGGACCAGGACGTCCCAGACGGACTGGATGGCCTCGTCGGAGTAGCCGCGTTCCTTGCACCCGGCGTGGAAGGGGACGAACTCCTTCTCCAGCACCTCCTTCTTCTTCTTGCCCATCGCCCGGCGGAGCAGGTCGGCCTGTCCGAGCGAGTACCCGGCGAGCACCTGGGCCGCTCGCTGGACCTGCTCCTGGTAGACGATGAGGCCGTAGGTGGGGCCCAGGACGTCGGCGAGCGGCGCCTCCAGCTCCGGGTGGATCGGGATGATCTCCTGCTGGGCGTTCTTGCGCAGCGCGTAGTTGGTGTGCGAGTTCATGCCCATCGGGCCGGGCCGGTAGAGCGCGGAGACGGCGGAGATGTCGGCGAACTCGGTGGGCTTCATCAGCTTGAGCAGGGCGCGCATGGGGCCGCCGTCGAGCTGGAACACTCCGAGGGTGTCGCCGCGGGCCAGCAGCTGGTAGGTGGTGGGGTCGTCGATCGGGATCTTCTCGATGTCGACGTCCACGCCCCGGTTGGCCTTGACGATCTTGATGCAGTGATCGATGATGCCCAGGTTCCGCAGCCCCAGGAAGTCCATCTTGATCAGGCCCATGGCTTCGCACGACGGGTAGTCGAAGCCGGTGATGATCACGCCGTCCTTGTCCCGCATGTGCAGCGGGATGAGGTCGAGCAGCGGGGTCGAGGAGAGGATCACTGCGGCGGCGTGCACGCCGGTGCCGCGGATCAGGCCCTCGATGCCGAGGCCGGTGTCGATGATCTTCTTGACGTCGGGCTCGTTCGCGTACAGCGAGCGGATCTCGGTGCCCTCGTTGTACCGCGGGTGCTTCTCGTTGAAGAGGTCCGCCAGCGGGACGCCCTTGCCCATGACGTCCGGCGGCATCGCCTTGGTGATCCGGTCGCCCATGGCGAACGGGTAGCCGAGGATGCGGTTGGCGTCCTTGACGGCGGCCTTGGCCTTGATCGTGCCGAAGGTGTTGACCTGGGCGGTGTAGGCGGAGCCGTACTTGTCGGTGACGTAGCGCACCATCTGGTCGCGCTGGCGGTCGTCGAAGTCGATGTCGACGTCCGGGGGGTTGATGCGCTCGGGGTTCAGGAACCGCTCGAACAGCAGATCGTGCTCCAGCGGGTCCAGCTCGGTGATCCGGGTCAGGTAGGAGACCATCGAGCCGGCCGCCGAGCCTCGGCCCGGGCCGACCGGGATGCCGTTGTCCCGGGCGTACTGGCAGATGTCGGCGACCACGAGGAAGTAGGCGTCGAAGCCCATCGGGGAGATGACGCCCATCTCCAGCTCGACCCGGTCCAGCACCTCCTGGCTCGGGTTGTCGCCGTAGCGGTGCTGGAGCCCGGCGGCGATCTTCTGGCGCAGGAACGACGCCTGCGTCTCGCCCTCGGGCACGTCGAACTGGGGCATCCGGTCGACGTAGGTGAACACCTCGTCGTACGACTCGACCCGCTCCGCGATGGCCAGCGTGTTGTCGCACGCCTCGGGCAGCTCGCGGAAGAGCTCGCGCATCTCCTCGGCGGTCTTGACGTAGTAACCGGTGCCCTGGAACTTGAACCGGTTCGGGTCGTCCTTGTTCTTGCCCACGCCGACGCAGAGCAGGCTGTCGTGCGCGTCCGCCTGGTCGGCGGTGACGTAGTGCGAGTCGTTGGTGGCCAGCAGCGGGATGTTCAGCTGCTTGGCGAGGCGCAGCAGGTCCTCGCGCACGTCCTGCTCGATGGACAGGCCGTGGTCCATCAGCTCCAGGAAGTAGTTCTCCTTGCCGAAGATGTCCTGGTAGGCGCCGGCCGCCTTGACGGCCTCCTCGTACTGCCCGAGCCGCAGCCGGGTCTGCACCTCGCCCGAGGGGCAGCCGGTGGTGGCGATGATGCCGGTGGCGTTGGCGGCGATCAGCTCGCGGTCCATCCGGGGCTTCATGTAGTAGCCCTCCATCGACGCGAGCGAGGAGAGCTTGAAGAGGTTCCGCAGGCCGGTGGCGTTCTGCGCCCACATGGTCATGTGGGTGTAGCGGCCGCCGCCGGAGACGTCCTTGCCGCCCTCGCCGTCCGCGCTGGCCGGCCGCTGGCCGCCGGGCGACCAGAACACCTGCTTCTTGTGGAAGCGCGAGGACGGGGCGACGTACGCCTCGATGCCGATGATCGGCTTGACGCCGGTCTTGGCGGCGGAGTGGAAGAACTCGTACGCGCCGAACATGTTGCCGTGGTCACTCATCGCGATGGCGGGCATGCCCTGTCTCTCCGCCTCCGCGAAGAGCTTGCCGTTCTTCGCGGCCCCGTCCAGCATCGAGTACTCCGTGTGGACGTGCAGGTGCGCGAAGCTGTCGGACACGGCGCTGGGCTCCTCGGACGGGACGGCGGTACGGGCAAGCGGTCCAGGTTAGTCGGTCGGCGGGCGCGACACGCCAGGGGCGTCCGCGCGCGGGCCGGTCCGGCCGAGGAGCCGGGGTGCGGCCGGCCGGTCAGGCCGGGTGGTGGTCGGGCACGGCGTTCAGCTCGATGCCGTGCTCCAGCAGGGCCTTCATCGCGCACAGGGCGGTGGTGAAGCCGCCGACGGTGTCGTTCACCCAGCGCACGGTCTCGTCCGCCGACCCCCGGAAACCGGTTTCGGTGACCTCGACGAAGGTGCTCTCCGCCGGGCGCGGGGTGAACCTCAGCTCGACGGTCGTCGGCCGGTCGTAGTTGCCCCACTCGAACCGGATCAGCCGCCCCTGCTCCACCTCCAGGACCTTGACCTCGGCCGAGGCCCCGTAGGTCTCCCACTCCCAGCGCAGCTCGGCGCCCACCACCATCGGCCCGCTGCTCCCGCTGTACCAGAACCGGGTGGTGACGGCGGGGTCGGCGAAGGCCCGGAACGCCTCATCGGCGGGCCGCCGGACGAGCATGCAGGCGTACGCGCGCGGATCCCCGCCGGGCTGAAGTGTCTCCATGCCGAGGATCATCCGCCCCCGCCGGCCCGGAACCGAGCACCCGGCCGCGACCACCCGCCCGTGGCGTCGGGGTGGCGGCAGCCGGGTGCCGGGGGCGGGCCGTCAGCGGAGCTGGAGGGACCACTCCTGCTTCCAGCCGCCCTCACAGGTCCACACGCCGAGCTGCTTGTGGTCGGAGTCGTGGGTCAGGCAGTCGTCGTCGGAGATCTGGATCCGGTACTTGCCGTTGCCGGCGCCGACGAACATCCACTTCTGGTTGGGGGTGTCGCCCCACGCCTGCTGCTCGGCCACGTAGGTGTCGGGGTTCTCGGTGAGGTTGTAGCCGAGGTCGTTGACGATCCGGTAGCGGTCGCCGCCGAGCGGCTTGATCGTCCAGGTGGACCCCCGGTAGCCCAGGATGCCGCCCAGGACGGGCGCGCCCCAGCTCGCGGTCTCGTTGGGGGCGGTGGCGCCCAGGCCGTTGTCGAGCTTGAGGAACAGCGGCCGTTCGGTCGGGACGCTCGCGCCGCCGCCCGTCGGGGGCTTCGGCTTCGTCGGCTTCCCGGGGTCGGTCGGAGTGCCCCCGCCGCCGCCCGGGGTGATCACTCCGCCGGAGGCGGATTCGAGCACCCACTCCTGCTGCCAGCCGCGCTTGCAGGTCCACACGCCGAGCTGCTTGAAGTCGGCGTCGTGGGCGAGGCAGTCGTCGTCGGAGATCCGGATCTGGTACCTGCCGTTGCCGACGCCGAGGAGCTCCCACTTCTGCTTCGGTGAGTTGCTCCAGGGCTGGAGTTCGGCCAGGTAGCCGCCGCTCTCGGTGAGGTCCAGGCCGTAGGAGCTGGTGATCCGGTAGCGGCCACCGCCCACCGGGGTGAGCTTCCACTTGGACTCGTTGCCGCCCCGGATCCCGGGGACGACGGCGGTGCCGGCGGAGCCGCCGACCGGGACGGCGCCCAGGCCGTTGTCGAGCTTCAGGGTCACATCGGCGCCGTTGCCCGGCGTGCTGGGACCGGTGGTCGGCGGAGTGCCGCCCCAGGCCCAGTTCTGGTTGGGCGCGTCGCGGTTGCCGTCGGAACCGCAGGCCCAGGCCACCACGGGGCTGCCGTTGGCGGTGCGGCCGCTGTAGTCGTCGACGCAGACGTCCTTGGACCGGTCGTCCGGGTCGGTGAGGTGGCGCAGACCCCCGCTGGGCGACATGTGCCAGCGCTGGCCGGGGATCTCCAGGCAGTCCCAGACCTGGAGCCTGTTCCCGTTGGCGGCCCTGTTGTCCGCCAGGTCGAGGCACTTGCCGTTGGCGGCCCGGAGCTTGTAGCCGTTGTAGGTCCACTTCTGGGCGTCGCCGCCGTTGCACTCCCACAGCTGCACGGGGGTGCCGTTCGCGTTGCCGTTGCCGCTGACGTCCAGGCAGGCGTGGTAGCCGGGGGCGCTGGAGTCGGGGGTCAGGCTGCCGGTCCTGGAGCCGTAGCCGGAGCGGGCGGGGAAGTGCAGGGTGCGCACGTCGCCGTCGCACTTGTAGGGCCGCGCGGTGCCCGCCCGGCAGGTCCACGACTCCTTCTTGACGCTGTCGCCGTCGTTGCCGACGAACGCCCAGTTCAGGTAGCCGCCGTCGCCCCGGTTGCGGAAGGTCGACTCGCCCTGGAAGACCCAGATCCGGAACTTGTCGTAACCCGAGGGATCCTTCTGTTCCTCCTTGTTCATGAAATGGTTGAGCTTGTAGGTGGTGTCGATCAGCACCCCCTTCATATCGGCCTTGTGCTCGTTCGTGAACCATTCGGTGTCGTACAGGTCGGTGCCCACGGTCTTGAACACCAGGACATTGAAGCCGGGAAACTTCTGGCTCAGCTGCGTGGCGGTTTTCTGGGTGAACTCCGCGTTGTCCAGCTTGTTGGCGTTGGCGGCACTGCGCATGCCGCGGATCATGTCGAACCCGGCGCCGATCAGCGAGGTCATGCAGTTGCCGCCGCCCGGGACCGCCGGGGTCCCGCAGGTCTTGTCCACCGGATAGCCGGGCGACGGCGCGGCCCGGGCCTGCGCGGTGAGGCCGCCGACCAGGGCGACGGCGGTGACGCCGCAGGCGAACGCGCGTTTCAGGCGGGACGGGGATTTCATGGCGAATCGTCTTTCTGCTCGCATCGGAGACGTTCTCCGTCTCGACCGATAAGGACGATAGGCCCGGAAATCCGGCGCGCGGCCGCTCCTTACGGGGTCCATACGGCGGGGTCGGGAGCTCTGCCCTTTCGCGCACCGTCCGGTCCGGGCGGGGGGCCGGTGGCGGCCCGGGCGGGGGCGGAGTGCAGCCAGGCGACCCGGTGGTGCAGCGCGTCCTCGTCGAGCGGGCGCAGCAGGGCGTCCCGGGCCCGGGCGTCCTCTCCGGCCGGGTGGTAGAGCCGGGCGCCCATCTCGCGGGAGAGGCGCTGGACCCGCCCGGTGCGCTCGCGGCGGGCGGCGTTGTACCGCTCCAGGAGGTGGGGCACGTCGGCGGTCGGGGCGTCGGTGAGCAGGTCGCCGAGGACGACGGCGTCCTCCAGGGCCTGGCAGGCGCCCTGGGCGGCGTACTGGAGCATCGGGTGCGCGGCGTCGCCCGTCAGCGTCACCCGGCCGCGGGTCCAGACGTCGACCGGGTCGCGGTCGCACAGCACCCACCGGCGCCAGTCATCCCCGAGCCGTAGCAGGGCGACGGGGACGGGGCCGGCGTCGGCGAAGCGGGCCAGGACGGCGGCCCGCTCGGCCGGGCGGCCCGAGACGGCTTCGGTGGCGCCGTCGTCGATCACCGCCGCGAGGTTGAGACAGGACCCGCCGGCGACGGGGTAGTGGACCACGTGCCGGCCGGGCCCGGCCCACAGCGTCACGGCGTTGCGGCGCAGCCACCGCGGCACCCGCTCCATCGGGACGAGGGTGCGGTAGATGGTGTGCCCGCAGGGGCGGGGCGGACCGTCGCCCAGCAGCTGGGCGCGGACGGTGGAGCGGATGCCGTCGGCGCCGACCAGGAGGTCGCCGGTGAAGCTCCGGCCGTCGGCGGTGACGGCGGTCACCCCCCGCCCGTCCTGGTCGAAGCGGCGCACCCCGGCCCCCGCCACCAGGGCGACGGTGTCGAGCGCCCGGCACGCCGTGAGCAGCGGGGTGTGGAGGTCGCGCCGGTGCACGACCGCGTACGGGTCGCCGAAGCGCTGCCGGTAGCGCCCGCCGACGGGCAGGGCGACCAGCTCGCGCCCGGTGGTGGCGTCCATGAGGCGCAGTTCGTCGACGAGGACGGCGCGGTCGCGGACGTCCCGGCCCACGCCGAGCCGGTTCAGGGCGTGGAAGCCGTTCGGCGCGATCTGGATGCCGGCGCCGATGTCGGTGAAGGCGTCCTGGCGTTCCAGGACGGTGACGCGGTGGCCGCCGCGGGCCAGGGCCAGGGCGGTGGCCAGGCCGCCGATGCCGCCTCCGGCGACGAGTGCGTGGATCATGTCGTTCCCCCGTGTGTCCGTGCACCCCGTGTGTCCGCGCGGGCCCGGTGCCCGGGTGCGCTGTGTACCGGCGCGTGCGGGGCGCGTGCGCGCGCCGTGTGCCGTCCGCCGGTCCCGCCCGGTGGTGCGTGGGTCCACCGGGCGGGACCGGCGCCTACGTCCGGACGGGCCCGTTCCCGCGGGGCCGGTTCCGGACGGCGGCGACGGCCGGGCCGAGCGCCGCCCGCAGCAACCGGGCGACCCGCGGCGGGACGTCGCCGATGGTGTCGACGCGTACCGCCGGCAGGTCGGGCCGGGTCCTGCGGCGGACCGACTCCGCCGCCGCCAGGCCCGAGCGGACCGCCGCCTCCATGCCGGCCACACCCGGCGGCGCGGCACAGAAGTCCCCGGCCACGTGGACGTCGGCGAACGCGGTGAAGGGCTGCGGCCGGTGGCGGGCCGAGCCGGGCCCGGGCGCGTGGAAGGGCGCCGAGGAGTGCGGCTGGTAGCAGGCGTGCTCGATGTCCGCCCAGGTGAGGCCGGGGAGGTAGGTCATCAGCTCCTCCACCAGGACCTTGACGGCCTCGTCCTCGGCGAGGTGCCGGAGCGCGGCCACCCGGCCGACGACGCAGTTGAGCAGGCTGTCGCGGTGGCCGGGCCAGGTCTGTCCGACGTCGATCAGGGTGATCGCGTGCGGCGAGCCGACCAGGCGGATGTGCTCGTCGGGCAGTCCCGGCAGGCGGCGGCGCAGGTACAGGTGGAGGGCGCCCAGCGGACGGGAGGTGAGTTCCAGGATGCCGTGCGCCGGGCGCAGCGCCCCGGTGATCCCGGGGCCGAGGGCGGCCAGGCGGCCGTGCGGGATCGCGAGGACCAGCTGCCCGGTCACCGCCTCCTCGGTGTCGGCGCCGGCCGGGTCGCGCAGGGTGAGGCCGCGCACCCCGTGCTCGTCCGTGGTCACCGCCGTGAGCTCACGGCCGGTCAGCACCTCGACGCCCGCGCGTTCCAGCCGCTGCCGGAAGGGGTCGACGAACCAGTGCTGGAGGTCGCCGCGCGGCATTCGCACCCGTCCGGGGTGGCGGACGAAGGCGGCGACGCTGCCGCGGAAGCCGGCCGCCGAGACGGCGGTGCTCTCGGCGGCGCTGGAGGCGACGAAGAGGTGCTCGATGTCGGCGACCGCCGCGGGGGAGAGGTAGCGGAGCCCGCGCAGGAAGTCGTGGAGGGACTCGTCACGCGCCCGGTAGTCCTGGGCGAGCAGGTCGAGCACGCCGCAGAGGAACAGCAGCCGGTCGGCGGCCGGGGTGTCGGCGGTGCGGAACTCCGTTCCCGGGAGCAGCTGGTGGAACTTGCGGGTGGTGCGCAGGTTCTCGGCGAGGCCGAGTTCCCCGACCAGGCGCAGGGTGTTGCGGTACCAGGCCGGGAAGATGTGGACGCCGTGGTCCTCGGTCCGGCCGTCGATGACCCGGGAGCCGGCCATGCCGCCGAGTTCGGCCGAGGCTTCGAGCAGCCGGACGGGGAGGCCGAGCCCGCGCAGGGTCCAGGCCGCCGTCATGCCGGCGAGGCCGCCGCCGACCACGGTGACGCCGTCGCCGGTGTCCGGGTCCGCCCTCATGCCGCTCCTCCTTCGAGCGCGGCCCGGTGCGCGGCCATGGCCAGCACGGGGTAGATCAGCCGCAGCAGGCTGTCGCGCCAGTACAGGCCGTCGTGGTGCACCACCCAGGTGTGCCAGGGTTCGGCCCAGTCGCCGTCGGCCTGCTGGGTGCGGACCAGGTGGTCCAGACCGGCCCGCACCGGCGCGCTGTCGGCCCGTCCGGCGGCGATGAGCGCCAGCAGCGCCCAGGCCGTCTGGGAAGGGGTGCTGTCGCCCCGTCCGATCCACTCGGGGTCGTGCAGCGCGCGGACGGACTCGCCCCAGCCGCCGTCGGGCCGCTGGTGGGCGAGGAGCCACTCGCAGGCGCGCCGCAGGGCCGGGTCGTCGGCCGGGACCCCGCAGGCCGCCATGCCGGTGACGGCGGCGCTGGTGCCGTGCAGGTGGTAGCAGGCCCACCAGCCGGGCCAGGAGCCGTCCGGGCGCTGTTGCCGGCGCAGCCACTCGACGCCGCGGCGGGCGGCGTGGCCGTCCGCGTGGCCGTCGGCGGCGAGGGCCTCCAGGACGTGGCCGGTGACGTCGGCGGACGGGGCCTCCAGGAAGCCGATCTCCGCGAGCCGGTCGCGGCCGGGCAGCCGCCAGCGCAGCGGCTCGAAGGCGGCCCAGCCGCCGTCCTCGCACTGCTGGGACAGCAGCCAGCGGTGGGCGCGCCGGCACGCGCCGTCGACGGCCGGGTCCTCGCCGCGCGGCCGCACCCGGCGCAGGGCCACGACGGCGAACGCGGTGTCGTCGGCGTCGGGGTTGGCGTTGTTGGTGAATTCGTAGGGCCAGCCGCCAGGGACGGGGTCCTTGGTCAGCACCGCCCAGTCGCCGAGTTCGGTGACCTGGTTGTCGAGCAGCCAGCGGACGGCCGGTTCGGCCGCCGCCCCGTCCCCGGGTCCGCCGGCCGCGGCGCTCGCGGACAGGGCGAGGGCGGTGTCCATGACGACGGAGGTCCACATCTCGATCCGGCGCTGCCCGTCGCGCCGGACGACGTACCGGTCGAGCGCGGACAGGGCGGCGACGACGCTCGGGTGGTCGCGGCCCAGGCCCGCCGCGTCCAGGCCCATCAGGACGTTCGCGGTCTGCGGCCAGTTGCCGCCCCAACTGCCGTCGGTCTCCTGGGTGTCGACGAGCCAGCGGGAGGCCCTGTCGATCGCGCGGCGGCGCAGGGCGCGGACCGGCCGGCGGGCGTACCAGTGGCTGAGGGCGGTCGCGCAGCGGACGGGCAGGGGCCGTCGCGGGCGGGCGTCCGGCCGGCGGAACAGCTCGCGGAGGTCGAATCCGGCCGGGACGACGGGGCGGGTCGCCATGAAGAGGCTGTTGGCGACCACGATGCCGCGGGCGGCGGCCCCGAAGTGGTAGATGTTCCCCGGGAACGAGCTGGGCAGCAGCACGATCTCCGGCGGGACGAGCGGGATGTCGCTCCACGGCCAGAGCCCGATCACGGCCAGCCAGGCGAGCATCAGGAGGTTGTCGACGGCCTCGATGCCGCCGCCGGCCCGGATCGAGGCGGCGGCCGCGCGCATCGGCGCCTCGTCGGGGTGGTGGCCGGCCAGGCGCAGGGCGACGTAGCAGAAGACCGAGAGCAGCAGCTCGTCCGGGCCCTGGTGGTAGGCGGCCCAGCCGCCGGTGGGGCTCTGCTCGGCGAGGATGGTCCGGGCGTCGTCGGCCGTGGTGCCGTCGTCGGGCAGGCGCAGGTAGTGGCGCAGGAGGACCTCGCCGGCCTCGCCGATGAGGCTGGTCTCGAAGTCGCCCTTCCAGAAGCCGTCGGCGTCCTGGCGGTGGCGGAGCGCGTCGGCGGCCCGGGCCAGGGCGTGCTCGACGGTGCCGGGGATGCCCGGGGCGTCGGTGGTCGTCATCGCTGCGGGCCTTTCGAGGCGGGGACGGGGTGGGTGGGGGCGGTGCGGCGGGGAGCGGTGCCAGGGGAGGCGACGCGCGCGGCGGCGATCCGGGACTGGCGGACGTACATGAAGACGGAGAAGCTCACGACCAGCGCGAGCGCCGGCGCGCCCACGATGTAGGCCCAGACGTGGCGGATCCCCCACCGTCGCGCCTCGACCACCATGAAGGCCCCGAGCGCGGCCCAGGTCAGCGCCAGGTCGGCGTAGACGAAGTCGGAGGCGAGGTTCCCGGTGGCGTCGCGCAGGAAGGTGCGCATCACGCCCCAGGGGCCCGCGTCGGCGTTGCGCACGACGAAGGTGACGGCCATCGTCGCCATCACCAGGAAGCCGGCGCCGCCGCACAGCGCGTACATCAGGCGCAGCGCGCGGTCCCGCCCGCCGGGTGCGCTCGGGTCGGGGGGCTCAGGCGGTCGCATGCGGAGCTCCTTCCGGGTGCGCGGGGGCGGTGACGGGGGCGGTGACGGGGTCAGGGGCGATCGGGCCCGGTGCGGCGGCGACCGGTGCGGCGCCGCCCGGGGCCGTCGGGCCGTCGCCGCCGCGGACCCGCTCGTACCGGTAGTCGTCGAGGTCGAAGCCGCGCGCCCGCCACGCCGCCTCGTAGGTGGAGGCGGGCCGGACCGCCGGCGCGTCGCCGTGGCGGTCGAAGTAGTAGCTGTTCGTCCCGCGGCAGCTGGAGTCCGCGAAGACGGTGCCGCGCTGCCGGCGCAGTACCTCGGCGAAGGAGGCGTCGTGCCGCTCCGGCCGCACCGCCGCCTGGGTCGCGCCCCGGCGGCGGGCCTCGCGGATCACCCGCAGCAGGTGGGTGACCTGGTAGTCGATCATGCCGAACCAGGAGCCCCCGGTGAACGAGTACGGGCCGACGATGAACCAGAGGTTCGGGAAGCCCTTGACCGAGCTGCCCTCGTAGGTCTGGAAGCGCTCCTCCGCCCAGAACTCCCCGAGGTCCCGGCCACCCTGGCCGGACAGCGGGAACGGCGGCAGGTTGTCGAGGACGTGGAACCCGGTCGCGAGGACCAGGACGTCCGCCGGCCGCTCGGTGCCGTCGGCCGTCACGACGCCGCCCGCGGTGATCCGCTCGATCGGGTCGGTGACCAGCCGGACGTTGTCCCGGGTGAAGGCCCGCCAGTAGCCCTTGCCGAACGACGGCCGCTTGCAGCCGAGCCGGTAGGACGGCGTCAGCGCCTTCGTCAACTCACGGTCGCCGCCGACCTGCTGGCGGAGATAGAGCCGGGAGGCCGCCTCTCCGGCCCGGACCAGGAACGGGAACCGCCGGTAGTGGACCATGGCGATGACGAACGACAGCTCGGTGGCCGAGTCGGTGGCGAGCCGGACGGCCCGCTGGGTCCACGGCGCCCGGGCGAACACCCCGCGCACCGCCGCCGGGACGGGCAGGTCCGGCTTGGGGAACACCCAGGTGGGCGTGCGCTGGTAGACGTCGAGCCGCTCCACCAGCGGGGCGATCTCGGGGACGAGCTGGACCGACGAGGCACCGGTACCGACCACCGCGACCCGCCGGCCGCGCAGGGTCACCGAGGCGTCCCAGCGCGCGGTGTGCACCACCGGGCCCTCGAAACGGTCGAGACCCGCCAGGTCCGGTGTCTTCGGCCGGGTCAGCCAGCCGGTCGCGCAGACCACGAACCGGGCCGTCAGTACGGTGCCGTCGGCCAGCGCCACCTCCCACAGGTGCGCGTCCTCGTCGTAGCCGGCCCGCACCACCCGGGAGCCGAGCCGCAGCCGGGAGCGCAGGCCGAACCGGTCCACGCAGTGCTCGGCGTAGGCGCGGAGCTCCTCGCCCGGCGGGAAGGCCCGGGACCAGCCCGGGTGCGGCTCGAAGGCGAAGGAGTAGGAGAAGGCGCTGATGTCGACGGCGACGCCGGGATAGCGGTTGGCGTGCCACGAGCCCCCGACGCCGTCCTGCTCGTCCAGCACCAGGAAGTCGTCGATCCCGGCGCGCAGCAGCCCGACGGCGGTGCCGATCCCGGAGAAGCCGGCCCCGATCACCAGCACCTCGTACCCGGCCGCCCCGGGGCGCGGCCCCGCCGCTGCGGCGCTCACAGGACCAGTCCCGTCGTCAGCAGCGCGCCGAACACGAGCAGCAGCCAGCAGGTGTGCTCCAGCGCGGGGATCAGGTCACGGCCCCGCGCCCCGCCCAGCACCCGGCGCAGCGGCCGGACCGCCACCGGCGCCGCGCCGAGCACCAGCAGCGCCCAGGGGCGGGCGGCCGCCAGTGCCGCCGCCGAGCCGAAGGCCGAGGCCAGCAGGAGCGCGTAGTAGATCCGGGTGCGCCGCTCGCCGAGCCGGACGGCGACGGTGATCTTGCCGGACGCGGTGTCGGTCGGGATGTCGCGCAGGTTGTTGGTCGTCAGCAGCGCGCAGGCCAGCAGGCCCATCGGCACGCCCGCCGGGAGCGCCAGCAGCGGGAGCCGGCCGAGCTGGATGAAGGCGGTGGCGCAGACCGCGATCACACCGTGGTAGACGAAGATGCTCACGTCGCCCAGGGAGCGGTAGCCGTACGGCCGGGAGCCGCCGGTGTAGAACCAGCCGCCGAGCGCGCACACGGCGGCGAGGCCGAGCAGCCACCAGCTGACCGTCACCGCCATGACGACGGCGGCCGCGACGGCGACGCCGTAGAGCGCCAGTCCGTGCCGCAGGACCCGCCGGGGCGAGGCCCGGCCGGAGCCGACCAGCCGGGCGGGGCCGAGCCGGTGGTCGTCGGTGCCCCGGATGCCGTCGCTGTAGTCGTTCAGGAAGTTGGTGCCGAGCACGAAGCCCAGGGCGAACACCAGGGTCAGCGCGGTGCGCCCGCCGTCGGGCAGACCGCGCGGGACGGCGACGGCGGTGCCGACCGCGATCGGCGCCAGGGTGACCGGGAGGGTCTTCAGCCGGGCGCCGACCACCCACGCGCGCACGGCGCCGCCGGCGGGCCGCGGCCGGCCGACCGGCGCCGGGGCGGCGGGTACGGGGGCGGGGGCGGCGGAACCGGAGGAGGGCGCGGTCACCGTTTCCTCCCCACCGCGAGGAACAGCACGCCGGTGGACCGGGTGCGGACCATCCGGACGTCCTCGCGGCGCCCGGCCAGGTAGCGCAGGCCGTCCCGCAGGTGCGGGCGCAGACCGTGGAGCCGCAGCTCCACACCGTGGTCCCGGGCGGTGGCGAGCAGCCGTTCGCGGTTGACGAAGAGCCGGTGGTCGTGGGTGCCGGGGGTCGGGCGGCCCGGCAGCGGCAGGTTCTCGGCGAGGGTGATGGCCGCCAGCCGGGCCGCCCCGGTGTCGGCGATGGTGTCCGCGATCAGGGTTCCCCCGGGGCGCAGTACCCGGCACGCCTCCGCGACCACGGAGTACGGGTCCGGGACGTGTTCCAGGCACTGCCCGGCCGTGACCACGTCGAAGGACTCGTCCGCGAACGGGAGCCGGGACATGTCGGCCCGGGCGGTGGCGTCGTAGCCGTGGGCGCGGGCCTGCCGGAGGGACTGGAACGACAGGTCGACGCCGACCACCCGGTAACCCCGGCCGGCCAGGTGCGGGGCGAACAGCCCGCCCCCGCAGGCGATGTCCAGCAGCCGGGCCGAACCGTGGCGGTCGGCGGGCACGGCCGGGACGAAACCGGCCCGGGCGCGGGCGATCCAGCCCAGCGGCGCGAGCGGGCCCCTGGGGTCCCACCACGCGTCGGCGAGTGGGTCGTAGTCGGTGATGAAGTCGCTGCGTACTGCTGGCACGACGCTCCTTCTGGACGGGCAGCGGTCCGGGCCGCGGCGGCGCGCACGGCGCGGCCCCGGCTCCGCCGCGCGGGTCGGTGGGGTGGCGGGCGGACGGCCCGGGCAGGGTTCCGGCAGGTGGGCCGGTGGGTGGCGGGCGGACGGCCCGGGCACGGCTCCGCCGCGCGGGCCGGTCAGGTGGTGACCCGGCGGCCCGGGACGGTTCCGGGGTGCGGGCCGGTCACGCGGCCGGCGAACGGCCCTCGGACCCGGGACCGGTGGCGTCGCGCAGCGCCCGGAGGGCGGGATGGCGGGACGCGAAGGTGTCGACCAGGTCCCGCAGGCACCGCCGGACGATCGGGGCGTGCGCGGCGGTGGCCGGGTGCGACTCGACCGCGAGGAGGGCGTTCGCCGTGTAACGCTGCGCCACCTCCGCCGCCCGGGTGATCGCTCCCGAGGCCCGGACGGCCTCGACCACGGCCCGGCACCCGTCGGCGGACAGCGGTTGCGCGCTCAGTAGCGGCACCAGCACGTCCGCCGAGTCCTGGACGGCGTAGATCACCGGCAACGTGTAGACACCGTTCAGGATGTCCTTCGCCGGCTCCTTGCCGGTTTCCGTACTGCAGATGTCGAGAATGTCGTCCCAGATCTGGAATGCCATTCCCAGATCGTGCCCGAAGCGTTCGAGTGCCGCTTGTGCGCCCTTTTCTGCCTTTCCGCCGAGAACTCCCATCGAGGCGGCCGTCCGCAACAGGCGGGCGGTTTTCCCGGAAACGGCGGCGTAGTACTCCGGCTCGGTTCGCCGCGGGTCGTGGAGACGGCTGGACTCCAGCATCTGGCCGACGCACATGTCGGCCAGGGTCTGGGCCATCGCGAGCAGGTGGGAGCGCCCGAGCGCCGCCGCGCCCTGCATGCAGCGGGCCAGCAGGTAGTCCCCGGTCAGCAGGGCGGTCGCGGTGCCGTACTTGGCGTTGACGCTGGGCCTTCCTCGCCTGACCTGCGCCTTGTCGATCACGTCGTCGTGATGGAGGGTCGCGATGTGCAGGGTCTCGACGACCGCGGCGCCTTCGATGACCCGCCGGTGCGTGCGCCGGCCGGGTTCTTCGGCGAGCAGGTACGAGGACAGCAGAACGAGCGTGGGCCGCAGCAGGCGTCCGGAGTGCTCCACCGCGTAGGCGATGGGCTCCTCGATCCGGGAGTGCGGCTGGGCCACCAAGGACTGGAGTGCCTCCCGGACCCGTACGAGGTCTTTCCGGAGCCATTCCTGAACGAGTGCGGATTCTTCGCCGGGCGCGGACGCGCGCCCAGCAGGAATCGATGTCGTCATCATGAATTCCTTCCCCCGTGACCTCGCTCCGGAGGTCTCGAACAGGCTAAGCAGCCTTTCGCCGGTCGCACCAGGGGGCGTGGATTAATCCCTGGCGGAGGGGGGCAAGGATGCGGAAATTCCGGCTCCGCTTTCACGCAGCGCGTTCCGCGGCCGGGATGTTCGGGCAGGTAGCACCCGTTCAGCCGTTACTCTCCGTGCCGGTTCCACGAGTTTCGGAGTGACGCAGATCACATTGACAGTGCTCGGAGTCGGTCCCGCCGGTGCCAAGGATCTTCAACCCGGGCATGGACGTTCCGGAACTCGTTGCCTAGAGTGAGGGCCGTCGGCTCCGGCGGCCGCCCCGGCGTGCCGCCCTACCGGAGCCCGTGCCGGCCTCCGCCCGTCGGTGCGACCGTTCGCCCGGCACTCCGCCGCCCGCGCGAACACCGCCCCCGCACCGCGTCGTTCGCACCGCGCCGTCCGCACCGTGCTCCTCGCACCGCCGTCCCCGCGTCGCCGTCCTCGCACCGTCTCCTTCGCACTGCCGGTTCCACGCCGCCGCTGTCACCCGGTGCCCTCCGCGCGATCCGCCAGGAGGTCCGCCGCGGCGCCGATGGACGGCGATCGGCCCGGCGCCGCCCTCCAACAGTCCCGCCCAGCAAGGGAGTCCGTCCCATGACCGGCACCGCTGTCGTCCCGTCGGCCCCCGGCGCCCTGCCCGTCGTCGGCCATCTGGCGGCGTTCCTGCGCGCGCCGCTGGCGTTCCTGCGCGGGCTGCCCCCGCACGGCCCGCTGGTGGAGATCCGCTTCCTCGGCAAGCCCCTGGTCGTCGTCTGCGACCCCGAGCTGACCCGCGCCGTGCTGGTGCGCGACCGGGTCTTCGACAAGGGCGGGCCGATGTTCGAGCGGCTGCGCGAGGCGGGCGGCCAGGGGCTCGCCTCCTGCCCGGCCGCCGAGCACCGGCGCCAACGCCGCCTGATGCAACCGGCGTTCCACCAGTCCCGGTTCCCCGGCTATGCCCGCATCATGACGGAGCGCCTGGACCTCGCGCTCCGCCGCTGGCACCACGGCCAGACCCTCGACCTCGCCGTCGAGTCCCGCACCATCACGGCCGACGTCGTCCTCTCCGCGGTGTTCGGCACCAGCCTGGACCCGGGCCTGCACGGCCGCCTGGCCGCCGACTTCGACACCCTGCTGGCCGGCTTCACCCGGCACACCCTCCTGCCCAAGCGGCTGCGCACGGTCCCCACCCCCGGCAACGTCCGCTACGACCGGGCCACCAAACGGGTGCGCAGCTCCATGGCCGACCTCACCGCCGACCTCCGCCGACGGGTCGCCGCGGCGGCGGACGGGGGAGCGGCGGACGGCGGAGCGGCGGAGGACAACCTGCTCTCGATGCTCATCGCCTCCCGCGACCCCGACAGCGACCTGCCCGCGCTGAGCGACGAGGAACTGGTCGACCAGGCCGTGACCATGTACTCCGCCGGCACCGAGACCACCGCCGGCGCCGTGAACTGGGCGCTGTTCCTGGCCACCACCCACCCCGCCGTCCTGAGCAGGCTCACCGCCGAGGCCGGCGCGGTGCTGGGCGGTCGTACCGCCGCCTGGGACGACCTGCCCCGGCTCACCTACACCCGGCAGGTGCTCACCGAGGCGCTGCGGATGTACCCGCCGGGGTGGTTCCTCACCCGGCAGACCGAGGAGGACACCGAACTCGGCCCCTACGCGATCGCGCGCGGCACGGTGATCGCCTACAGCCCCTATCTGATCAGCCACCTGCCCGACCTCTATCCCGACCCGGAGCGCTTCGACCCCGACCGCTGGGACGCGCACGGGGGCCGGCCGCAGGTGCCCGTCACCGTGTTCGGCGGTGGCGCCCGCAAGTGCATCGGTGACGAGTTCTCGCTGGTCGAGGGTGTCCTGATGCTGTCCTCGCTGCTCAGCCACTGGCGGATCGACCTGCACCGGCAGACGCTCAGCACACCGAGGCTGCCCCAACTCACCCTCAACCCGGGCCCGATGACCGCCACCCTGACGGCCCGGCGGCACGCGCGCGTCGCCGCCCGAGGGTGAGGGGGCGGAGGTGGAGGCACGCGCGAACGGCGACCGCCGGGGCCGCGTCCGATGGGAGCGGCCCCGGCGGTCGCCGGTGGCGGGGAAGTCGCTACGGGCAGAGCTGGTGGGTGGTGGGAGTGCACTCGGGATCGGGGTCGACCGGGCCGCCGCCGGGCCGGTAGTTGGACCACCAGACCGGGGTGCTGCCGTAGTAGACGACGATGTTCCCGCTGTTCTGGACGGCGAGGTAGGCGCCGGGGTAGTTCATGGTGCGGCTGTTCCAGACCGCGCGCCAGGCGGCGTCGTAGGCGACGAGGTTGCCGTCGTACTGCATCTGGAAGTAGGTGCCGATGCCGTGGGTGCCGACCGCTGTCCAGATGGCGACGTTGTTCTTGTACAGCACCACGTGGCCGTCGTACTGCTGGTACAGCACCGTGCTGCCGTCGGGGGAGGACCAGTTCTGGCCCCGGTTGAGGACGCTGCCGCCCTGGACGACGGTCTGGTTCGCGTCGGAGGCCGGTGCCGCGGCGGTGGCCGGTGCCGCGGCGGCGGGTGCGCCCGCCGCGGGGGCGCCGTCGGCGGCCTGGGCGGCGGTTCCGCCCAGCAGCCCGGCAGCCATCAGTACGGCCCCCAGTGCGACACCGGTACGGGGAACCAGGGAAGGTGCGATCCTCATGTCGGTCACTCTCCTCAAGTCACTTCTCCAGGTGGCTTGTTGCCGCGACGAGTCTCACCGTGCCCGTACTGTCCGGGCAAAGCCCTTCGAGGGAGCTCGAAACCGGGCACGCCCCGCCGGGGGCGCCTCAGCCCCGGAGTCTGCCGAGCTGTTTCCGGAACAGCAGGACACCCAGCGCCAGCCAGGCGGCGGCCAGCAGCCAGCCCGCCAGCACGTCCAGCGGCCAGTGCACACCGAGGTAGACCCGGGTGCAGCCGATCAGCACGGCGAACACGGCGGCGGCCGCGACGGCGGGGCGGGCCGCCCCCGGACGCGCCCGGACGACGGCGAGGGCGAGCAGGCCCGCGGAGAGGGCGGCGGTGAAGGCGTGACCGGACGGGAAGGCGAAGCCGTGGGCGGTGAACGCCCAGTCGACGACCGGCGGGCGGGGCCGGCCGAAGCCGTGCATCAGGCCCTGGCGCAGCAGCTGCCCCAGGGCCAGCCAGACCGTGGGGGCGAGCAGCACGGCGGCGGCGACCGGCCGCGACCGGTGCGGGCCGGTCGCCCGCACGGTGACGACGCCGGCGGCCAGCGCGAACAGGTAGGAGAAGACCCCGGTCCCCAGGTCGGTGAGGAGCTCGGCGGCGCGCTCGACCGGGGCCGGCCGGTGGGCCACGGCCCAGTCGAGCGCGCCGCGCTCGAATCCGTACGGCGCCCAGCCATGGGCGGCGACCAGGGCCGCGACGGTCGCGAACGCCGCCGCGCAGAGGGCGAGGACGGCGCCGACCGCCGTCGAGGTGCGGGCGGTCATGCGGTCAGCCACCTCCGCAGTCCGCCCGTGCGGGCCCGGTCGACCAGGGGTGCGGCCCGGCCGGACAGCAGGCCGAGCACGTGGCCCGCGGCGGTGCCGACCGCGGCTCCGAGCAGTACGTCGTGCGGGTAGTGGACGCCGACCAGCACCCGGGTCAGGCCCATCGCGGCGGCCAGCAGCAGCCCGAGCGCGCCGAGGCGGCGGTCGACGTGCCACAGGGCGGCGGCGCCGGCGAAGACGATCACGGTGTGGTTGCTGGGCAGCGACCAGTCGCCGGTGCCGGGGCAGGCTTCCAGGGTCCGGCCGGCGTCGAGGACCTGGCAGGGCCGGGGCTCGCGCAGTACCGACTTGAGCAGGGTGTCGGTGGCGAACGCGAGCGTGACCACCAGGGGCACGGCCAGCGCACGGGCCATCAGCACGCCGTCGGCGCGGCGCGAGCGCCACCAGCCGAGCAGCATCAGGGCGGCGAGCAGCAGCAGCCCGACGACGGACCAGACGGTGACGAGGTGCTGCAGCGGCGCCGGGAGCTGTTGGGCCCAGTGCTCCATCCGCAGGTACAGACCGCCGTCGACCGGGCGGCCGTCCAGGGCCAGCGCGCGCACGGGCCCGCCCGCGGTCCCGCTCACCTGGTCCTGCCCCGGCGGCGGGAGCGCACGACCTCCAGCACCAGCGGCAGCAGCGAGACCGCCACCACCACGGCGACGATCGGCAGCAGATAGTGGTCGACGTTCGGGATCGAGGAGCCCAGCGCGTAGCCCGCCATGACCAGGCCGACCGTCCACACCAGGCCGCCCACGACCTGCCACACGGTGAAGGTGCGCGCGTCCACGCCGAGCGCGCCGGCCAGCGGGTTGAGCACGGTGCGCACCACGGGGACGAAGCGGGCGAGGACGACGGCCTTGCGGTGGCCGTAGCGGGTGAGGATCTCCTCGGCCCGCACCGCGCCCTCGTGCAGGTGTCTGTTGCGGGAGCGGCTGAGCAGGGCGCGTCCGCCGCGCCGGCCCAGCAGGTAGCCGACCTGGGCGCCGGCGAGGGCGCCGACCACCGCGGCCGCCAGGACCTGGCCGAGGTCGAGGTGCGGGCCGCCGCGCTCGCTGGTGGTGCACAGCAGGCCGGCCGTGAACAGCAGCGAGTCACCGGGCAGGAAGAAGCCGACCAGCAGGCCGGTCTCCGCGAACATGATCACGGCGATGCCCAGCGCGCCGAACGCGGCCAGCAGCGAGCCCGCGTCCAGGGGGTTGACGGCCAGCGCGGCCGCCGGGGGGAGCACCATGGAAGCGCCTTTCCGAGAAGGGGACCCGGCCGGGCCCGGAGGCGGGCCGCGTTCCCACTGACATGATCAGCATGGCCGAAGGGCGCTGAAGGAATCCTGAAGACCTGAAGACGCCTTCAGCTCCCCGTCGCGGCGACCTGAGACCCTGGGGAGCATGCGCGTACTGGTGGTGGAGGACGAACAGCGGCTCGCCCTGGCGGTCAAGCACGGTCTGGAGGCCGAGGGTTTCGCCGTCGACATCGTCCACGACGGCCTGTCCGGCCTGGCCCGCGCCACCGAGCACGCCTACGACGTGATCATCCTCGACATCATGCTGCCCGGCCTCAACGGCTACCGGGTCTGCTCCCGGCTGCGGGCCGCCGGCAGTGACGCCGGAATCCTGATGCTCACCGCCAAGGACGGCGAATGGGACGAGGCCGAGGCACTGGACACCGGAGCCGACGACTACCTCTCCAAGCCGTTCTCCTTCGTCGTCCTGGTCGCCCGGCTCAGGGCCCTCGCCCGTCGCATCGGCTCCCGCGCCCCGCAGCGCACCGTGCTCGGTGACCTGGTGGTGGACTCCGCGGCCCGCACCTGTGCCCGGGCCGGGACACCGGTCGCGCTGACCCCGCGCGAGTTCGCCGTCCTGGACCACCTCGCGCGCCGGGCGGGCGAGGTGGTCTCCAAGCGGGAGATCCTCGAAGAGGTCTGGGACAGCGGCCCCGACAGCGGACCCAACACGGTCGAGGTCCACATCAGCGCCCTCCGGCGCAAGATCGACGCGCCGTTCGGACGGGCGGCGGTGCAGACCGTGCGCGGCGTCGGCTACCGGCTGGAGGCCGACGGTGGCTGACCCCGCCCGCCCCGGGATCCCCGCGGCCCTGCGCCGCCGGGCCGACCGGCTGCGGCGCTCGCCGCGCCTGGCCACCGCGACCGAGCGGCTGGCACCCCGGTCGGTCCGCACCCGCACCACGATCGCCGCCTGCGTGGCCGTCGCCGTCGTCCTCCTGGCCGCCTCCGCCGCCGTGGTGCTGCTGATGCGGGCCAACCTGCACCGCACCGTCGAGACGGCCGCCCGCGAGCAGGCCCGGACGGTGGCCCGGTCCGCCGCCGAGGGACCCCTGCCGCACGTGCTCCCGCTCGACCCCGGCGCCGACTTCATCCAGGTCACCGACACGTCCGGGGCCGTGGTCGCCGCCAGCCAGAACCTCGCCGGCCGTCCCGCCCTCGCCGACGGCGGCCACGACAGCTTCGACCTCGGCGTCCTCGGCGACGAGCACCACCAGCGGGTCACCACCCTCACCACCGCCACTCCGGACGGCCCGGTCACCATCCGGGTCGGCGCCTCCCTCCACACCGCCGACACCGCCGAGGACCTCACCACCGCCGCGCTCGCCGGACTCAGCGCCGTCCTGGTGGCCACCGTCGGCGTGGTGACCTGGCGGGCCACCGGCCGCGCGCTGCGCCCGGTCGAGGCGATCCGCGCCGAGGTCGCCGCGATCGGCGACCGGGACCTCGCCCGCCGGGTGCCCGAACCCGGCAGCGAGGACGAGATCGCCCGCCTCGCCCACACCATGAACGCCATGCTCGACCGACTGGAGGCCGCCGGGGTCCGCCAGCGGCGCTTCATCGCCGACGCCTCCCACGAACTGCGCAGCCCGCTCGCCGTCCTCCGCACCCAGCTGGAGGTCGCGCACACCCATCCCGACCCCGTGGTCCGCGCCGACATGGTGGCCGGTGCCCTCCAGGACACCGATCGGCTCCAGTCGCTCGCTGCCGACCTGCTGCTGCTCGCCCGCCTCGACACCACCGGGCACAACGGCCCGGCCGAGGAACTCGACCTCGCCGAGCTGGTGCGCACCTGTCTGGAGGGCCGGGGCCCGGGGCGGAAGGAGGTCGTGACGGAGCTCGCCGACGGGGTCGCGGTGACCGGGAACCCGATGTGGCTCGGACGGCTGCTGACCAACCTCCTCGACAACGCCGAGCGCCACGCCCGCCACCGGGTGACGGTGCGCCTCGCCCTGGACCCGGCGACCGGCCGGGCCGTCCTCGACGTCGCCGACGACGGCCCGGGCGTGCCGCCCGCCGAACGGGAGAAGGTGTTCGAGCGCTTCACCCGGCTCGACGACGCCCGCAGCCGCGACGAAGGCGGCACCGGCCTGGGTCTGTCGATCGCCCGCGACATCGCCGCCCTCCACGGCGGCACCCTCGCGATCGAGGACACCCCGGCCGGCTGCGTCTTCCGGACCCGCCTCCCGGCCCGTCCCCACCCGACCGCCGCCGGGGCCGAGGGGTCGGGGCGTTGAGGGGCTGAGGCATTGAGGGGCTGAGGCATTGAGAGGCTGGGGGGCTGAGGCACTGGGGGCCGAGGCGCTGGGGCGCTGACGAAGGGCGGTACCGGCGCGTGCGGCGCGCCCCGGACGCGCCCTCCGCGCTACCCGACGCCACCGGCACGCCGCTCGGCGGAGCGGAATTATCACAGGGAGGGGCACGATCGGCTGCGGCCGGGTTACAGTGAAACGGTCGCCCCGGCGTGTTCGGAACAGTCCGTCAGGAACAGTTCTCTTCACAGCTCTTTTCACGGGTCACTTCACAGGTCCTTCCACGGGCCTCTTCACGGATTGAGCCACTGCCGCCGGATCGGTCCGGCGCTTTTCGGTCGGTTCAGCACCCCCGCCACCTTGTTCCGCCGCATTGTCGGTCGGCCGTCGGCCTGTTGTCGGCCTGTTGTCGGTCGCTTTCGGGCAGGCGCGGAGGGCAGGCGGTCGGGGCAGAGGATTCGAGCGGATCGGCGTCGGAACATCAGGGGAGGGTGGCGCATGCCTTCGGTGTCCTCGTTCTTCACGCAGGCGACCAATTCCGGGAGTTCGGTGTCTGGTGGGGTGGACCCCCGCACCGGTCCTTACAACGTCCGGATCCGCGATGAATTCGACGAACAGCCGTACCGGTTCCGGCTTCCGACGCATCGCACCGTCACCTGGACCGATCCGGCGCGGAACACCCGCAGTGACATCACGACAACGGATTTGGGCGAGCGGGGAAATCCGCGCAGCCGTACCGATCCGGACGGCACCCGGACCGGCTGGCGCGGCTCCGCGCAGGCCGACCGGCAGTTCCTCCGCGAGCGCCAGGGATCCGAAGGACGCGCCCCGGACGTCCCGGCGGCGCACCCGTTGCACGGAGAAGCGAAGGAGACCACGCATGACCCAATGGGCAGGAGTGTCCAAGCTCTCGCTGATGCTGGAGACCGGAGGTCCGGCCGCCGACATCTACGCGAACGGCCGGAACCAGGTCGCCGTGACCATCAGCGTCAAACCGACCGACGAGAACGGCGGCACCTACTACGGGGACATCTCCTGGCCGAACCGGGTGAACCTCGTCGACTACGTCAGCGGTGAGAAGCTCAACTGGCAGGGCCGCGAGGGCTGGTGCTTCACCGCCGGCGAGGACCGGTACTTCCACCACGTCCCCGGCGGCGGCGGCGCGGCCGCCTCGGCCGAGGCCGGGTCGGAGGCCGGGGTGGAGTCGGCGTCGGCGGCCGAGCCGGGTGAGGCGTCGGAGCCTGCCCCCGCGGAGGCCGGACTCGCCGCCGACGGCACCCAGAAGTTCACCTTCTACGTCACCTGCTGGCCGGGCGCGGACCGGAAGTCGATCTCGGCCTGGGTCGAGACGGACACCGGGAAGGTGTACACCACCGAGTCCGGATCGGGCTCCTTCGAGGGCAAGGTCACGCTCGACCCGCTGGTGGCCCTGACCCACCGGCGCTCGGGCGTCAACTGGGACTACTCCAGGACGGCCACCAGGTACCAGGACGACACCAAGTACGTGACCACCGAAGCCTGGAACTACTACCTCTCGCTGGACTCCACGGACAACTATTTCGTCACCTTCTCGGTGTCGGGCTACTGGACCGACTCCGGCTACGAGGGCTTCTTCGCCTGCGACATCAAGCCCGACAGCCACCACAAGAACCTCTACGGCTCCTACGTCTGGTACCAGGAGCCGCACGGCAGCTCGTACGACGGGGACGGCGGGTACGGCGGCCTGATCGTCAACTTCCCCGACGGCAACAAGTGGTGGGACTACGCCCGGGTCTACGACCGGCCCTACCCCGACCAGTACCTGTGCTTCACCTGGGTGCACGCCACCACCGGCGGCAACGGCTGGCACATCCCCAACGGGCCGATCAACACCTGGCGGGTGTACTACAGCCCGGTGATCACCGCCTGGGACCGGTACGGCAACACCGGCAAGTTCTCGATCGACGGATCGGGCGTGGACAGCGGGATCGATCTCGCCGACTACTCGTAGCGCCGGGCGGTGGGGGGGGCCCCCGGCCGGCCGGGGGGGGGCCCCCCCGGGGGGCGGGGGGGGGCCCGCGCGCGGGGGGGGGGGGGGGGGGGGGGGGCGGCCCGGGGGGGGGGGGCCGGGGGGGGGGGGGGGGGGCCCGGGGGGGGCCCCCCCGGGCCCCCCCCGGCTCCGCCGCGCGGGTCGGTGGGGTGGCGGGCGGACGGCCCGGGCAGGGTTCCGGCAGGTGGGCCGGGGGGTGGCGGGCGGACGGCCCGGGCACGGCTCCGCCGCGCGGGCCGGTCA